>NZ_JBIVTH010000001.1:86251-928483 GCF_044756625.1 Streptomyces sp. NPDC091682 | reverse complement strand
TCTCCCCGAACCATTCCCCTTGCACCACGAGAACGAGTCTGGCCCCACCGCTGACGCGGCGGGGCCAGAACCCAACATCTTCATCAGTTTCCTAGAAGAACCCAACTGCTTTCGGGGAATAGCTGCAATAAACGTTCTTCGTCTGCTGGTAGTGCTCCAGCATCATCTTGTGGGTCTCGCGGCCGATGCCCGACTGCTTGTATCCGCCGAATGCAGCGTGTGCCGGGTACGCGTGGTAGCAGTTCGTCCAGACGCGGCCCGCCTGGATCGCGCGGCCCGCGCGGTAGGCGGTGTTGATGTCCCGCGTCCAGATGCCCGCGCCCAGGCCGTACGCCGTGTCGTTCGCGATCCGTAGGGCATCGTCGAAGTCCTGGAACGAGGTCACCGACACCACCGGCCCGAAGATCTCCTCCTGGAAGATCCGCATGCGGTTGTCGCCCTCGAAGATGGTGGGTTGGACGTAGAAGCCGCCCGCGAGATCGCCTTCCAGTTCCCGGCGCTCGCCGCCCGTGAGGATCTTCGCGCCCTCCCGCTGGCCGATCTCCACGTACGACAGGACCTTCTTCAGCTGCTCCTCCGAGGCCTGCGCCCCGATCATCGTGTCCGTGTCCAACGGGTGCCCCGACACGATCAGTTCGGTACGGGCCACCGCCGCGTCGAGGAAGTCCCCGTACCTGCCCCGCTCGATCAGCGCACGCGACGGGCTCGTGCACACCTCGCCCTGGTTGAGGGCGAACATGGTGAAACCCTCCAAGGCCTTGTCGCGCAGGTCGTCGTCCGTGGACCAGATGTCGTCGAAGAAGAGGTTCGGGCTCTTGCCGCCGAGTTCCAGGGTGACCGGCTTCAGGTGCTCGGCCGCGTACTGCATGATCAGCCGACCGGTGGCGGTCTCCCCGGTGAAGGCGATCTTCGCCACCCGAGGACTGGACGCGAGGGGTTTGCCCGCCTCCTCCCCGAAGCCGTTGACGATGTTGACCACGCCCGGCGGCAGCAGGTCCGCCACCAGACCCAGCCAGTAGTGGACGGAGGCTGGGGTCTGCTCGGCCGGCTTGAGGACCACGGTGTTGCCCGCCGCCAGCGCCGGGGCCAGCTTCCACACCGCCATCAGGATCGGGAAGTTCCACGGGATGATCTGTCCGACCACGCCCAGCGGTTCGTGGAAGTGGTAGGCGACGGTGTCGTCGTCGATCTGGCTCAGTGCGCCCTCCTGCGCCCGCAGGGCGCCCGCGAAGTACCGGAACTGGTCCACGGCCAGGGGGAGGTCGGCCGCCAGGGTCTCCCGCACCGGCTTGCCGTTCTCCCAGGTCTCCGCGACCGCGAGGGCCTCCAGGTGCTGCTCCGTCCGGTCCGCGATGCGCAGCAGGATCGACGACCGCTCGGCGACCGACGTACGCCCCCACGCGGGCGCCGCCGCGTGGGCCGCGTCCAGCGCCCGCTCCACGTCCTCGGCCGTGCCCCGGGCGACCTCCGTGAAGACCCGGCCGTTGACGGGGGAAGGATTCTCGAAGTACCGGCCGCGGGCGGGCGGAACGTACTCGCCGCCGATGAAGTGGTCGTAGCGGGACGCGTACGACATGAGCGCCCCCTCGGTTCCGGGCGCAGCGTAGCGGGCCATGGTGTCCTCCCCTTGCCGGGCGCCGGCCGCCGTCGGACAGCGCTCGGGTGGAGGCTAGGGGCGGGCAGGTTGCGGATACGTTGCACGCCGCCGACCACCTGGGTCCGGGCGCGCGCCCAGCTCCCGGTCCAGGGCGTGCGCGTGGGCCAGCGCGGCCGGCCGGCGTTCCGGGGGCAGCGCGGCCGCCAGCGCCCGCCACGCCTGCGGGTCGTCCGCGCCCCACGGGCTGCACACCCAGTCGGTCAGCATCCCGGCATCCGCCCGTGCGATCACGGCCGCCCGAGCCTGGTCCTCGATCCGGCGCCGCAACCGGACGATGGCGGGTGCGGTGGAGCCCGGCAGCAGGGGGCCGGGGTAGTGGTGGAGGGCCGCGGACACCGCCCCGGCGGCCAACTGCCGGGTCAGGACGGTGAAATCCGCGTCCAGCGGACCGGCCGTGCGGTACGGCCTCGAAAGCGGCGCCGACGGCCCCAGCAGGGCGCGCAGCCGGGAGATCTCGGCGCGCAACGTCACGGGCGACACCGACTCGTCCTCGTACAAGGAGATCGCCAGCTCCTCGCCGGACAAGCCCTCGGGATGGTGCGCGAGCAGCGCCATGATCTCGCTGTGCCGCCGCCCGAGCCGGAGCTTGCGACCGGCGGTGACCAGCAGTGCTTCGTCCTGGCCGAGGGCGGCGAGGGTGTTCCTGGGGGCCGGCCGATCCGGTTCGAGCAGCGTCAACTGGGCTTCCGCCGCCCGGGCCACCGCCCGTACGAAGCCGAGGGAGTGCGGGTGGGCCAGGCCGTCGCCCCCGGTGATGTCCACCGCGCCCAGCAGCCTGCCCGTCCGGGGGTCCCGCACCGGGGCCGCCGCGCAGGTCCACGGGTGTACCCGGCGGCTGAAGTGTTCGGCCCCGAAGACCTGCACGGGCTCGCCCGTCGCGACCGCCGTCCCCGGTGCGTTGGTGCCCATCGCCGACTCCGCCCAGCGCGCGCCCGGGACGAAGCCGAGGCCCTCGGCCCTGCGCAGGGTTCCCTGTTCGCCCTCCACCCACAGCAGGCTGCCCCGCGCGTCGCACACCGCCAGCAGGTGGGCACCGTGCGCGGCGAACGCCCCCACGAGCTCCCGGAACAGCGGCATCACCCGGGCCAGCGGATGCTCCTCGCGGTACGAGCGCAGCTCCGCCTCCGCGAGCTCCACCCGGGGCGCGCACTCCGGGCTGAGCCGGGCCCGCGCGCACCGCCGCCAGGACCGCGCGATGACCGCCCGGACCGGACCCTCGACCCGCCCGTCCCGGGTGAACGCGGCATGTGCCCGCCGTAGTTCGCGCGTGCGCGCGGCCGGATCGGCCCCGCCCGGCAGCGCCACCGACGGATCGCCCATGTCACCCTCCCGAGGTGCCGCGGTACGGAGCTGCCGAGTTGCCGAGTTGCGGAGTTGTGGAGTTGCGGAGCTACGGCGTTGCCGATCTGTGGAGCTGTGGAGCTTCCTCATCGTCGTCCCGGTACCGGGTCCGGGCAAGGCGTACGTCGGCCAGGGCGCCGGCGGTATGCGGCCCGCGCGAGCCTCAACCTCATGGGGCGGGATCGGCCTCCAGCGCCGAGCCCGGGTCGGGGGCGGAGGGCCCCGACGGGATCCACCGACCCGCCTCGCGGCGGTACGGCCACCAGCGCCCCTCCCGGCCCAGCCGGAGCTGGCGGTCGGTGCCCGCTTCCGTCCAGCGGGCGCGGACCCGGCGGAGCACCGGAGCCTCCCCGTCCGCCCAGGCCGCGGCCAGGGCCGACCGGGCACGGGCCAGTTCGCTCCGGCCCGGCGTCCAGTCTTCCTCCAGCACCGCCAGGCCCTGGGCCGCGCCGAAGCCCCAGGCGCGTACGGCCAGTTCCATCTCGGCCCGGCTGCGCCCGGTAGCCGCCGCCAGGCGGGAACGGAGCCGAAAGTCACCGGCCTCGGCCGAGAGTCGTACGGCGTCTTGGGCGTGTGTGAGCGGGGCCGCCGGGGCGCGTTCGGCGTGTCCCGGAGTCAGCGCCTCCGCGAGCCGCCGGTGGGCCTCGGTCGCGGCCGCCTGCGCCAGGGACTCCACCGCATCCACGTCGAGTTCAGGTTTCGCATCGGTCTCCGTGTCCAGGGTCGGCGGCTGGCCCGGCGCCGGTGGCAGCCCCGGCAGCGGGGGCAGGGCAGGCAGGGCAGCGCCCGCCGCGAAGACCTCCGCCGCCGGGACCCCCTCGTCGACCGGCGCGTGCGGAGCGGCTGCTTCTGCTTCCGCTTCCACCCTGCTCCGCTCCGCCAGCTCGTCCACCAGCCCGCGCTCGCCCCGGCCCCGCAGGAGCAGCAGCACGAAGGGGTCCTGGTCCAGTAGCCGGGCCACCTGGTAGCAGAGCGCGGCCGTGTGCGGGCAGTGGTCCCACTCGCCGCAGTCGCAGCGCGGGTCGAGGTCTCCTATGCCGGGCAGCAGCTCGACCCCGGCCGCGGCGGCGTCCTCGGCGAGTTCCGGCGGCACCTCCCGGTCGAGCAGCGCCGCGATGTGCCCAGCCTCCGCGGCAGCCAGATCCAGCAGTCGGTCCCATTCCGCTTCCGTGAACTCCTGCACCAGCACGTCCGTCCGGTGCGCCGTCCCGTCCGGATCGCGCACCACCGCGGTGAGCCCGCCGGGGCGCACCGACACCGCGCCGACGGCGCCCGCGCGCGCGTACCGGCGACCCTGCTTGACCTGCGCCTCGTCGAGCGCACTGTCCTCCAGGGCGCGCAGCCAGGCACGGCCCCACCACGTGCGGGCGAAGCCGCGGCCGGGGGCGGGCGCCAGGGCCGGGAAGGTCTTCTCGTACGGCTCTCGGCTGTTCATCGCTCACTCCCCGCGAGCGGCCGGGCGCAGCGCCACGAGCTCGGCCAGTTCGGCATCGGTCAGTTCGGTCAGCGCGCCCTCGCCGCCCGCGAGGACGGCGTCGGCCAGGGCGCGTTTGCGCGCCAGGAGCTCGGCGATCCGGTCCTCGACGGTGCCCTCGGCGATGATCCGGTGGACCTGTACGGGCTGGGTCTGGCCGATGCGGTAGGCGCGGTCGGTGGCCTGTTCCTCGACGGCCGGGTTCCACCAACGGTCGAAGTGGATGACGTGTCCGGCCCGGGTGAGGTTCAGCCCGGTGCCCGCCGCCTTCAGGGACAGCAGGAAGACGGGGACCTCGCCCGCCTGGAAGCGGTCGACGAGCTCCTCGCGGCGCGGCACCGGCGTCCCGCCGTGCAGCAGTTGCGAGCTGATCCCACGGCCGGCCAGATGCTTCTCCAGGATCCTGGCCATCGTCACGTACTGGGTGAAGACCAGCACCGAGCCGCCCTCGGACAGGATGGTGTCGAGGAGTTCGTCGAGCAGCTCCAGCTTTCCGGAACGGGCGCCGCCGTCACCGGCCGCCTTGGCGCCGCGTTCCGCCGGGCCGTGCTCGCGCAGGTAGTGGGCGGGGTGGTTGCAGATCTGCTTGAGGGAGGTCAGCAGCTTGACCACCAGACCGCGCCGCTCCATCCCGTCCGCCTCCGAGATCGCGGCGAGGGTTTCGCGTACGACCGCCTCGTAGAGCGAGGTCTGTTCGCGGCTGAGGGTGACGGCGTGGTCGGTTTCGGTCTTGGGCGGCAGCTCGGGTGCGATGCCGGGGTCGGACTTCTTGCGGCGCAGCAGGAACGGCCGCACCAGAGCGGACAGCCGGGTGGCGGCCTGCGGGTCGCGGCCGCTCTCGACGGGGTCGGCGTAGCGGGACCGGAAGGTGCCGAGGCGGCCGAGCACCCCGGGTGTGGTCCAGTCGAGGAGGGCCCACAGCTCGGTGAGGTCGTTCTCGACGGGGGTGCCGGTCAGGGCCACGCGGGCCGGGGCCGGGATGGTGCGCAGGGCCTTGGCGGTGGCCGAGCGCGGGTTCTTGACGTGCTGGGCCTCGTCGGCCACGACCATGCCCCAGCGGGTGGCGGCGAGTTCGGGTGCGTGCAGGCGCATGGTGCCGTAGGTGGTGAGGACGAACCCGCCGGTCAGCCCGGCGAGGCTGCGGTCCGGGCCGTGGAAGCGGCGCACGGGGGTGCCGGGGGCGAACTTCTCGATCTCCCGCTGCCAGTTGCCCAGCAGCGAGGCCGGGCACACCACCAGGGTCGGCCCGGCGGCGGCGCCGGGGTCGGTGCCGGGAGCCTGGGGTCGGTTGCGGTGCAGGTGGAGCGCGATGAGGGTGACGGTCTTGCCGAGGCCCATGTCGTCGGCGAGGCAGGCGCCGAGGCCGAGCGAGGTCATCCGGGCCAGCCAGCGCAGACCGCGCAGCTGGTAGTCGCGCAGGGTGGCCCGCAGCTCCGGCGGCGCGTCGGGTGCGTCGGGTGCGTCGGGAGCCTCATGCGGATTGGTGGCGAGGCGCGCGCGCAGGCCCTCCAGCGGACCGGTGGCTGCTACGTCGACCCGCGTGCCGTCGATCTCCGTCGACCCGGTGAGTACGGCGGCCAGCGCGTCCGCGGCCGCGATCTTACGGTCCTGGCGGGCGAGGGCCCGGCGGGCTTCGGCGGGATCGACCAGGACCCATTGGTCGCGCAGCCGGACCAGCGGGCGCTTCGCCTCGGCGAGACGGTCGAGTTCGGCGCGGGTGAGGTCGCCCTGGTCGCCGAGGGCGTGGCGCCAACTGAAGGAGAGCAGGGCACCGGGGGAGAGCAGACCGGAGGGGCGGGCGTTCGCGGTGGTGTCGTCGGGGGAGCCGAGGACGGCCCGGGCGTTCAGGTTGCGCAGGAGCTCGCGCGGCCAGTGCACCTGGACCCCGTCGGCGGCGAGGGCGGTGGCGGCTTCGCCGAGCAGCTCCGTGACCTCCTCGTCGGCGAGTTCGACGGCGTCCGGGACGGCCGCGCCCAGCAGCGGGGTGAGTGGGGGCCACAGCCGGGAGGCACGGCGCAGGGCGCGGAGGGCGTCCATCCGGGCGCTCGGGGGGAAGGCGACCGCGGCGGCACCGGATCCGGCCCAGACGTCGGCGGCATCGGCGACGAGGGCGTCGTCGGAAAGGCTGTGCATCTGCAGGACGGCCCGGAAGACGGGGGCGGCTTCGGGAGGCTGGGCCGCGGCTGCGTCGGGGACCCGGTCGAGGGGCCGGTCGAGGACCCGGTCCAGGGCCCGGTCGAGCTCGATCCGCAAGGAGATCCGGACCCCGGCGTCATGTCCGGCGGCCACCTCGGCGGCCCATCCGCGCAGCTCGGGGTGGAGTTGCGGAGGGCGGTCGGCGTAGGCGGGGCCACCGGCGGCCGCGGGGGCGGCGGGGGAGCGGGGGAGGGCGTCGGCGATGGCGTCGAGGAAGGCCCGCAGCAACGGTTCCGGCGAGGGCAGCCGGGGCGGCCCGTCGGCGTTCAGCGGCACGCAACGGGCGGCGGGCGGCATGGCGGCGGCCAGTTCCCGGACCTCGTCGAGGTCGGCGGCCTCCAGCGGTCCGATCCGCCACGCGTCGTGGCCGGCGGGACTCAGCCCGGGCAGGAGCTGCCCGCGCGCGGCGAAGCGCAGGGCGAGCAGCGCGGCGGCGCCCCAGAACGCCGTGGCGGAGTCACCGGTTCCGTCGGTTCCGTCGGTCGGGCCGCCGGGTCCCGCCCCGGTCGCCGCGGACCGGGCGCGGGTGAGGAGGGGCAGGGCTTCGTCCACGGACAGGATGTGCGCGACCACGGTGGACCGGCGGAGGTCGGGGGAGATGACCGTGAGCTCCTCCAAGCCGCCGCCATGGGACGGGGCACCGGCATCGGCATCGGCAGGTGCCCCGGCAGGGACCCCGGCACGGGCACCGGCAGGGGCGCCGGGCGGCGTGCCGGCGGTCCGCCAGAGGGCGATCCGACCGCGGCGCGGCGGGTCGGCGGGAAGGAAGACGGCGGAGTGGTCGTGGATGAGGCCGGAGATCTCGAAGAGCACGCATTCCTCAAGTTTGACTACTTGGTGCGGGGCGGCCGAGCTTACGTCATCGAGTGTGCCCGGCGACGGGGGCGCGACCGCGCCCCGGGTCGCTTCGAAGGTCGTTCGGGTGTCGGGGAACGCGTGGTCGCGGCGGCGCGTTGAGCGGGGTAGTAGTGGTCGACGGCAGGAGGAGGTGTCCGCAGATGTCCACGAGCGGAAAGATCGCGGTTGCCGGAGTCGTGGCAGCCATCGTGCTGTTCTGGACCGTGGGGTTCTGGGCGGGGTTGCTGGTCCTGATCGGCGTGCCGGTCGCCGCCTACCTCCTGCTGGACTCCTCCCAGCGCCGTCGTCTGCGGGGTATATCCAGGAAGCAGATCGGCCGCTGACCGCGGCCGCCGCGCGCCGGCCCGGCAGGGCGGCCGGGCTCCGGCTTCGGCGCGGAGCCCGGCGAGCACGGCCGCGGGGCGGGACTCGGGCGTGTACCCGCTCGGTGCGGTGACGCCCGCAGGGCGTGGCCCGCCCGGGCGGCGGCCGGGTCAGGCGGCGCCGCTCACGAAGGCCGGGGCGGGATCCGCTTCGAGCAGCATCTGGGACGCGTGGTCCACGAGGTGTCGGAGTACCGGCAAGTAGGTCTCGTCGCCGCCCAGTTCGTCCAGGATCCGGTACCCCTCGGCGCGGAACGCGTCGATCTCGGCCCGGTACCGGTCGAGAGCGGTGGGCGTCCGCAGCAGTGCCTCCAGTTCCGCTCTGGCCTGAGGCGAGCGTCCGGCGGCCGCGCACAGGCCCAGGACGTGCTCCCGGGCATCGGGCGAGGAGTCCTCGATGACGGAGGCGAGGAGATAGGTGACCGTGCCGTTGAGCAGGTCCTCGTTGCGGCCGGACAGGATGTCTTCCTGGTCGTTGAATATTTGCCAAAGGATGCCGAAGACGTAGCCGAATTCACGCCACAGCTCCACCTTCTCGGCCGTTGTTCCGGAGAATATCGCGGCCATTGCCGTGATCATTCCGAAGGGCGCACCGGACTTGCCGCGGTACGTCTCGACCACTGATTTCCGCGAGGCGCTGCAGATGTCCCCGCGCATGTCGTCGATCTGGCCGTCGACGCCGATGATCCAGCCGTTCAGGATCTCGGCTATCAGCGCGCTGCGCGACGAGTCCGGGAGGTCCTGCGAGAGGAGGATCTGGATGGGGAGCGAGTTCCCCGTGATGACGGATGCGAGCAGCGCTTCGTTCTCGGTGAGCTCGCCGGAGATGGAGGCGCCGTTGGCGTCCGCCAGGTCGTCGAGGTAGCAGGCCGAGGTCCACCACAGCAGGTGGACGGCGGACAGCGGGATGGCCGGCCTCGGATTGCCGGTCTCTATGGCGTGCGTGAGGAGCGGCAGCACCGAGAGGGGATGTCTCAGTTTGCGGTGCTCCAAGAGCTTGGCCACTGAGTTCCTGGTCGTGCTCGCCACTGGGCCGAGCCGCTCCAGCGCGGCGTCGATCTCCGCGTCGATGTCCTGCGAGACTTCCCGGTGCAGGTCCAGGTAGGACATGGAATTCAAGAATGGCCTCCGTCGTGGAATGGGCCGCGGGCGCGGGGTGCGCGCCTTTGAGCCTCTTGACTGGCCGATTCGATCATTCTGGAGGAAGGGGATCCAGAGCGATTTCCAGCCGCCATGGCTGGTTCTTTTCGATCATGGGGAGCCGTGACGGTCCCCGCCCGGAGGCCGGCCGTCGACGAACCGCTCGGTACCGGGCGTACATCGGGCCGCTGCTGCCGCTACCGCTGCTGTCACCGCCATCGCCCACTCCGGCTCGTGTTCACGACGGGCGGACTGCGATGCGGTCCAGCGCCGTCAGCAGGTCCGGTAGATCCGGTAGGCCCGGCTGGTCCGCGTCTGCCTTGTGGGGGACCGTGAGCACCTCGCTCGGCTCCTCGTCCAGCAGGACGAAGGCCGCCTCGCCGGTGCGCGCCACGAGCGACCAGCCGGGCCCGTCCACCCGCAGCGTCCGGACCCCCTCGCCGGCGAACGAGGACCGCACCCGGCCGGGCGGCGGCGGGGTCTTCGTGTACGCCACGGCCTCCTCCAGTGCCCGTGCGAGCCCGGGGTGCGCGGCGGCAGCGGCCCCGCCGTCCGTGGCCACGCGCTCGCTCCAGTCCGCCCACTCCCGGGCGATCTGGTCCGCGCCCATCCGTCGCTGCACCGGACCCCATACGTCCGCCGAGGGCGGGGCGAGCGGTACCCGCCCAGTACCGTCCGCTCCTTGCTCGGGATCGTGCGGTTCCGGGATTCCCGACGCGGCCACCGAAAGCTCCAGTGGCCAGCCCGCCAGCGAGACCACGATCGTCCGCTCGTCGGGGGACAGGTCGTACTCCATCCCGCAGTCCCAGGAGGCGATGGCCGTCGCGACGAGCGACACGTCGTCCACGACGACCGTCCAGCGCGCGCCCTCCTCGTCCTGGCCGAGCACCAGCCCGTACCCCTCCCCGTTCGGGGCCACGCCTAGCAGGGAGCAGGCCTCGGGGAAGTCGTCGCCCAGGATGCTGGGGAACTGTGCCGGGGTCAGCAGCACGGCGGTCAGCACGTACAGCGAGCCGCCACCCTCGTCGTCGGACACCTGGCCTCCCGGTAGCTCTTTCGTCGGCGCACCTTAACCAGCGGGTAACCCGCCCGTCGAGAGCCTGCGGGACGCGATTTCCAAGGCTGCTACCTGCACGTAGAGTTGGGAACCCGCCACAGAAAGGGACACCGGTGCAGCGTTACGATCGGCTGAGGGAGATCCTCCGTCTCGATCCCGACAAGGACTTCCTCGCCATCTACCGGCTCACCGCCACCTACGAGTTCCCCTGGGACTTCACCCGCGCCCTGGAACTCGCTCTGTTCCGGACCTATGCCGTCCCGAGCATCGGTGGCCTGCTGGCCGAGACGGCCGAGTTCACCGACCGGCCCCAGAAGCGCTACGACGACACCTCGCTGCTCCTGGACGCGGTCGTCGAGCACGGCTTCGAGAGCGACACTGCGCGCACCGCCATCCGCCGTGTCAACCAGATGCACCGCAGCTACGACATCTCGAACGAGGACATGCGGTACGTCCTGTGCACCTTCGTGGTGATTCCGGCACGCTGGCTGGACGCCTACGGCTGGCGCCCGCTGACCCACCACGAGCGCCGGGCCTGCGCGAACTACTACGCCGCTCTCGGCCGCCACCTGGGCATCACGGACATCCCGGGCTCCTACGAGGAGTTCGAGATCACCCTCAACGCCTACGAAGAGGCCCACTTCGGCTGGGACGAAGGCGCCCGCAAGGTCGCCGACTCCACCCTCGACCTCATGGCCTCCTGGTACCCGGCGCCTGTCGCCCCCGCCGTGCGGCGCGCGAGCCTCGCCCTCCTCGACGAATCGCTGCTGCGCGCCTTCCGGTACGAGACCCCGCGCGCCCCGGTCCAGCGCCTCGTCCAGGGCGCCCTGCGGCTGCGCGGCCGCGCGGTACGGCTCCTGCCCCCGCGCAGGGCCCCCCACTACGCCCGCCAGAACCCGGAGATCAAGGGCTATCCGGACGGCTACGACGTGGGTGAGCTCGGCACGTTCCCCGTGCCCGGCTCGGGCGGCTGCCCCGTTCCGCATCCCCGCCGGCCCGCCGGAGCCGAGGCTCAGCCTCCGGCCTGATCCCGGGCGCCTCCGCGGACCCCGGGCGCGGGGCCGACGTACGAACGCGTTGAGGGGCGACGCACGGCCAGCACCAGGAAACGGTCGTCGTCATCGGCGTACGAGACCATGTTCCAGCCCGAACCGGTCAGCAGCGGGCCGAGGTTGTGCTCGGCCCGCATGTCCTGCGGGGTCAGTTCGCGACCGTGCCGAGCGGCGAGGGCCGCTCGCCCGATCGGGTGGAAGAGGGCGAGCCCGCCACCGGGACGGACCACCCGGGCGAGCTCGGACAGGTTCGCCCCCGGGTCGGGCAGGTGGGCGATGAGCCCGGCGGCGAACACCGCGTCGAGCACCTCGTCGCGCAGCGGCAGCCGGGCCACGTCAGCGAGCAGCAGGGCGCCCTCGGCGTCCCGCCCCGCCCGCCGCGCGGCGGCCAGCATCTGCGGGGTGAGGTCCACGCCGAGAACGGTTCCGGACGGTCCGACGGCGGCCCGCAGCGCGGTCATGGCCCGCCCGGTGCCACAGCCCGCGTCGAGCACGCGGTCCCCGGGCCGCAGTCCGAACTCGGTCACGGCGGTGGTGAACGCGGGCCCGTCCCCGGGAAACCTGCGGTCCCAGTCCGCCGCACGCGCCCCGAAGAACTCCTGCACGTGTGTGTGGTCTTCGCTCATGCGCCCATGATCCCCCACGGGCACCCGCCCGGGTGCCCGCGCGCCTGCGGACCGTGTGCAAGCTGGAACGTGGTGTGATCGAAGGCGAACGTAGCTCTGTCATATTCCAGCAGTTCCAGCTGCTTTCGAAATGCGCCCCCTGTTCGCGCCCTCACCCGGACTAGCGTCCCGTGGCCATGGGACACCTGGGACATCTGGACCACGCCGCCTACGGCTGGCTGACACCCGCGCTGTCATATGTGATGGCATCGATCGGCGCCGCTCTCGGGCTGCGCTGTACCGTCCGGGCTCTCGCCACGACCGGAGCCTCCCGCCGCAACTGGCTCCTCACCGCGGCCTCCGCCATCGGCACCGGTATCTGGACCATGCACTTCGTCGCCATGCTCGGCTTCGAGGTCACGGGCACCGAGATCCACTACGACGTGCCCCTCACGATCCTCAGCCTGCTCGTCGCCGTGCTGGTGGTGGGCGCCGGAGTCTTTGCCGTCGGCTACGGAAAGGACCGCGGCCGGTCCCTCGTACTGGGCGGCCTGACCACCGGACTCGGCGTCGCCAGCATGCACTACCTGGGCATGGCGGCCCTGCGTCTGCACGGCGACGTCTCCTACGATCCGCTCACCGTCGGACTCTCCGTCGCCATCGCCGTGATTGCGGCGACCGCCGCCCTGTGGGCCGCGCTCAACATCAAGTCCCCGGTGGCGGTCGCCGTCGCCTCGCTCGTCATGGGCGCCGCCGTGAGCAGCATGCACTACACGGGGATGATGGCCGTCGCCGTCAGCGTCAGCCCCTCGGACGCGGCCCTTCCCGGCGCCACGGCCATGCAGTTCATCTTCCCGCTCGCCGTCGGGTTGGGCTCCTACCTGTTCATCACCGCGGCCTTCGTCGCGCTGTCCCCGACGGTCGACGGGCCCGCCGCCTCCCCGTCGGCCCGGCACCTGGGGGAGCACACCGCGACCGCGCACTGACCCCGTACTGACCGCGCACCCGTGGCCCGCGCACCCGTGGCCCGTGCCGATTCCACGGCTTCGCCCCGGCGCGTACCGGCCACCGCCCCACCGCTCCATCACCCACCGCTGCATCACCCCACCTGTCCTTCCGCCCCACCCGTCCCCTTCGCCACACCCGCCACACCGCACCCGTAGGCACCGCCCGGAACGAGGAGCCCATGCGAACACCCCGCAGAAGACCGGAAGCAGCGGCGCCGCGGATGCCCGCGCCCCCGGCACGCGGACGCCGGGCCCACGCCGGTCCGCCGGCCGAGGAACCGGCGGAGCTCCGGGACGACCGGCCCGACCCGCCCCCCGCGCGCACGAGCGGATCCCGGCCGCGGTTGCGGCTGCGCCCCGCCACCGTCCGCGCGAAGATCGTTTCGCTGCTGATGGTCCCGGTCGTCTCGCTCCTCGCCCTCTGGGCCTTCGCCACCGTCAACACCGCCCAGGACATGGCCCGGCTCAGCCGAGTCCACCAGGTCGACACCGAGATCCGCACGCCCGTCGCCGCAGCCGTCACCGAGCTCCAGGCGGAGCGGCGGGTAGCGGTCCGTCTGCTCGCCGACCCCGCCTCCGACCCGGGCGCCCTGGACCAGCAGGCCCGCCGGACCGACGCCGCCGTCCAGCGGCTGCGGCTCGGTGACCAGCACACGGTCGCCGACTCCGGCGACTACCGCTCCGACATCGTGGTGCGGCTCGAGGCCTTCGTAGCCGCGGCCGAAAGCCTGGGCGCGTCGCGCAAGGACATCACCGACCGCCGGGCCACCCCCGAGGCGGCCTACACCATCTACACCCGCGTGGTCGATTCCGCCTTCGCCGTCGGAGGCGCCCTGACCGGCGGGGAGAAGGCCGAACTCGGCCCCGACGCCCGGGTCCTGCTCGAATTCTCCCGCGCCGCGGAACTGCTGTCCCGGGAGGACGCGCTGCTCGCCGCCCCCGGCCCGCGCACGGCCGAAACGCTTCGGCAGCTGACCGGCGCCGTCGAGTCCCGCCGCGCGCTCACCGACTCCGCCGCTCACGACCTCCCCGCCGACCAGCAGGCCGTCTGGGAGTCCGCCGCCAAGAGCGCCGCCTACGCCGATCTCACCGGAGCCGAGGACCGCGCGCTGGCGGCGGGCACCTCCAAGGAGAGCCGCGGGGCGCCCGCGGGATGGGAAGCCGCCCACAACGGCATCGCCTCCTCGATGAGGGAGGTCGAGGCGGCTGCACGGGCCGCGGTCGCCGGCCGGGCCGACCCGTTCACGGAAGGGGCGCTGACCCCGGCCGGGGCCGCCGTGCTGCTGGGCCTGGCGGCCGTCGCCGCCTCCCTCGTCATCTCGGTCCGGATCGGCCGGGCACTGGTCGTCGAACTCGTCTCGCTGCGCAACACCGCCCTGGAGATCGCCCACCGCAAACTCCCGCAGGCGATGGAACGGCTGCGCGCCGGCCAGGAGATCGACGTCGCCGCCGAGACCCCGCCCGGGCCGCCGGCCGAGGACGAGATCACCCAGGTCGGTGAGGCGCTCGGCACCGTACACCGGGCCGCGCTCAGCGCCGCCGTCGAACGGGCGGAACTCGCCGACGGGATCTCCGGTGTCTTCGTCAACCTCGCCCGCCGCAGCCAGGTCCTCGTGCACCGGCAGCTCACCCTGCTCGACTCGATGGAGCGGCGCGCCGACGACCCCAACGAGCTCGGTGACCTCTTCCGCCTCGACCACCTGACCACCCGGATGCGCCGGCACGCGGAAAGCCTGATCATCCTCTCGGGGGCCGCCCCGGGCCGGGCCTGGCGGATGCCGGTCCCCCTCACGAACGTCGTGCGGGCCGCCGTCTCCGAGATCGAGGACTACCCGCGGATCGAGGTCCGGCAGCTCGCGGAAGCCGCCGTGGTCGGGGGAGCCGTCGCCGACCTCACCCACCTGCTCGCCGAACTCATCGAGAACGCGGCCCAGTTCTCCCCGCCGCACACCAAGGTCCGGGTCAGTGGCGAGCCCGTCGGTACCGGTTACGTCCTGGAGGTCGAGGACCGTGGACTCGGCATGGGCCCCGAATCCCTCGGCGACGCCAACCGCCGCATCGAGCAGTCCGAGTCCCTCGACCTCTTCGACAGCGACCGGCTCGGGCTCTTCGTGGTCAGTCGCCTCTCGGCGCGCCACGGGGTGAAGGTGCACCTGCGCACCTCGCCCTACGGCGGCACCACGGCGGTGGTGCTCCTGCCGAATTCCATGCTCCAGGGCGCGATCACGACCGGAGCCCCTGCGGGAGCCGCTGCCCCAGGCTCGGTCCCGGTCCCCGGCGCGGCCCCGGAACCGGTCCCGGCGCCCGGCCCGGAGCCGTCAGCCCTCGCTCCGGTCCGGTCCACGTCCCGGTCCACGTCCGCGTCCAGGTCCCCTTCCAAGTCAACCTCCAAGTCCACGTCCCCGTCCCCCGCCCCCTCCTCCGCTCCGGCGCCGAAGACAGCCGGGAGGGCCGAACAGCCACCGGCCGTGACCGTCGTACGGGAAGACGCGCAGTCCGAGGCCCCGGCCCCGAACCCCGTACGAGAGGAGCCGCGCCCGGCCCCGGTGGCTTCGCTCCGGCCGCGCGCCCCCGGTGGCGCGGACGCCCGTACCCAGGCGGCCGCGGTGCCTGCGGCCTCGGTGACGGAGCTGCCGCGCCGGGTGCGTCAGGCCAGTCTCGTCCCGCAGCTCCGGGAGGCCCCCGCCCCGAAGGCCCCGGCCGCATCGCGCCTGCCCGAGGAGCCGTCGGGCCGCAGTCCGGAGCAGGCTCGGGACCGGATGGCGGCCTACCGGGCCGGCTGGGTCCGGGGCGCCCAGGAGAACTCCCCTCACGCAGGCAGCGAAGGAGAAGTGTGATGATCGAACACCAATGGATCGACCTCGACGGCGACCGCAGATCCGGCGAGCTGGACTGGTTGCTCGACGACCTGGTGCTCCGGGTGCGCGAGGTCCGGCATGCCGTGGTCCTCTCCAACGACGGCCTGGCGGTGGGCGCCTCCAGCGCGCTCAGCCGGGAGGACGCCGAGCACCTGGCCGCGGTGGCCTCCGGCTTCCACAGCCTGGCCAAGGGCGCGGGCCGGCACTTCCACGTCGGGGAAGTGCGCCAGACGATGGTCGAGATGGACGAGGGCTTCCTCTTCGTCGCAGCCGCCGGCGATGGTTCCTGCCTGGCCGTCCTCAGCGCCGCCAGTGCCGATATCGGCCTGATCGCCTACGAGATGGCCCGGCTCGTGAAGCGGGTCGGCGAGCACCTCTACACCCCGCCCCGGTTCGCGGCGCGCCCGCCGGCCGCCGGCTGAGGGCGGCGGTCCGGCACATGAACGGCCAGTGGTACGACGCCGACGCGGGTCCGCTCGTCCGTCCGTACGCCATGACCGGCGGGCGCACGAAGCCGGGACCCCACGGGGTGCGCTTCGACCTCATCGCGCTGGTCGCGGTCGACCCGGCGGCCCCGGACGGGGCGGCCGAGTCCCTGCTGGGCCCCGAACACCGGGCACTGCTCGGGCTCTGCCGGTCCGAGACCCAGTCGGTGGCCGAACTGGCCGCCGACGCGGACCTGCCCGTGGGAGTGGTGCGGGTGCTCCTCGGGGACCTGCTGGAGGGCGGGCACGTCAAGGTCAGCCGGCCCGTACCACCCGCACAACTGCCGGACGAGCGGATTCTGCGTGAAGTCATCGAGGGATTGAGAGCGCTTTGATGGGACAGTACGACGATCGAACTGCCGGACCGGCCCCGGCCCCGGTCCAGGACGCGGGCGTGGATCCCGGTCCGGGGGAAGACCCCGAGCTGGCCGCACTCGCCCTGAAGATCCTGGTGGCGGGCGGGTTCGGGGTGGGCAAGACCACGCTGGTGGGCGCGGTCAGCGAGATCCGGCCGCTGCGGACGGAGGAAGCGCTGAGCGAGGCGGGTGAACTGGTCGACGACACGGGCGGCGTGGACCAGAAGACGACCACGACGGTGGCCATGGACTTCGGGCGGATCACGATCCGGTCCGGATTGTCCCTGTACCTGTTCGGCACGCCGGGGCAGGACCGGTTCTGGTTCTTGTGGGACGAGCTGTCGCTCGGCGCGCTGGGCGCGGTGGTCCTGGCCGACACGCGGCGGCTGGAGGACTGCTTTCCGGCGGTGGACTACTTCGAGCACCGGCGCATCCCGTTCGTGGTGGCCGTCAACTGCTTCACGGACGCACGGCGGTACGGAGCGCACGACGTCGCGCGGGCCCTGGACCTGGAACAGGGGACGCCGGTGGTGCTGTGCGACGCGCGGGACCGGGATTCGGGGAAGGAAGTGCTGATCCGGCTGGTCGAGTACGCCGGGCGGGTGCACACCGCCCGGCTGCTGGACTCGGTGGGCTCGCAGGCCGATTCCGTCTGAAGGGGACGGGGCGGCGGCGACGGGTGTCAGTCGGCGAGGTCGGCGAGCGCGATCACCTTGTCGATCGGGACCCTGACGAGGAGTTCGGTCGGGACGGCGTTGCGGCGGGCGAAGGCCTCCCCCTGCTCCTCACCCATGTAGCGGGTGGCGATCCGGGCCGCCCAGGCGTGCAGTTCGTCCGGGCCGTCGCCGTACTCGCTGATCTCGGCTCGGCCCTGGAGGACGACGAAGGAGAAGGGCGGCCGTTCGTCGTCCACGCAGAGCGCGACCCGGCCGTCGCGGGTGAGGTTGCGCCCTTTGACGGTGTCCTTTCCGGTGTTGAAAACGAAGGAATCGCCGTCGAGCACGAACCAAATGGGAGCGATGTGCGGACTACCGTCCTCGCGCACGGTGGAGAGCTTTCCGGTGCGGGTCGAGTGCGAGACGAACGCCCGCCATTCCTCTTCAGTCATCTTCTTCGCCATGGGGACATCCTCCTTGCCCGAAAGGCGCTGGTGGGGAAGGCTTGCGGCACAAGTACGCGGGGTGGGGCGCGGCCATATGGCCGACGTCAACGGGGAGGGGCTGGGAATGGCACTGGACAAGCAACTGGACTGGCTGCTGGACGACCTGACGCGCAGGGTCCAGCAGGTGCGGCACGCGGTGGTGCTGTCCAACGACGGCCTGGTCACGGGGGCGAGCGCGGGGTTGGCGCGGGAGGACGCGGAACACCTGGCGGCTGTCGCGGCCGGACTGCAGAGCCTTGCCAAGGGGTCCGGCCGCCACTTCCGGGCCGGTGAAGTCCGGCAGACGATGGTCGAGTACGACGAAGGAGCGCTCTTCGTCATGGCCGCGGGCGCGGGCAGCAGCCTGTGCGTGTTGAGCGCCGCCGAGTCCGACATCGGTCAGGTCGCGTACGAGATGACGCTGCTGGTCAACCGGGTGGGGGAGCACCTGGGTGTTGCGGAGCGGCGGATCACCGGCGGCTGAGCGGGGCCGATTCGGGCGCCGCCCGGGAAGTTGTCCACAGGCCTCGCGGAGTGTCATTGCGCTGAGTTACGGTCTTCACACAGAGTAATCATTGCTCGTGGGGGAGGACCGTAATGAAGCAGATGGGGACCGCACTTCGGGACGCCGTGGCCGACGACGCCGTGGCCGACGGCGCCGCGGACGTGCTGGTGGGCGGCGCGCAGGCCGCAGGTGAACTGGGGCTGAGCCGGAACGAGTTCGCCAGGGCCGTCCAGCTGGGGATCGTGCGCGCCGGTCCGCGCACGCTCGCCGGGCCCGCGCGCTACGCACGGGCCGAGCTGGATCGGGTCAGGTCGGTGACGGGCCCGCCGGGCGCGCTGCGCGAGCGGGTCGAGACGGTGGCCGGGGCGGAGGCCGCGGCCGAGGTGGTGGGGGTCGGCCCGAGCCGCTTCACGCGGCTCGCGCGCTGCGGGCACGTGGTCCCGGTCGGCTACCGGATCAATCGGTACCGGGCCGTGGTGTGGCTCTACCTCACCGCGGAGCTACGGAGCTTCGCCGCGCGGGATCCGGGAATGCTGAGCGGGATCGCGCCCCCGGCGGACCGGGAACTGATGGCGGCCAAGGTGGATCTGCGCCCGCGCACGTGGCGCGGGCGGCATGTCGGGCTGCTGCTGAGACGAACCGCCGACCCGTGGGAGCGCGCCGCCGTACTGGCATCCGTGCTGCCCGAGGACGAGTTGCTGGAGGCCGTTCCCGACCCGGCGGAGCGGATCGTCCTGGCCGCCCTCGGCCCGCCCCCGCCGTACGGGCACCCGCAGGTTCCGGCGGCAGCCGCGGTGGCGACGGGGTTGCTGAAGGCCGGCCCGCCGGACGAGATCCACTGGTATCGCACCAGCTTGGACTTCGCCCTGGCGGGGGCGAGGGGTCAGTCGAAGTCGACGGGCGAGAGGGGGCCGACGTAGACCCAGGCCCCGCCCTCGCGGGTGAAGCTGCTGTGCTCGTGCAGCGAGCCGGTGTGACGGCCCTCGCGGTAGTGCGCGCGGAACTCCACCGAGCCCTCCGTCTCGAACATCCCGCCTCGCTCGGTGGCCAGGATCTCCAGCCGCTCCCAGCGCTGTTCGGGATCCAGGTCGAGGTGGTCCGGACGGGTGGTGGGGTGCCAGGAGCGCAGCAGGTAGGCGGTGTCGCCGACGGCGAAGGCACTGAACCGCGAGCGCATCAGCCGCTCGGCGGTGGGCGCCGAGCGAGCACCGGAGTGAAAGGGGCCGCAGCACTCCGGGTAGGCGGCGGGCAGCCCGCAGGGGCAGGGGACGGCAGGGGTGGACATGGGTGTGCTCAGTTCTCCGGGGCGGGCTCGGACGGCTTGGCGGGGTACGGACGGAAGAGGCCTTCCTGGACGACGGACACCAGCAATCTTCCCTCCACGTCGTAGATGCGGCCCCGGGCCAGGCCCCGGCCGCCGTGCGCGATGGGCGACTCCTGGTCGTACAGGAACCACTCGTCCGCCCGGAAGGGTCGGTGGAACCACATGGCGTGGTCCAGCGAGGCCATGTCGAAACCGCGCATGCCCCACAGGGGTTCCACCGGGATGCGTACGGCGTCGAGGAGGGTCATGTCACTTGCGTAGGTGAGGGCGCAGGTGTGGATGAGGGGGTCGTCGCCCAGCGGGCCGACCGCACGCATCCACACCGCGCTGCGCGGATCGGATCCCTTGAGCTCCTCAGGAGTCCAGCGGAGCCGGTTGACGTACCGGATGTCGAAGGGCTGGCGGCGGGCCATCCGCTCCAGTGCCTCCGGCAGCGCCCCGAGGTGCTCGCGGATCTCGTCCGCGACCTTGGGGAGCGTGTCCGGGTGGGGGACGTGGTGAGGAGGCAGCTGGTGTTCGATGCTGCCCTCCTCCGGATGATGGAAGGAGGCGGTGAGATTGAAGATCGTCTTGCCCTGTTGGACCGCGGTGACCCGGCGCGTGGTGAAGGACCGCCCGTCGCGCACCCGCTCCACCTGGTACACGATCGGCACCCCGGGGATGCCGGGGCGCAGGAAGTACGCGTGCAGCGAGTGGACCGGGCGGTCGCTCTCCACGGTGCGCCCCGCGGCCACCAGCGCCTGGCCGGCGACCTGCCCGCCGAAGACCCGCTGGAGGGATTCCTGCGGGCTGGCGCCGCGGAAGATGTTGACCTCGATCTGCTCCAGGTCGAGCAGATCGACCAGTCTCTCGGCGGGGTTCGTCATCAGAGGATCTCCAGTGTCGGGTCCGGCGAGTCGGGCGGGTACGGCGAGTCGGACGGGTACGGCGGGACGTGGCGGACGGTCAGAGCGCTCCGAGCTCGCCGACCGAGGTGACCCGGATGACGGCCCGGCCCTCCTCGTCGGAGGCGGCCAGGTCGACCTCGGCGCTGATGCCCCAGCCATGGTCCCCGTTGGGGTCCGCGAAGGTCTGGCGGACGCGCCACAGGCCGTGCGCCGGGTCCTCCTCGATCTGCAGGAGCTTCGGACCGCGCGCGTCGGGTCCGGTGCCCAGGTCGTCATACTCGTCCCAGTACCCGTCCAGGGCCTCGCCCCAGGCATCCGCGTCCCAGCCGGACTCGGCGTCCAGCTCGCCCAGCACGTTGACGTGGTCGAGGGCGGCCAGCTCCACACGGCGGAACATGGCGTTGCGGACCAGGACGCGGAAGGCGCGCGCGTTCGCGGTGACCGGCTTGACCTGGTCGGCCTTCTCCTGGGCCTGCTCCGCCGTCTCCACCTCCGGGTTTGCCAGCTGCTCCCACTCGTCCAGCAGACTGGAGTCGACCTGGCGGACCAGCTCGCCGAGCCAGGCGATCAGGTCCTGGAGGTCCTCGGACTTGAGGTCGTCGGGGATGGTGTGGTCCAGCGCCTTGAACGCGCTCGCCAGGTAGCGCAGCACGATGCCCTCGGTGCGGGCCAGCTCGTAGAAGGAGGTGAACTCGGTGAAGGTCATCGCGCGCTCGTACATGTCGCGGATGATCGACTTCGGGGAGACCGGGTGGTCGCGGACCCACGGGTGGCTCTTGGCGTACACGTCGTAGGCATGGGAGAGCAGCTCTTCGAGCGGCTTGGGATAGGTGACGTCCTGGAGCCGCTCCATCCGCTCCTCGTACTCGATGCCGTCGGCCTTCATCTGGCCGACCTGGATGCCGCGTTCCTTGTTCTGCTGGGCGGCCAGGATCTGCCGCGGGTCGTCCAGCGTGGACTCCACGACGGAGACCATGTCCAGCGCGTAGGAGGGGGACTCCGGGTCCAGCAGGTCGAAGGAGGCCAGGGCGAAGGTGGACAAGGGCTGGTTGAGCGCGAAGTCCTGCTGGAGGTCGACGGTGAGCCGGATGGTGCGGCCCTCCGCGTCCGGTGTGTCGAGCTTCTCGACCACACCGCCGTCCAGCAGCGAGCGGTAGATCGCGATGGCCCGGCGGATGTGCCGCAGCTGGGCCTTGCGGGGCTCGTGGTTGTCCTCCAGCAGGTGGCGCATCGCCTGGAAGGCGTCGCCCGGCCGGGCGATGACCGACAGCAGCATGATGTTGGTGACCTTGAAGCGCGAGGTGAGCGCCTCCGGGTCGGCGGCGATGAGCTTCTCGAACGTGGTGTCCGACCAGGCGACGAAGCCCTCGGGAGCCTTCTTGCGCACCACCTTGCGGCGCTTCTTCGGATCGTCGCCCGCCTTCGCGAGCGCCTTCTCGTTCTCGATGACGTGCTCGGGGGCCTGCGCGACCACATAGCCCGCGGTGTCGAAGCCGGCCCGGCCGGCGCGCCCCGCGATCTGGTGGAACTCCCGGGCGCGCAGCGTGCGGACCCGGTTGCCGTCGTACTTGGTGAGCGCGGTGAACAGCACCGTGCGGATCGGGACGTTGACGCCGACCCCGAGGGTGTCCGTACCGCAGATGACCTTCAGCAGACCGGCCTGGGCGAGCTTTTCGACGAGACGCCGGTACTTGGGCAGCATGCCGGCGTGGTGCACACCGATGCCGTGCCGGACGTAGCGGGAGAGGTTCTGGCCGAACTTGGTGGTGAAGCGGAAATTGCCGATGAGATCGGCGATCTTGTCCTTCTCCTCGCGCGTGCACATGTTGATGCTCATGAGCGACTGCGCCCGCTCGACCGCCTGGGCCTGGGTGAAGTGCACGATGTAGACGGGGGCCTGCCGGGTCTCCAGCAGCTCGGTGATCGTATCGGTGATCGGCGTGGTGACGTACTCGTACGAGAGCGGGACGGGCCGGGTCGCGGAGCGGACCACCGAGGTGGGCCGGCCGGTGCGCCGGGTCAGGTCCTCCTCGAACCGCTTCATGTCGCCGAGGGTCGCCGACATCAAGATGAACTGCGCCTGCGGCAGCTCAAGCAGCGGGATCTGCCAGGCCCAGCCGCGGTCCGGCTCCGCATAGAAGTGGAACTCGTCCATCACGACCTGGCCGATGTCGGCGTGCTTGCCGTCGCGCAGGGCGATCGAGGCCAGCACCTCGGCGGTGCAGCAGATCACCGGGGCGTCCGCGTTCACGGAGGCGTCGCCCGTCAGCATGCCGACGTTCTCCGTGCCGAAGAGCTTGCACAGGTCGAAGAACTTCTCCGACACCAGCGCCTTGATCGGGGCGGTGTAGAAGGTGACCTTGTCCTGGGCCAGGGCGGTGAAGTGCGCGCCGGCGGCGACCAGGCTCTTGCCGGAGCCGGTCGGGGTGGACAGGATCACGTTCGCCCCGGAGACGACCTCGATCAGCGCCTCCTCCTGAGCCGGGTACAGGGAGATGCCCTGGTCCTCCGCCCACGAGGAGAAAGCCTCGAAGAGGGCGTCGGGGTCGGCGTTCGGCGGGAGCTGATCAATGAGGGTCACACCCCCCATCTTGCCTGGCTTCCCCCCGGATCAGGGAACCGGCGGACGGAATGAAGATCACCGACGGTACGCTGTGCCGTCGATGCGGCCCGAACGAAACCGTCGACCGGGCCCGACCACACACCAGCGGGGCGGGAAACGACCATGATGGGTCCGGCGCACTCACTGTCCGGGGCAGCGGCCTGGCTGGGGGTGGGCGCCGCCACCGCGGCCGCCGGACACCCCATGCCCTGGCCCGTCCTCGTCGTCGGAGCGCTGATCTGCGCCGGGGCGGCCCTCGCCCCCGACCTCGACCACAAGTCGGCGACGATCTCGCGGGCTTTCGGTCCGCTCTCCAAAGGCGTGTGCGAGGTGGTCGACAAGATCTCCTACGCCGTCTACAAGGGCACCCGCTCCAAGAAGGACGCCCGTCGCACCGGGGGCCACCGCACCCTGACGCACACCTGGCTCTGGGCCGTCCTGATCGGCGGCGGGTCCTCCCTGCTCGCCGTCACCGCCGACCGCTGGGGTGTGCTCGCCCTGCTCTTCGTGCACCTGGTGCTCGCGGTCGAGGGCCTGCTGTGGCGGGCTGCCCGGATGTCCAGCGACGTCCTGGTCTGGCTGCTCGGCGCAACCAGCGCGTGGATCTTGGCCGGGGTACTGGACCAGCCCGGCAACGGCGCGAACTGGCTGTTCGACGGACCGGGCCAGGAGTACCTCTGGCTCGGCCTGCCGATCGTGCTCGGGGCCCTGGTCCACGACATCGGCGACGCGCTCACCGTGTCCGGCTGCCCGGTCCTGTGGCCGCTGCCGATCGCCGGCAAGCGCTGGTACCCGATCGGCCCGCCGAAGGCGATGCGGTTCCGCGCCGGCAGCTGGGTGGAGCTGAAGGTCCTCATGCCGGTCTTCATCGTGCTGGGCGCCTTCGGCGGAGCCTCGGCCCTCGGCTTCATCTAGCCCCTGCCCCGTCGGCGGATGGCTGAGAACGCACCATCGCGCCCCGGGTTCGCCGAGGCCTTCTGTTCAGCTCCCTCCCCGGCGGCCATGATGTGCGCCGACGAGCCGTCAGTGCCGTCGGCTCGCGTCAGGACCCGGGGGGATCCATGCACACGGGGAACAGAAGCATCCGTACGACCCTGGCGGGGGTGATGCTCGCCACGCTCACCGTCGCCCTACCGGCCCACACCGCCGCGGCGGAGCCCGGCGGAACGCCGGACGCGGGGCCGCACTGCAAACCGTCCCTGCGGATCCTGGAGTCGCTCCCGGGCGAGGACCCGTACCCGAACCCGTGGCTGCACCGCACCCAGGTCAACGACATCGGCCCGGCCGGGCTGTCGGTCGGTGTCTCCCACGACCTGCCGGCGTACTGGATCGGCACCAAGGTCTTCGCCGTACCGCTGCCCGCCGGGACCACGGGCGGACGGGTGGAGGCGGTCAACCGGTCCGGCCTCATGGCCGGCACGCTGACCACCCCGGACTGGACCAGGACCCTGGCCTTCAGCTACCGGCCGGGGGCACGCACCGTCACCCTGCTGCCCGGCGGGCACACCGCCAGCGACGTCAACGACCGGGGCCACATCGTCGGTACCCGCTGGGACGACGACCCCGGAGTCACCACCGGCCTCGAATGGGCGGCCGGCAGGATCCATCGCAAACTCTTCGTGCCGCCCGGCTACCGGCTCGACTACGTGACGGGCATCAACAACGCCGGTCAGGTCATCGGTTCCGGCTTCGGGCCGTCCGGCATCGACGACAACCAACCCACCAGCCCCGGGCTGCTCTGGTCCGCCGCCGTGGACGCCAGGCCCGTCGCCCTCACGCCCCTCGGCAGCCTCGACCACCAGTACCGGCCGCAGAAGATCGACAACTCGGGCCGGATCGTCGGCACCTACGTGTCCCCTCAGGAGCAGTGGCTCAACCTACCGACCGTCTGGGTCGCCCCCTACGGGCCGGCCACCCACGCGCCCCGGCTCCCGACCGCCCACAACGGCACCCTCGAGGGCATCAGTCCGAGCACGAACGTCTCGGTCGGCATCGGCAGTCAATTCCTGTACCCCTGGCCGCCGCCGCAGGACAGCCCGTTGGTGCGGGCCCAGTACTGGACCGGTGAAGGCCCCATGCGCGCCCTTCCCGCACTCGTCCCGAACGCCTTCACCACCGCGTACACCGTCACCGACGACGACCGCGTCGGCGGCGCCGCCGAGGACGCCGGGGGCGACACCCACCCCGTCATCTGGACCTGTGCCCGCAAGCAGGCTTTCATCCCCGCCGGCTGACCAGGCGGGGGTGAAGGACGGGCGAACGGCGTGGGGGTAGGCGGAGCGGGGCGGCCGGGCGGCGGGAGGACCAGGTCCCAGCCGCTGCCCGGCCCCGTCCCAGCCGCCGCCCGGCCCCGTCCCGGGCGGTCCTGGCCCGGCTCAGCCGTGCCAGGACCGCCACAACGCGGCGTACGCCCCGCCGGCCGCGACCAGCTCGTCGTGCGAGCCGAGTTCGCTGATCCGTCCGCCCTCGACCACCGCGATCACGTCCGCGTCGTGCGCGGTGTGCAGCCGGTGGGCGATGGCGATGACCGTGCGGCCGTCCAGCACCCGGGCCAGCGAGCGCTCCAAGTGCCGGGCCGCGCGCGGGTCCAGCAGCGAGGTGGCCTCGTCCAACACCAGCGTGTGCGGGTCGGCCAGTACCAGCCGGGCGAGCGCGATCTGCTGGGCCTGCGCCGGGGTCAGCGCCGTGCCACCGGAACCGACCTCGGTGTCCAGGCCGGCCTCCATGGCCCGCGCCCAGCCGTCGGCGTCCACCGCGGCCAGCGCCGCCCACAGCTCGGTGTCGCCGGCGCCCGTCCGCGCCAGGAGGAGGTTGTCCCGCAGCGTGCCCACGAACACGTGGTGCTCCTGGTTGACCAGGGCCACGTGTTCGCGCACCCGTTCCGCGGGCATCCGCGACAGCTGCGCCCCGCCGAGGGTGACCTCGCCGGTCCGGGGCGCGTAGATGCCCGCGAGCAGCCGTCCCAGGGTGGACTTGCCCGCCCCCGAGGGGCCGACCAGCGCCATCCGGGTGCCCGGCGGCACGGACATCGACACCTGGTGCAGGACGTCCACGCCCGCCCGGTAGCCGAAGTGGACCTCCTGGGCCCGCACGTCCCTGCCCTCGGGCGCCACCTTCGCGTCCCCCGCGTCCGGTTCGATCTCCCGCACGCCCACCAGGCGGCCGAGCGAGACCTGGGCGACCTGCAACTCGTCGTACCAGCGCAGGATCAGACCGATCGGATCGACCAGCATCTGGGCGAGGAGCGCGCCCGTGGTCAGCTGCCCGACCGACATCCAGCCCCGCATCACGCAGAAGCCGCCGATCATCAGCACCGAGCCGAGGATCGTCACGAAGGTCACGTTGATGACGGGGAAGAGCACCATCCGCAGGAAGAGCGTGTACCGCTCCCACGCCACCCACTGCGAGATCCGCCGCTCCGACAGCGCGATCCGCTCCGGCCCGAGGCGGTGCGCCTCGACCGTGCGGCCCGCGTCCACCGTTTCGGTGAGCACGGCAGAGACGGCGGCGTAGCCGGCCGCCTCCGAGCGGTACGCCGACGGCGCCCGCCGGAAGTACCAGCGGCAGCCGATCACCAGCACCGGCAGCGCCACCAGCGCGGCCAGCGCCAGCGGCGGTGCCGTCACCGCGAGAGCCCCGAACAACAGCCCCGCCCACACCACACCGATGGCCAGCTGCGGCACGGCCTCGCGCATCGCGTTCGCGAGCCGGTCGATGTCGGTGGTGATCCGAGACAGCAGATCACCGGTACCGGCCCGCTCCAGCACGCCCGGCGGCAGCCCCACCGACCGCACCAGGAAGTCCTCGCGCAGATCGGCCAACATCTCCTCGCCGAGCATCGCCCCGCGCAGCCTGACCAGTCGGACGAAGAACGTCTGGACCGCCAGCGCCAGCGTGAACAGCAGGGCCACACGCCCCAGATGCAGTTCGCGCGCCCCCGCCGAGAGGTCGTCCACGATCCGGCCCAGCAGGTACGGGCCGACCATGGAGGCGATCACCGCGGCCGCGTTGACGCTCACCAGCACCACGAAGGCCCGCCGGTGGCGCCGGAACAGGCCGCGCACATAGTCCCGTACGGTCGCCGACGTGCCCACGGGCAGGGTCGCGGCCGAGTCGGGGGCCGCCGGATCGTACTTTGGCGGCGCCACGCCGATCATGCGGATTCCTCGATCTCTGTGAGTGCTTCTGCCAGCTCCGTCAGTTCCAACCCGCCGAGCCGCTGCTCCTCGTCGGTCTCGCGGGTGACGACCGCCCGGTAGCGGGGCTCGCGCTGCAGCAGCTCGCGATGGGTGCCGACGGCCGCCGCCTTGCCCCCGTCGATGAGCACGACCCGGTCCGCGCGGTCCAGCAGCAGCGGCGAGGACGCCAGTACCACCGTGGTCCGCCCGGCGCGCAGGGCCGCGATCCCGTCCGCGATCCGCGCTTCGGTGTGCGAGTCGACCGCGGAGGTCGGCTCGTCCAGCACCAGTACCTCCGGGTCGGTGACCAGGGACCGGGCCAGGGCGAGCCGCTGGCGCTGGCCGCCCGACAGGGACCGGCCGCGCTCGGTGATCCGGGCGTCCATCGGGTCCTCGACCCCGTCCGGAGCCGACTGCAGCAGTGCGTCCAGGACGTCCGCGCACTGGGCGGCGCCCAGCGCCGCACCGGAGTCGACCGCTCCGGAGGCCGGTACGTCGAACAGCTCCCGCAGGGTCCCGGACAGCAGCACCGGATCCTTGTCCTGTACGAGGACCAAGGTGCGCGCGGTGTCCAGTTCCAGCTCGTCCAGCGCGACTCCGCCGAGGAGCACGGACGGCGTCCCGGCCTCGTCGGCCCCGGAATCAGCCCCGGAATCCGCCCCGGAACCGGCCCTGGCGTCGGCCTCCGCGTCGGCCCCGGTTCCGGCTCCGGCTCCGGCCTCCGACACCGGGTCGCCGTCCATCGGATGACCGCCCAGGCGTTCGGCGAGCCGCCCGGCGAGGTCTGGGTCCCCGCACACGACGGCGGTGAACCGCCCCGCGGGGGCCAGCAGCCCGGTCTGCGGGTCGTAGAGGTCCCCGCCCGCGGCCGGTGCCTGCACCGGATCGGTGCGCGCGGGGCGTTCGCCGGCGGAGTCCGTCCGGGTCAGTGACAGCACCCGGGCGGCCCGCTGGGCGGAGGGACGCGAGAAGGAGTACGCCATCGCGATCTCCTGGAAGTGCCGCAGCGGGTAGAGCAGGGTCGCGACCACGCTGAACGCGGCGACCAGCTCGCCCACGGCGATGCGCCCGTCCGAGACGAGCGTGGCGCCGTACCAGACCACCGTGATCATCAGCGCGCCCGGGAGCACCACCTGGATCGCCGAGATCAGCGCCCACATCCGGGCGCTGCGCACGGCTGCCTCGCGGACCTCCTGAGAGGCCTCGCGGTAGCGGCCGAGG
Source organism: Streptomyces sp. NPDC091682 (assembly GCF_044756625.1). Lineage (NCBI taxonomy): Bacteria > Bacillati > Actinomycetota > Actinomycetes > Kitasatosporales > Streptomycetaceae > Streptomyces > Streptomyces sp. NPDC091682. Next base: position 900,177 of record NZ_JBIVTH010000001.1, on the reverse strand, counting down.
AACAGCTCCTCACCGCCGATGCCGCGCAGTACGCGCAGGCCCGCGACGGTGTCGGAGGCCAGCTCGGTGGCCTTGCCCGCCTTCTCCCGCTGGACGTCGGCACGCTGGGTGGCGCGCGGCAGCAGCGGTAGCGAGGCCAGGGCGTCCAGCGGCACGCCGATGGCCACGACCACGCCGAGCTCGGGGGCGTAGAACAGCAGCCCGACGCAGACGAGGACGACGGAGAAGAGGGCCGCGAGGAAGCGCGAGACCGCCTCCACGAACCATCCGATCTTCTCCACGTCGCCCGTGGACACCGCGACCACCTCGCCCGCGGCGACCCGACGGGTGAGGGCGGAGCCCAGCTCGGCCGTCTTGCGGGCCAGGAGCTGCTGCACCCGTGCCGCGGCGGTGATCCAGTTGGTGACGGCCGTGCTGTGGAGCATGGAATCGCCGACCGAGATGGCGATGCCGGTGACCAGGAGCAGCGCGCCGACGAGCAGCAGCCCGTTCGGATCGCGGTCGACGACCGCGTCGACGCCGAGGCCCACCGCGTACGGCAGTGCGGCGACTCCGGTGAAGTGCAGCATCCCCCAGCACAGGCTCTTGAGCTGTCCGCCGAGTTGGCCACGCCCCAGCCACAGCAGGAACCGGGGGCCGGACCGAGCGTCCGGTACCCCTGGATCCGGATACGGAAGATCGCTGATCTGCATGACGCCCCAAGACTGGTCGAGTGGTCCAAACCGTGCAAGGTTCGCCTTCGGGACCGACGCCGAGCAATCGGTTTTCCGCGGGACGTACGCTGCGGCCAGCAGGTTTGCGGCAGCGGGGGAGGACTGGGCGCCTGGTCACGGGGGTTGCGCGCCCCGGCGCTCACGGGCGGGTGGCGCGCTCCAGTTCGAGCAGGGCCGAGTAGTAGGTCCGCCCCGTCGCCCGGTCCATGCCCACCTCGCACATGCGGTTCGCCGACAGGTGCGCGTCGAAGGCCCGCGCCGTCACCTCCGCGGCCTCGCGCGCCGTCGCCGAGGCCGTCAGTTCCGGGTGCAGCATTCCCCGGTCGCCCGCGAAGGCACAGCAGCCCGCGTCGTCGGGGACCACCACCTCCTCGGCGCACGCCTCGGCGACCGCCCGCAGCCGGTCCTCGTCGCCCAAGTGCCGCATCGAGCAGGTGGGGTGGAGCACGGCCGAGCCCACCCTGCGCCGGACCTCCAGACGCGGCAGCAACTCCTCGGCGGCCCACCCGATCGAGTCGAGGACCCGCAGTTCTGCGTGGAGGGCACGGTTCTCCGGCGTCAGGTACGGGACCACTTCGCGCGCGATGCCCAGCGTGCAGGAAGAGGCGTCCACGACCAGCGGCAGCAGCCCACCGGCCGTCCAGCCCCAGGCCGCCTCGACGATCCGGTTGGCCATCACCCGGGTGCCGGCTTCGTAGCCCTTGGAGCTCCAGATCGTCGCGCAACAGGTGCCGCCGACGTCGGAGGGGATCCAGACGGGCCGTCCGGCCCGCTCCGACACGGTCACGACGGCCTGGGGCAGGGAGGGGCCGGGCCGGCCCTCCGGGCCGCCGAAGATGCGGTTGACGCAGGCCGGGTAGTACACGGCCGCGGCGCCCACCCGCCGGGTCGGCGGCAGCGGTCGGGCGGCGGCGCCGGGGAGCTGCGCCGACCACTGGGGAACCAGGTCCGGACGCACGGCCTTGCGCGCGGCCCCGGTGACCGCTTCCAGCAGCCGGTCGCCGACACGCGAGGGGACCCGGTCGGCGGCGGCCACCGAGAGCCGGGCGGCGGCCTCGGCGGCCCCGAACCGCCGGGCTGCCAGCGCGGCAGCGGCTTCCTCGCGCGGGCCGTGACGGCGGTGGCGGAAGTCCTTCATCAGCGCCCCGGTGTCGATGCCGACCGGACAGGCGAGCTTGCAGGTGGAGTCGACGGCGCAGGTGTCCACCGCGTCGTAGCCGTAGGAGGCGAGCAGTCCGTCCAAGACGGGGGAACCGGGCTGCTGGCGCAGCATTTCGCGGCGCAGCACGATGCGCTGGCGCGGAGTGGTCGTCAGGTCCTCGCTGGGGCAGGTCGGTTCGCAGAAGCCGCACTCGATGCAGGGGTCGACCACGGCCTCCACCTGTGGAATGGCCTTCAGGCCGCGCAGGTGGGCCCGTGGGTCGCGGTCGAGGAGGATGCGCGGCGCGAGCACCCCCTCCGGGTCGACGAGCCGCTTGGTGCGCCACATCAGGTCCGCGGCCGCGGGGCCCCATTCCAGCTCCAGGAAGGGGGCCATGTTGCGGCCCGTGGAGTGCTCGGCCTTCAGGGAACCGTCGAACCGCTCCACGGTGAGCCGGCAGAAGGCCTCCATGAAGGCCCCGTAGCGCTCGACGTCAGCGGGGTCTGCGGCGTCGAAGGCGAGCATGAAGTGCAGGTTGCCGTGGGCTGCGTGACCGGCGACGGCCGCGTCGAAACCGTGCTCCGCCTGGAGCGCGAGGAGCGCCTCGCAGGCTTCGGCCAGCCGGGACGGCGGCACCGCGAAGTCCTCGGTGATCAGGGTGGTGCCCCGGGCGCGGGCTCCGCCGACGGCGGTGACGAAGGCCTTGCGGGCCCGCCAGTAGCCGCCCACGGTCTTCGGGTCGCCGGTGAAGGCGTTGGTGATCGAAGCCGCCGGGGCGACCAGGTCGAGCTCCTCCAGGAGCCGGGCGGCCCGCTGCGCGCAGGCGTCCCGGCCCGCCTCGTCCGGCGCCCGGAACTCCACGAGCAGGGCCGTGGTCTCCCGGGGGAGGTCCGCCCAGTCGGCGGGCACGCCCGCGACGCTGACCGAGGCGCGCAGGGTGTTGCCGTCCATGAGCTCGACGGCGACGGCTCCCGCCCCGTTGAAGAGGGGCACGGCCGCGGCCGCGGCGGGCAGCGAGGGGAAGAACAGCAGGGCGGAGCAGAGTTCGCGGTCCAGCGGGAGGGTGTCGAAGACGACCTCGGAGATGAAGCCCAGGGTGCCCTCCGAGCCGACCATGAGCCCCCGCAGGATTTCGACGGGGGTGGTGCCGTCCAGGTAGGCGTCGAGGCGGTAGCCGGTGGTGTTCTTGATCTCGTACTTGGCTCGGATGCGGGCGACCAGCGCGGGATCGGCCTCGATCTCCCGCTTGATCTCCATCAGCCCCCGGCACAGGGCCGGTTCGGCGCGGGACAGCTCCTCGTCGGCGAGCGGGTCGGCGGTGTCCACGACGGTGCCGCCCGGAAGGACGAAGGTGAGGGAGGAGAGCGTGCGATAGGAGTTGCGGGTGGTGCCCGCCGTCATACCGGACGCGTTGTTGGCGACGACCCCGCCGAGGGTGCAGGCGATCGCGCTGGCCGGGTCGGGGCCGAGGATCCGGCCGTGCCGGGCGAGGGCCGCATTCGCCCGGGCCACGGTGGTGCCGGGTCGGATCCTGGCTCGCCGACCCTCCTCCAGCACCTCGATCCCGACCCAGTGACGGCGTACGTCGACCAGGATGTCCTCCCCCTGGGCCTGGCCGTTGAGCGAGGTCCCGGCGGCGCGGAACACGACTTCGCGCTGCCGGCCGTGGGCGTACGAGAGCACCGCGGAGACGTCGTCGATGTCCTCGGCGATCACCACGACCTGGGGTACGAAGCGGTAGGGGGAGGCGTCGGAGGCGTAGCGGACCAGGTCGGAGACATTCCACAGCACCTTCTCCGGGCCCAGCAGCTCGGTCAGCTCGGTGCGCAACGGCTCGGGCGTGCCACCGGCCCGGTGCCCGGCGAGCCGGTCGGGCGCGGGGCCGCTGATGCTGCGGGGGCGCAGGGCCCCCGGCTTCGGTTCCAGCAGCGGCATCTGCGACCCCTCGCTTCGTCGAGGCCCACGGGTGGCCTACTCAGCAGGTGCGCTCCGCCGGGGCGTCCGACAGGGCGGCCAGCAGACCGCCGAGCACTTCGCGCTGGTCGGCGGTCAACGGAGCCAGGATCTCCTCCGCCGCGTCGGTTCGCGCGTTGCGCAGTCGGCGCAGCGTGGCGCGGCCGGTGTCGGTGAGCTCGATCCGGATGACGCGGCGGTTCGCGGGGTCGGGTGCGCGCCGTACGCACCCGGCCGCCTCCAGGCCGTCCACGAGGGTGGTCACCGCACGCGGCACGACTTCCAGGCGGGCGGCGAGATCCGCCATACGGGGTGCCTGCTCTCCCTCGTAGTGCGAGACGAGGCGCAGCAAACGACTCTGGGCGGGAGTGATCCCGAGCGGCACCATGTGGCGCTTCTGGATCCGGTGCAGCCTGCGCGTCAGGCGCAGGAGCTGTTCGGCGAGAAGGCGATCGGTGTCGGAGGCTGAGGCGGAGGCGGAGCTCATGCGGGAAGAATATCAGGATGCCATTCATTGTGAGCATAGGTAACAATGACCTATGCTCCAATGGCCCCGACCTTGCCGAAGGGGACATCGCGAGGACCTCGACCCTGACTCCTGACCCCTGACTCCTGACCCCCGAGAGGGTGCCCATGCCGCACGACGAACCGAAGTGGATCCCGTCGAAAGACCCCGTCGACCCCGCCCGGCCCGCCCCGGCGGAGCAGCCGCGCGAGCTGCGCCGCATCGTGGGGCTGTTCCGGCCCTACCGTGGTCGGCTCGCCGTCGTTGGCCTGCTCGTCGGCGCCTCCTCGCTGGTCGGCGTCGCCTCCCCGTTCATGCTCCGGGAGATACTCGACGTCGCGATCCCGCAGGGCCGCACCGGGCTGCTCAGCCTGCTCGCGCTCGGCATGATCCTCACCGCTGTCGTCACCAGCGTCTTCGGCGTGCTCCAGACCCTGATCTCCACCACCGTCGGCCAGCGCGTCATGCACGACCTGCGCACCGCCGTCTACGCGCAGCTCCAGCGGATGCCGCTGGCCTTCTTCACTCGGACCCGCACCGGAGAGGTGCAGTCCCGCATCGCCAACGACATCGGTGGCATGCAGGCCACCGTCACCTCCACCGCGACCTCGCTCGTCTCGAACCTGACGGCCGTCGTCGCCTCCGTGGTCGCCATGCTCGCGCTCGACTGGCGGCTCACCCTCGTCTCGCTCCTCCTGCTCCCCGTCTTCGTGTGGATCAGCCGGCGGGTCGGCCGGGAGCGCAAGAAGATCACCATGAAGCGGCAGAAGCAGATGGCCGCCATGGCCGCGACGGTCACCGAGTCGCTCTCGGTGAGCGGCATCCTGCTCGGCCGCACCATGGGCCGCTCCGAGTCCCTCACCTCCGCCTTCTCCGCCGAGTCCGAGAAGCTCGTCGGTCTGGAAGTGCGTTCCAGCATGGCCGGCCGCTGGCGGATGTCCACCATCGGCATCGTCATGGCCGCGATGCCCGCCCTCATCTACTGGGCGGCCGGCATCGCCCTCCAGACGGGCGCGCCCTCGCTCTCCGTCGGCACCCTCGTCGCCTTCGTCACGCTCCAGCAGGGACTGTTCCGTCCCGCCGTCAGCCTGCTGTCGACGGGTGTGCAGATCCAGACCTCGCTCGCGTTGTTCGCCCGCATCTTCGAGTACCTCGACCTTCCGGTGGACATCACCGAGCGCGCGGACGCGGTGCGGCTGGACCGGGCCAAGGGCGAGGTCACCCTGGAGGACGTGCACTTCGCGTACGACGCCAAGAACGGTCCGACCCTCTCGGGGATCGACATCACCGTTCCGGCCGGCGGGTCTCTCGCCGTCGTCGGCCCGACCGGCTCCGGCAAGAGCACCCTCAGCTACCTGGTGCCCCGGCTCTACGACGTCACCGGCGGACGGGTCGCCCTCGACGGGGTGGACGTGCGCGACCTCGACTTCGACTCACTGGCCCGCTCGATCGGCGTGGTGTCCCAGGAGACCTACCTCTTCCACGCCTCGGTCGCCGACAACCTGCGCTTCGCCAAGCCGGACGCCACCGACGAGGAGATCGCCGAGGCGGCCCGGGCGGCCCAGATCCACGACCACATCGCCTCCCTGCCCGACGGGTACGACACCCTGGTCGGCGAGCGCGGCTACCGGTTCTCCGGAGGCGAGAAGCAGCGCCTGGCCATCGCCCGCACCATCCTGCGGGACCCACCGGTGCTGATCCTCGACGAGGCCACCAGCGCCCTCGACACCCGTACCGAGCACGCCGTCCAGCGGGCCATCGACAACCTCTCCGCGGGCCGCACGACCATCACCATCGCGCACCGCCTCTCCACCGTCCGCGACGCCGACCAGATCGTGGTCCTGGACGCCGGGCGCATCGCCGAGCGCGGCACCCATGAGGAGCTGCTCAAGGTGGACGGCCGGTACGCGGCCCTGGTCCGCCGGGACCGCGACGCAGCGCTCGCGCCCGAACCGCCCGAGGGCGCCCAGCTGGCTCCGGTAAATGTGTGACCGTACGACCGGCACACCGGCCGGGTGCCGAAAATGTGAGGAATCGCGGGTTAGCGTTCCCGCATGCGCCATGAGCACCGGCCGCCGCAACGCCGTTCCCGGCTGACCCGCCGGGGTCGGCTGGCGCTCTTCCTCGGCACGCTGCTCGCCCTCGGTGCGACGGCCCTGATCCCCGTGCTGCGCGGTGGCGAAGTGCCCCAGACGCCGCGCCGGCTACTGATCCCCGAGGGCTGGCGGGCCCCGCAGGTGTACGCCGCGGTCGACCGCGAGCTGAAGCTCCCGCCGGGATCCACGAAAGCGGCGGTGGCCACCGCCGGACTGGCCCTGCCCGCGGAGGCCAAGGGCAACCCGGAGGGCTACCTCTTCCCGGCGGCGTACCCGGTGACCTCGAAGTCCACCCCGGCCACCCTCCTCACGCACATGGTGCGGACGGCGAACCAGAAGCTCGCCACCCAGGCCGTCGCCGACGGCGGCAAGGCCCACGGGATGACCCCGTACCAGACGGCCACCCTGGCCAGCATCATCGAGGCGGAGGCCGAGGGCCGCGCCGACATGGCCAAGGTCGCACGGGTGGTGCACAACCGGCTGGCGAAGTCGATGCCGCTCCAGATGGACTCCACCATCAACTACGCGCTGAACCGCAGCACCGTCGACACCAAGCTGAGCGACACCCGGATCGACAGCCCCTTCAACACCTACGCACGCCAGGGACTACCGCCCACGCCGATCGACAGCCCGGGACTACAGGCGATGGCTGCCGCGGTCGCCCCGACGCCCGACGACTGGTTGTTCTTCGTCACCGTCAAGCCGGGGGGCACCCGCTTCTCGACGACGTACGAGGAACACAAGAAGCACGTCGCGGAGTTCAACCGGATCCGCGCGGGCGCCGGCCCCCGCACGGGTCAGGCCGGTCCCCCCGGGAAATGAGGGGCGGTGGACCTCGCGACGGATCTACGATCGGCGGCCTGCCGAACCGGTGGACCGAGGGGGCGAACCGTGAAATGGCCGTGGAGAGCGAAGACGGAGGCTGAAGCCGAGGTCGGAAACAGCGCGGAAGCGATCGACGAACTGGCTTTCGACGCGGAGTCGATCGGCAAGCGCATTCAGGCGCGCCTGGACGCGGAGGCGAAGGCCGCCGCGTCCGCCGAGCGGGCAGGGCACGAGCGGATGGTCGAACGGTGGGGCAGCAGGGTCGTCGAGTGGCGCGGCTGGCTGGCCCGTTCCCCCGCCGGAGTGGACCTGCTCCACTGGTGGTACGACGAGGCCGAACTGACCGCCCTGGTCGGTGCGGAACGGTACGTGGAACGCCTGGGAGAACTGCTCTCGCAGGCGTCGGCGCGCGACATCGCGGCGATGGGCATCGGCTGCACCCGGCGTGTCGACCGGGCCTGTCGCTTCGCCGGGACTTGCAGCCAGGATCCCGTCGTACCGCCGGGCGAGAAGCTCGCGAGCCATCGGCACGGGGAGGTACCCGGGGCGTGCAGCAGCTTCCTCGACTGCTGGTCCGAGCACCAGATCGACGTGACCTTCGCCGACGGCGACGACCACCGGTCGGTGCTCCTGTTCCGCGACCATCCGGGCAAGGCCCGGCTCTGGGTGGACGGCGTGCGCGTGGGGGAGGGCGAACGGCTGGACAAGGGCGGCTTCTGGGAGGATGAGCGCTACTTCACGATCCGGATCGAGGGCCCGAAGGACCACCCTGAGCAGGGGCCCGGCGAGATGGGCCGCGAGCTCTACAACATCGTCTCGCTCCTGATCCACGACGCGGAGCGGGGCACCACGCGCATCCTCGTCCCGGAGGCCACCGAGAGCTGGACCGATCCCGTTCTGGACGTGACGGACGGGACGGGCCGGGTGTACCCGACCCGTGAGGCCCGCGGGGCCAACGGCACCCCGGACCGGATCATCCCCCTCGACCGCCCCGAGACCGGCTGAAGTCCGCAGGCTGCTCAGACCACCGGGACAGGGACGGGGACGGGGGCAGGGACGGGCATCGGGACGGGGACGGGGACGGGGGCAGGGACCGGCATCGGGGCGGAGGCAGGGACCGGGGCGCCGGTCCGTTCGCGGGCGAGGAGCCGGCGGATCTCGCGGACCGCGGCGCCGCCCGCGCGGTTGGCGCCGATGGTCGACGCCGACGGGCCGTAGCCCACCAGGTGGACCCGCTCGTCGCGCACGGCCCGGGTCCCCTCGACCCGGATGCCTCCGCCCGGCTCGCGCAGGTGCAGCGGGGCGAGGTGGTCGACGGCCGCCCGGAATCCGGTGGCCCACAGGATGACGTCCGCGTCCACACGGCTCCCGTCGGCCCAGACGGCGCCCGTGGCGGTGATCCGGTCGAAGGCGGGCCGCCGGGCCAGCACGCCCGAGGCCAGACCGGCCCGGACGGCGTCGTTCAGCGGGAGTCCCGTCACGCTGACCACGCTCTGCGGCGGCAGCCCCCGGCGCACGCGGTCGTCCACCAGGGCCACGGCGGCCCGGCCCTCGGCCTCGCCGAAGTTTCCGTCGCGGAAGACCGGGGGCCGCCGGGTCACCCAGGTGGTTCCCGCCGCGACCTCGGTGATCTCCAGGAGGTGCTGCACCGCCGAGGTGCCGCCGCCGACGACGATCACCCGTGCCCCCGCGAACTCCTGCGGACCCGGATAGCTCGCGGTGTGCAGCTGGCGGCCGCGGAAGGTCTCCTGCCCCGGGTAGCACGGCCAGAACGGCCGGTCCCAGGTCCCGGTGGCGTTGACCAGGGCCCGGGCCGACCAGCTGCCGGCCGAGGTCTCCACGTGCAGCCGACCCGCGTCCCCCTCGCGTACGGCGGACACGTCCACGGGCCGGCGTACGCGCAGGTCGAAGCGGTCCTCGTAGGCGGCGAAGTACTCCCCGATGACCTGCGACGACGGCTGCAGCGGGTCGGCGCCCGTCAGCTCCATGCCGGGCAGGGCGTGCATGCCGTGGACCTTGCCGTACGTGAGCGAGGGCCAACGGAACTGCCAGGCGCCGCCGGGGCCGGGTGCGTGGTCGAGGACCACGTGGTCGAGCCCCGCCCGCGACAGGTGGTAGGCGCTGGACAGGCCTGCCTGCCCGGCGCCGATGACCACCACGTCCACGTCCACCGGCACGTCCGCGCCCCGCATCATGTCGTTCACGGTTGTACCAACCTGCGGCGGGCGGTGGATCTTCCCGGGCTGCGGCGCCCGCAGGCCGCGCGAGGCGAGTTCCGGGGGCACCCCCTTCGCCGAACCGGTGCGCCTCGTTGACGGATAGTCTGCGCGTAGATAATCTATGGATAGATGATCTAGTCAGGGAGGCCACCCATGTGGGAGTACGAGCACAGCATCGAGACCACCGCCACCGCAGAGGCGGTCTGGCGGCTCTGGACGGACGTGGAGAACTGGGGCGCCTGGAACGCCGGGATCCAGAAGATCGAGATCGACGGCCCCTTCGCGGTCGGTGCGCAGATCACGATGGTGCCGCCCGGGGAGGACCCGATCCCGCTGCACATCGCCGAGGCGGTCGAGGGCGAACGGTTCGTCGACGAGGCGCGCTTCGGTGACCTGCTGCTGCGGACCGTCCACCGGATCGACCCGGTGGACCAGGACCGGATCCGGGTCGTGTACCGGATGGAGATCACCGGCGACGGCGCCGACGAGGTCGGCCCGCAGATCGGCCCGGGCATCACCGCCGACTGGCCCGACACGATGGCTTCGCTGGTCGAGCTGGCGCTTCGCTGATGCCCCTCAGTCCCGGCGAGAGCCCCGGATTCCTGCTGTGGCACGCCACCCTGCGTTGGCAGCGCGACATCGCCACGGCCCTGGCCCCGCTCGACCTCACCCACGTGCAGTTCGTGCTGCTCGCCTGCACCTGGTGGCTCAACGGCCAGGGCGAGCACCCCAATCAGTTGGCCGTCGCCCGCCAGGCCGGGACCGACGTCAAGATGACCTCCCAGGTCCTGCGCGCCCTGGAGCGCAAAGGGCTCGTCGAGCGGGCGGTCGACCCGGCCGACACCCGGGCCAAACGGCTGCGCGTCACCGACGCCGGCGCAGAACTGGCCCCACGGGCGATCGCGGCCGTCGAGCGGGCCGACGCGCAGTTCTTCCGGCCGGTGGCCGTCGGCGACGCGGTGGCCCTGCTCGGCCGTCTGGTCCGTCCTGAAGCCGAAGATCCGCCCGCCGGGCCCGAGTGACACCCCCTGCGGGCGGATCCGGAAGGGGCGGTCTATGGGGTCCGGCGCGAGGTCAGCCATTCGTACGCCGCGTCCGCGCTGAACTCCGGCTGGCCGCCGGGGAAGAGGAGCCCGGCGGAGGCGAACGCCGGGTCCCCCGCGATGTCCGGGGTGTACGGGACCGCCATGCAGGCCATGCCCGCGGCGTGCGCGGCCCGCGCCCCGGGCGCCGCGTCCTCGACCACCACGCAGTCGGCGGGTGCGGCGCCCAGCCGGCGGGCCGCCTCCAAGAACACGTCCGGGGCGGGCTTGCCGTGCGCCACCTCCTCGGCGGAGACCACCGTCGTCAGCAGCGCGTCCAGCCCGGTGCCGGACAGCACCGCGTCGATCGCCGCGAGCGAGGAACCGGAGGCCACCGCCATTGCCGCGCCCGCACCGTGCAGCCGCTCTACGAGCCCCCGCATCTGCGGGAAGACCTCGGTCCGGGTGCGGGCCAGCTCCAGGTAGGCGGCGTTCTGCTCGGCGAGCAGCTGCTCGACCGGCGCGCGGATCCCGTACCGCTCCCGCAGGATCTCCAGGGTTTCCAGGGTGCCGATGCCGATGAAGCGGGCGTGCTGCTCCCACGTGAAATCGGGGACTCCGTGCCGCTCCAGGGTGCGGCGCCCGGACTCGTAGTAGTTCGGCTCGCTGTCCACGAGGGTGCCGTCGAGATCGAATATGACGGAAATCATCCGTGGGGCCCGTCCTGCCGCTGATGTCCTATCCCTATGATCCTGTCAGCTTTTGTTGGCGTTTCTGCCCACGGATTCGACCAGCGGCAGCAGCCGGTGCGGCACCCGCTCGCGCAGCGCCACTTCCGTACGGGTGCGGACCACGCCCGGGAGCTGGATCAGCCGCTGGATCACGTCCTCCAGGTGCCCGTTGTCCCGGGCCGCCACACGGGTCAGCAGATCCCCGCCGCCGGTGATCGAGAAGGCCTCGATGATCTCGGGCACGGCGGCCAGCGCGTCACCCACGTCGTCCAGGTGGCCCTGGGTGACCTCGATGCGCACGAAGGCCAGCACCGGATGGCCCAGCGCGGCGGGGGAGAGCACCGGACCGGTTCCGGTGATTACGCCGGTGCGCTCCAGCCGGTCCAGCCGGGCCTGAAGGGTGCCGCGCGCGACGCCCAGGATCCGGGCGTACTCACGGACACTGGTGCGCGGCTGCTCGATCAGCAGGCGCAGGATTCTGGTGTCGAGCTCGTCCACCGCCACGCCCCGACTGTACCAATGGCCCCGTTCACCCCGAGGGTTCCCGACCAGGGGCCCGGTCCGTGTGCAGCCCGGGCTGGTTCAGGTAGAGCAGGCCCACGACCAGCACCGTCGCGGCGGCCGGCAGCAGCAGCCAGCCCACGGTCCAACCGGCCCGCAGCAGCAGCGCCCCGAGGAACCCGCCGGTGAACATGGCCAAGACGGAGAGACCCCGCAGCCGCCAGCCGGCCGTCCCGAACCCGTAGGTGTTCTCCCGTCCCATGGCCGAAGCACCCAGGAACGCGGTCATGGACCGGGTGACCAGCGTCGTCGGTACGCCCGGCACGTTCGCCCGCATGATCGTGGTGTTGCGCAGCCCCATGGCCAGGGCCAGCACCGCCGTGGCCGCCAGATGCCGCGGTGCCGGGGACCCGAACTGCGGAGCCAACCCCCAGCCGATGCCCGCGGCGGTCAGGATCAGCCCCGCCTCGGCGATGAGGCCGATGACGAACCAGCGCCTCCCGCGGACCTCGGTCACGGACTCCAGGTGCGACCCGCAGACCACCCCGACGACGAACGCGGCCAGGGAGATCCCGGGAGCGAGCGTCTCCAGTCTTCCCGCCCCGGCCGCGCCGAAGGCCAGGAACAGCACGTTGCCCGTCTGCATCGCCGTGAAGGCCGGCCCGAGCGCCAGCAGGCTCGCCGCCTCCACCATCCCGGTCACCCAGGTCAATACGATCATCAGTGCGGGCATGCGCGGCGGGAGCAGCGGCGAACCGGCCGTCCGCCCGGCCTCCCGGTTCTCGTCCATCACGCCCGACAGTGACACGCCCGCCCGGGTGCTCCGGCACCGACATGCCGGAACGCATAGGGTCCCGAGGATGAGTGACCTGTTGCTGGTGAGGCACGGCGAGACCGCCTGGAGCGCGAGCGGGCGCCACACGGGGCGCACCGATCTTCCACTGACCGCACGAGGGGTCGAGGAGGCCATCTCGCTGGCCCCCTGCTTCCGGGACCGGCAGCCGGCCCTGGTGCTGACCAGCCCGCTGCGCCGGGCCGTCGCCACCGCCGAGCTCGCCGGGCTCACCGGCGGGGAACCCGACCCCGACCTGTACGAATGGGACTACGGAGGCTACGAGGGGATCACCACCGCGGAGATCCAGAAGACCACGCCGGACTGGTCCCTGTGGACCCACGGCGTGCCGCCCGGCGACAGCGACCACCCGGGGGAGAGCGCCGCCCAGGTGGGTGCCCGCGCCGACCGGGCCCTGGCCCGCGTCGCGCCCGTGCTCCGCGCGGACGGCGGCGACGTGGTGCTCGTCGCCCACGGCCACTTCCTGCGCGTCCTCACCGCCCGCTACCTGCGCCTGGAGCCCGAGCACGGCCGGCTGTTCCTGCTGCGCACCGGCACCGTCAGCCTGCTCTCCACGGAGCACGGCCTCCCGGTGATCGCGGGCTGGAACACCCGTCCCTGACCGGGGCCCTGAGGGTCCCCCCGACCGGGGCCCGGCCGGGTCCGACTGGCACCGCCTCGCCTCGCGCGGCGGTGCCGTCTGCGTGACCATTCGTACATGGGTCACGACTCGTACATGGACGACGGCGATGCGGGCGCCGGACCGGAGGGCAAGGACGCGAGGCTCAAGGCCAACGCGATCGGATTCCTCGACGCGCTCGTCATCGGCCTGAACTCCACCTCGCCCGCCTACTCCCTGGCCGCCGTCCTCGGGCCGATCGTCGCGCTGGTCGGGATCTACGCGCCGGGCGTGATGCTGGCCTCGTTCGTCCCGATGCTGCTCATCGCGGCCGCCTTCTACTACCTCAACAAGGTGGACCAGGACTGCGGGACGACCTTCTCGTGGGTCACCCGGGCCATGGGCCCCTGGGCCGGCTGGCTCGGTGGCTGGGCCATCGCCATGACCGGCGTCCTCGTCATCGGCTCGCTCGCGGACGTCGCCGTGAACTTCGGCCTGCTCGCCTTCGGACTGGACAGCTGGGCCGCCAACGCCTGGATCCGGCAGGGCCTCACCGTCGCGGTGATCCTCGCCATGACCGGCATCTGCGTCATCGGCACCGAGCTCTCGGCCCACCTCCAGGACATCCTCATCCTCGCCCAGGTCTTCTTCCTGCTGACCTTCGCCGTGGTCGCCATCTACCGCGTCTACGCCGACACCAGCACCCTGGAATCGATCGAGCCCTCCCTCTCCTGGCTCAACCCCTTCGGCGCCGGCGGCGCCGCCCTCACCGGCGGGCTGCTGCTCGGCGTGTTCATGTACTGGGGCTGGGAGTCCGCGGTCAACCTCACCGAGGAAGTGGAGAACTCCGCCACCGCGCCCGGCAAGGCGGGCCTCTGGTCGACCGTGATCCTCCTGGTCACCTACCTGTCCGTGGGCTTCGCGGTCGTCTCCTACGCGGGCACCGTCTACCTCGCCGAGAACGCGGGCGAGGAGGAGGCCATCTTCGCGGTCCTCGCCCACGAGGTCATGGGCGGTTGGGACTGGGTGGTGCTCCTCGCCGTCTGCACCTCGGCGCTGGCCTCCACCCAGACCACGATCATCCCCGCCTCCCGCACCGCCCTGTCCATGGCCCGACGGCACGCGCTGCCGCACCGGCTCGCCCACATCCACCCGAGGTTCCGCACCCCGGACCTGAGCACGTGGTGGGTGGCCGGCATCGCCATCGGCTGGTACCTGATCGTCAACCAGATCAGCGAGAACGCGCTCCTGGACTCGCTCACCGCGCTCTCCCTGCTCATCGCCTTCTACTACGCGCTCACCGGCCTGGCCTGCGCCATCTACTACCGCCGCCACCTGTTCGAGAACCCGCACAACTTCTTCCTGATCGGCCTCGGCCCGGTGGTCGGCGCCGCCCTGCTGACCTGGCTGCTGGTGGAGTCGATCGGCGACATGTCCAACCCGGAGAACTCCGCCAGCGGGGTCTCCTGGTTCGGGCTCGGCCCGCCCCTGGTCATCGGCATCGGCATCGCGCTCGTGGGCGTGGCCGTCATGTGCTTCTGGCGGGTACGGGACGGCAGGTTCTGGCAGGAGCGCCGCGGCGTCGTCGACCCGGAACTCGTCCACGCCGGGAAGCACTAGCGACAAGACCCCCTTAGGGAGCCCCCGATGTCCGTGGTCCTCGGATACGACGAATCACCCGGCGCGGAACGGGCCCTGCAGGTGGCGCTGGAGGTGGCCACCGCCTTCGGCGAGCCCCTGGTCCTCGTCTACGGGGCGGCCGCCCCGGGCCCCACCGGCGAGGAGTCCCGTGCGCACCGCGAAGCCGTCCGCCAGGCGGGCCGTACCGCGCTCGCGCACGCCGTCGAGGCGGCCGACGCGGCCGGGGTGCCCTCCACGGTCGAGGTGGCCGACGAGAAGCCCGCGCCGGCCCTGTTGGAGTCCGCCGAGCGGCACCGGGCCCGCGTCATCATCGTCGGCAGCTGGGGCGACAGCCCGATGCGCGGAGCGCTGCTCGGCTCCACGCCGCACAAGCTCCTGCACCTGTCGCCGATCCCGGTGTTGTGCGTACCGACCGGGCCGGAGGGCGCCTGAACAGCCGCGGTGCGACCGGGGCGGGCACCCTCCGGGCCCGGCCCGCCCGTCAGGGCCCGGAGAGGGCGTCCTCGGGCTCAGCCTGCGCCGGGGCCCGGCGGCCCACCTCCTTCCCGGCGCGCAGCCGGCTCAGGGCCGGGCTGGTGATCGCCGTCGTCACCAGGGCCATCAGCACCAACATGGTGAACAGCTGCGGCCCGATGACGCCGAGTTCCAGACCGACGTTGAGCACCACCAGCTCGGTGAGCCCCCGGCAGTTCATCAGGGCCCCGACCGACAGGGCTTCCCGC
Source organism: Streptomyces sp. NPDC091682 (assembly GCF_044756625.1). Taxonomy (NCBI): domain Bacteria; kingdom Bacillati; phylum Actinomycetota; class Actinomycetes; order Kitasatosporales; family Streptomycetaceae; genus Streptomyces; species Streptomyces sp. NPDC091682. The sequence continues at coordinate 884,657 of NZ_JBIVTH010000001.1, read as the reverse complement.
CACGGTCTTCCACAGGCGCGCGCCGCACCCGCCGCGCCGCCCCACTTGCCGAGGAAGGCGACGCAGAGGATGGCGGCCGTCCACAGCCACAGTTCGGGCGAGGCCGTCAGGCCCCCGATGTCCGTACGCAGCCCCGTGTGCACGAAGAACAGGGGCAGCAGCACAGGCACCGTGAACGCGCGCAGCCGGGCCGCAGAGGCCTCGATGCGCTGCCCTGTGCGCGGGGTGACCACCCCGAACAGGAACGCCCCGAACAGCGCGTGCACGCCGATCAGGTCGGTGGCCAGCGCGGACAGGCTCAGCCCGCTGAAGAGCGCCACCAGCACTGCCGCGTCGCCGGCCCGGTCGGCGCGGGCCGACCAGCGGGCCAACAGCGGTTTCACCGCGTACAGCATGACCAGCGTGAAGGCCACGGCGAGGCCGGCCGTGGTGGCCGCCTCGATCGGGGAGCCGGCCGTGGAGAGGGCCACCACCAGGGCCAGCAGGCACCACGCGACGACGTCGTCCACGGCCGCGCAGGCCATGGCGAGCGCCCCGAGCGGAGTTGCGTACAGGCCCCGGTCGATGAGGATCCGGGCGAGGACCGGGAACGCGGTGATGGCCATGGCCACAGCCATGAACAGGGTGAACGGCATCCGGCCCACCCCCTCGGGCGCGAACCCGCCGTACATCGCGACCGCGAGGAGCGCGCCCAGGGCCAGCGGCAGCAACATCCCCGCCTGGCTCACCGCCACCGCGACCCGGGTGTGACCGCGCAGGCTCTTCAGGTCCAGCTCCAGCCCGACCAGGAACATGAAGGCGAGCAGCCCGAGCTGCCCGAGCACCGAGGTGTACGGCAGTACGGACGGCGGGAAGAGCGCGTGCTGGGCCTGTGGCCAGAGCCAGCCCAGCAGCGAGGGGCCCAGCAGGATGCCGGTGGCGATCTCGCCCACCACCGGGGGCTGGCCGAACCGGCGGCAGACGGCCGCCCCGGCCTGGCAGGCCACGATCACCACCGGAACGGCGATCAGCAGGGCGGGCAGCGGGTCAGCGGACGACACGGGTACCTCCATCGGGTGCGCCCGGCCGCCCGGCGGCGGCGGGCAGGTCGCGGCGTGCGGCCGGCTGCGGGGCCGCGGCCGCCGCGGACCACGGGGCGTACCGGCGCAGCCCGTAGAGCAGGGGTTCCCGGTCGTCCCGTACGGTCACGCGGCGGACCTCGGCGAAGACGGCCGTGTGGTCCCCGAAGCCGACGGTTCTGACCACGGCGCAGTCCGCGACCGCGTGGGCGTCCGCCGTCAGGTGCGGTCCGCCCGCACCCAGCGGCAGCCGCCACTCGACGTGGTCGAAGCGGTCGGGTGCCCCGGAGGCGAACAGGTCCGAGGTGCTGCGGGCCTGCTCGTGCAGCAGGTTGAGGGCGAAGTGGCCCCCGGCGAGCAGCACCGCGAGGGTCGGGCTCGCCGCTCGTATGCACACCACGAGCGTCGCCGGTTCGAGGGCCACGCTCGCCAGGGAGGTGCAGGTCAGGCCGTGCGGCACGGATTCGGCGTCCAGCGTGGTGACGACGGAGACGCCGGTGGGGAAGGCGGCCATGAAGGGACGGATGTCCGCCGGTTGGACCCCGGCCGACTCGTCCGGTGCGGCGGGATGGGGCACGGAGCGGTGGGGCATGTCTGACTCCTGAGGTGGCTGAAGCAACTGCGGCCCGGCAGCCGGCGGGAGAGCCGTACTGCCGGGCCGTGGGAGCGGTGGGCCTTACGCGCCGTGCAGCTGGCGCAGGTAGTCGTAGGCACTGGGCAGCGTCTCCAGCAGGTTCTGCTGTTGGCGCTTGACCGTGTCGAAGAGGGGTTCGGCACCGGCCACCGAGTCCGGGCGGTGCGCCAGGGAGGGCAGCGGGGCGTCCGGCTCCAGGCCGAGGCCCGCGAAGATGCAGTAGTAGCTGCCGTTGGTCCAGAAGTTGCGGAACTCGGCCTCGAAGTTGCCGTAGTACGTCGACTCGTCGGTGATCGGCGAGTTGATGGGCAGGCCAGCCTTGTAGGCGGAGATCTTCTGCTGGATGTTGTCGGGGAGGGTCAGCTTCTTGTTGGCCTGCCAGAACGGCGTGTCGTTGCGCGGCGCGTAGAAGAAGTGCGCCTGGATGAAGTCGCGGGTGTCGTCGAACATCACCTCGATCTCGTGGTTGAAGCTGTTGACCAGGCCGTCGTTGAAGGTCTTGTCGGGGAAGTGCTTGGCCAGCTGGTAGATCGCGGCCGTGATGAAGTAGATGCCGGTCGACTCCAGCGGCTCCAGGAAGCAGGACGACAGGCCGATGCTGACGACATTCTTCACCCAAGCGCGGCGATTGCGGCCCACGCGGAAGCGAATGTGGTTGAACTTCGTCTCCTCCACGTCCAGGCCCCACATGTCCGCGAACTCGCGGGTGGCGGTGTCCTGGTCGGTGAACTTGCTGGAGTACACGTAGCCGGTGCCGAAACGGCCCAGCATGGGGATCTTCCAGGCCCAGCCGGAGGACATGGCGATCGCCGAGGTGTACGGCTCCACCCCGTTCGCCTCGTCGTCGTGCGGGACGGCCGTCGCCACCGCGCTGTCGCACAGCAGGTGGTCGCTCATGTCGATGAAGGGCTCCTGCATCGCCTGGTTGATCAGCAGGCCGCGGAAGCCCGAGCAGTCCACGAACAGGTCGGCTTCCAGGGTCAGTCCGCTTTTGGTGTGCAGCGCGGTCACGTAGCCGCGCTCGTCCTGCTCGACCCGCACCATCTCGTCCTGTACGTGGTTCACGCCCTGCTTCTCGGTGCTGAACCGGCGCAGGTAGTCGGCCACCAGCTGGGCGTCGAAGTGCCAGGCGTACCGGGTGGCCGGCCGGCCGTCGAGCCAGCGCGGGGCCTTCATCGCGTCCATCACCGGGGGCTCGCGGAAGCAGGCGTAGTCGAACGGCTCGGTGGTGCGGCCCTCGTACTTGCGCTTGAACCAGTAGTGCGACAGCGGGGTCTGGTCGTAGTCGGGGAGCAGTCCGAAGGGGTGGTAGAAGTGGTCGGGACCGCCGCCCGGCAGCTCGCGGGCCGTCGACTCGCCCTGCCCGTCGGTCCGCCAGTTGACGAAGCGCACGGCCATCTTGAAGCTCGCGTTGCACTCCCGCATCCACTCGTCCTCGGCGATGCCCAGGTAGTCGAAGAAGGAACGCTGGAGGTTGGGCACGGTGGCCTCGCCGACACCGATGCGCGGGATCGTCGGCGCTTCGAGCACGGTGATGTCGACCGTTCCCTGCAGCGCCTTTCCGAGGTATGCGGCGGTCATCCAGCCGGCCGTGCCGCCGCCCAGGATGACGACCTTCTGAAGCCGGGTGTCGCTGCTGGTCATGAAACAGCCCTCATTTCGGATTCGGCGGTTCGGGTGGTCGTGCTCATCAGTGTCGAAAAACGCCCTATTACCGCTCTACACCGATCGGATCCAGCCGTTGTAGGGCCTTTGTAGACCCCCCGGACACACTCCTCGCAGGCAGAGCGGCAGGCTGAAAACCACCGGGAGGACGCGATGACCACCGCAGCGGACGGGACAGCGGGGCCGGCGGTACGGGTCCGCTTCCTGGGCGACTTCGAGCTGACCGTCAACGGCGCCCCCGTCCAGCGCTGGCGGGCCGGCAAGGCCCGTGGCCTGTTCCAGTACCTCGTGGTTCACCGCGGCCAGATGCTCACCCGCGACCGGCTCTACGCATCCCTGTGGCCCGGCGCCGACGCCGCGGCGGGCAGCTCCCTGAAGGTCGCGGCCCACGCACTGCGCCGGGTGCTCGACGCCCACCCCGACCGCCCCGGAAACTCCGGGATCCAACTGGTCTACCGGGACTTCGGCTACGTCCTGCACATCACCGGGCTGTGGTCCGACCTCGACCGCTTCCAGGAACTGGTGCACACGGGCCTGCGCGCCGCCGCGACCGGCGACGCCCCGCTCGCCCGGACCCGGTTGGGGGCGGCGATCGGTCTCTACGGCGGCGAGTTCCTGCGCGGCGAGAGCGCCGATTGGGTCGTCGAACAGCGCGAGTACCTCAGGGCGCTCGCGCTGCGGGCCCTGGGCGTGCTGCGGGCCGACGCCGAGGCCCGCGAGGACTTCGTGGAGCTGATCGAGATCTGCAAGCGCACGCTGGAGATCGACCGCCATCACGAGGAGACCTACCGCGCGCTGATGACCGCACACGGCCGACGCGGTGAACTCGCCTGCGTCCGGCGCTGGTACGAGCTGTGCGCCCGCCGGATGCGCGACGAGCTGGGCGTGGCACCCGGCCACGAGACCCAGCGGTTGCTCGCCACCCTGATCCCGGCCGCGGCCCGCACCTCGGCCCCCGTCTCCGCGGTGACCGGCGCCCCGCCCGCCACGGTCCGCGCGCTGCGGCCGGCCGCCCGCCGCACCGGAACCCCCGCCTGGAGCCCGGACGCCCGTACCACCGCCCCGGTCCGCCCCGTGCGGCGGGCCAGGCCCGACAACCGGGCCGCGGCCGCCCTGGCCCGCGCGGCCGACCAGGCGACCGCGTGACACCGACCCAGCTGTTCAGCGAGCCCGTGATCCCGTGACCGAGTGAGGACCCCACCGTGACCGTGCTGACCGTGCCGACCGAGCCACAGGACTCCAGACCCGCCGGGGCCGAGCCCGACGCGGCCCCCCTACCGCCCCGCTACACCGACCAGTGGATCGGCGGTGCCTGGGTCGCCTCCGACGCCGACGGCCGCCTGGTCGTCACCGACCCCGCCACCGAGCGCGCCCTGGCCACCGTGCCCGCGGGCACCGCCCGGGACGCCGACCTGGCCGCGCGCGCCGCTGCGGCCGCCTTCCCGCGCTGGGCCGCCACCCCGGTGCGCGAACGCACGGCACTGCTGCGCCGGGTCGTCGAGGCCATGGAGGTCCGGGCCGACCGCTTCGCCCAGACCATCACCGCCGAGGTCGGGGCGCCCGCCCGGATGGCCCGCCAGACCCATGTCGGGCTCTCCCTCGGCATGGCGGCGCACTGCGTCGAAACCGCCGCCTCCTACGCCTTCGAGGAGCGCGTCGGCCATTCGCTCGTTGTGCGCGAGGCCGCCGGAGTCGCCGCCTGCATCACCCCGTGGAACACTCCGCTGCTGCTCACCGTGCAGAAGGTCCTCCCCGCGCTCGCGGCCGGCTGCACGGTCGTGCACAAGCCGAGCGAGATCACCCCGCTGCACGCCCGGCTGCTCGCCGAGGCGATCGCCGAGGCCGACCTGCCGCCCGGCGTCTTCAACATGGTCGTCGGCACCGGCGCCGCCGTCGGCACCGCCCTCGTCACCCACCCGCTGATCGACGTGGTCTCCCTGACCGGTTCCACCCGGGCCGGCCGAGAGGTCTCCGCGCTCGGCGCCGACACCGTCAAGCGCGTCCACCTCGAGCTGGGCGGGAAGAACGCGAGCCTCGTCCTCGACGACGCCGACCTGGCCGCGTCCGTGGCCGCCACCGTCGACCAGATGCTCTTCAACACCGGCCAGACCTGCCTGCAGTGGAGCCGGCTGCTGGTACCGCGGCACCGCCAGGACGAGGCCGTGCAACTCGCCGCCGCGGCCATGGCCGGGTACGTGACCGGAGACCCGCGCGACCCCGCCACCGACCTCGGCCCCCTGGTCTCCGCCGCCGCGCACGCCCGCGTCACCGGCTACGTCCGCCGCGGCGTCGACGAGGGCGCCGGCCGACTGGTCCGCGGCGGCCCCGACCGGCCCGCCGGCCTGGACACCGGCTACTACGTCCAGCCGACGATCTTCGCCGACGTGGACCCGCTCAGCACGATCGGCCAGGAGGAGATCTTCGGGCCGGTGCTCTCGGTCATCCCCTACGACGACGAGGACCAAGCGGTCCGGATCGTCAACGGAACCCGCTACGGGCTGCACGGCGCGGTCTGGTCCGGCGACGGCGCCCGTGCGGAACGGGTGGCCCGGCGCTTCCGCTCCGGCCTGGTCGACGTGAACGGCGGCCAGTTCAACCCGGCCGCCCCGTTCGGCGGGTTCAAGCAGTCCGGGATCGGGCGCGAATGCGGCGCCGCCGGACTGGAGGCCTTCCTGGAGACCAAGTCGATGCAGCTCCCGCAGGGCACGGGAGGCCAGGTGGTCGGCCCGCGCCTGCGGGCCACCGCGGCCGCCCGCCCGGCGGACACCGAGAGGAACGACGGATGACCGACCGGCACGCCGAGTCCGCCGGGGCCACCGCCCCGGGCGCACCGGCCGACGACACACCGCCCGGCGCGGCACGGGCCGAACCCGTCTACGCAGGACGGGGATCCGCAGGACCGGGCTCCGACGGACCGGGCTCCGCCGGACCCGCCGACGGCGCACTCCCGCCGCTGTTCGCCCGCCTGGAGCGGTGGACCCGCGAACAGCCGAACGAGACCGCCGTCAAGGCCTTCGACGGCACCCTCACCTATGCGGCGCTCACCGCCCGCACCGCCCGGTACGCCACCGCGCTCGCCGGGGCCGGAGTCGTTGCGGGGACCTCCGTCGGCCTGCTGCTCGGCCGGTCCCGGGAGAGCGTGCCCGCCCTGCTCGCCGTCTGGAGCCTCGGCGCGACCGCCGTCCCCCTGGACCCCGCGCATCCCGTGGAGCGACTCGGCCGCGTCCTGCACGACGCCGGGGCCGCCGTCCTGGTCGCCCCCGAGGTTCCCACGGGCCTGGAGGCCGACGGGATCACCCTGTTGGCCCCCGCGGACATCCGCCGCAGCGCCCCCGGCGCGCTCGCGGTGTTCCTACCCGCCCCCGACAGCTGCTCGTACCTCATCTACACCTCCGGAACCACCGGCCGCCCCAAGGGGGTCGAGGTCACCTACCGGGGCCTGGACACCTTCGTGGAGGCCCTCGGCAGCCTCGGCCTGCCCGCCGGCGGGCTCGGCCTCAACGCCGTTTCGCCCGCCTTCGACGGCTGGCTCTGGTGCACCCTGCTCTACCTGACGCACGGCCAGGGGGTCGCCCTCACCGACCTCTCCCTGGACGGGCTGCGCCAGGCCGCCGCCGAGGGCCGCGAGCCCCTGCCCGCCGGCCTGCGCACCGTCTCCCTCACCCCGTCGCTGCTCGCCGCCCACGGAGCCGGGATCGACACCGCCGAGGTGGTCGTGGTCGCCGGAGAAGCCTGCCCGGCCGCGCTGGCGGAGCGGTTCGCGCGCGGCCGGCGGCTGCTCAACGTGTACGGGCCGACGGAGGTGACCATCGCCGCGACCTGGGCCGACAGCCGACGAGGGGATGACGTGACCACCATCGGACGACCGCTGCCCGGCTACCGGGCGTACGTCCTGGACGAGGAGCTCCGCCCGGTGCCCGCCGGCACCGAGGGCGAGCTCTACCTCGGCGGCCCCGCCGTCGCGCGCGGCTACCGGGGCCGTCCCGGACTGACCGCGAGCCGCTTCCTGCCCGACCCCTTCCAGGGCGGCGGCACGCGCATGTACCGCACCGGAGACGTGGTCGTCCGCCGGCCGAGCGGCGAACTGGAGTACCGGGGCCGCCGCGACGACCAGGTGAAGATCCGCGGCCACCGCATCGAACTGGGCGAGCTGGAGCGGATCGCCGCCGAACTCCCCGAGGTCGTCGCCGCCGCCTGCTGCCCGCTCGCCTCCGGGCAGACCCTCGGCCTCGCCGTGGTCGCTGCCCCCGGCACCGACCCGGCGGGCCTCGCCGACCTGGTCGTGGAACGCTGCCGCAAGCAACTGCCCGCGGCCGCGGTGCCCAGCACCGTACGGGTGCTCGACCGGATCCCGACCCTCAGTACCGGAAAGGCCGACCGCGAGGCGCTGGCCCGGGTCCTGGTGGCACCGGAACGGACGCCCGACGCACCGGTGGTGGCCCCGGGCGCCGGCCCGACCACCAGCGAGCGCATCGTGATGGCCGTGTGGTCCGACGTGCTCGCCACCGAGGTCCCCGGCCCCGAAGCGGACTTCTTCGAGCTGGGCGGCCACTCCCTCGCGGCCGCCCGCGCGGTGTCGGAACTGCGCCGCGTCACCGGGCTGCGCGTCGGCCTCGGCGCGCTGCTGGCCGAGCCGACGGCCCGGCACTTCGCCGCCGAACTCGACCGGCTCGCCGCCGAGCGGGAGGCGACCGCCGCAGACCCGGCCGACGCGCCCGCCGACGACACCGCCGAAGGGTCCTGAGCCATGGGCGCCTGGATCTCCACCTGGACGACCGACCCCGCCGACCGGGCCCTGCCCGTACTGCTGTGTCTGCCGCCCGCCGGAGCCGGCTGCCAGCAGTTCCGCTCCTGGCAGCCCGAACTGGCGGGCACCGCCCAGGTGTACGGAGTACAGCTGCCGGGCCGGGAGAACCGCTGGCGGGAACCGATGCCGGACACCTTCGACGAGGCCGTCCTGGCCATCGCCGCGGAACTGCGCGACCTCGTCGCCGACGGCCGGCCGCTGATCGTCTTCGGCCACAGCTTCGGCGGCCTCCTCGGCTACGAGGTCTCCCGCCGGGTGGCCCCCCGGGCCCTGGTGGTCAGCGGCTGCCGGGCCCCCGGCCACTGGGACGGCGCCGGCCGCGGCATCGTCGACGACGGCGAGGAGCTGGACAAGCTCTTCGACACGGCCGGCCTCGACCCCGAACTGCTCGACGAGGACACCCGCGCCCTGATGGTCGCCATGCTCCGCAAGGACGCCCAACTGTCCCTGAGCTACGTCCACGAGCCGGGCGTCCGCCTCGGCACGCCCGTCCACGCCTGGGGGGCCGACGGCGACGAGACCGTCAGCTCCGCCGACCTGGACGGCTGGGCCGCGGTCACCACCGCCGCCTTCACCCGGCACACCACCACGGGCGGCCACCACGCCGTACTGCGCCGCCCGCGGCCCGTACTGGACCACCTGACCACCCTGCTGCGGGCCGCGGGCGCCGATCGGCCGGCCCCCGCCCCCACCGCGACCGGCGCCTGAGCGCCCGACCGTCCACTCCCGCCCGAGTCCGGAGGACACCGTGCCCATCACCCACCAGGTCCTCGTGAACCACGAGGGGCAGTACGCGCTGTACCCCGCAACCCGCGAGACCCCCGACGGCTGGACGCCGGCCGGGTTCGACGGCACCGAGGACGAATGCGCCGGCTTCGTGGACGCCCAATGGCCCGACACCCGCCCGCTCAGCCTGCGAGGAGCCTGAGATGGAGATCGACCTGCTCGACCCGGGCCCCTTCGGCCGCAACGACTTCTGGCCCGCCTTCACCTGGCTGCGCGCCAACTCGCCCGTCCACTGGCACCCCGAGCCCGGCAGCGACGACGGCGGCTTCTGGGCGCTGAGCCGGCACCGCGACATCATGAAGGTGTACGCCGACAGCGACACCTTCAGCTCGGCGCGCGGGATGCGCCTCGGCAGCGACCCGGCGGCCGTCGCCGCCGTCGCCCAGCGCATGCTCATCGTCTCCGACGTCCCCCACCACACCCGGCTCAAGCGGGCCCTCCACCAGGCCTTCGGACCGCAGCAGATGCCGCGCCTGGAGGCCATGGTCGACAAGGTGGTCGGCGAGCTGGTCGCCGAGGCCGTCGAACGCGACGAACTGGACTTCATCGACCTCGCCAAGCAACTGCCCAACCGGGTCGTCTGCGCCATGATGGGCATCCCGCGCGCCGACTGGGCCTGGATCGGGGCCCTGACCACCGACGCCTTCGACTCCCCGGACGACGAGGTCCGCACCAACGCGCACTCGGAGATCTTCCTCTACTTCATCGAGCTGCTCGCCGAGCGCCGGGCCCGCCCCGGCGACGACCTGGTCAGCCAGATCGCCCACGACACCCTCGTGGACGAGGGCGACGGCGTCGAACGGCCGCTGAGCGACCACGAGATCGTCTTCAACCTCAACGGGGTCCTCTCCGGCGCCAACGAGACCACCCGCTACTCGGCGGCCGGCGCGGTCCACATGTTCGCCGAACACCCCGACCAGTGGCGGCTGCTGCGCAGCCTCGGCCAGGGCGGCATCGCCCCGGCCGTCGAGGAGGTCCTGCGCTGGACCACCCCCGGGGTGCACGCCCTGCGCACCGCCGTCCGAGACACCGAGATCAACGGGATCCCGGTGGCCGAAGGCGCCCGGGTGACGCTGTGGAACGTCTCGGCCAACCGTGACGAGGACGTCTTCGCCGACCCGCACGCCTTCCGGGTCGACCGTCGCCCCAACCGGCACGTCGCCTTCGGGCACGGCCGCCACCTGTGCCTCGGCGCCCGGCTCGCCCGCTTCGAACTCGGCGCCCTGCTCACCGAGATGCTCGGCGCGCTCGACGGCTTCGAACTGGCCGGCCCCGTCACCTTCAACTCCTCCAACTTCACCTGGGGGATCAACAGTCTCCCCGTGCGGCTGCTGCGCAGCCGAGCCTTCGCGAAGTAAGAAAGGGCCCGCACTGTGACCACCGCACTCGTCGACTTCAACCGTTCGGACGCCGCCTTCCCCGCCACCGGGTATCCGCAGCTCCTCGCCGAACAGGCCGCCCGCACCCCCCGGGCCACCGCCCTCGCACAGGGCGACCGCACCTGGACCTACGCCGAGCTGGATGCCGCCACCAACCGGCTGGCGCACGCCCTGATCGCCCGCGGAGCCGGCGAAGGCACCCGCGTGGGCCTGTGCTACCCGCGCAGCGCCGAGTACGTCATCGGTTCCCTCGCCATCCTCAAGACGGGCGCCGCGATCGTCGCCCTCGACCCGGTCAACCCCGACGACCGGCTCGCGGCGATGATCGCCGACGCCACCCCGCTGCTCGTCCTCACCCCGGCCGACCTCGGCCGCCGGATACCCGAGGACGTCCCCCGGGCCGAGGTCGCCACGGCCGGACAGGACCTGCCGGACACCGCGCCCGCCGTGGTGACCGGACCCGACACCGTCAGCCACCTCATCTACACCTCCGGCTCCACCGGCACCCCCAAGGCCGTCCTGGAACGGCACGGTGCGCTCACCAACCTCGTGCACTGGACCACCCGCGCCTACGGGGTCCGGCCCGGCGACCGCGCCTCCTGGATGTCCACCCCCGGCTTCGCCGTCCAGATCATGGAGTGGCTCGCCTACCTGCCCGCCGGCGCGGCGATCCACATCCCCGAGGCCGGGCAGGCGCAGACCCCCGAGCAGATCCGCGACTGGCTCGTCGGCGAGGGGATCACCCACACCATGCTGGTGGCCGCCCTGGCCGAGCCCGCCTGGGGCCTGGACTGGCCCGCGGACACCGCGCTGCGGATCCTGGTGACCACCGCCGAGCGCGTCCACAGCTGGCCGCCCGTCGACACCCCGTTCCGGGTCGTGATGACCTACGGCACCACCGAGACCACCAACGTCCTGTCCTGCCTCGACCTCGGGGCCGGCACCGACTTCACCAGCCAGGCCACCTCCGACGAGGTCCGCGCCACCCGGCAGGTCCCGGTCGGCGTGCCCATCGCCAACCTCCGTGTCCACCTCCTGGACGAGGACGGCAGCCCGGTGCCCGAAGGCGAGGTCGGCCGCCTGCACGTCTCCGGTGCCGGGGTCGCGGCCGGCTACCACGGCCGCCCCGAGCTCACCGCCGCCAAGTTCCACCCCAACTTCCTCCCCGACGACCCGCACCCGGTGCTCTACGACACCGGCGACCTCGCCCGCCGCCGCGAGGACGGCGCCGTCGAACTCCTCGGCCGGTCCGATTCCCAGGTGAAGATCCGCGGCTTCCGCGTGGAGCTCGGCGAGGTCGAGACGCACATCGCCCGCCTCGCCGACATCGCCGAGGCCGTCGTCGTCACCCAGGAGCGGGGCCCCGGCGACAAGCGGCTCATCGCCTACGTGTCACCGGCCGGCGCGGCCGACCCGGACTCCGCAGCCGTGCGCGCCGACGTCGCCCGCACCCTGCCCTACTACATGGTCCCCGCCACCGTCGTCGTGCTCCCCTCCCTCCCGCGCCTGCCCAACGGCAAGGTCGACCGGCGCAGCCTGCCCGAGCCCCCGGAGGGTCGCGACGCGGTCGGCGCCGGCTACGAGGCCCCCCGCAACGAGGTCGAGGACGGGCTCAGCCGGCTGTGGGCCGAGGCGTTCCGCACCGACGGCGTCGGCATCCACGACAACTTCTTCGAGCTGGGCGGGCACTCGCTGCTCGCCTTCCAGCTGATCGACGAGATCCGCCGCCGCTACGGCGTCGAGCTCAGCCTCTCCGACCTCTCCACCTGCCCCACCGTCGCCGAGCTCGCCACCCTCGTCACCACCGAACGCACCGGTGGCCGCGGCTCCTTCGGCGGACTCCCCGCGATCGTCCCCGACCCCGCCGCCCGCTTCGATCCCTTCCCGCTCACCGAGAGCCAGCAAGCGCTGTGGATCGGCCGCGGCGGGCTCGTGGAACTGGGCAACGTCGGCTGCCACGGCTACTTCGAGTGGGAGAGCGAGCAACTCGACGTACCGCGCCTCGAAGGCGCCTGGCGCCGGCTCGTCGAACGCCACGACGCCCTGCGCACCCGGGTCCTGCCCGACGGCACCCAGCAGGTGTTCGAGGAGGTCCCGGCCTACGAGATCCCCGTCACCGACTTCGGCGGACTGGACGAGGGGTCCCGGCGGGCCGAGCTGGCCGCCCTGCGCGAGCGGCTGTCCCACCAGGTCCTCGACGGGGACGGCTGGCCGCTGTTCGACGTGCGGATCAGCCTGCTCGGCGGCGGCCGGGCCCGGATCCACCTCTGCCTGGACTTCCTCGTCGCCGACGCCTGGAGCTACTTCCAGGTGCTCGTCCCCGACCTGGTCACCTACTACGTGGAGCCCGGCGCCGAACTCGCCCCGCTGGAGCTGACCTTCCGCGACTACGTCCTCGCCGTCGGGAACTCGCTGCGCGACAGCGAGCTGTACCGCCGCTCCGAGTGGTACTGGCGCGACCGCCTCGCCACCCTCCCGCCCGCCCCCGAACTGCCCGCGCGGCCGGCCGAAGCCCCCGAGCTGCCGGTCCGCTTCGAGCGCCGCAGCCACGTCGTCGCCCCGGAGCGGTGGAGCCGGATCCAGGAGCGCGCGCACGCCCGCGAGGTGACCCCCTCCGGGGTGCTGGCCGCCGCCTACGCCGAGATCCTCGGCCGGGCCGCCGGGCAGGCCCGGTTCACCATCAACTTCCCGCTGTTCAACCGCCTTCCGCTGCACCCGCAGGTCAACTCGCTGCTCGCGGACACCACGACCACCCTGCTGCTGGCCGTCGAGCAGACGGAGTCCACCTTCGCCGGACGGGCCCGGGCCGTCCAGCGCCGGCTCTGGGCCGACCTGGAGCACCGCTACTTCAGCGGGGTGCAGGTGCTGCGCGAGCTGACCAAGCTGCGCGGCTCCCTCGCCCCGGCCATGCCCGTGGTGATGACCAGCCTGGCCGGCCACCCGCCGCAGTACGAGGAGACCGAGCTGGGCGCCCCGGTCTACGGCATCTCCCAGACCCCGCAGGTCTCCCTCGACTTCCAGGTCTTCGAAAAGCCCGACGGCCTCACCTTCAACTGGGACTTCCTGCCCGCCGTCTACCCGGACGGACTGATCGACTCGATGTTCGAGGAGTTCACCTCCCTGCTGGACGCCCTCGCCGAGGAGGAGGCCTGGGAGCGCCACTCCCCGCCGCCCGGCGAAGAGGGCGCCGCCCCGGGCAAGACCGAGGAGCGCGACACCGGCGACGCCTGGGAGCGGTACTGGGCCGGGATCCGGCGCACCGGCCGCGGCGGCGACGTCATCTGGGACGCCGACAGCGGCGAGGAGTTCCGCTGGCTGCTGGACCAGGCGCAGCGGCACTTCCGCGGCGACCTACCGGTCATCGACCTCGGCTGCGGCAACGGCCGCTACAGCCGCGAACTCGCCCCGCACTACCCTTCGGTCATCGGCGTCGACGTCTCGGTCAGCGCCATCGACCACGCCAAGCGCGAGGCCGAGGGCGTGCCGAACGTCGACTACCTGGCGATCGACATGACCGACGCCGAGCAGGCCGCCGTCCTGGGGGAGGGGCCGTACAACATCTTCGTCCGCGGTGTCTTCCACGTCCTGGACGGCGAGGCCCGGGCCCGGCTCGCCGCCGTCGCCGACCGGCTGCTGGGCGACGAGGGCACGCTGATCGTGCACGAGCCCGACTACTCCAGCAACTCCTTCGGCTACCTCGGCTTCGTCGGCGGCAAGCGGGGCCGTGCCGAGGACCTGGTCGGCCCGCTGGAGGCGGCCGGTGTCCGGCACTCGCACCGCTTCACCCGGCCCGAACTGGCCGAGGCGTTCGGTGCGGACGGGTGGGAGGTCGTCGAGGACGAGGCGATAGAACTGCACGCGATCGACCCCAGGTCGGATTCCGACGCCCTGCGGCTGCCCGGCTACTACGCGGTGCTGCGCCGCAGGCGCTGACGGCCGCACGCCCCGGTCCGGCTCTGCGCCGGGCGGCCCACGCCGCCCGGCGCAGGGCCTCGGCGTCGTGGCGAGCAGGAGCGGCCGCACCCGCAACGAGAAGACGCGGCCACGGCCGCACGGCTGAAAGACTGGACAACGTGGAACGACGTACGACCGACCGACTGCTCAGGGCGCGCGCACAGGCGATCGGGGGCGAGGTCCGGGAGGAATCGGTCGCCGCAGTCCTCGACCGGGTGCTGGCCGTGCAGGCGCAGGACCTGCCCGCGGCGGAGCTCGGGCTCCGGGTGCGGGCCCGCGGGCTGACCCGGGAGGCGGTGCGCCGGGCCACCGACACCGAACGCAGTGCCGTCCGCGGCTGGTTCATGCGCGGAACCCTCCAACTGGTGCCGGCCGCCGACGCACGATGGCTGTTGGCCCTCTTCGGCCCGGTCTACCTCGCGCTCGCCGCCCGGCGGCTGCGCGAGCTGGGCCTCGACGAGTCCCTGTGCACGCGCTCGGAGCGCCTCATCGCCGAAGCGATCGACGGCGAGGGGCCGTTGACCCGGGCCCAGCTCACCGACCGGCTCACCACCCTCGGGGTGGAGCCCAAGGGGCAGTCCGCCTTCCACCTGATCCGCCGGGCCGCCCTGACCGGCCGCATCTGCCACGGACCGCAGCGGGACGGCGAGGCCACCTTCGTCCTCCTCGACGACTGGCTGCCCGCCACCGGACCCCTGCCCTTCACCGGGGCCGCCGCCGAACGCGAACTCGCGCGCCGCTACCGCGTCGCGTACGGACCCTCCGACGCCCTGGACTTCGTCCACTGGTCGGGACTGAAGGCCACCACGGGCAAGAACGCGTGGACCGCCGTACGGGAGACCGGGCCCGAGCCGTTGACCGCCCCGGACGAGCCCGACGTACGCCTGCTCCCGGCCTACGACAACTACTTGGTGGGCTACCGCAGCCGGGACCTGTCCGTGCCCGCCGCACACGAACGCCGGGTGTGGCCCGGCGGCGGGCAGATCCGCGCCACCGTCCTGGTCGACGGCCTGGCCGTGGGCACGTGGTCGGGCGGCCGCCGCGGGGTGCCGGTGACGGTCGAACCCTTCCCCGGGGCCGAGCCCCACACCCCCGCCGTGGCGGCCGGGATCGCCCGCGAGAGCGCAGACATCGCACGGTTCTCCAGCTGAACTCATCGCATGTCTACAAGCGGTCTATAGTCCCGGAATTCATAACCGGGGTCTAACCCGGGGTCCATAGCGTCAGTGCCGTCCGACAATTCCGTACCCAATCAGAAAAGGGCGTCGACATGGCACTCGGTCGGCATTCCGATTTCAATCGCCTGTGGTTCGGGCAGACCGTCAGCAACTTCGGCGACAAGATCTCCCTCCTGGCGCTACCGACCCTCGCGGTCGTGGTGCTGGGCGGTGGAGCCTTGGAGGTCGGCGTGCTCGGCGCGCTGCGCTTCCTCCCCTTCCTGCTGCTCGCCCCGATCGCCGGGCTGGTGGCCGACCGGGTGTCGAGGCGCACCGTCATGATCGTTGCCGACCTGGGCCGCTTCCTGGCCCTGGGCACGATTCCGCTGGCGTTCGCGCTCGACTCCGTCAGCATGACCCACCTCTTCATCGTGGCCGGCATCACCGGCTGCCTCACCACCTTCTTCGAGGTTTCGTACCAGTCCTGGCTGCCCCAGCTCATCGGCACCGAGAACCTCATCGAAGGCAATACCAAGCTCCAGATCAGCCGCAGCGTCGCCGAGGCGGTCGGCGCGGGCGCCGGTGGCGCACTCATCCAGCTGCTCGGCGCCGCACGCGCCATCACCGCCGACGCGTTCACCTTCCTCATCTCGCTCATCGCCCTGCTGGTCATCCGCCACCGGGACGTGCGCGAGCGGACCGAGGACCGCAAGGCCTCCGCGAAGGCGGAGATGAAGGAGGGCATGAAGACGCTCTTCGGCAACCCGGTCCTGCGCGGCCTGTTCACCGCCAACGTCGTGGTCAACCTCGGTGCCGCGATGGGCGACGCCGTCCTGATCGTCTACGCCTACAAGGAGCTGAACCTCAGCCCCGGCCAGGTCGGTGCGGCCTTCGCCGTCATGTCGGTCTTCGTCATCGTCGGCGCGGTGCTCTCCGAGGTCGTCTCCAAGAGCCTCTCGGTGGGCCGCCTGCTCGTCATCACCGCGGTCGTGCTCGGCGCCGGCTACATCCTGGTGCCGACGGGCGGCGCGGTCGGCGGCTTCGTCGGACTGATCGTGGTCCAGGCCATCATCGGCTTCGTCTCCCCGATGTTCGACATCCACGTCCTCAGCCTCGTGCAGGGCGTCACCCCGAACGAGCAGATGGGCCGGGTCAGCGGCACCGCGCTCTCCGCGGTGTATGGAGCCCTGTCCCTGGGCTACTTCGCCGGCGGCGCGCTCGGCGAAGCGATCGGCCTGACCGGCGGTCTCGCGGTGGCCGGCGCCGTCACCATCATCGGCGGCCTGACCCTGCTCACCGGACCGGTCGCCAAGATCAAGGAAATGCCCGGCGGGGACGACACCGCCGAGGAGGGATCTCCGGCCGCGGACGAGACCAGGATCACCGCCTGATCGACACCCGCCAGGGGCGTGGAGTGGGTGCCGGCCCTGCGGCACCCACTCCACACTGCGCCCCGCACGCACCCGCCCGCACGCCCGCACGCACCCGCCCGCACGCCCGCACGCCCGCACGCACCCACCCGCACGTCCGCACGTCCGCACGTCCGCACGTCCGCACGTCCGCACGTCCGCACGTCCGCACGTCCGCACGTCCGCACGTCCGCACGTCCGCACCCGGCGCCGCGACCCGCGGCGCCCCCCTCGCCGTATCCCTCTCCCGACTCCCGAAGACGCACGGAGGCTCAAGGTGAGCGAGTCCCTCGCCGAACGCATAGCCGCACTGCCGAAGTCCCGCCGGGCACTGTTCCAGGCCCTGACGGGCCGCACCGGCGGGCGCGCCGCCGTACGGGAGGACCCTGAGCCGGCACCCCGCGACCCCGCAGACCCGCCGGTGCTCTCCTTCGCCCAGCGTCGCCTCTGGTTCATCGACCAGCTCCAGCCCGGCAGCCCCGCCTACAACGTGCCGGTCGCCACCCGCATCCGCGGCCCGCTCGACGTACCCGCCCTGCACGCGGCGCTCCAGGACGTCGTCGACCGCCATGAGGTGCTGCGGACCGTCTACACCTACCAGGAGGGCGCCACCGAGGCGCTGCCCCGCGTGGTGGACGGCTACCGGCTGCCCCTGCCGCTCACCGAACTGCCCGACGAGGAGGCGGCCCGGTCCTTCTACGACGCCGACGCGGGCGCCCCCTTCGACCTGGCCGGCACCGTCCCGTTGCGGGCCCGGCTCGGCCGGATCGGCCCCGAGGACCACGTCCTGGTCCTCAACCTGCACCACATCGTCACCGACGGCTGGTCCATGCGGGTCCTCTACACCGAACTGGAGCGCGCCTACGCCGCCCGCACCGGGGCGCCCGCCGGGGCAGCGGCCCCGCTCGCCCTCCAGTACGCCGACTTCGCCAGCTGGCAGCGCCGCCGCATCAGCGGGGACCGGCTGGAGGGCCTCACCTCCTTCTGGCGCGAGGAACTGGGCGGCGCCACCCCCGTGGACCTGCCCACCGACCGGCCCAGACCGCCCGTCTTCGGCCACGCCGGCGCATCCCGCTACATCGACCTCCCGCCCCGGCTCATCGCCCGGCTGCGGGAGTTCGGCAAGTCCGAGGGCGCCACCCTCTACATGACGATGCTGGCCGGCTTCGCCGCCACCCTCCGCCGCTGGACCGGCCAGGAGGACATCGTCGTCGGCACCTCCGTCTCCGGCCGCGACCACCCGGCCTTCAGCGAGCTCATCGGCTTCTTCGTCAACACCCTGCCGCTGCGCATCAGAACCGGTGGCGACCCCGGCTTCGCCGAACTGGTCCGGGCCACCCGTCACACCACCCTCCAGGCGTACGCGCACCAGGAACTGCCCTTCGACCTGATCGTCGACGCCCTCGGGCTGCCCCGCGACCCCAGCCGGCCGCCGCTCACCTCCGTGATGTTCCTCCTCGACGAGACCCCGGACACCGCCCCGGGCCTCGCGGGCCTCGCCACCGAGCCCATCGACTTCTCCTCGCACGCCACCAAGTACGACCTCATGATCAGCGTCCACGACACCGGCACCGCGGTCCGCGCCCTCGTGGAGTACCCCACCGCCCTGTTCGACGCCCCGACCGTGGACCGGCTGCTCGGCCACTTCCTCACCACCCTCGAAGGGGCGCTCGACCGCCCCGAAGCCCCGCTGTCCGCCCTGCCGCTGCTCACCGACGCCGAGCGCCGGGCCGCCCTGGACGACTGGAACGCCACCCGCGCCCCCTTCCCGCAGGACGCCTGCCTGCACGAGCTGTTCGAGCAGCACGCCGACCGGCGGCCCGACGCGCCCGCCGTGGTCCTGGGCGGGCTCGGTGGCTGGAACGTCACCTACCGGGAGCTGGAGGAGCGCGCCAACCGGCTCGCGCACCGGCTCGTCGAAGCCGGCGCGGGCCCCGACCGGACCGTGGCCCTGTGCCTGCGCCGCGGCCCCGCCCTGGTCACCGCGATCCTCGCCGTCCTCAAGGCCGGTGGGGCCTACGTCCCCCTCGACCCGGACTACCCGGCCGAGCGCCTGGCCCTGCTGCTGCGGGACTCCGCGCCGCCCATCGTCGTGTCCGACGCGGAGCTGATCGGACGGCTGCCCGTCCCCGCCGGCACCGCGCAGGTCCTGCTCGACACCGACCGGGCCGCGCTCGCCGCGCTGCCCGCGACCCGCCCGGACGTGCCCGTCACCTCCCGGGACCTGGCCTACGTCATCTTTACCTCGGGTTCCACCGGCACCCCCAAGGGCATCGCCCTGGAACACCGGGGCGTCGTCAACAACATCCTCGACCTGAACCGCTCGTACGGCATCGGGCCCGGCGACTCGGTCCTCGCCCTGTCCTCGCCCAGCTTCGACATGAGCGTCTACGAAACCCTCGGCATCCTGGCCGCGGGCGGCACGCTCGTCCTGCCCGACCCGGCCGCCGCCAAGGATCCGGCGCACTGGGCCGACCTCGTCGAGCGGCACGGCGTCACCGTGTGGAACTCCGCCCCCGCCCTCCTCGGCCTCCTCGTCGACCAGCTCGAACACGCGGGCGGCCCCCGACTTCCCAAGCTGCGCACCGCGTTCCTCGGCGGCGACTGGATCCCCGTCACCCAGCCCGACCGGATCCGCGCCTTCGCGCCGGAGCTGTCCTTCGCGGCACTCGGCGGGGCGACCGAAGCCTCCATCCACTCGGTGGAGTTCCCCGTCGGCCGGGTCGATCCCGAGTGGACGAAGCTCCCGTACGGGCGGCCCATGGCCAACCAGCTCGCCTACGTCCTCGACCCGAAGGACCGCCTCGTCCCCGTCGGCGTCCCCGGTGAACTCCACCTGGGCGGCGTCGGACTGGCCCGCGGCTACCTGAACCGGCCCGAGCTCACCGAGGAGAAGTTCGTCCACGTCGAGCTGGCACCCGGCCGCACCGAACGCCTCTACCGCACCGGCGACCTGGCCCGCTACGGCGCCGACGGCACCATCGAACTCCTCGGCCGCACCGACTTCCGGATCAAGCTCAACGGACTGCGCATCGAGCCCGGCGAGGTCGAGGGCGCACTGCGCGAGCGCCCGGGCGTCCGCGAGGCCGTCGTCGCCGCGCGCCGCACCGCCGGCTCCGACCGGCTCGTCGGCTACGTGGTCCCCGAGGAGGGCGCGGACCTCGACACCACCACCTTGCGCACCGCCCTCGCCGCCGTCCTGCCCCCGCACTGCGTCCCCGCCGAACTGGTGCTGCTGGAGCGGCTGCCGCTGAGCCCCAACGGCAAGGTGGACCGGGGCGCCCTGCCCGACCCGCGCACCGCCGCCCCCGCACCCGACCGGACCACCACCGCGCCCGCGGACGCGGACCCGGTCGCCCTGCGGATCGCCGCCGTCTGGGCCGAGGTGCTGGGGATACCGGAGGTCGCCCCCGACGACGACTTCTTCGCCCTGGGCGGGGACTCCTTCGCCGCCGTGCGCGCGGTCCGCGCCGTCGCCGCCGCCCTACCGGACGGCGGATCCGCCGCCCTGCGCGTGGTCGACCTCTTCAGCAACCCGACCCCGGCCGGGCTCGCCGCCCGCACCACCGAACTCGGCGCAGCCGGAACGCAGGCACACGGCCTGCTGCACCGGCTCACCCCCGAACGCCCCGCCGGAACCACCGCGCTGACCCTCGTCTGCTTCCCGCACGGCGGCGGCGACGCCATCGCCTACCAGCCCCTCGCGGCCCAGCTCCCGCCGCACATCGAGCTCCTGGCGGTCTCCCCGCCCGGACACGACCCACTGCGCCCCGGCCCGATGCTGCCGGTCCCCGAGTTCGCGGAACTCGCAGCCCAGGAAATCGCCCGCACCGTGCGCGGACCGTACGCGGTCTACGGCCACTGCGCCGGGGTGGTCACCGCACTGGAGACCACCCACGTACTGGAACGCATGGGGCAGCGCCCGATCGCCCTGGACCTCGCCGCGGCCCTCCCGGAGGAGGACCCGGAGTACGCCCTGGAGATGGAACGCGTCTCCGGCGACGACGACCTCGTCGCGTACCTGACCACCATGGACGGCTTCGACGGCGTTCTCGACGACCGTGACCTCACCGCTGTCCTGCGGATGGTCCGCCACGACATGACCGAGGCGGCCCGCTTCTTCGCCCGCACCCCGGGCGGCTACGACCGACCCCTCGCCACCCCGCTCACCTGCATCATCGGCGACGCCGACGACGCGACCGAGGGCTACGAGAACGGCTACCGCACCTGGGGCCGGTACGCGGCCGACGTACGCCTCGCCGTGATCCCCGGGGGCCGCCACTACTTCGCCAAGCACCTGCCCGACCGGCTCGCCGCTCTCCTCGTCGACCTGCACCGCAACGGAGGAACCCATGTCTGATCTCGCCGAACGGCTCGGCCGTCTGCCCCAGGGACAGCGCTCCCGGCTGCTGGGACGGATGCGCAACCAGATGACGGCCGGCGTGGGCCGCCGCATCGAACTGAAGCGCGCCGACCACGGACCGCGCTCCCGCTCCTCCTTCCAGCAGGAGCAGATGTGGTTCGTCGACAAGCTCGGCGCCGGCAAGGCCCGCAACAACATAGCCCTGGCCATAGGCCTGGGCGGCCCCCTCGACCGGGCCGCCCTGCACGAGGCGCTCAACGCCGTCGTCGCCCGCCACCAGGTGTTGCACAGCAAACTCGTCGAGATCGACGGAGTCCCCTGGCAGGAACCCGTCCCCTCCTTCGTGCTCGGCGTCCAGAGCACCGACCTCTCCGGCAGCGAGGACGCGGACCGCGAACTCGCCGAGCTCACCGCGAGCTGCGCCGCCGCCCCCTTCGACCTCGCCGCCGGCCCGCCCGTCCGCGCCCACCTCGTGCGGCTCGCCGCCGAGCGCCACGTCCTGCTCTGGGTCGTCCACCACATCGCCTGGGACCCGGGCTCGACCCGGATCTTCACCGAGGAACTGACCACCAGCTACGCGGCGGCCGCCGCGGGCAAGCGCCCCGAGGCCCCCCGGCTCGCCGTCGAGTACGCCGACTTCGCGGCCTGGCAGCGGGCCAAGCTGGAGAACGACGAGCACGGCCGGGCGCTCGCGACCAAGTGGCGCCAGATCCTGGCCGGCGCCGTCGCCACCGAGGTCCTCCCCGACCACCCGCGCGGCCCCGAGACCCGAGGCGACGGCCGCGGCCTGAAGCTGACCCTGGACCAGAAGCTGCTGGACCGCCTCACCGAGCTCGCCGACGCGGGCAACACCACCGTCTTCACCACCCTGCTCGCCGCCTTCAACGCGCTGCTGCGGCACTGGACCCGCACCGAGGACGTCGTCGTCGGCACGGCCAGCGCCTCCCGGCCGCACCCCGACCTGGAGCAGGTCATCGGCTGCTTCGTCCAGATGATCACCTTGCGGACCGAGGTCACCGACCAGCTCACCTTCCGCGAGCTGGTCACCCGCACCGCGTCCTCCGTCATGGACTCCTTCACCAACAGCGAGCTGCCCTTCGAGCAGGTGGTCGAGGCCGTCCGCCCGGTGCGCGACCCGTTGAGACACCCGCTCTTCCAGATCGAGTTCACCTCGCTGGGCCGCTGGGGCACCCACCGGGCGCAGGCCGCCGACCTCGAGTTCACCATGGACCAACTGCACGACGGCGCAGCGAAGTTCGACATGAGCTTCCTCGTCGGCGAGAACGACGGACTGGAACTCTCCCTCGAGTACAACACCTCCCTCTACCGGCACGGCACGGCCAGCGCCCTGCTCGGCGCCTTCCGCCAGGTCCTGGAGCAGGTAGCCGAGAACCCCGACCTCCAGGTCGGCGACATCAGCCTGGTCGAGGAGCCGGCCGCCTCCCGGCACGCCCGCGAGCTGTCCCGCGGCGGCCCCGTCGACGAAGCCGCCTGGACCACCACCTTGGACCGCGCGTTCCGCGAGCGGGCCACCATCCACCCCGACGCGGTCGCCGTCCGCCACGGCTCCGCCCGGCTCGACTACGCCGCCCTCGACCGCTGGTCCGAGGCCATCGCCCACCGGCTGCGCGACCGCGGCGTCCGCCACGGCGACCCCGTCGCGGTGTGCGTCTCCCGCGGCCCGGCCGCCGTGGCCGCGGTCCTCGGCGTGCTCAAGGCGGGCGCCCACTACGTCCCGGTCGACCAGAGCGCCCCGGCCGAGCGGACCCGTACCGTACTGGCCGACGCGAAGGCCCGGCACGCCCTGGTCGACGAAGCCGCGCAGCTGCCCGTACCGCTGGAGTTGGTGACCACCGGAACGGCGGCCCCCGTCCGCGAGGTCCCCTCCCTCGCGCCGACCGCCACCCCCGGCGACCTGGCCTACGTGCTCTACACCTCGGGCAGCAGCGGCACCCCCAAGGGGGTCATGATCGAGCACCGCTCGGTCACCCACTTCTCCCGCACCATCGCCAAGGCCTACGAGATCCGGGCCGAGGACCGCGTCCTGCAGTTCGCCCCGCTCACCTTCGACGTCTCCGTCTTCGAGATCTTCACCACCCTGCTGGCGGGCGGCTCGCTCGTCATCGCCACCGACGACGAGCGCCGCGACCCGGCCCTGCTCCAGACCCGGATGCGCGAGGACGCGGTCACCGTCGCGGAGCTCCCGCCCGCCCTCCTGCCGCTGCTCGACCAGGCCGGCCTGCCCGACCTGCGACTGGTCTCGGTGGGCGGCGAGGCCTTCCCCGGCCGACTCGTCGCCGAATGGACCGCGGGGGAGCGGAGGTTCGTCAACGGCTACGGCCCCACCGAGGCGACCGTCGCCGTCACGCTCATGGACTGCACCGGGAGCTACGACCGCAACCCGCCGATCGGCCGCCCCATGCCCGGCCACCAGGCGTTCGTCCTCGACGAGCGGCTGCGCCCGGTCCCGCCCGGCGTACCCGGCGAACTCTGCGTCTCCGGCCCCGGCATCGCCCGCGGCTACCTGGGCCGCCCCGACCTCACCGCCGACCGCTTCGCCGACAACCCCTACGCGGACGGCCCCGAGACGGCCCGCCTCTACCGCACCGGCGACCTGGTCCGCTGGCTGCCCGGCGGCAACCTGGACTTCCTCGGGCGCACCGACCGCCAGCTCAAGGTGCGCGGCCACCGCATCGAGCCCGGCGAGGTCGAGTCCGTGCTCACCGGTCACCCCTCGGTGCAGCAGGCCGTCGTGGTGGCCCAGCCCGCCGCGGGCGGCGAGCGCATGCTGGCCGCCTACGTCACCGTCGAACAGGTGGGCTCCTACGCCTCCGAGGTCGCCGACGCCGAAGGCCTGCGCGCCTACGCGGCCGGCCGACTGCCCGGCTACATGGTCCCGGTCGTCGTCGTCCTGGACGAACTGCCCCTCACCCCGCACGGCAAGGTCGACACCGCCGCCCTGCCCCTGCCCACCGAGCAGTCGGGCGAGGGCGGCACCGCGCCGCGCGACGCCGTCGAGGAGCAGATCTGCCGGGACATCCTCACCCCGCTGCTCGAATGGCAGAACCCGGACGTGGAGGGCGACTTCTTCGCCCTGGGCGGTAGCTCGCTGCAGGCCACCATCGTGGTCTCCCGGGTCCGCGCCCTCTTCGGCATCGACATCGCCCTCGCCGACTTCTTCGGCCGCCCGACCGTTGCCGGACTCGCCGAACTGGTCCGCGCCGCCAAGGCCGAGGCAGCCGGCGAACAGGACCGGCTGCTCGCGGTCTTCGAGCAGATCGAGAACATGAGCGACGAGGAGGCCGCCGCCCTCCTCGGCTCCCTCCAGCAGCCGGACGGTTCCTGATGGCCGACCCGGCCGGGTTCGAAGGAGCCCTCGCCGCGCTTCCCGAGGCGAAGCGCGAGCTCGCCCGCCTGATGCTGGCCGCCCGGCAGCCCGTACCCGCCCACCCGGTCCCGCGCTCCGGCGCGGGGCCGGTCCCGCCCACCGCGCTCCAGTCCCGGCTGTGGCGCCGCGAACGCACCCACCCGGCCGTCGCCACCGGCTCGCACGCGCTCCGGCTGACCGGCCCGCTCGACCCCGAGCGGCTCGTGGCCGCCCTCACCGGGGTGCTGCGCCGCCATGAAGGACTGCGCACCCGGCTCACCGTCTCCACCAGCGGCCAGCCCCGGCTGCACGTGGACGAGGGACCGGTGCTGCGGCTCACCCGGGCCGACCTCTCGGGTTTCACCCCGCAGGCCGCCGCCGACCGCGTGGCCCTGCAGAGCACCGAGAGCGCCTCCACCGTCCTCGACCTGGAGAGCGGCCGCACCAGCGCCTTCCGGCTGTTGCGGCTCGCCGCCGACGAGCACGTCCTGATCCTCGCCTCCCACCTCGCGGTCTTCGACGGCTGGTCCTCCGGGGTCTTCCTCGCGGACCTGGCCGCCGGCTACCGCGAGGGCCCGACGGGCCTCGCCCCGCCCGACCTCCAGCTCCCCGACTACGCCGACTGGCAGCACCGGTGGCTCGCCGGACCCGACGGCTCCGCCGAACTCGCCCGCCGCCGGGCGGCCTTCGCCGCCGACCCGCCCGCCCCCCGGGCGCCCGGCGGATTCGAACGCGGCCACTTGCCCGTACGGCTCGCTCGCGGGCCGGCCCGCGCCGGGCTGGAGCTGGGCGGGGCCGAGGGAGCCACCCCGTTCATGACCCTCCTCGCCGCGCTGGCCGTCGTACTGGCCCGCAGGGAGGGCCGTACCTCCGTGGTGATCGGCACCCCGGCGGCCGGCCGCTTCGCCGGACCGCTCGAAGGCGCCGTCGGGCAGTTCACCACCGTCGTGCCGATCCGGATCGACCTCGCGGGCGGCCCCGCCTTCCGGGAACTGCTGCACCGCACCCGGGCCGCCGTCGCCGAGGCGCTCGCCCACCAACGACTGCCCGTGGACGTCCTGTTCGGCGACGGGACGCCCCCGCCGTACAACGTCCTGTTCGCCCTCCACAACTACCCGTCGGTCCCCCTGGACCTGCCGGGCATCGAGGTCGGCCAACTGCCCGGGCCGCCCGCCCGGCACCTGGAGCTCTACAGTCCCGACCCGGCCGCCGCGCTCGCCTGCATCGGCCTCGTGGAACGCGACGGCGAGATCGGCGGCACCGCCGAGTACAACCGCCACGCAGCCACGCCCGAGGACGTGCGGGGGCTGCTCACCGGAATCGAGGACGTGCTGGACCGGGCCGTCGCCGCGCCCGCATCCCCGCTCACCACCTAGGGAGTTGCCCGTGCTCACCACCGAGTTCTACCGTGCGCCCGCGGACTGCGGGCTCGTACGGAGCGGAGCCGACGTGCCCCGCACCCCCATGCGGGCCCTGCGCGAGGACATCCACGACATCCTGGTCTCGGCCCCCGTGGCCGAGGCCCGGCGCACCCGCGACCCCCGGCCGCTGCACCGGGCCCTGGGCGAGCGGGGCCTGCTCGCGCCCCAGTGGCCCGAAGAGTACGGCGGCCGCGGCATCAGCCAGGTCGCGGCCGCCGTGCTGGTCGAGGAACTGGCCATGCACGACGTCCCCGACCTGCTGCACACCCTCACGGTGCAGATCGTCGGATCCACCCTGCTCAACGTCGCGAGCCCGGCGATGAAGGCCCGGCACCTGCCGGGCTTCGCCGCCGGCACCGCCTTCGGCTGCGTGCTCTTCAGCGAACCCCAGGCCGGCTCCGACCTCAACATCCTCTCCACCCGCGCCGTCTCCGACGGCAAGGGCGGCTACAAGCTGTACGGCACCAAGGTCCACTCGCTGTTCGCCCGGCTCGCCGACTACGGGCTGTGCCTGGCCCGCGGCGAGGACGACGC
This sequence comes from Streptomyces sp. NPDC091682, assembly GCF_044756625.1. NCBI lineage: Bacteria > Bacillati > Actinomycetota > Actinomycetes > Kitasatosporales > Streptomycetaceae > Streptomyces > Streptomyces sp. NPDC091682. The sequence continues at coordinate 858,123 of NZ_JBIVTH010000001.1, read as the reverse complement.
CTTCAGCCTCTTCCTCGTCCCGCTGGCCCAGCCCGGGGTCACCATCCGGCAGATCCCGGGCATGGGCGACGACGCCTTCCACGAGGTCACCCTCGACGGCGTGGCCGTGACCGCCGACGACGTGGTCGGCGAGACCGGCCAGGGCTGGGCGATCGTCGTCAAGACCCTCGCCTTCGAGCGCACCGGACTCGACTACTACGTCAAGGCGCTGCGCTGGTACCGGGCCGCCGTGGAACGGCTGGAGGTCCACACCGACCGGCTGGAGGCCGGCCAGCACGACCAGATCGGCCTGGCCAAGCTCAACGCCCGGCTGCTCGCGGCGGGCACTTTGGTCCGCCGCGTCCTCACCCGCCTCGACCGGGGCGAACTCAACGAGGACGAGGCCGCCGCAGCCAAGTGGTACACCACCGAACTCGCCGCAGAGGTGGCCTGGTGGGCCGCCGAACTCGACGGCGACACGAGCATGACCCTCGACGACCCCGAGGTCGACGGGGTGGCACACCCACTCGATGCGGCGTTGCGCGAAGCCCCGGGGATGCGGATATCGGGCGGCACCGCCGAAATGATGCTGGAGACGCTGGCCCGGCTGCGTCTCGACTCAGGGGCGGAGGTACGGCCGTGACTTCACAGGCGGTAGGCGGGAACGGCACGGGCGGCCAGGGCCCGGCGACGGCCGAGCGCTGGCGGGTGCGGGAGGACGAGGACTCGCTCTTCCGGCAGCTCCGGCTCACGGTGCGCCAGGGCCTGGAGGTCGACGGGGACACCCCCGTCGGTGCCTGGGAGGCGCTGACCCAGGTCGGCGCGTGGGAGTTCGCCCTGCCCATCGGCCACGACGGCCTCGACCTCGGCCAGGCGGTCATCGCCATGGTGTGCGAGGAGGCGGGCAACGCGATGCAGCCCGTCCCGCTGACCGACACCCTCCTCGCCCTGGACCTGATCGCCGGCCTCGGCCCGCTGGCCCCCGAAGCCGCCGACAACGTCCTGGACCAGGTGCGCACCGGAGAACTGGAACTCGCCGTGCCGGGCCGGCTGCCCGATCCGCGCGGCACCGTACCGCCGGGCATCACCTGGAAGCCGGACGCGGACACCGGCGCCGTCGTCCTCACCGGAACCGGTGGCCCCTTCGCCGCCGGAGTCGGCCCGGGCGCCCTGCTGGTCCTGGCCGGCGGTCCCGACGGCCCGTGCGTGGCGCTCGTACCCCTGCCCACCGAGGGCGTCCGGGTCCGCCCGTTGCGCGACCACGGCGGGGGAGCCGTCGCCAGTGCCGTTTTCGACGAGGTGCGGCTGCCCGCCGAGGCGGTGCTGCTGAGCGGACTCGCCGCCGAACAGGCCCTCGCCCGCGTGGGGCTGCGCGCGGCCGTCCACCAGGCCTCGCTGCTGGCCGGCATCACGGCGGCCGCCCTGACCGCGGTCGTCTCCCGGATCCGCGGCCGGCAGCAGTTCGGCCAGGCCCTGGTCAAACACCAGGGCCCCCGGCTGCGCGTGGCGGGCCTGCTGGCCCGCCTCGACGCCGTGCGCTGGGCCGTGGGGGACGCGGCCCGCGACCTCGACGAGGACCGGCTCACCGCGGGGGAGGCCGCGGGACTGATCGCCCTCACGGCGGAGACCACCCTCGACGTGACCCGTGACGCGGTCCACCTGCACGGCGCCTCGGGCCTGGTCCGCGACGGCCTGGTGGCGGGCTGCTACAGGCGCGCGGCCTGGGAGGCCATGCGCTGCGGGCGTCCCGCCCACCTCTGGGACCTCGCCGCGCACACGCCCTGACCGGCGCACACGAGGGAAGGGGCCCCCGCACGGCGGGAGCCCCTTCCGCGTACCGACCGGGCCGTCAGACCAGGTCGCGGCGCATCACCCAGCGGTGCCGCTTGTCGCTCTTGGCCTCGGTGCGGTGGACCCGGCGGAAGCCCGCCCGCTCGAACATGTCCATCGTCCCGACGTAGGCGAGCGTCGGGTTCACCCGGCCGCCCTCCGGATCCACCGGATACCCCTCGACGGCCGGTGCGCCGTGGGCGCGCGCGTGTTCGACGGCCCCCTCCAGCAGACCCGAGGCGACCCCCTTGCCGCGGAAGTCCTTGCGCACGACGAAACAGGTCACCGACCACACGGGCAGATCGTCCACCGGTGTGATCGTCTTCGAGGCGGTCAGCCGGTCGAGCTGCCGGCGCGGGGCCACGTTGCACCAGCCCGCCACCTCGCCGTCCAGGAAACCGAGGACCCCGGGCGGCGGATCGGCCTTCTCCATGAGGCCGCGCAGGTGCTCGCCCCGCTCGTCCGCCGTGAGCCGCCCGTACTCGCCGGTGGACAGCCGCCACGCCATGCACCAGCACGTGTGCGCGCTCTTCTTCGGCTGGAGCACCTGGCGGATGTCGTCCCACAGATCCGCCGTGGCGGGCCGTACTTCTAAACTCATGCTGCTACTTCGCTCTCTTCCGCTTCTTACGAGCGTCCCGCGGCCGCGGTGTCCCGCGACCCGGTGACGACATCGGTCATCACGGCGGCCAGCACCCCGAGGGCCCGCCGGCACGCCTGTCGTCCTGCGTCCAGATGAGTGACCAGCCGGACCGTCTCCGGGCCGGGCGCGGTCACCAGTACTCCTTCCTGCGCGGCCCGTGCGACGACCTCGTCGGCGCCGGGAACCTCGATGAGGACGATGTTGGTCTCCGGCGGGCGCACGGTGAACCCCGCGTCCCGCAGCCCCGCCGCCAGCAGCGCGGCGTTGGCGTGGTCCTCGACGATCCGCTCCACGTGGTGGTCCAGGGCGTACAGTCCCGCAGCCGCCAGGATGCCCGACTGGCGCATGCCGCCGCCCAGACCGTGCCGCAACTTCCGGGCCCGCGGTAGCCTTTCGGCCGACAGCAGGAGCACCGACCCGACGGGCGCGCCCAGCCCCTTCGACAGGCACACGGACAGCGAGTCGGCCGTCCGCCCGTACTGGTGCGCCGAAGTGTCGGTCGCCGCCATCGCGTTCCAGATCCGGGCCCCGTCCATGTGGACCGCCAGGCCCGCGCCGGACGTCAGTTCCCGTACGGCGCGCAGCGTGTCCAGCGGGTGGACCGTGCCGCCGGCCCGGGTGTGGGTCTGCTCCACTTCCACCGCACGGGTGCCGAGCGTGTACGGGTTCCCCCGCCGGATGACCCCGGCCAGCAGGGCCGCGGTCACCACCCCGCGCTCCGCCGTCACCGTGCGCGTCTGGATCCCGCCGTAGCGGGCCGGGGAGGCCTCCTCGTGCGCCAGGACGTGTGCCTCGGCGTCGCACACCAGCTCCTCGCCGGGGCCGACGAGGAGCTGCAGGGCGATCTGGTTGGCCATCACCCCGGACGGGGTGAACAGGGCGCCGGAGAAGCCGAAGAGCCCGGCGAGCCGGTCCTCCAGCGCGCGGACGGTCGGGTCCTCACCGAACAGGTCGTCGCCGACCTCGGCCGCGGCCATCGCGGCCCGCATCCCGGTACCCGGCCGGGTCACCGTGTCACTGCGCAGATCGACCGTCTCGAAACTCCCGATGGTCATGACGGTACGTCAACTCCTCGTTCGCGGGGCCGTGGGGTGAGTTCGCGGGCCGCCATCCAGTCCAGCAGCGGGCGCACCAGGTGCCAGGTCTCCCGCACCAGCTCCCCGGCGCGCGCCGTGTGCAGCCCGGCGTCCGGACCGAGGCGGCGCCCCGCGTCGATCTTGCGGTGGCGCAGCAGGTCCAGCCGCGGGTGGTCCGCCGGGACCCCCCGCGGCCGGGACTTGAGCCGGTCGCCGCCCAGGACGAACCCCTGCTCCTCCAGCCGGCCCGCGATCGCGGCCAGCTCCGCGCCGCCGTCCTCCTCCTCGACGGCGGCGCGGTACCGGGCGACCTCGGCCCCGGCGTACGGGTACCAGCGGCCGGAGGCGTACAGGCCGTCCCGGTCCAGGTGCACCCAGAGGCCCAGACAGGGCAGCAGGTCCAGATAGGCGCCCTGGTAGCTCTTGTACGGGGACTTGTCGTGGGACATCCGGGTGTCCCGGACCGGGCCGAGCACCTGCACCCCGCCCCATCCGGTCGACTCCGCGAAATGCGCGCCCAGTTCAGCGGCCAGCTCGTCCATCGGCGCACGTACGTCACGCTCGTACCGCTCGCGGTGGCGCAGCCGCCACGCCTCCTTGCTGTTGTCGGCCGCGAGGTCCTCGTACAGGCGCAGTGCCGAGGGCGGGAAGCCGCTGAAGGTCACGGCAGGTACCCCGGCAGGGGGTGGGCGGCGCACAGCTCCGAGACCCGGGTGCGCACCCGGTCGCGCAGCGCGTCCGGCAGTGCGCCGCCCTGCGCGCGCAGCGCCGTGAGGACGTCGGCGACCAGGTCGGCGCACTCGGCGGCCACCGCGTGGTCCATCCCGCGCGCGGCCAGCGTGTTGGTGCCGAGCCGCAGTCCGCCGGTCACCCGGACCGGTGTGGTGTCGCCGGGGACCCGGTTGCGGTTGACCACGATCCCGCAGGACTCCAGGGCCTGCTCGGCGACGTCCCCGGTGACGCCGGTGCCGCGCAGGTCGAGGAGCACCATGTGGGTGTCCGTACCGCCCGTGACCAGCCGGAACCCCCGGTCCAGGAGCCGCTCCGCGATCGCCTGCGCGCCGTCGGCCAGCCGCTTGGCGACCTCCGCGAAGTCCGGGCTCGCCACGAAGTCCAGGGCCCGCGCCTTGGCCGCCACCGAGGCCAGGTCGGGCGTGCCCTGCGTGAAGGGGAACACGGCGCGGCGCAGGGTCGCTGCCAGGGTGCCGCGCTCCGGTCCGGCCTTGCGGGCCTCCTTGCCGAGCAGGATCAGACCGCCGCGCGGGCCGTACAACTGCTTGTAGGTGCTGGTGGTGGTCACGTGGGCGTGGTCGACGGGGCTCTGGTGGAGGCCGGCCGCGACCAGACCCGCGATGTGCGAGATGTCGGCCAGCAGATAGGCGTTGGCCTCGTCCGCGATCTCCCGGAAGCGGGCGAAGTCGATGCTGCGCGGGTACGCGCTCGCCCCGCAGACGATCAGCTTCGGGCGGTGCTCCAGGGCCAGTTCGCGGATCTGGTCGTAATCGAGCAGCCCCTCCGGTGTCACCCGGTAGCCGTGGGCGCGGTAGTAGCGGCCGGTCACCGAGGCGGGGGAGCCGTGGGTGAGGTGGCCCCCGCAGTCCAGGTCCAGCCCGAGCAGGGAGTCACCGGGGTTCAGCAGCGCCGTGATCACGGCGAGGTTGGCGGAGGACCCGGAGTGCGGCTGCACGATCGCGTCCCGGGCCCCGAACGCCGCGCACGCCCGGTCGATCGCGAGGCGTTCGATCTCGTCGGCGACCCCGCAGCCGGCGTGGTAGCGGTTCCCGGGGAAGCCCTCGGCGGTCAGGTTGCCGAGCGCGCTGCCCTCGCAGGCCAGCACGGAGGGGTCGGCGACGCTGGACGCCGCGACCATCATCAGGGTGTCGCGCTGGCGCGCCGACTCCCGGGCCAGCAGCGTGTACAGCTCGCCGTCGCGCTCTCTGAGCCGTGTCGCGGCGTGCCCGGCGAAATCGACCAGGTCGGGATCGGGTCCGGAACCGGGGCCGGGGCCGGGTGCCGCGGGCAGCTCCGGCTCGGTGACGGGCGCGGGCAGGGTGAGACTCATGACTGTCCCCTCTCGGAATCGTCCGTGATGACCGTGCTGAACCGGTGCGTGTCCTCAGCCGTCCACATCGGCGGTGCCCGTCCCGTCGGCCGCGTCGGGCCCGTCCGCCTCCAGCTCGCCGAAGGCCTCGGCGGCTGCGACCGCCTCCGCGCCGTGCTGCTCGTCCGCGGCGATCTTCCCGGCCAGCTCGGAGATCAGCGGGTTCTGGAACACGGTCTTCACCGGCACCGGCACCCCCAGCAGCTCCTTGAGTAGACCGGCCAGCCGGGTACCGCTGAGCGAATCGCCGCCCAGGCTGAAGAAGTTGTCACCGGGCGCCGCCCCGTCCAGGCCCAGGATGTCGGCGACCGCCGCACACAGCACGAGCTCCAGGGCGCTGCCCGGACCGTCCCCGGCGTCGCGCACGGCCGCCTCGTCGGCGGACTGCTGCCGCCCGGCGGACGAGGCCAGCAGCAGCCGGTCGACCTTGCCGTTGCGGGTCAGCGGTAGCTCCGGCAGCACCGTGAGCGCGGCCGGCACCATGTAGCCGGGCAGTTGCGCGGCGAGCCGCTCCAGGACCGGACCGGCCGCCCCTGCCCCGGCCACGACGAAGGCGTGCAGCCGCCGCACCCCGTGCGCGCTGGCCGGGGCCACCACCACGGCCGCCTCGACCTCGGCGTCCTGGCGCAACACGGCCTCGATCTCGCCGAGCTCGATCCGGTGGCCCTGGATCTTCACCTGGAAGTCGTCCCGGCCCAGGATCTCGATGCTGCCGTCCGGCAGGTACCGGCCCAGGTCACCGGTCAGATAGGCGCGTTCGCCGCTCTCCGGAAGGTGCACGAAGCGGTTCGCGGTGCGCTCCGCGTCGTTCCAGTAGCCGAGCGCGAGCCCGACGTCGCTGGCCACGGCCATCTCGCCGACCACGCCGAGCGGGCGCTCGTGGGCGGCCGCATCGACGATGTAGTAGCGCTGGTTGGTGATCGGCTTGCCGTACGGGATGCTCGTCCAGGAGGGGTCGACCTCGCCGATCGGCTGGAACAGCGACCAGCAGATCGTCTCGGTCGGACCGCCCGAACCCACCACCTGGATCCGGTGGCTCTGCGCCCGCAGTCGGTCCGGCAGCGTCAGCGGGATCCAGTCGCCGGAGAGCACGGACAGCCGCAGGGACTCCAGGGGCCGGCCGCCGCCGCGCCGCTCGCGCACCTCGGCCTCGCCGACCAGGAGTTCCATCAGGACGGGTACGGAGTTCCACAGGGTGACCTGCTCGGCGTGGACCAGATCGGCCCAGACATCGGGCTCGGCGTGGTCGAACGGCGGCGGCAGCACCACGGTCCCGCCCTGCGTCAGCACCCCGAACACGTCGTAGATCGAGGCGTCGAAGTGCAGCCCGGAGATGGCCAGCAGCCGGTCCCGCGCACCGACCTCGAAGCGTGTCGCGACGTCGCGGATCAGGTTGACCACGCCGATGTGGTCGACCATGACGCCCTTGGGCTCACCGGTCGAGCCCGAAGTGAAGATCGTGTAGGCGAGGTCCGCCGGGGTCTGCGCGGTGTCGGGCCGGGTGTCGGTCCCGGACTCGAAGTCCTGGTCCACCCGGTAGCGGCGGGCCGTGGGCGGCCAGCTGATCTTGGAGTCCAGCCGGGACTGGGTGAGGATCCGGTCGACCTTGGCCTCGGTGAGCAGCCGGCGCAGCCGCTCCGGCGGCACGGACGGGTCCAGCGGCAGGTAGGCCGCGCCGGAGGCGAGGATCCCGTACACCGCGGCGTACTGCTCCCAGCCCTTCTCCATCACCACGGCGACCAGTTCGCCCGGGGCCGCACCGTGGTCCCGCAGCGCGTGCCCGATCCGCCAGGCGTACGAGGCCAGCTCGCCGTAGCTCAGCCGCCGCCCGGAGCCGTCCACCACGGCCTCGGCGCCGGGCGTGCGCTCCACCTGCTGGGCGAACAGCTCGTGCAAGGTGGTGTACGGGATCTGCCTGGCGGTGTCGTTGACCTGGCGGCGCAGCGTCCGCTCGGCCGCCGGGATCAGGTCGAAGCGCCGGACGTGCAGGGACTCCGGGTCCCGCGTGAGGCGCTCCAGGAGGTCCACGTACACGCCGAAGGCCGCGTCGACGAAGCCGGGCGCGAACGCCCCGTCGACGAAGTCCCAGATGACGCGCAGCTCACCGGCCAGTTCGCGCAGTTGTACGTCGAGCGAAACCTGCGGGGTCTGCGAGATCGAGTACACCTCCCGGCCCAGGTCCGTGACGGGCCTGCGCACCGGGTAGTCGAGCAGGCTGGTCACGACCACCGGCATGCCGGCCTGCGCGCCCACCCCGTGCAGCCGGGTCAGCTCGCGCAGCACGCGCACGCCGTTGAAGGCACCGTGCTCGGCGTCGCGGGCGAGCTGGTCGCGCAGGGCGTGCGCCCGGTCCAGGAAGGTCGCGCCGGAACCGTCGGCGGCGAGCATCACGGCGTTGGTGAAGTCACCGAGGACGCCGGTGATGTCCGGGTGCACCGCCGGGCGCTGGAAGATCGGGTAGTTGATGGTGAAGTCGGACTCCTCCGCCCAGCACCGGACCACCTCGGCGAAGGCGGCGGTCAGCAGGACCGACGGCGTCAGCCCCGCCCCGCGCGCCCGTGCCGAGAAGAGCTGCCAGTCCTCGGGGGAGAGACGGTGTTCGCGCCGGTCGAAGCGCACCTCGCGACCGTCGCCGGCGGAGCCGCCCGTGGGCAGCGAGGGGGCCGGTGGCAGGGTGGGGACGCGCGCCAGCCAGTAGTCGCGGGCGGCGCGGAAGGCCTCGGTGTGCGGCAGCGCGTCCGCACGCCAGCGGGCGTACTCGGCGAAGCCGATGCCGGGTTCCGGCAGTTCGGCGTCCGGGTCCTCGTAGAGGTCGACCAGCTCGGGGAAGAGCACCTGGAAGGCGCTGGAGGCGTCCAGCACCTGGAGGTCGATCCCGAGGTGGACCCGGCTCGGGTTCCCCGGACCGCCCAGCCGGATGATCCGCAGGTCGAACAACGGCCAGCTGCCCACCGGGAAGACCACGTGGCTCATCTCGTCCCGCAGCGCGGCGAGCCGCTCCCGCGAGGCGTCGGCGGACAGCCCGCTCAGGTCCACGACCGGTATCTCGAAGGGCAGCGGGTCGGCCGGCACCCACTGGGTGCCGTCCGTGCGGCCGATCGCACGGAGCATGTCGTGACGGGCGACCACCTTGCGCCAGGCAGCGGCGAAACGCTCGGGATCGAGGTCCGCACGCTCCCATTCGAAGTATCCGTAGCAGCCGATACCGCCCAGCTCGACTGCTTCACCTCGCCCGATCATCAGTGCCTGCTGCGTCTCGGTCATCGGGAAGGACGCGGCACTGTCCGCGCGAGCGGGCAGGAGCTCGGTCATGGTCCAACTCCATTCGGTGTTACGGGCCGTTGGCTGGTGCGTGCCCGGGGTGGTTACGGGGCCGGAGCGCCCTGCTGCGGGGCAGGGCGAGGCTAGGGGCGGTGAGTTAGCCGCCGGTTATGTTCCGCCCGGGCACCGGCCTTGCGGTCGGCCGTGGCCCCCTCGCCCAGGGAGAGCGCGAAGAGCCGTACGAGCGGATGGAATAGGTAGCAGGGCTGGCCCCACTCGTCCGCGCCGCTGACCTCGAGCAGGGCCGCGTCGGCGAGTGCTTCCAGCAGCCGCTCGGCCTCGGTCTCCGGCAGGCCCAGCGACAGCGCCGCCTGCGCGGCGGGGAACGGCTGCGGGCCGAGCGCGGCGAGCGCCGGGAACACCGCCCGCACCTCGGGGTCCAGCGCCCGCCAGGACGGCAACAGCGATCCGTGCACGTCCAGATCGCCCGAGTGCAGCTCCCGCAGCCGGGTGGCCGGATCCGCCAGCCGGCGCGCCAGCCGGTCCGGGGTGGAGTGCGGCCGGGCGGCGATCCGGGTCCCGACGATCCGCAGGGCCAGCGGCAGACCGGCGCAGTGCTCGACGATCGCGGACGCCGCACCGGGCGCCGAGGCCAATCGGGCGGGACCGGCCGCGGCCGAGAGGAGCTCCAGCGAGTCCCGCAGCGCCAGGGGGGCCAGGGCCACGGTGTGCGCCCCGGCCACGGTGGGCAGGGCGGTCCGCCCGGTGACCAGGACCGCCGGCTCCGGGGTGTTGGGCAGCAGCGGCCCCAACTGGGCCGCCCCGGAGGCGTTGTCCAGCACGATCAGCAGCTGCCTGCCCCGGGTCCGCTCCCGGTAGAGCCGGACCAGTTGGTCCTGGTCCTCGGTGTCCGGTGCGTCGTCCATCGGCCCCAGCGCGCGCAGCAGCCCGCGCAGCACCCGGGTCGGGTGCCGGGGAGTGCCGTCGGGCGCGCGCAGGTCGGCGTACAACTGCCCGTCGGGAAAGTGTCGTTGGCAGCGGTGGGCCGCGTGGACGGCCAGGGCGGTCTTGCCGAGTCCGGCCATGCCGGTGACCAGGACCCGGCGGGGCCGCCCGGGGCCCTGCGCATCGGGGGCCAGCGCGCGGCAGAGCAGCTCCAGTTCGGGCTCCCGACCGGTGAAGTCGACGGTGTCGGGGGGCAGCATGGCCGGGGCGCCGTCCGGGCGACCGGCCGCGCCCCGCCGGGAGCCGGTCAGCACGGCGGGCGTCGAGCGCGGCTGCCGGTCCAGCGTGCCCTCCAGCAGCGCCCGGTAGGTGGCCTGGAGCTCCTCGCCGGGGTTCACGCCCAGCTCGTCGGCGAGCACCGCGCGCCCGTGGTGGTAGAGGTGGATGGCGTCCGCCTGCCGCCCCGACCGGCACAGGGCGGTCATCAGCTGGCACCGGATGCGCTCGCGCAACGGGAACTCGGCGACCAGGCCGGTGAGCTCGCCGGTGATCTGCTCGTGCCGGCCCAGCGCGAGATCGGCCGCGATGCGGTGCTCCAGGGTGACCGCCCGGGCCTCGCTCAGTCGCGGCGCCTCGGCGTCGGCGAGGTATTCCGTGGCGTTGGCGAAGGGCAGGCCGTTCCACCGGGCCAGGGCACGGCGCAGCAGCTCACCGGCCTTTTCGAAGTCCTCGGCGACCAGCGCCTCGCGGCCGCTGAACGCCAGCTTCTCGAATTCGCTCAGGTCGAGGGTCGCATTACCGATGCTCATGGCATATCCGGGCGGCCGGCGATCGATCAGAACGTCGTCGCCGAGAATCTTGCGCAAGCGGGAAACATAGGTGTAGAGCTGTGCGCTGACGGTGGCCGGTGGAGCCCATCCCCACAGCAGCCGGCACAGCCGTTCGTCGGAGATCACCTCTTCACGGGCCACGAGGAGCGCCGCGAGCACGGTGTGCAGCTTCGCCCCGGAGAAGGGGACCCGGCGGCCGTCCCGGCGTACCTCGACTGGCCCGAGCACTCGGAATTCCATCTACCGCCCCATCCGTGATTCATGGAGAAGAATCTCTGAACGAAGCTAGTGGAGTGCGTTGTCTCCTCGATATCGTGGCGATTTCGAGGGCGGACCGGGTCACGAAATCGATGGAACACAGAAGAAAAAGGAGGCGTCCCTACTGTTCCATTCATGCCGCAGCGAGCGGCAGTGATACTCCACCGAGAGGGGATTCCCAGATGCGCAGCACGCTGACGGTGAAGACGGCGAACACGACGGCGGCGGCCTGCCTGGTCGTTCTTGCAGGGGCGTTCGTCGGCGCGGGGGGCGCCAACGCCGTGTGGGCGGACACGCACACCACCGTGCAGGCCGACGACGACATGCCGTGGGGCGTCGTCAAGCCGGTGGACCCCCCGCGCCACGGCTCCGCCGGCACGCACGGCGACATGCCCTGGGGCTGACCCGCTCCGCTCCTGCCCGCCCCACGACGCGCCGGCGGCCGTCAGGCCGACTAGTCCTCCGGGTGCGTCAGCAGCAAGGTCAGTTCCGCTGCAGTGAAGGAACGATGCGGCAGCTCACCGGCGCCCCCACCGCCCGGCTCGCCCGCACCACCCGCACCACCCGCACTGCCCGGTTCACCCGCACCGTCCGGCCCGGCCGCCGCGTTCTGGACCGCCGCCAGCAGCCGGCCCGCCTGCGCCCGCCAGGGCTGCGCGCCGACCTCGCCGAACGCGGCCCGCGCCCGCCGGAACCGCTCCGCCGCCTCCGCCGGGCGGCCGCCGATCGCCTCCACACATCCCAGATCGGTCTCCACCCGGGCGTACAGGAAACGGTCCGCCAGCTCATTCGTGATCTCCAGGGCCTGCTGCAGCGTCCCTCCCGCCGCCGACAGCAGGCCCTGGCTCCACTGCGTCTGCCCCAGCCCCCGCAGCGCGTGCGCCTCCCCGACCCGGTCGCCCTCGCCCCGGGTCAGCCGCAGCACCGCGCCGAAGGCCTCCGCGGCCTCGCCCAGATCTCCCGCCCGCAGCCGGACCTCGGCCAGCCGGTACACGCTCTGCGCCTCCGCCCGCACCGACCCGGTACGCCGGCTCAGGGCCACCGCCCGCTCCGCGAGCGGCAGCGCGCCGCCCACGTTGCCCCGGTCCAGCTCGATCTGCGCCTGGAAGCCGAGCAGATGGGCTTCGTTCCCGATGTCACCCGACGCGTGGAACCCGTTGAGGGCCGCCCCGCAGTGTTCCAGGGCCCGCTCCCAGTCCCCCTGGAACCGCGCGCACATGGCCAGGTTCCGCTGGGCGAGCGCCGCCCCGCCCACGTCACCGGTGGTTCGCAGGAGTCGTAGCGCGGCCATGTTCCAGCCCTCGGCCTGCTCGTACCGCCGCTGGTAGATCGCCAATGACCCGAGCAGCCGCAGCATCGTCGCCTCGCCCGGCTCGTCGCCGGTGCGCCGGGCCGAGGCCAGCGCCTGCTCGGCGCAGCGCCGCCAGTCCTCCAGGTAGTTCTTCGTCTCGAAGTGCGGTACCGCGCTCTCGGTCAGCGTCCACGCGTACCGGGCCCGGCCCGTCTCCGCCGCGTGCGCCACCAGGTCCGTCACCGCCGTGCGCTCCGACTCGAACCAGTCCATCGGCGCGGCCAGCAGCTCGTCGGCCAGCTCCGGCAGGAAGCCCGGGGCCGGCGTCGGCGTCCGGCCCACCGGGAACCGGCGCCCGTCGATCCGCCGGTGCGCCTCCTCGGCCAGCCAGAGCCAGGACGCGAACGCCCGCTCCAGTGCGGCGTCGGTCTCCCCCTCCGGCTCGTCCGACTCCGCCCGCTCGCGGGCGAACAGCCGAAGCAGGTCCTGGAAGCGGTACCGTGCGGCCCGCCCGGGCTCGGCGTCGGCCACCTCCAGCAGCTGCGCGTCGACCAGCTGGTCGATCAGTTCCTCCGCGTGCCACACGTCGGTGTCCAGTACGGCCGCCCCCGCCCAGGCGGCGAAGTCCGCCGTGCGCAACAGGCCGAGCCTGCGGTACATCCGGGCCGTCTCCGGCGGTAGGTCCCGGTAGGTGAGTCGGAAGCCGGCGCGCACCCCGCCCTCGCCCGGGCTCAGCACGTCGAGGCGGGAGCGGTGGTCGCGCAGCCGCGCCACCAGGCTCCGTACGCTCAGATTGGGTTTGGCCGCCAGTCGCGCGCCCGCGATCCGCAGCGCGAGGGGAAGGCAGTCGCACAGGGCGCCGAGCTGTTCCACCGCCACCGGGTCGCTGCCGAACCGGTCGGCCCCGGCCAGTTTGATCAGCAGCGCCGTCGCCTCGGTCGGCTCCAGCATCCGCAACCGCAGGGTCAGCGCCGTGTAGTCCCCGGTCAGATCGCCCAGGCTCTCCCGGCTGGTGGCCAGCACCACGCTGCGTCCGCCACCCGGGAGCAAGGGTCTGAGCTGGTGGAAGGAGCGTACGTTGTCCAGGACGATCAGGGTTTTGCGGGTGCTGAGGAGGCTCCGGAACAGCGAGGCCCGCTCGTCGGGATCCGCCGGTATCTGGGGCGCGCCGATCCCGAGGGCCCGTAGGAAGCGGTCGAGCACGGCGGCGGGGGACACCGGTGCGTGCTCCTCGTCGTACCCGCGCAGATCGGCGAAGAGCTGGCCGTCCGGGAACTGGTCGGCCACCTGGCTCGCCCAGTGCACCGCGAGTGCGGTCTTGCCCACTCCGCCGACGCCGACGATGGTCGCCAGCGCCGGGGTGTGCGGGTTGTAGGGCTCCTTCAGGAGCCGGTCCAGCGAGGTCATCTCCCCCTGCCGGCCGGTGAACGCCATCACGTCCGCGGGCAGTTGTGCCGGGATGGTGCTCAGGGCCGCCGGCGCGGGTGCCGCCGTGGCGGGGGGACGGGTCAGTTCGGGGGAGTCGCGCAGGATCAGTTCGTGCAGCTGGCGCAGTCCGGGACCCGGTTCGATCCCGAGCTGCTCGGTGAGTAACCGGCGGCCGTGCAGGAACACCTCGAGGGCCTCGGCCCGCTGCCCCGACCGGTACAGCGCCAGCATGAGGTGTTCGCGGCACTGCTCGCGCAGGGGGTGCCGGGCCACCAGCTCGGTGAGCTCACCGGTGAGCGCGCGGTGGCGGCCCAGCTGGAGCATCAGCCCGGCACGTTCCTCCACCAGCGCGAGCCGCATCTGCTCCAGCCTGGTGGTCTCCGCCTCCAACCGGGATCCGGAGGGCTCGTCCAGCGCGGAGCCCCGCCAGATGCTGAGCGCCTCCTCGAACTGCGCGCACGCCTCTTCGGTCCGCCCGTGCCGGGCGGCGTCCCGCCCCCGTTCGGCCCGCTCCATGAACTCCTGGACGTCGATCCGGTGCTCTCCCTTGGCCAGCAGGTAGCCCGGGGGAGAGGTGATCAGCAGATCGGTCACCCCGGCCTGCTTGAAGGTCTTGCGGAGGGTGGCCACGCAGATGGCGATCTGGTTGCGGGCCGTCGCCGGCGGAGATTCCGGCCAAACGGCGTCCACCAGGGTGTCCACCGAAACGATCCGGTCTGCGTAGAGCAGCAGCATCGACAGGACCGTGGCCTGGCGCCGGCCGTTGATGCGCAACGGACCGTCATCGGTCTGGACGAGCAGTGGTCCCAGCACTCTGAAGACAAACCGATTCAAAAGGTCCCCCGGCCTTGAAACCCCGCGTCAGGCGCGAACGGTACCGCAAAGAGCGTTCCTCGGTGCAGTCAACTCTTGGGAAAAACATGGGCAGTTTCAGGCCAGCTTGTCTGTATAGCGGTGGGCAAGTGCACGGGCCTCACTGAGAGTCATCGGATCCGATGGACGACAATGCGCCGGACAGGCCCCGCAGCACCTCGGCCGTGCGGTATACCTCTTCCTCGCCGCCGAGGCCCTCGCACAGCTGCCGCGCCAGCTCGGCGAAGCAGGAGTCGATCTCCCGTTTCGCGGCCACGCCCTGCTCGGTGGCGGTGAGCAGCTTGGCGCGCCGGTGCGCCGGGTTGTCCAGATAGACCGCGAGCCCCTGTCGCACCAGCAGGTCCGCTATGCGCTGCACGCTCTGCCGGGTGGTCCCCACCCGTCGGGCCACGGCGGACACGGACAGTGATTCTCCCGTCACCGTGCTGAGTATCTGCCAGCGCGCAGCACTGAGCCCCGAGGGGAGCGCGAGCCGGTCGAGGGCCGCGGTGAACCGTCCGTTCAGCCGGAAGACCGCCACGGCGGCCCGGCTGAACGCCTCGGCCTCCCCGGACTCCGCCGTGCGCGCCAACGTCGGTCCCCTTCCGTACGTCCCGCGGGTCGCTGCACGATAACAGCGCGTGGTCACGTGGACGAGAGTCGGCCACGGCGGCGGGACCCGGCCGGTGCGCCGGGTCCGTCGGGGTGGTGACCCCGGTCCCCGGAGGGTGCCCGGCAAGCTGGTCCACTGGCAGGCCCATGGCCGATAAGTCGACTCGAATGATGTACCAATGGCCCAGTCCCCATGAGCCGGGTTGAGCCAGCGGGCCCCCGGATGCTTATCTGTGGCGTATCCATGTACTTACGGCGCCGCGCAGCGCCGGACGGCAACGAAGCCGGTTCCGGAGCGCGGCGCCTTCGCCGTGCCCGTCCGCCGCCCACCACCCCCGGGCGGCGCCGGGCCGGCGCGCAGCACTGCAAGGGGGGCGGCACACCGCCGTGAAGAGGATGTTCGTGGCTCCGGATCCGGGGCGTATGAGACTGCGGAACTCGGCCCGCGCGGTGATCGGCGTCGCCGCCGCCGTCGCCCTCGCCGAGGTGTGCGGCCTCTCCCTGACCGCCTCCATCACCGGGGGACTGGCGGCCCTGCTCGCCCTCTTCACCGTGCTCGACGCGGACGTCCGCGCCCAGCGCCGCACCACCGCCCTGCTGCCCGTCGCCGGATTCCCCGTCCTGGCCCTCGCCACCGCCCTGCACGGGGTGCCGCTCGCCCGGGACGGCGCCTTCCTCGCCGTCGTGTTCGCCGGGGTGTACGCCCGCCGCTACGGCCCGCGCGGACACGCCCTCGGGATCTTCGCCTTCATGATGTTCTTCGTCACCCAGTTCCTGCACGCCCGTCCCGGGCAACTGCCCGAGCTGTACGCCGCCGTGGGCCTGGCGCTCCTGGCCGCCGGAGCCGTGCGCTTCCTGCTGTGGCCCATCGAACGGCGCACCCCGCCCACCGCGGCCCCGCCCGGCCTGCCCGGAACCGGGCTCGCGCGGCCGACCACCCGGCAGGCCTTCCAGGCCACCGCCGCCTGCGCCTTCGCGCTCGGCATCGGCCAGGCGCTCTCCGACGACCGCTGGTACTGGGCCGTCGGCACCTCCTGGTGGATCTTCGTGAACACCGCCTCCCGGGGCGAGACCCTCGTGCGGGGCTTCCGCCGCGTCCTCGGCACCGTCGTCGGCATCGCCGCCGGACTGCTGATCGCCGTACCCCTGCACGGCGCGCCGGCGCCCACCGCGGCCCTGGTCGCCGTGTGCGTCTTCGGGATCTTCTACACGGCCGCGCCCTCGTACTCCTGGATGATGTTCTTCGTCACCGTGATGGCCGGGCTGCTCTACGGCCTCCTCGGCGTCCTGCATCCCGGACTGCTGCTCCTGCGCTTCCAGGAGACCGCCATCGGTGCGATCGGCGCCGCCCTGGCCGTCGTGATCATCCTTCCGGTCACCACCCACGCCGCCAACGACGCGTGGATCCAGCGCGCCCTGCACTGCGTGCGCGCCTCCACCGCGGCCGCCCTGGAACGCCTCGCGGGCGACCCGGATGCCGACCCCGCCCCGCACGCCGCCGAGCTGGAGCTGCTGTTGGGCAGGGTACGGATGGCGCTGGCGCCGCTCGTCCACCCGCTGAGCCCGCTGCGCGCCCGCAAGGCCCGGGCCCGGCAGGTGCTCGCGCTGCTCGACGACTGCGCCCGGGACGTGCGCGGGCTGGTCGCCGTCGCCGCCGACCCGCAGGCCTCGCACGACGCCCGGTTGGCCGCCGCCTGCTGGCGCGTGGAGGCCGCGGTGGAGGCCCTGACCGCCCCGCACGGCGCTCCCGGTCCCGCCACCGTGCCGCACCCCCGGCCGGCCGCGGCGGAACCGGCCCTCGCCCACCTCCACGGCCTCGAGCACACCCTCGTGGCACTGGCGACCCCGCTGCGCACCGACCCCCGGGCGCCGCTGGTCATCAGCGCCTGAGCAACCCCTCCGCCGTGTCCGCCAACCCCGCCGGCAGCCGGCCGGCGGTGTGCACCACCCCGAGGGCCTGGGTGGCCCGGGTCAGCGCCACGTACAGGTCGCTCGGCCGGAGCTCGTCCGGCTCCACCACGATCACCGTGTCGAACTCCAGCCCCTTGGCCTGGCGCGGGTCCAGCAGGACCACTTGCCGGGTCAGGTCCGGCTCCGCGCCCGCGCGCACCCCCGGCAGTACGGCGGCCAGCGCCCCGTGCCGCGCCCGCGGCGCGATCACCGCGAGCCGACCTTCGGCCGGCAGCTCCCGCGCCACCGCCTCCCGGGTCGCCGCCGCCAGGTCACCGGTCGCGTGCGCCCACGGCCGCACCCCGGTGGCCCGCACCGAACGCGGCGGTTCGAAGCCGGGATCGCGCGTGCGCAGCACGGCCGCCGCCACCTCCATGATCTCGGCCGGCGTGCGGTAGTTGACCCCCAGCCGGACCAGCTTCCAGCGCTCGCCCACGTACGGTGCGAGGACCCGCTCCCACGAGCCGCACCCCGCTTCGTCGGCCGTCTGCGCCGGATCGCCGACCAGGGTCATCGACCGGGTCGGGCAGCGCCGCATCAGCAGCCGCCACGCCATCGCCGACAGCTCCTGCGCCTCGTCCACGATCACGTGCCCGAAGGCCCAGGTGCGGTCGGCCGCGGCCCGCTCGGCGGTGCTGCGGTGGTCGGCCTCCTCGTGCCGCTCGGCCATCCGCTCCGCGTCGATGATGTCGTGGGCCGCGAGGTACTCGCTCTCTTCGTCCTCGAACTCGTACGACTGGGAGCCCTCGGACAGGTCCAGCACCCCCTGCGCGTAGGCGATGCGCCGCTGCCGCTCTTGCTCCTCGGCGGCCTGCCGGGCGGTGTCGTCCTCGCCGAGCAGCTCGGCAGCCTCGTCCAGGAGCGGCACGTCGGCCGGGGTCCACTCCGGCCGGGCCGAGGGCGCGCGCCGGATCAGGTCGGCCTCGTGCGCGGGCAGGTGCGTGGGCTCCGCCAGGAAGTCGCGGACCAGGCGCTGCGGGGTGAGGGAGGGCCACAGCGAATCGATCGCCGCGTGCACGGCGGCGCTCGTCGCGATCTCCTTGCCGAGCTGGGCGATGTCGTCCGAGCCCAGCAGGTTCGGACCGCCGTAGGGATCGGCGCCCAGCCGGTCGGCGAGCTGCGCGGTGAGCGCATCGATGATCGGGAAGGCGAAGGAGGGGCGCGCCTGGTTGTGCGGCAGCCCGGTGGCCCGGGCCCGGTCCCGCGCCCGGTACGCCATGGTGCGGTCCAGCAGCAGGGTCCCGTACTCCTCGTGGTCGATCTCCAGCGCCGGTTCGGGCACGGTGTCGTACTCCTCGCCGGTGTCCGCCGGTACGGTCTCCGGCAGGCACTGCCGGCCGGCCACGACCTTGGCGAGGACCTCCGCCATCGCGGCCCGCCCCTTCACGGCGGCGGCTCCGGGGCGGTCGGCGGCGGTGGCGTGCACGCCCGGGAAGAGCTCACCCGGGGTGGCCAGCAACACGCCCGTCTCGCCGAGGGCCGGGAGCACCCCGCCGATGTAGCCGAGGAAGGCCGGGCCCGGTCCGACGATCAGCACTCCGCGTTTGGCGAGCAGCTCCCGTTGCGCGTACAGCAGGTACGCGGCGCGGTGCAGCGCGACCGCGGTCTTGCCGGTGCCGGGACCGCCCTCGACGACCAGCACCCCGTGGTGCGTGGAGCGGATGATCCGGTCCTGCTCGGCCTGGATGGTGCGCACGATGTCGTGCATCCGGCCGGTCCGGGCGGCGTCGAGCGCGGCGAGCAGCACGGCGTCCGCGTCGGCGCCCTCGTGGCCGGTGCGCTCCGCGTCGGTCAGGTCGAGGATCTCATCGTGCAGGGCGGTGACCACGCGCCCCCGGCTGCTGATGTGCCGGCGGCGGCGCAGCCCCATGGGGGTGTGGCCGGTGGCGAGGTAGAAGGGGCGGGCCACGTCCGCCCGCCAGTCCAGGACCAGCGGAGTGCGCTGCGCGTCATCGGCCCGGATTCCGATCCGACCGATGTGGTGGTCGCGGCCGTCGGAGAACTCCAGACGGCCGAAACAGAGGCCGTTCTCACCCGCATTCAGGGCGGAAAGCAGACCGGACTGCTCGGCTACCAGGACGTCCCGCTCCAGGCGGGCCTGAAGCCCGGTACCGACATCGCGCAGCGCCCCTTCGACCGCCCGTTCGGCCTGGTCACGCAAACCGTCGAGGCGCCGATAGAGGTCGGTGACGAATTGCTGCTCTTTTCGGAATTCCTCGGTTGACAATTGCGCTCCTGTCGCGATACGGTGTCCTCGTGAGCTTCACCATGACTTCGGTCGGGCGAAGTCGTGAACTATTTAATATACGCTCTCTCTTCTCCCTCGGCAGTCAATTCGGCCGGGGGATTTTTTGCGTACGGTGGATCTCATGACCACCGCACACGGTTCAGCCGACGGAATCGTCTACCGCCCCGCCCGTCCCGAGGACGCGGGCGCCATCGAGGCCCTGGACAGCTCCTTCACCACCGACACGGTGTTCGAGGTGAGCGACCCCGGCTCGGGCGACGGCGCGGGCTTCGGCTTCCTGCTCCGGGAGGTCCCCGTGGATCCGCCCGTGCACAAGACGTTCCCGCCGGAGGAGCACGACGAGCAGGTCTTCGGCGGCGGTCAGGACCCGGACGCCGACGCGCGGACCTTCGTGGCCCTCGACGGGGACCTGCTCTGCGGGTTCGCCGCCGTCGGCTACGCCCCCTGGAACCGACGGCTGACCATCGAGGACATCGAGGTGTCGCCCGACCATCGGGGCCGCGGCATCGGCCGCGCACTGGTGGAGTGCGCCGAGCGGTTCGCCCGCGAACGGGGCGCCGAGCACCTGTGGTTGGAGGTCAGCTCGGTCAACGCCCCGGCGGTGCACGCCTATCGGCGCATGGGTTTCACCTTCTGCGGCCTCGACACCGCGCTGTACGGCGGCACGCCCGCGGCCGGCGAGCACGCGCTCTACATGAGCCGTCCCTGCCGCTGAACCGGCGCGTGGCCGAATCCCGTCGACGCGCCGGATCGTACGCCCCCGCGTGCCCCGCCGCGGCCCGATTCATGAGGGAGCACCCGGAGGGGTGCTCCCTCATGGCCGACCGCCCCACGCTGACCTGCGACATGTACAACGGGTAATTGTTTACTGCACATTCATCCGGCATGCACAGGGTGGATCTGGTCGGACAGGGGGTAACCGCCCGGAATGGAAATCCTTCAACAGCGCTCCACCACCGCTCAAGTGTGGGAAGCGGCCGAGGAGTTCATCCGCCTCTTCCACCGGGAGAACGCGGACACCGGTGATCCGCGCGCCCGGCTCGCCGCCGTGAGGGCCGAGCTCGCCGAGACCGGCAGTTATGTGCACACCCCCCAGGAGCTGGTCCACGGAGCCCGGGTCGCCTGGCGCAACAGCAACCGCTGCATAGGGCGGCTCTACTGGAACTCGCTGCGGGTCCGCGACCGCCGCGGGCTCACCGACGCCGACGACATCGCCGCCGAGTGCTTCGACCACCTGCGCGAGGCGACCAACGGGGGCCGGGTCAGGGCCACGATCACGGTCTTCGCCCCGGACGCCCCGGACCGGCCCGGCCCGCTGATCTGGAGCGAGCAGCTGGTCAGGTACGCAGGTTACGGAGACCATCCGTCCATAACCGTCGGCGACGCCCGCAACGCTCCGCTGACCGAGGCCCTCCTCCGGCTCGGCTGGTCCGGCGGCCCCGGCACCCCCTTCGACCTCCTGCCGCTGGTGGTGCAGGGCGTCGACGACAAACCCCGCTGGTTCGACACCCCCGCGGACGCCGTCCTGGAAGTCCCGATCGGCCATCCCGACGGCGACGGCTGGGCGGACTGGGGACTGCGCTGGCACGCCGTACCCGCCATCTCCAACATGTGCCTGGAGATCGGCGGCATCCACTATCCGGCCGCGCCCTTCAACGGCTGGTACATGGGTACCGAGATCGGCGCGCGCAACCTGGCCGACACCGACCGGTACAACCTGCTCCCCGCCGTCGCCCGCCGCATGGGGCTGGACACCTCCAGCGACCGGTCCCTCTGGAAGGACCGCGCGCTCGTCGAACTGAACCGGGCCGTCCTGCACTCCTTCGACCGCGCCGGGGTCACGATCGCCGACCACCACACCGAGTCCCGGCGCTTCTTGGCGCACATGGAACGGGAGGAGCGCAAGGGGCGTGAGGTGGGCGCCGACTGGTCTTGGATCGTGCCGCCGATCTCCGGCTCCGCCACCCCGGTCTTCCACCGCACCTACGAGGACCGCAGCAGCAGTACGGCCTACGTCCACCACCGTGGCGCGCAGGGGCGGGCCCAAGGGCGGGATTTGGTCTAGACCTTCTGTTACCGTCGGCTCCGGACGGATCCGGCAGGGTGAGAGGGGCTTGACGTGGGCGGCGCGGACAGCAGGGACCGGAACGGTGAATCCCGGGCCTACATCGGCTCGTTCACCTCCGCGGGCGGCCGCGGTGTCACCACCGCGGCCGTGGACCCGAAGACCGGGGCGCTGACCCCGCTCGCGGTCACCGCCGCCGAGGACCCCTCGTACCTCGCGCTCTCCCGCGCCACCGGCGTGCTCTACGCGGTGAACGAGATCGAGCGCGGCGCGGTCGTCGCCTTCCGGCCCACCGCGGCGGGCCTCGCCCCCCTCGGCGAGGCGGTTCGCGTCGGTGGTTCCGGACCCACCCACCTCAGCACGGTCGGGGGCAGGCTGCTCACCGCGAACTACGCCTCCGGCAGTGTCAGTAGCCTCCCGCTCGCTGCCGACGGCCGCCCGGGCGGGCCCGCGCACGTCCTGCCGCACCGGGGTTCCGGCCCCGACACGGGCCGGCAGGAGGGCGCGCACGCCCACCAGGTGCTGCCCGACCCGACCGGCCGCTGGGTGCTCAGCGTGGACCTCGGCACCGACTCCGTGCGGGTCTGCGCGCTGGACCCGGCCACCGGCGTGCTGCGGGTGCACTCCGAGACGGCGCTGCGCACCGGGACGGGGCCCCGTCACCTCGCCTTCCATCCGGAGGGCACGTTCGCGTACGTACTGCACGAGCTGAAGCCCCAGGTGACCGTCTGCCGCTGGAACGGGGCGTCCGGACGACTGGAACCGGTCGGTGAGGTCCCGGTGGCCTCCGAGGGTGCCTCAGGGGCCGTACGGGCCTACCCCTCGGCGATCATCGCCTCGCCCGACGGCAGGTTCGTCTGGGCGGCCGTCCGCGGGGTCGACGCGCTCGTCACCCTCTCCCTCGCCGACGGGCCCGGGAAGCCAAGACTCACCGGCGCCGTGGACTGCGGCGGCGCGTGGCCGCGCGATCTCGCCGTTGACGCCTCGGGGAACCGGCTCTACGCCGCCAACGAGCGCTCGGGGGACGTCACCTGGTTCGAGGTGGACCCGCTGACCGGGCAGCCACACCGGGCCGGCGCGCTGGCCGTGCCGGCGGCCACCTGCGTGGTCCTGGGCTGACACGGGCCCGCGGGGCATGGGAAAGGGCCCCCGACGGCCACGGGAGACCGTGGCCGTCGGGGGCCCTTCGCTACGTACGGGCGGGTCAGTGTGCGGCGGCGTCCTGGGGGATCCCGAGAGCCGCGGCGTACTGCGCGACGGCCAGCTTGCCGAGCGCGCCATAGGCGCCGAGCACCTCCGCGGTGGCGCAGTCGGCCTCCTTGCAGGCGGTGTCGAGGAGCCCGTCGGCGGCCTCCGGGCCGATCAGGTACGGGGCGAGCGCGAGGAGCGTGGAGCCCTCGCGGCGCAGCTGCTCGGCGACCGCGGCCACCGAGCCCTCCTGGTCCAGCGCGGCGGCCTTGACGGGCACGGCGAGCCGGGCGGCGAGCAGCATGCCCGTGATCCCGGCGGCCTGTACGGCCTCCTCGCCGCCGGTGGTGGCCAGGACGATGCCGTCGGCGGCGGTGGTCACGGTGAAGAGCCGGGCGCGGTCGGCGCGGGCCAGGCCCGCCTCGGAGAGCCGCACGTGCAGGCCCTCGGCGAGCAGCGGGTGCGGGCCGAGCACGTCGGCCAGCTCGGCGGCGGCCGAGGAGTCCATCAGCGCCTGGCGGATCCGGCGGAGCAGATCGCTGTCGGGGCCGGCCAGCAGCGGCACGACCACGGCGTCCGGGCCGGTCGGCGCGGGCACCTCGTGGCCGGCCGTGCGGGCGAACTCCGCGCGCGCGACGCGCTCGGTCGCGACGGCGGTCAGCACGCCGGACAGGGACGGGAACTCGGTGTCGTCGTCACCTTCGAGGAAGCCGATCCGGGCGTCGAGGCCCGGCAGCTCGGAGCGGCCGATGCTGATGATCTCTTCCGCGAGCCCTCGCGAGGCGGCCGAGGGGGCACCGGGCACGGCGAGCACCAGCGCGGGCGCGCCCTCGGGCGCCACCGCGGGCTCGGGCCGGCGGTGCCGTCCGGTCTGGCGGGGTCGCGGCATTCGTACGGGCAGGCCATTTGCGGGCCCAGTGGGGGAGCTCATGGCGCCGCATGCTACTGGCTTATCGGAACAAGGTGTTCGGGCAGGGCCTTCTAGCGGGGCATCTGTCCGTATTTATCCGGTGAATATCAGATACGTTCAACTGACGGACGGCAAGCGCCAGTCCACGGGCTGTGATCCCTGACCCACCAGCAGCTCGTTCGTCCGGCTGAACGGCCGGGAGCCGAAGAAGCCGTAGTCGGCCGACTTGGGGGAGGGGTGCGAGGACTCCACGACGGGCAGTTCGCCGAGCAGCGGCCGCAGGTTGCGGGCCGCCCGTCCCCAGAGGATGGAGACCAGCGGCTTGCCGCGCGCGGCCAGGGCCCGGATGGCCTGGTCGGTGACGGCTTCCCAGCCCTTGCCCTGGTGCGCGTTGGAGCGCCGGGGCGCCGTCGTGAGCGACCTGTTGAGCAACAGGACGCCCTGCCGGGTCCACGGCGTGAGGTCGCCGTTGGCCGGGCGGCCGGTGCCGATGTCCCGGTGCATCTCCAGGAAGATGTTGTCGAGGCTCGGCGGTACCGGTCGTACGTCGGGGGCGACCGAGAAGGACAGTCCCACCGCGTGTCCCGGCGTGGGGTAGGGATCCTGCCCGACGATCAGTACCTTGACCTCGTCGAAGGGTTGTTGGAAGGCGCGCAGCACATTGGCCCCGGCCGGTACGTACGTCCTCCCCGCCGCGATCTCGGCGCGCAGGAAGTCGCCCATGGCGGCGATCTGCCCCGCCACCGGCTCCAGAGCCCGGGCCCAGCCCGGCTCGACGATCTCGTTCAACGGTCTTGCTGCCACGGTGGATCACTCTACTGGCCGAACGCGGCCGCCCGCACACACAGGACGTCGGGCAGGTGCTCGGCGAGCAGTTGCCAGCTGTCGCCGTCGTCGTGGCTGGCGTACACCTCGCCGTTGCGGTTGCCGAAGTAGATGCCCGCCGGGTCCGCGTCGTCCGTGCACAGGGCGTCCCGGAGCACCGTGCCGTAGTGGTCCCCGGCCGGGAGCCCCCGCGCCAGCGGCTCCCAGGTGGCGCCCGCGTCCCGGGTGCGGAAGACCCGGCACCGGTGCTCGGCCGGGACCCGGTCGGAGTCGGCGTTGAGCGGGAAGACGTACGCGGTGTCGGGTCGGTGCGGATGGGCCGCGACCGCGAAGCCGAAGTCGGAAGGCAGCCCGCCGCCGATGTCGGTCCACCGGCCGCCCGCGTCGTCGCTCCGGTAGACGCCCCAGTGGTTCTGCAGGTACAGCCGGTCGGTGTCCCCGGCGTCCCGGGCGATCTTGTGCACGCACTGGCCGAATTCGGGGTGCGGGTCCGGCAGGAACACCGCCGAGACCCCCTGGTTGGACGGTGTCCAACTGGCGCCGCCGTCACGGGTGCGGAACACCCCGGCGGTGGACACGGCCACCGTCACGGCGTCCGGGTCGCGCGGGTCGGTGATCACCGTGTGCAGGCCCTCACCGCCGCCGCCCGGTACCCACTTCCCGCGGCTCGGGTGCTCCCACAGCGGGCGGACCAGCTCGAAGGAGTCGCCCCGGTCGGTCGAGCGGAACAGCGCGGCCGGCTCCGTCCCCGCGTACACCACGCCGGGGGCCTCGGGGCCGGCCGGCTGCAGCTGCCAGACCCGCTCCAGGGAGGCCCCGGTGTCCCGGGGGAACTTCACGGCGGGTGCGGCGGGTTCCCGCCAGGTCGTCCCGAGGTCGTCGGAACTGAAGACCGACGGCCCCCAGTGCGAGCTGTCCCCGCCGACCAGGAGCCGGGGCGCCGGACCCCGGCGGTCGACGGCGACCGCGTAGACGGCCTGGGCGTTGAAATGGGGACCGTCGAACTCCCAGGGCGCCCCGCCCCGGCGACGGCCGATGAAGAGGCCCTTGCGGGTTCCCACGAGCAGCACTGCGTCGGCCATGGCCGGCACCTCCGGACCTCGGCGCCCTTGGCGGGCGCACGTGCAAGGTATGTTTTCAGCCAGTCTGCACCCGTCCGGTGACCGTGACCCGGCGGACGGTGGGGGCTGCTGATGAGCAGATCAATACCGATCATTTACCGCCCCGAAATGGTTGTTGCTTGCATGTGGGTGTCCGCAATGGATTGACTTCAGGTCACTGCCGCCGCACGCGAGAGGACATATGTGGCCACCGAGCACCTGTCCCCCCTCGACCTCGCCTTCTGGCGGATCGAATCCGTCGACCACCCCATGCACCTGGGCGCCCTCGCCGTCTTCCGCGCCACCGGGCCCGGCTCCGCGGAGCGGGCCGCGCACCTGCTCACCGCCCGCTGCGCGGCCGTGCCGCGCCTGCGCCGCCGGATCCGCGACGTGCTGCTGCCGGTCGGCGCGGCCGCCTGGTCACCGGACCCCGGCTTCGACCCGGCCCGGCACGTGTTCCTCGTCCGTACCGACGGAGCCGCCCCGCACGCCGCCGCCGGACCGCTGATGGCCCGGCCGCTGGACCGGGCGCTGCCCCCGTGGGAGGCGCACGTGCTGGCCGGGCCCGATCCGGACTCCTTCGCGGTGCTCTTCAAGTTCCATCACGCCCTCGCCGACGGCATGGGCGCACTGGCCCTCGCGGCCACCCTGTTCGACGAGGCGACGGCCCCGCGGCCACCCGCGCGCCCGGTCCCCGAGCAGCGGGGCGGCTCCGTGCTGCGCCGACTCCCCGGAGCCCTGGCGGCCCGGGTCCAGGACGTCGGCCAGGCCCTGGAGATCGGCGCGGCCGTGGCCCGCGCCGGGCTGCCGCTCGGGGTGCCGGCGGCCCTCACCACGGACTCCACCGGCTCGGGCGCCCGAGCCGTCGCCGGCCTCGCGCTCGACCTGGACGAGGTCAACCTCGTCCGCAAGGGCGCCGGCGGCACCGTCAACGACGTGCTGATCGCGCTGGTCGCGGGCGCACTGCGGCGCTGGCTGGCGGAGCGGGGCGATCCCGAGCCCTGGGGTGCGGGACCGCGCGCGCTGATCCCGGTGTCCCGCCGCCGCGGGCCCGGCGGTTCGGGGGGTGCCGGGAACCGGCTCTCCGGTTATCTGCTCCGGCTGCCGCTCGCCGAATCCGATCCGCTGCGCCGCCTGGACAGCGTGCGCGCAGCCATGGACCGCAACAAGGACGCCGGACCCGCCCGCGGCGCCGGGGCCGTCGCCCTGCTCGCCGACCACGTCCACCCGCTCGGCCACCGGCTCGGCGGTCCGCTCGTGGCCCAGGCCGCCCGGCTGCTCTTCGACATCCTGGTCACCAGCGTGCCGCTGCCGAGCTTCACCTTCACCCTCGGCGGCAGCCCGGTCCGCGAGGTGTACCCGCTCGCCCCGCTGGCCCGGGGGCAGTCGCTGGCCGTCGCGGTCTCCACGTACAAGGGGACGGTCCACTACGGACTGGTCGCCGACGCGGCGGCCGTCCCGGATCTGGCGGCCCTGACCGGGGCGCTGCGCGCAGAACTCGACGAGCTTGTACGAGAGGTCTCGTAGTACGAGGGAATTCGTAGTACGGTGTTCCTCGTACTTAGTCGATCCCCGGCATGCCCGGTCGTATCTGGAGAGCCTGATGAGTGCTGCACCCGCCGCCTTCGCCGCCCTGTTCGCGCCCTACACGCTCCGCTCCGTCACCATCCCGAACCGGGTGTGGATGGCCCCGATGTGCCAGTACAGCGCCGAGGCGTTCGGCCCGAACGCGGGCGTGGCCGGAGACTGGCACTTCGCGCACTACGCCGCACGCGCCACCGGCGGTACCGGGCTGATCATCCAGGAGGCCACCGCCGTCTCCCCGGAAGGCCGGATCTCCCCCTACGACCTCGGCATCTGGAACGACACCCAGGTCGAGGCGCTCCGCCGGATCACCTCCTTCCTCAAGGCCCAGGGCGCCGTCCCCGGCATCCAGATCGCCCACGCCGGCCGCAAGGCCTCCACCGACCGGACCTGGAAGGGCGGGCTGCCGGTCGGGCCCGAGGCGCACGGCTGGCAGCCGCTCGCCCCGAGCCCCCTGCCGTTCTCCGCGGACCACCCGGTACCGCACGAGCTGACGGCCGAGGAGATCCGGGAGATCACCGGCCAGTTCGCGGCCGCCGCCGAGCGCTCGCTGGCCGCCGGCTACGAGGTCGTCGAGATCCACGGCGCCCACGGCTACCTCATCGGCGAGTTCCTCTCCCCGCACAGCAACCGGCGCACCGACGAGTACGGCGGCTCCTTCGCGAACCGCACCCGCTTCGCCCTCGAAGTCGTGGACGCCGTACGGGCGGTGTGGCCCGAGGAGCTCCCGCTGTTCTTCCGGATCTCCGCCACCGACTGGCTGGAGGACGACGGCTGGACCGCCGACGAGACGGTCCGGCTGGCGGATCTGCTGCGGGAGCACGGAGTGGACCTGCTCGACGTCTCCACCGGCGGCCTCGCGCCGCACGCGCAGATCCCCGTCGGCCCCGGCTACCAGGTGCCCTTCGCGGCCCGGGTCAAGGCCGGGACCGCGCTCCCCGTGGCCGCCGTGGGCCTCATCACGGAACCGGAGCATGCCGAGAAGATCCTCGCGAACGGGGAGGCCGACGCCGTCCTGCTGGGCCGGGAGCTGCTCCGCGACCCCTACTGGGCCCGGCGCGCGGCCAAGGAGCTGGGCGGGGAGATCCGCAAGCCCGACCAGTACCACCGCTCCTGGTGACGCGGGTACGGCTCCGGCTCCCGCACCTTCGGCCCCGGAGCCGTACCACCGGTTTCCACGCCACACCCGACTTCTTCGACAGCTCTCGTACGATGGGGGCCCGCACCCTCCGGAGCGGACCCGATCGAGCGAGTGGAGCAGGGACATGACGGAACGGGACACCTCCCGCACCCTCGCCCACCCCGAGGCGGACGAGATCCGCCTGGAAGGCGTGCTGCACGCGCTCTCCGACCCGGTCCGGCTGTCCATCGTCCTAGACCTGGCCGCCTCGACCGAGGACCTGGCCTGCTCGTACTTCGACCTGCCGGTCACCAAGTCCACGACCACCCACCACTTCCGCGTCCTGCGCGAGAGCGGCGTCGTACGGCAGGCCTATCGCGGCACCACCAAGCTCAACGCCCTGCGCCGGGAGGAACTGGAGGCGCTCTTCCCGGGCCTCCTCGACAGCGTCCTCGCGGCGGCCGCGGCCGAGTCCGCCCGGCTCACCGCCTAGCGGTCGTCGTGCCCCGTCTGCGGTTCTTCTTCGAAGCTGGCGTCCCGCACACCCCGTTGTGGCCCGCCGCCCCGGACATGGACGGCCCGTACGGCTCCCCCTGCGAGTTGGACCGGCTGCCGATCAGTGCGCGGACCCGGACCGAACTGGTGCGACTGTGCCGGTGGTACCAGTCGTCGATCGACTGGGACTACCCGCCGGCCCCGTCGCCGTGGCCGCAGGAGGAGTGGCAGCTGTTCCGCCGACGGGCGGACACCGCCTTCGCCGCCCTGTGCCAAGAACTCGGCGGCGACTGGCAGGTCGAAATGACCCACACCGTCTGGACCGGCTGAGACGCCCGGGGCGACCTCACCGGCGGTCACACGGGCGTGGGCGTGTTCTCGGCAGTCACCGTCACGCCTTCGGCGACGTTCTCCTCCGTCAGCACCAGCGGGCCGAACACCGGGTTCGCGGGCAAGTCGTAGCCGGGAGGGGCCTGGGTCTCCTGCCAGTAGTAGACGCCGACGGGCACGATGCGGGTGCACGTGCCGTCGGTCGCGGTGGTGCAGGAGTCGCCGAGGGAGGTGTCCGGGTCGCTGCCGGTCGTCTGGAGTCCGGGGATGCCGTTGGTCTCCTCCCAGAGTTGGAAGACGGCGCCGGACAGTGGGTCGCCGGTCGACTCGTCCTCCTTGACCACCGTCACCTCGCCGGTCGGCGGCGCACCGGGGCCCTCGCAGCCGGGAGGCCCCGCATCGCAGTGCGGCAGGGGGCACCACCCGTGGTGGCCGTCGACGGTGGGGCACGGGCACCTGGCGGCACCCCCGGGAGCCCAGATCGTGATGCCGGGCTGGTTCCGGACCGTCGCGCCCGCCCCGGCCGCGGCGGCGTACGAGGGCGTCGACACCAGCAGCGCCGTCGTCGCGATGCCGAGCACCCAGGGCCGCCATCCGTCCCATGACCGGCGGAAATCGTTCGGTGCCATGACACTCCGTCCGCGTGCTGTTCCGGGGCTTCGCTCCCGCGACATGATCGGCCCGCGCGCGGGGGCGGTCACGGCGACACTCGCGGCATGAGGGCGTTTCCGCCAGATGACCACCCGGAAGCACCTCCGTGGAGGGCGGGGCGTGGCCGACGTCCGGCGGCCCCGCGCGACACCGGGCCGAGGGTGCCGCAGGAATTCCGCCCCGCGGCCACGGAACACCGGCCGGCGCGGGGCCGGGGAGCGGCGCCCCGCGGGAACCGGCCTACAGCCGGCCCGCGCCCGCCGCGGCCAGCAGACCGGTCCAGTCGGGGATCTTCACCGAGCGGCGGCCCAGGGAGCGGCCCAGATCGGCCTCGGCCGCCTCGATGGCCAGCCAGCCCGGCCACTCCACCGGGCGCAGGCCCGCCGCCCGCAGGGAGTCCAGCGGGTCCCCGGGGAGGTCGCGCCGGGCCAGTGCCCCCGCGTCCTGGAGCAGTGAGGACACGGTCTCCTTGGCGCAGGGCCGGTTGGTGCCGATCACCCCGGTTGGGCCGCGCTTGATCCAGCCCGCCACGTACTCGCCGACCGAGGCCCGGCCCGCGCGCAGCACCCGGCCCGCCGCGTGCGGGACCGTACCCTTCGCGGGGTCGAAGGGCAGCCCGGCGAGCGGAACGCCCCGGTACCCCACCGAGCGCAGCACCAACTGCGCCTCGATGTCCTCGTGGACGCCCGTGCCGGTCACACCGCCCCGGCCGTCCGGGGCGGTGCGCTCGAAACGCACCCCGGTGACCCGGCCGTCCGGCCCGCCCAGGACCTCCACCGGGCGCAGGTAGAACCGCAGCGCGATCCGCCGCGGCCCCGCCCCCGGCGCCGCGCCGGCCCAGCCGCGCAGCACCTCCAGGTTCCGCCGCGCCACCGCCGGCAGGGCGGCGGCCGCCGCCGGGTCGGCGTACACGGGGTCGAGTGCCAGCTCGGCCGGATCGGCCCAGCTGTCCACGCCCGGCAGCGTGCCCAGTTCACGCAGTTCCTTGGTGGTGAACCTGCCCTGCGAGGGACCGCGCCGGGCCACCATCGCCACCCCGCGCACCCCGCTCTGCCCCAGCGCGCCGAGCGCCGGCTGCGGCATGTCCGTCGGCTCGAGCTCGGCCCGGCCCCGGGCCAGGATCCGCGTCACGTCCACCGCGACGTTGCCGGCCCCGACCACCACCGCCGCATTCACGCCGGGCAGGTCGAAGGCCTCGGCGGCGGCGTCCGGATGCCCGCTGTACCAGGACACGAAGGCAGTGGCGGAGTGCACCCCGGTCAGCTCCTCGCCGGGGATCCCCAGCATCCGGTCGCGGGCCGCGCCCACGCAGTACACCACTGCGTGGTACAGCTCCAGCAGTCGGCTCGTGGTCAGCGCCTCCCCGCCGACCTCGACGTTGCCGAGGAAGCGGATCCGCTTGTCCTCCAGCACGGTGCGCAGGCTGCCCTGGAGCGACTTGATCTTCTCGTGGTCCGGGGCGACCCCGTACCGGACGAGGCCGTAGGGGGCGGGGAGCCGGTCGAGCACGTCCACCCGCACCCCGGGCACCTCGCGCTGTTGCACCAGCGTCTGGGCCGCGTAGACCCCGCTGGGGCCCGATCCGACGACGGCGACACGAAGCACGGCGGAGCTCCTCCCGCAAGTGGTTCCAGCATGACACCGGCCCCCCGCGGAGTCAGCCCATCGCGCGCATCCGGTGGATCTCGGCGCTCTGCGTGGCCACCACCTCGGTGGCCATCTCCTCCACCGCCACGTTGTTCCCGCCCGCCAGCGCCTCGCCGGCCATCTTCACGGCGCCCTCGTGGTGGGCGGTCATCAGCTTCAGGAAGAGCCGGTCGAAGTCGGTCCCCCTGGCCGCGGTCAGTTCCGCCAGCTGCTGCTCGGTCGCCATGCCCGGCATCGCGCCGTGGTCGTGGCCGGCCGCCGGTGCCGCGGGCGTGGCCGGTGCTGCGGGCGTGGTCGTGGCGGGGTGGCGGGCCAACCACTTCTCCATCGCGCCGATTTCGGGCTTCTGGGCGGCCGTGATCCGCTCCGCCAGCCGTTTGACCGCGTCCGCCGCGGCCCGCTCCGGTGCCAGCGCGCTCATCGTCAGCGCCTGCCGGTGGTGTTCGATCATGTGGGAGACGTAGGTGTGGTCGGCGGCGTTCGGGCTGTCGTCGGGCTTGGCCCTAGCGGCTTCTTCGGGGGTGAGGCGGCGGGCCGCCTCGCCCGGCCTGCCCGGTGCGACGACCGCGGCCCGTCCGTCGTCGGCCCGGTCCGGTCCCCGGTCCCCCTGGCAGCCGGAGAGCGTCAGCAGGAGGCCGGCGGCGGCCGCCACCACCGCGGTGAACCGGACGGGCGGCGCCGGTAAGGCCCGACGGCGACCCCTGAGGTCTTTTGCCATGTCCATGAAGGGAAGATACTTCCGGGGTCCGGGTTCCGCTCCCCTACGGGCGGAACCGATCGGGCTCTCAAGGGAGGGCACAGTGACCTCGCTACACAGCAGGCGGGTGCGGAACAGGAGGGTGGGGGTGGCCGTTGCCGCCGCCGGACTCCTCGCCACGCTCCTGGCGGCCGGACCGGCGGCCGCCACCCCCGACCCGGGCGACTTAGCGCCCGGCAGTGCGCACCAGCACGGCGCCGGCCTCACCGGGAGTGGGGCGCTCGCCCCGGGCGACATCCCCGGCCAGGACGAGATCGTGCACAGCGCCAACGTCAAGCCCTTGGCCAACATCCCCAGCAGCGACCCCACGGGGATCAACACCGACCTGGCCTTCCAAGGCAGGTACGCCTACGCGGGCAGCTACAGCGGCTTCACCATCTACGACATCGCGAACCCGAAGGCACCGAAGACCGTCACCCAGGTGCTCTGCCCCGGCGGTCAGAACGACGTCTCCGTCCACGGCGACCTGCTCTTCCTCTCCACCGACTCCTCGCGCAGCGACGACTCCTGCAACAGCGTCTCGCAGCCCGCCACGGAGAAGTCCTCGTGGGAGGGCATCAAGATCTTCGACATCAAGGACAAGAAGAACCCCAGGTACATCAAGTCCGTCGAGACCGCCTGCGGTTCGCACACCCACACCCTGGTGCCGGGCGACCGCGACCTCTACCTCTACGTCGCCTCGTACTCCCCGAACGAGGCCTTCCCCGACTGCAAGCCGCCGCACGACGGCATCTCGGTCGTGAAGGTCCCGAAGAAGGCGCCGACCCAGGCCGCGGTCGTCGCCTTCCCGATCCTCTTCCCCGACGGCGGCAACCCGGGCGCGCCCACCAACCCCGGTGTCTCCAAGACCACCGGCTGCCACGACATCACCGTGCTGCCGTCGAAGAACCTGGCCGCCGGCGCCTGCATGGGTGACGGCATCCTCTTCGACATCAGCAAGCCCGAGCAGCCGCGGGTCATCGACCGGGTCCAGGACAACGTGAACTTCGCGTTCTGGCACTCGGCGACCTTCAACGAGCGCGCGAACAAGGTGGTGTTCACCGACGAACTCGGCGGCGGTGGCGGTGCCACCTGCAACGAGGCCACCGGTCCGAACCGGGGCGCCGACGGGATCTACGACATCACCGGCCGCGGGGACCAGCGCAAACTCTCCTTCCGCGGCTACTTCAAGATCCCGCGCCACCAGGCCGACACCGAGAACTGCGCGGCCCACAACGGCTCGCTGGTCCCGGTCGGCGGCGGCCGCGACATCATGGTGCAGGCTTGGTACCAGGGCGGCGTCTCCGTATGGGAGTTCACCGACTCCGCCCGGCCCAGGGAGATCGCCTACTTCGAGCGCGGACCGCTGACGACGGACCAGCTCGGACTCGGCGGGTCCTGGTCGGCCTACTACTACAACGGGCACATCTACTCGAACGACATCGTCAAGGGCCTCGACGTGCTGCGGCTCGACGACCGGCGCACCGAGAGCGCCAAGCGGGTGCGGATGGACCGGCTCAACGTGCAGACCCAGCCCGAGTACCACTGACCTCAGGAGTGCGGCGGGTGCGAAGGGTGCGAAGGGGGTGAGGGAAGCGTTCCGCCGGGCGGCCCGCCGTCCGGCGGAACGCCGAGCTCCCAGTCCAGCCCGTAGCGCTGGAACAGCTCCGCCCGCAGCCGCTGCGCCGGCATCGGGGCGCCGGGCAGCAGGACCGCCACCACCGCGCCCATCAGCTGGGCCCGCAGCAGCGGATAGTCCGCGTCCGGGTCCGCCGAGCCGTACCGGGCGACGGTGTCCCGCAGCAGCTCCGCCAGCCGTTGCTGCTCGGGGCACTGCACGAAGCCCTCGGCCGTGAGGATGCCCGCCATGTGCGTGCGCATCAGCAGGGGTTCGTCCCGGGCGAGCCCCAGGACCGCGTCGACGGCACGCGCGAGCCGCTCGCGCCCGCACTCGCTGCGGGGCTCCCGCTCGAGCGCGGCGTGTAGCGTGAGGTGCATCAGCCGGTGCACCGCGGACTGCAGCAACTGCCGTTTGCCCGGGAAGTAGTACGAGACCAGGCCGCGTGCCGTGCCCGCCCGGTCGGCGATGTCGCCGAGCGTCGTGGCCTCGTAGCCGTGCTCGGCCACGAGTTCGACCGTGGACTGCAGCAGCCGCTCCCGGGAACGTCTGCGCAATTCTTCATTGACCGATGCGCTGCGCGGGGACATGCTTACTCCTGCGTTGACTGGCTCCTGGCCAATATACTCAGCGCACGGGGTCGCCTGCTCTGGGTGACACGGGGGATCATCCAGGGCAGGCACGCCGTACCCTCACTGCTCCACCGGGTCGCAGCCGCGTTCGCGGACGGGCACGGACGTCGCGAGAGCCACCAGGGCCACTCCCAGGAGCCAGCCCGCCAGCACGTCCGACGGCCAGTGCACCCCGAGGTACACGCGGGTGAAACCGACCCCGAGCACCGAGACCACGGCCACCGCCCATGCGGCGACCACCCGGGCGATCCGCCCCCGGCCCCCGGCCGGGCGGGGGAGCAGCCACAGGAGCAGCCCGCACACCACCGTCGCCGTCATGGCGTGGCCGGACGGGTAAGCCGCGTACTGCGCCGAGTCCACCGGATCCGGCCACACCGGACGCTCCCGTCCCACCAGCGCCTTCAGTCCCTGCTGCAGCGCCGAGGCCGCCAGCGTCACCAGGGCCACCCGCAGCGCCCGCTCCCGATCGCCCCGCCACCACAACAGCGTGCAGGCGACCGCCGCCAGCGCCCGCATGGTCCAGGGGTCCCACACCCAGTCGCTGAGCACCTGCATCAGGTGCGTGACCCCGGGGTGGGTGACGGCGTGGGCGTGGAGATCCCGGGCGACCCGCTCGTCGTGGGCGAGCAGCGGCCGCCACTGCGCAACCACCAGTGCCGTCAGGACCGCTCCGAGCAGGGCGCAGCCGATGCCCATCCACCGAAAGTGATCGTTCCGCATACCGAGATCCTCGCACCGCCGCCCGACCGGCGGCCCCGGCCGGTACGGGGCCGCGCCGGGGCGACGGGTCGGCTGCGCACCCGTCCGTGCCTTCGAGATGCCGACCGTAGGGACGGCGGGCGGGGGCGTCCGCGGGGCGTCCGCGGGGCGTCCGCGCCCAGGGGGCAGGATCCCCGCGGCGGACGGCTCACGCCAGGGCGCTCAGCCCCGGTATGAAGGCCACCAGCAGCGGGATCGCCGGGACCAGCGTGGCCAGCGCCGTCAGCCGCAGCCGGCGGCCGGGGGAGAGCCGGGGAGTCGCCGACAGCAGCCTGCGCACCCGCTGCGGAACGTGCGCGTGTTCGGGCGAGGACGCCGCGAACACCCCCCGGTCCTCGTTGAGTCCGACCAGCGCGAGCGCGATCGTCAGCCGGCCGAACCGCCGGGAGGCCACGTCGTCGGCGGCCATCTCCACCAGTCGGTGCATCTCCGCCTCGAACGCCGCGAAGACTGGAACCTGGGGGAAGGCCCGGGCCAGCGCCCGCGAACAGTTCAGCAGCCAGTCGTGCCGGGCCGCCGCGTGGCCCTGCTCGTGCGCCAGCACCGCGTCCAGCTGGCTGCCCTTCAGCCGGCCCAGCGCTGCCGTCGTGACCACCAGCTGCGGGGCCGCTCCCGGGAGCCACCAGGCGTCCGGCCGGGGACCCTCCAGGACGACGAGTCGCGCGCCCGTCGGGTCCTCCCCGGGCAGCAGCGGGGCCCGTACCAGCAGTTCGCTGCCCTGCGCACGCCGCCGGGCCCGCGCCCGCAGCACCTCACCGGTCAGCGTCGCCCCGGTCCACAGCCCGCCGCCCGCCAGCGCGAGCGCGGTGACGGTGGCCCAGGGCCCGCCGGCCGCGCCGAGGGCGTAGGCGTCGACCACCCCGTGCGGGGCGGAGGCGAACAGGCGGCCCCGGACCTGCTGCCAGGCGGCCGCCGCGCTCAGCAGCATCGACAGTCCGAAGCACAGGAGCACGGCGCCGACCACGCACTGCCACACCCACAGGGCGACGACCGGCTCGCGCTCGGGCCATCGGGCCCGGGCGAGCAGACGGGGGGCGAGCACCGCGGTCAGGGCGCCGAGCAACAGGAGAACGGCGGGGACCATCATGGTCGCCAGCCTATGAGCGAGGGGCTACCTGCGGGTACGTCCTCGCGCCATTGGTGACGCAGGACACGTCCGCCCTTCGCCGTCACATCGTGAGCAGCATGGCCAACATCCCCATTCCCATGGCGAGTCGGCAGGCGCGGACGAGTTCCGCGGGTCCGCCCCGGTCGGCGGTCGCCCGCGCCGACCCGACGTCGCCGGCGGCGATCAGCCGGGTTCCGCCGAGCACCACGTACCCGGCGTAGTAGAGGAGCAGCGCGCCCGTCAGCAGGGGCGGCCCGGCCGCCTGGGAGTGCTCCTGCCCGTGCACCGGCCCGGATCCGGCCAGCAGGGCCATGTAGACCATCGTCAGCGAGCCCACCAGGTGGTGCGCGTGGTGCGGTCCGCCCCGCAGCAGCCACAGGGCGTGCAGGGCCGCGCCGCAGAAGACCACGCCCAGCACGGGCGCCCGCCACCCGTCGCCGCGGCCGCCGAGGGGCACGGCCATCAGGGCCATCCCGAACCCCATCACCGCCTCCCCGGCGGCACCGCCCGCCCCCCGCGCCCACCGCAGGCAGTACGCACCGCTCACGGCGCACAGCAGCACCAGCAGCCAGGAGGAGGAGAAGGCGGTGAGGGAAGTGGCGGAACCGTGCACGGCGGAACCTCCCGGTTCGTCGGCGTCACGGGGAGAGATGCCCTTCTCACACCACCCTCACGCGGCTCCGGGTTAGGCTCTCCTTGCCTTCCAGGCATGTCATATGCCGCCGCACCGAACGGAGCACCCGATGTCGACCGCCCAGCACGCCGCCCTGAGCTTCCGAAGCGCCGTTCAGGCGGACGTACCGGAGCTGGTGGAACTCGTCGAGTCCGCCTACCGCGGCGACGCGAGCCGGGCCGGCTGGACCACCGAGGCCGACTACTTGGACGGGCAGCGCACCGACCCGGACGGGGTCCGCGCCGTCATCGCCGCCCCGGACGGGGTCCTGCTCGTCGTCGAGCGCGCGGGCGAGCTCGTCGCCTGCTGCCAGCTCGAACACCGGGACGACCACGTCTACTTCGGGATGTTCGCGGTCCGCCCCGGCCTCCAGGGCGCGGGCCTCGGCAAGGAGATCCTGACCGAGGCCGAGCGCCGCGCCCGCGAGACGTGGGGCGCCAAGGAGATGCGGATGACGGTGGTGCACGTACGGGAGGAGCTCATCGCCTACTACGTGCGCCGCGGCTACCGGCGCACCGGCGAGATGAGCCCCTTCCCCTACGGCGACGAGCGCTTCGGCGTCCCGCTCCGTGACGACCTCGCCTTCGAGTTGCTGGTCAAGTCGCTCTGAGCGCGGGCCACCCCGCCCCGGCCCCGGACGCCCTCAGGCGGTGAAGCGGCCGGTGCTGCGGATCTCCGGGAAGTCCGTGGCCGCGCCGTCCAGTCCGAGCGCCCGCGCGAGCCGCAGTAGGTCCAGGGTGTCGACCGCCCGGCCCGTCACGCGCAGGCCCGCCGCGTGTGCCGACTCCACCGTGTCCAGGCTGAGCCGGTGGATGTACACGGCGATCGCCCCGGCGCTCACGGCCAGCGCCCGGTCCACGACGGACGCGGCTCCGCTGCCGGGGGAGTCCGCGTACAGGACGGTCCGTACGCCCGGCACCCGTCGGGCCGTTTCGGCGAGCACCGCCTCCCGGTCGGAGGCCACCTCCACCCGGGAGGTCAGGTCGCGGCGCAGGATCAGCTCGGCGAGCACCGGGACGGTGGCCAGGTCGGCGACGAAGACCTGGAGCGGCACCCGGACCGCGTCCAGGACCTCCTCCAGGACCGGTACGTGCTCGCCCTGACCGGCGTCCAGCCCGCGCAGTTCGGCCAGGGTCAGATCGGCGACGGCCCCCGAGCCGTCCGTGGTCCGGTCCACCTCGCGGTCGTGTACGGCGACGAGGGCTCCGTCCTTGCTCAGGCGCAGGTCCAGAGCGATGACGTCCATGCCGCAGCGTTCTGCTCGGAGGTACGACCGCAGGGTGTTCTCCGGTTCGACACCCATGACCCCGCGGTGACCGATGGTGAGGAAAGTCAAGGTTCTCTCGCTTCCGTCGACGGCGGCTCCCCGCGCGGCTCCAGGTGTCCCGACCGGCCGCGCGCGATGAGGTCGCATGCTAGTGCGCCGCGGGTGCGAAGGGACCGGGCGTGCACGGCCCCCGAGGAGCGTCCCGGCCGCTTCCCGCCAGGGTTGTGCACCCCACCGGGACGGGTGGGGCGGCCTGTCGCGTCACCCGGGCGTGGGCGCGTCCCCGTCGGCTTGACGGCCCGGCTCCGCGCGGGCCCCGGCGAGCCCGTCCAGGTCGGTGAGCAGGGCCTCGGCGAGCTCCAGTTCGGCCAGGTGCTGCCGTTCGCTCCAGCGCAGGGCAAGGGCCGGGAAGGTCCATTCCGGTACGCGGCCCGCGTGCTCCATGGCCTCCCGTACGGCGGCCAGTTCACCCCGGGTGCGCTCCAGGTGCTCGCCGACCATCGCGCGCAGCCGCTCCGGCTCGGCCAGGTGGCCGAGCCAGATCCGCAGGAGCAGTCCGTGCTTGAGCACGGGGGGCCCGGCCTCGCCGGTGTCGGCGGCCCAGCCGGCAAGTGCGCCCCGCCCCGCGTCGGTGATGGCGTAGCGCCGCTTGGCCCGCGCCTCCTCGGGTCCCGAGCACACGGAGGCCGCGTAGCCCAGTTCCTCCAGACGACGCAGCTCCGCGTAGATCTGGCTGATCGCCGGTGACCAGTAGAAGAAGTGCAGGGAGGAGTCCGCCCACTTCTTCAGCTCGTACCCGGTCCGCTCGCCGGGGAAGGAGAGCAGACCCAGAACGGCCCACGCGGTCGGCGGCAGCTCTTGCTTCTTCGACTCATGACTACTAGTCATATTTCGAATCGAAGTAAGACCGGGTACGCGATCCAATCCTGGAGGCACCGTGAAATTCTCCGTCATCTTCGAGGCCCAGCTTGCCGACCCGACGGTGGAGCGGGAGCACCAGGTCATCCGCGACTGCGTCGAGCAGGCCGTGCTGGCCGAACGTATGGGATTCGACCGGATCTGGGCGGTCGAGCACCACTCGCTCAAGTGGTACGCACACATGAGCGCCCCGGAGATCTTCCTCAGCTGGGTCGCCGCCAAGACCAGCACCATACGCATCGGTCACGGCGTCGTGTGCATGCCCTTCAACTTCAACCACCCGGTGCGGGTCGCGGAGCGGGCCGCCATGCTCGACCTGCTCTCGGGAGGGCGCCTCGACCTCGGGGCCGGGCGCGGCGGCACCGCACAGGAGACCTCTCTGTGCGGGGTGGACCGGGACCGCACCACGGCCGAGGTCGAGGAGGCCCTGCGGATCATCGGCAGCGCCTGGCAGGAGGAGGAGCTGGAGTACCACGGCGAGCTGATCGACATCGACCCGCACCCGATCCTGCCGAGGCCGCGGCAGACCCCGCACCCGCCGCTGTTCCTGGCCTGCAGCCGGGGCGAGACCCTGGTCCAGGCGGCCGAGCTGGGGATCGGGGCGCTGGTGATGGGCTTCGCCGGCCCCGATTCCATCGCGCAGATGCGCTCCGTCTACGACGCGGCGATCGCCGGGCGGGACGGCAGCCGGTTCGTGTCCAGCGTGGTCAACGACCACTTCTCCGTGCTGTGCCCGACCATCGTGCTCGATGACTGGGAGGAAGCGC
Organism: Streptomyces sp. NPDC091682; assembly: GCF_044756625.1. Lineage (NCBI taxonomy): Bacteria > Bacillati > Actinomycetota > Actinomycetes > Kitasatosporales > Streptomycetaceae > Streptomyces > Streptomyces sp. NPDC091682. The sequence goes on along the minus strand of NZ_JBIVTH010000001.1, from coordinate 818,426 downwards.
GCCGGATCGGCACCCGCGGGCAGCGGTTCTTCGCCCAGTCCATCGGCCACTGGTACGGCGGGGCCGGCGTCCCGGACGAGGCCGTCGTGGCGGGCGCGGACGAGGCCGCGGAGCTGCGCAGGGCGGCCGAGCAGGTGGTGGCCCGGCTGCACGAGCTGGACATCCCGGTCCGGCCGACCTCGACGGCCACCTTCAACGCCGACCACGCGTACGGGACCGCCGACGACGCCGTCGCGTACGTGGAGCGGCTGCGCGAGGCGGGCGCCGACGAGGTCATGTGCCTGATCCAGATGGGCACGGTGGAGCAGGAGGCCTGCCTGGAGACCTTGAAGCAATGGGGCGAAAAGGTCATTCCGCGCTTCCGAGGTATGTGATCTGCACCTCTGTGGCCGGTCGGGCCCCCTCCGGCCCGGCCCGGCCGACAGGCGGCTTCAGGCCGCGGGGGCCTTGGCGCAATTGGGCGGAGTGGTCGGTTCCGCACCAACGAACGGGAAGACTTCCGGTGAAATGGGGGGTGACGCAGGACAATTTCCCGAGTTCCCTCTTGAGGGGGAGAGCCTCGCGCGCATACTCTGCCCATACGTGAGGTTCTCCTGTGGAGGAAGTGACATGACGGAAACTCTTGTGCCCGGTACCGGCGGCGCCGTGATAACCGCCGGAGCGCGGGTGGTCGACCACCCCGCGTGGCCCGAGCTCAAGGCCGCCGTGGAGGAGATCCGGCCCTGGCAGGCCAAGGACGGCTCCATCGACTTCGAGGTCGAGGGTGCGCACGGCCGTGCCACCGTCCTGGCCGCGCTGGAACGCGTGATCACGGCGGTCGAGACGCTGTCGCCGCTGCTCCCGCACGGGGCCGCGTACCACCGGGCCCTCGTCGCCGACCTGCGCAAGTGGGCCGCGGACGACTTCAAGGTCCCGGACTTCCTCGACTCCCTGCTGGCCTTCCACCCGGCCGCCGAGCGCGCCGACGGGCTCCAGCACCTCGTCGTCTTCCCCATGTACACCCAGAACGGCAACCTGGACCGCAACCTGGAAGCCGTCGTGCTCAAGATGGTGTGGCCCGAGTGGCTCGCCGAGCTGGAGCGCACCCGGTACGACAACCCGCTCTTCCTCGGCATCACCTTCGAGGACTTCACGCCGGGCTACGACACCCACTCCGCGGTGCTCTTCCCGGAGACCATCGCCGTGCGCGAGGCCCCCGAGCGCTTCACCTGGGGCGGCATCTTCTGCGACCGCGAGGCCGCCCGCTACCGCAAGGTGACCGAGGCCGCCGTCGACATCCTGGGCATCGACCTGCCCGAGGACATCGCCCGCATGGTCGAGGACCAGGAGCGCTGCGAGAAGGCCTTCGTCCTGTGGGACATGGTCCACGACCGCACCCACAGCCACGGCGACCTGCCGTTCGACCCCTTCATGATCAAGCAGCGCCAGCCGTTCTGGATGTACGGCCTGGAAGAGCTGCGCTGCGACCTCACCGCCTTCAAGGAGGCCGTGAAGCTGGAGTCCGAGGGCAACGAGCACGGCCGTGACGTGCAGTACGCCGTCCTCTTCGACCGGATGTTCCGCTTCCCGGTCTCCGGCGACCGCAACCGCAACTACGACGGCCTCGGTGGCCAGCTGCTCTTCGCGTACCTCCACAAGCACGACGTCGTGCGCTGGACGGACAACAAGCTGAAGATCGACTGGATGCGCGCCCCGCAGGTCACCAACCAGCTGTGCGCCGAGATCGAGGACCTCTACCGGGCCGGCATCGACCGCCCGAAGCTCGTCCACTGGTTCAAGGCCTACGAGCTGGTCTCCACCTACCTCGCCCCGCACCCGGGTTCCAAGTGGGCCAAGGGCCCCGACGCCCTGGACATGACGCAGCCGCCGCGCAAGCTCGTGGACGACGTGCTTCCGGACGAGTTTCCGCTCAGCATGTTCTTTGAGGCGCTCGCCAAGAAGCTCAAGGGCACGATCGCAGCGACCAAGGGCATCACCGCCCGGAACGCGGAGCAGGCCGAGCGAGTCGCCGCGTGAGCACTCGCCCACAGGAGGCTGCACAGATGAACGGCTCCGGGAACGGCAACGGAAAGCTGCACGGAGCGGTGGTGGCGGTGGCCGGGGCCGGTGGGCCCGCCGGCCGCGCCACCCTGCTCCGCCTCGCCGAGGCGGGTGCGGTGGTCATCGCGTCCGACGCCGATCCGGCGCGGCTCGCGGAGGCCGTGGACGCAGCGCGCTACGCCCACGGTGGCGCCACCATCACCGGTGACACCGTGGACCTGCTCGACCTGGACGCCACCAAGGCCTGGGCCGAGCAGACCGAGAAGGAGTTCGGCCGGATCGACGGCCTGGTGCACCTCGTCGGCGGCTGGCGCGGCAGCAAGACCTTCACCGATACGGACCTCGCGGACTGGACCTTCCTGGAGAAGCTCCTCATCCGCACGGTCCAGCACACCTCGCTGGCCTTCCACGACGGGCTGCTGCGCAGCGACCGCGGGCGCTACGTGCTGATCAGCCAGTCCGGGGCGCACAAGCCGGTCGCCAACAACGCCGCGTACAACGCGGGCAAGGCGGCGGCCGAGGCGTGGACCCTGGCCATGGCGGACTCCTTCCGTAAGGCGGGGGGTGACGAGGGTCCCGGAGCGGCAGCTGCGATCCTGGTCATCAAGGCACTGGTGCACGAGGCGATGCGCGCCGAGCGTCCCACTGCGAAGTTCGCGGGCTTCACCGACGTGACGGAACTGGCCGAGGCCATCGCCGGCGTCTGGGAGCGGCCCGCCATCGATGTGAACGGACAGCGTCTGTGGCTCACTCCGCAACCGTGACAACCGAGGCAGGGAAGACCGACGCCCGGCGCCACCACGACCCGGCGGTGCGCGGGTTCGCGAGCGACAACTACGCGGGCGTGCATCCGGAGGTCCTGGCCGCCGTCGCGCTCGCCAACGGCGGCCACCAGGTCGCCTACGGCGAGGACGACTACACCGAACACCTGCAGAAGGTCATCCGCAGCCACTTCGGGCCGTACGCGGAAGCGTTCCCGGTCTTCAACGGCACCGGCGCGAACGTCACCGCCCTCCAGGCGATGACGGACCGCTGGGGTGCGGTGATCTGCGCCAAGAGCGCCCACATCAACGTGGACGAGGGCGGCGCGCCGGAGCGGATGGCGGGCCTCAAACTGCTCGCCGTACCGACCCCGGACGGCAAGCTCACCCCCGAACTGATCGACCAGGAGGCCTGGGGCTTCGAGGACGAGCACCGGGCGATGCCGCAGGTCGTGTCGATCACCCAGAACACCGAGCTGGGCACGGTCTACACCCCGGACGAGATCCGGGCGATCTGCGAGCACGCCCACGGGCTCGGCATGAAGGTCCACCTCGACGGTGCCCGGATAGCCAACGCCGCGGCCTCCCTCGACGTGCCGATGCGCGCCTTCACGAACGCGGTCGGCGTGGACGTGCTGTCGTACGGCGGCACCAAGAACGGCATGATGTTCGGCGAGGCCGTGGTGGTGCTCAACCCGGACGCGGTCCGGCAGATGAAGCACATCCGCAAGATGTCGATGCAGCTCGCGTCCAAGATGCGCTTCGTGTCGGTGCAGCTGGAGGCCCTGCTCGCCAAGGACCTGTGGCTGCGCAACGCCCGGCACGCCAACGCGATGGCGCAGCGGCTCGCCGCCGGCGTGCGCGAGACGGACGGCGTGGAGATCCTCTACCCGGTGCAGGCGAACGCGGTGTTCGCGCGGCTGCCCCACGAGGTCTCCCGGCGGCTGCAGAAGCGCTACCGCTTCTACTTCTGGGACGAGGCCGCGGGCGACGTCCGCTGGATGTGCGGCTTCGACACCCAGGAAGAGGACGTGGACGGCTTCCTCCAGGCACTGAAGGAAGAGCTGGCGCGCTAGTCGACGCACCGCGAGAAGTGCATAGACATGCCCTCGACCGTAAATCCATTGGTTTGCGGTCGGGGGTTTGCCTATGCTCCGGCCATGCAGCTGATCCAACAGGACCCGGACATCCAGGCCTACTTGGTGTCCGACGAGGCGATCGACCACTGGAATCCGATCGTCCAGGAAACCGCCGACGCCCTTTGGCTCACCGGCGGCGACGCATACTCATACGCCAGGGCCGCCTTCGAGTTCGTCCGCGACGCCATCCCGCACGCGGGCGACTCCGGCGACCCGCGCGTCACCTGGCGCGCGTCCGACGTCCTCGCCGCACCGGGTGGCATCTGCTACGCCAAATCCCATGCCCTCGTCGCCCTGCTGCGCGCCCGGGGCGTCCCGGGAGCCCTGTGCTACCAGCGCCTCGCCGACGACGACGGTGCGAACCCCGTCGTGCACGGCCTGATCGCCCTGCGGCTGCCCGGCAGCACCCGCTGGTCCCGCCTCGATCCGCGCGGCAACAAGCCCGGCGTGGACGCCCGGTTCGACCTCGACCGGGAACGACTGGCCTTCCCCGTGCGTCCGGAACTCGGCGAGATCGACTACCCCGAACTCCACGCCGTCCCGCACCCGGCCGTTCTCAAGGCCCTTCAGGAGTCCGCGGACCGGCCGCAGTCTTGGCGGAACCTGCCGACGGCCCTGTAGCCCCGGTGCGAGCGGGCCGTCCGGGCCGCCGGGGGCGCCCGTCCCGCGCCGCCACCACCAGGACGTGCAACAGCGCCGCTGCGAGCAGCAGTCCGGCGATCCCGGTCAGCAGCGCCGCCGCGGGCGCGTCGGCCACGATCCCCACCAGGGCCGCCCCGGTCGACGCCGCCGTCACCTTCAGTCCCGCACCCAGGGTGAACACCTGGGTCCGCACCCCGTCCGGCGCGTACTGCGCACGGATCCGCAGCGTGGCCGTGAGCAGCGGCCCGTCACACACCCCGGCGAGCGCGAACAGCGCGGCCGTCACGGCCACCGACGGGGCGAACGCGGCCGCCGCGAGGGCCGCACCGGTGCCGGCCAGCGCCCACCGCACCAGCCGGCCGGGCTCCACGGACGTCATCCGGCCCAGCGTGAGCGAGCCGCCCAGCGCGCCCACCGCGAAGGCCGTCATCAGTACGCCCCCGCCGCCCGGGCTGCCGAGCTCGGTGGCCAGCAGCACCGAGACGGTGGTGAGCGAGCCGATGCCCACGAAGCCCAGGGTCGTCGCCGAGGTGACCGCCCGCAGCTCGCGGACCCGCCACAGGGCCGCGAGCCCCGCTCCCAGTCCGGCCCGGGGCGCGCCGGGAGTCCGGCCCGCGCCCTGGTCCTCGTACGGGAGGGTGGCCGCCAGCGCGGCCGCCACGGCTCCGGACGCCGCCAGGACGGCCATGGCGGGCCCGGCCGAGCCCAGCGCCGCGACCAGGCCGACCGCCGCCGGCGCGGTGACGGCCGCCGCGTTGTAGGTCGCGGCGTCCCAGCCGTACGCCCGGTCCCGCCCGGGCCCTGCCGGCACCAGACCGGTGATCAGGCTGGACAGTCCGCCCGTCACCATCGGCCCGCAGGAGCCGCCCAGCACCGCCACGACCAGTACCAGCGGGGCGGGGGCCCGACCGAGAAGGACGGTCAGCGCCGCGACGGCCGTCGCGAACCCGGCCAGGGCGCCGGCGTGGAACAGGCGCGGCCGGCGGGTCCGGGCCGCCGCAGCGCCCGCGAGCGGGGCCGCCAGGACGTGCGGGGCCAGCCAGGCGGTCAGGACGAACGCCCCGTGCGCCGCGCTCCCGGTGCGCTCCAGGGCCAGCAGCACCACGGCCATGCCCATGCCCTCCGAGGCGATGCGTGCGGCCAGTGCCGCCGCCAGGTACCGCCCGAATCCGCCCATGGGGTCCCTCCCCGGTATGCTGTAACGCCATAGACGCGCAAGACGTTACGTCATGCGCGTGCATGGCGAAAGGACGTGCGGATGGGTGACTCGCGGGGCGGCTTCTCGGCGGCCCGGAGGCTGATCGACCTCGCCGAAGCGGTCCGGGCGACCCCCGAACTGCCGCGCGCCGCCCTCGCGGAGCTACTGGCCGGGCACGGGGAGCGGCCCGCCGACCTCACGCAGGAGGCGTTCCCCGAGGCGAGCGCGGCCGAACTGCGCGCCGCGGCCCGGCGGATGGGGAAGGTGCTCGGGGAGGTCGACGAGGACCGCGCCGCCGAGGCCCTCAACGCGCTGCTCGTGGAGTACGGCACCCGCCCCCGCCTGACCCGGCACGACGGCTACCCCTGGCACCTGCACGTCGACCGGGGCGACGAGGCCGGCTGGGGCGATTGGTTCCTCGCCTCGGGCGCCCTCGCGCTGGCCCAGCTGCTGACGGAGCACGGGCGGATCGCCTGGGGCGCCTGTGCCGCGGCGGGCTGCGGGCGGTTCTTCCTCGCCACCGGACCGGGGAGCACGCGCCGCTACTGCTCCGGCACCTGCGCCACGCGGGCGAGGGTCGCGGCCCACCGCCGCCGGAGGCTGGAGGCGCAGGACTGAGCCCCCGGTGCGACCCGCCCGCTCCGGGCCGGGCTGGGCAAGGGCGCCCCCGGCGGCTACGGCGGTGCGCTCGCGCACACCGGCGGGCGGGTCGAACCGGGGGCCCTTCGATCCGTCAAGTCACGAGATCCAGGGGCATGACGGGAGCCGCCGGGCGCGGCCTACTGGAGGGGATCATTCCGACTTCCTTCACGAGGAGAACGGCCATGACCCACCCCATTCGACCTCGACCCCGACCCCGCTCTCAACCCCGACCCCGACGTCTCGCCCTGCTGGTGGCCTCGACGGCCATCGCCGCGGGAGGCGTGCTCGTACCCACGTCCGCTTTCGCCACCACCCCGACGGCGCCGCACGGAGTCGTGGCGGACGCCACCGACGGCGGGGTGCACGTCCCGGGCGGCGGGCAGCAGTGGCAGTGCTTCGCCGCCCCGTGCGAACCGCCCGGCAACACCGTTCCGGAAGCGGACCCCCACGAAGGATGGGACCCCTACGGCACGGGGGACGTCGGGGTGCGCGTCCCGGACGGGGAGCCGCAGTGGCAGTGTTTCGCCGCTCCCTGTGGGCCGCCCAGCGGTGCCCGGCCCTGAGGGCCTGCGGGCCGGGAGGCCCGCGCCACGGGCGGAGGCGATCAGCCGGCGTCGCGGACCTCGGCCGCCGTCGGCGCGGTTCCGCCCAGGTGGGCCGGGAGCCACCACGAGTCGTCGGCGCCCTTGGGCTTCTCCGGGTAGGCGCGCTGCGCGGCGTCCAGCAGCTCCTGGACGCGCTCGCGCAGCCGACGGGTGATGGCGCCGGCGTACTGGTCCGCCGGGGCCTCCACGGGCTCGCCCACGCGCATCGTCACCGGGATGTGGCTGCGCTTGAGGTTCTTCGGACGGCCCTTGGTCCACAGTCGCTGGGTGCCCCACAGCGCCACCGGGATCAGCGGGACCCCGGCCTCCTGCGCCATGCGCGCGGCACCCGACTTGAAGCTCTTGAGCGTGAAGGACTGGGAGATCGTCGCCTCGGGGAAGACGCCGATGATCTCGCCGGCCCGCAGCGAGTCCAGGGCGTGCTGGTAGGCGGCCTCGCCCTGCTTGCGGTCGACGGGGATGTGCTTCATCGCGCGCATCAGCGGACCGGACACCTTGTGCCGGAACACCGACTCCTTGGCCATGAAACGGACCAGTCGCTTCTGCGGCCGCGCCGTCAGGCCGGCGAAGATGAAGTCGAGGTATCCGATGTGGTTCGACACCAGGACCGCACCGCCCTTGCGGGGGATGTTCTCGGTGCCCTTCATGTCGATACGGATGTCCAGCGCGCGGAAGAGACCGTGCGCGGCGCCGATCACCGGAGGGTAGACGAGCTCAGCCATGGTGGGGGAGACCCCGCTTTCTGCCTGGGGAGGTGCTCCCGGCCGGAAGTTACGGAAGCGTAGGTACGCGACCATGGGGATCGTGCCCCATACGCGGCCCGCTGGCCAGTCCAGAAGCTCCTACCCGGGGAGATTCTCATCACGCCGGGAATGTCGCGGGTCCGTGGGGTGCTCCGATCCACGGACGAGCGTACGAGGATGATGTACGCGGACGAAATGCGGTGAGGGGAGCGCGGGTGCTCGGGCAGGAAGACGGGGGGACCCGGCTGGGCGCGGCCGAGTTGGGCTCGGAACCGGGGGAGCGGGCCAGCCTGGTGCAGTTCTCCAGCGCCTTCTGCCAGCCCTGCCGGGCCACGCGGCGGATCCTCGCCGAGGTCGCGGCGATGGTGGACGGGGTGGCGCACATCGAGATCGACGCGGAGGAGCGGCTCGAACTGGTGCGGGCCCTCGGGATCGAGAAGACCCCGACCGTGCTGGTCCTGGACCGGGCCGGCCGGATCGTGCGGCGGGCGGCCGGAATGCCGCGCAAGGTGGACGTGATCGCCGCCCTCGGGGCCGCCGTATGACGCGCGGCCCGGCCGCCGGGCGGCCCGATGTGGCGGGGCCGGGGGCGCCGGTGCGCGCGCCCGCACGCAGCGTGACGCGCCTGACATCTGCCCGATCTCGCTTGACTGCGTCCACGGGAGATCGCCACGCTGGCGGCATGCGGTATGAACTCCTGCTCTACGGACGGGTCCATGTGGACCTCGTCCGCCACGCGAGCGCGCGCTGTCGGGGCCACTGAACAGCCCGGCCCCCGATTCCCGACAGTGCCCGCGCGTCCCGCGGCAGAAGGCAGACCCCTGATGACTGCTCCGACGGTCCCGACGGTCCCCACGGCTCCGTCCCCCCGTTCCCTCCGTTCCGGCGCCGCAACGGCCACCGACGCGGCCCGCACCGGCTCGCCCGACCTGTTGCGTTCGGTTTTCCGGCAGCACGCCGCGGGGGTCGCGGTGATCACCGCCCAGGACGGCGGGCGCCCGGTGGGGTTCACCGCCACCTCCCTCAACTCCGTCTCCGCCGATCCGCCGCTGCTGTCCTTCACGATCTCCACCGGGGCCTCCAGCTGGCCCGCGGTGCGCGACAGCGAGTACCTGGGCGTCCACATACTGGGCGAGCACCAGCGGGAGCTGGCGGGCCTGTTCGCCCGCAGCGGAGCCGACCGCTTCGGCCCGCCGACCGGCTGGGCCGGCGGCCCGCACGGGGTGCCGGTGCTGGACGGCGTACTGGCGTGGCTGGTCTGCCGGGTGGTCGCGCGTGTGCCCGCCGGTGAACATCGTGTGATCATCGCTGAGGCGGTCGTCGGAGATCCGGCCGGGGAAGGCCGTCCCCTGCTGTACCACCAGGGGCGCTTCAACGCATTGCGCGACTGAATCGTCCCTGCTCGGCAGGGTTGGGCGGCGTTGGGCAGATCACAGTTCGCCAGCCTTGCGACTTGGCGGGACCCACGGTGTACTGGCGAGTAACATTCCCTTCGGAGCGCGGGCCGCCCCGACCGGGATCCGCCCGACAAGGCGCCTATGCTGCCTGCATAAGGCGGTACCAGAAAAGACGATGCGGTAGGAGAGCCGGCGTGAGCCTGAGGATCGTTGTCTGTGTGAAGTACGTGCCCGACGCCACGGGCGACCGGCAGTTCACCGAGGACTTGACCGTCAACCGTGACGACGTCGACGGCCTGCTGTCGGAGCTCGACGAGTACGCCGTCGAGCAGGCCCTGCAGATCGCCGACGAGGCCGACGATGCCGAGATCACCGTTCTGACGGTGGGCCCCGAGGACGCCAAGGACGCGCTGCGCAAGGCGCTCTCGATGGGCGCCGACAAGGCCATCCACGTCGAGGACGACGACCTGCACGGCAGCGACGTCATGGGCACCTCGCTGGTGCTCGCCAAGGCGATCGAGAAGGCCGGCTACGACCTGGTCATCACCGGCATGGCGTCGACCGACGGCACCATGGGCGTGCTGCCGGCGATCCTGGCCGAGCGCCTGGGCGTCCCGCAGGTCACCCTGCTCTCCGAGGTCAAGGTCGAGGACGGCACCGTGACCGGCCGCCGCGACGGCGACACGGCGAGCGAGCAGCTGGAGGCATCCCTCCCCGCGCTCGTCTCGGTGACGGACCAGTCGGGCGAGGCCCGCTACCCGTCCTTCAAGGGCATCATGGCCGCCAAGAAGAAGCCGGTCGAGTCCTGGGACCTGTCCGACCTGGATCTGGAGTCCGACGAGGTCGGCCTCGAAGGCTCCTGGACCGCGGTCGACTCCGCGGCGCAGCGCCCGGCCCGTACCGCCGGCACGATCGTCAAGGACGAGGGCGAGGGCGGCAAGCAGCTGGCCGAGTTCCTGGCCGGCCAGAAGTTCATCTAAGAACCTCGGCCACCCCTCTTAGCCCCCAGACACTTCGCAATCGCAGGAGAGCAGTCCCATGGCTGAAGTTCTCGTCTACGTCGACCACGTGGACGGCGCCGTCCGCAAGCCCACCCTCGAGCTGCTGACGCTGGCCCGCCGCATCGGCGAGCCCGTCGCCGTCGCGCTGGGCGCCGGTGCCGACGCCACCGCCGCGGTGCTCGCCGAGCACGGCGCGGTCAAGGTCCTCACCGCCGACGCCCCCGAGTTCACCGAGTACCTCGTGGTGCCGAAGGTGGACGCGCTCCAGGCCGCGTACGACGCCGTGTCCCCGGCCGCCGTGCTCGTCCCGTCCTCCGCCGAGGGCAAGGAGATCGCCGCCCGCCTCGCCGTGCGCATCGGCTCGGGCATCATCACCGACGCCATCGACCTGGAGGCGGGTGACGAGGGTCCGGTCGCGACGCAGTCCGCCTTCGCCGCGTCGTTCACCACCAAGTCCCGCGTCTCCAAGGGCACTCCGGTCATCACCGTGAAGCCGAACTCGGCCCCGGTCGAGGCCGCTCCGGCCGCCGGCGCCGTCGAGGCGCTCGCCGTCACCTTCGGCGCCCTGGCCACCGGCACCAAGGTCACCGGTCGCACCCCGCGCGAGTCGACCGGCCGCCCCGAGCTGACCGAGGCCGCGATCGTCGTCTCCGGCGGCCGTGGCGTCAACGGTGCCGAGAACTTCCACATCATCGAGGACCTCGCGGACTCCCTCGGTGCGGCCGTCGGCGCCTCGCGCGCCGCCGTGGACGCCGGCTGGTACCCGCACTCCAACCAGGTCGGCCAGACCGGCAAGTCGGTCTCCCCGCAGCTGTACATCGCCTCCGGCATCTCGGGCGCGATCCAGCACCGGGCCGGCATGCAGACCTCGAAGACCATCGTGGCCATCAACAAGGACGCCGAGGCCCCGATCTTCGACCTCGTCGACTACGGCGTCGTCGGCGACCTCTTCGCCGTAGTTCCGCAGCTGACCGACGAGATCAAGGCGCGCAAGGGCTAGTCGCCCCGCCCCCGGGACGAAGAAGCGACGCGTACCGGTTGCACGAACGAGCGAGGGCCTTCCGGGGCCGGTGTGGACGGTGACGTCCCCACCGGACCGGGAGGCCCTCGTCGTATGCGGCCCCCGTCGTATGGCACTCGCCTGCCTGGTGGTGCTGCTCGTCCTGATGGGTGCCTCCGACCTGGTCGACGAGGACAACCACGGGCTGGCGACGGCGCTGACGGCCGGTGGCTCCATCGGGGTGCTGCTGCTGTTCTGGCCGCCGGCCCCGTGGTGGGTGGGGGTGCTGGTCCTGCTCCTGTCGGGGGTCGTGCTGCTGGTCCTGTCCTACCTCGTCCAGGAGCTGGTGGGCGCGGTGGTCCGGCGGGACCCTTGGGTGGCCTGGCTCGGCACCGAGGTCGGGCTGTTCAACGCGGTGCTGTGTGTCACCGCGTGGCCCCGGGTCGTTCGCCCAGGGCGGCAGGGGGACCATTGACGGAGCGGAACCCCGTGACTAAATTCTGCTATGCGGATCTAAGCTTCCGTGAAGTGGAAAAGAGGAGAGTGCACGATGGGTCAGCAGGAGAAGGTGGCGACGAGCCTCGCAGGCGCGGTCAGCGAGGGCATCAGCGCCTCCCTCGCGCCGGTGGACGCGGAACTCGCGCGCCACTACCCGGGCGACCCCGGCACCCGGCAGCCCATCCACACGGTCTACGTACCCGGTGACGTGTTCGCCGCGGACACCATCCGCTCCTGGGGCGACCAGGCCCTCGCCGTCCTCGACGAGCACGCCCCGGACGCCGCCACCTTCGCCAAGGTGCTCGGCATCTCCGACGAGCTGGCCGTACCCGTCTACGACCGCGTCCGCGCCAAGCTGCTCAGCGAGCCCGTCGAGGACCTCCGCGTCGACTTCGAGGACGGCTTCGGGGTCCGCTCCGACGAGGAGGAGGACCAGGCCGCGGCCCGCGCCGCCCGCCTCGTCTCGGAGGCCTTCTCCAACGGCACCAACGCGCCGTACATGGGCATCCGCATGAAGTGCATGGAGTCCAACGTCCGCGACCGCGGCATCCGCACCACGGACATCTTCCTCTCCGGCCTGCTGGAGCACGGCGGTCTCCCCGAGGGCCTGGTCCTGACCCTCCCGAAGGTCACCTACGCCGAGCAGGTCAGCGCCTTCGTCAAGCTGCTGGAGGCCTTCGAGACCACCCGGGGCCTGCGCCCGGGCCGGATCGGCTTCGAGATCCAGATCGAGACCAGCCAGTCCATCGTCGCCTCCGACGGCACCGCCACGGTTGCCCGGATGATCGAGGCCTCCCAGGGCCGCGCCACGGGCCTGCACTACGGCACTTTCGACTACAGCGCCTGCGTCGGCGTCTCGGCCGCCTACCAGTCGAGCGACCACCCCGCCGCCGACCACGCGAAGGCGATCATGCAGGTCGCGGCCGCCGGCACCGGGGTACGCGTTTCCGACGGCTCGACCAACGTCCTGCCGATCGGCACCACCGAGCACGTCCACGAGGCCTGGAAGCTGCACTACGGCCTGACCCGCCGCGCCCTGGCCCGCGCCTACTACCAGGGCTGGGACATGCACCCGGCGCATCTGCCGACCCGCTACGCGGCCGTCTTCACCTTCTACCGCGAGGGCCTGGAGGCCGCCGCCGCGCGCCTGAAGGCGTACGTCGCCAAGATCGAGGGCGACGTGATGGACGAGCCGGCCACCGCCAAGGCCCTGGCCGGATACCTGGTCCGCGGGCTCGACTGCGGCGCGGTGGGCACCGAAGAGGTCACCGCCCTCACCGGCCTGACCCGCGCGGAACTGGACGCCTTCGCCATCCCGCGCCGCTCGGCCACCCTGACGGCCACCAGTTGATCCCGCCGACGGCCTGAGCGGCCCGGCCCCGCGTCACCGGGGCCGAGCCGCCGCCGCGTCGTACGGCCCAGGGGAGGGCGGCAGCCACAGACGGACGGTGCCGTCGGAACCCGAGGCGGCGAGCAGGCTGCCGTCGGGGGAGAAGGCCACCCCGCGCAGGGCGGCCGGGTGCCCGCGCAGCGGGGCACCCAGGGAGGTGCCGGAGTCGGGCGCCCACAGTTCGAGGCTGTGGTCGCCCGCGACGGCGAGCAGCCGGCCGTCGGGCGAGAACGCCAGGTCGTGGACCGTCCGGGGGTGGCCGAGCAGCGTCGCACCGTGCTGTGTGCCCTCGTACTCGACGAGGCGTACGGCGCCGTCCGCGTGTCCGGACGCGAGGCGGCCGCCCGGGGCGAAGGAGAGCGCCGTCACGTCCGCCCGGTCGCCGCTCGGCCGGACCGGGCGCGGGCGACGGGAGGCGATGTCCCACACCTCGACCCGGTTCTCCCCGGCCAGGGCGAGCAGGTGTCCGTCGAGGGAGAAGCAGACCAGTCGAACGGTGGAGATCCCGGTCCGCGGGGTCGCCTCGTACGTCCGGCTCACACGGTTCCACAGGAACGGCGTGCCGCCCCGGTCCGTCGCGGCGCAGAGCACCCCGTCCGGGGCGACCGCCATCCACTTGTCCAGAGGGGTCAGGGCGCGTGGCGCCGTCCCGTCGTCGATCAGGGGCCACGCCCGGGGGCGTCCGCCCGGGCCGGTGAAGGAGATCGCCTCTCCGCCGGACACCACGTCAACGGTCTCTGCGGGCAGCCGCTCGCCCAGCGCCGGATCCCACACGAGTACCCGACGGTCCTTCGTGAGCGCGGCGATCCGGCGCCCGTCGGGAGAGAAGGCGAGGCCGCCCAGGGTGACGCCGTTGTCCGTCTGCAGGACCGGCAGCGGTACGGCGTGCCCGACGGCGAGCGCACGGGCGAGTACGCGGTCCCCGAGGGCGGTGGGGGGACGGGGGCCCGCGTGGAGTGACGGGCCGGCGCCCTCGACGGCCACGCCCAGCCGGAAGCAGCCGGGGGAGACGGCGACGGCGCACGGCTTCGTGCCGGGCCCGCTCCGCATCGACCCCAACGGCTGTCCGGTCTCCGTCTCCCAGAGCCGCACCGTTCCCGTGTGACCGATGGCGGCCAGGATCCGGGCGTCGGGGGAGAAGGCGAGGCTCCGGACGGGGTCGCCGTCACAGTCCAGGAGCGGCCCTACCGGGGCTCCGGCCAGCGTCTCCCAGAGCCGCACGGTCCCGTCCTCGCACCCGGCGGCGAGCAACCTTCCGTCCGGGGTGAAGAGGGTCGCGCCGACGGTGTCGGGGCGCAGCTCCAGGTCGATCCAGTGGGGCGTCGGCATGTGCCACAGCCGGATCCGGTCCGCCCGGACGACCAGGGCGAGCAGCCGGTCGTCGGCGCTGATCCCCTTCACCGGCAGGTCCGAACCGACCGGCTCGCGGGACTGCGTGTGCCAGCGGCGCGGACCCCGGTGATCGGCCGTCAGCAGGGTCTGGCGGGTGCGAAGGACATCGAGTGGATGGGACCCACGTGCCCGAGCAGGGGCGGTTCCAGCGCCTTCGCAGTGGTGAGGTCCCACAACCGTGCGGTGCCGGTGTAGCTGCCGGTCGCGAGGGTCCGGCCGTCGGGGGACAGCGCCAGCGCGGTGACGGCCGTTCCGTGGACCTCCAGCTCGCCGAGACGGTGGCCGTCCAGCGAGTCCCAGACCTCGATGCTCCGGTCGCTCGCGGTGACCAGCAGCCGGCCGTCGGCCGAAAAGGCCAGGACCGAGGTGGAGGGCGCGGCACCGGACAACCGCCGTACGAGGTGGAAGGCGCCCGGAGCGGCCGCCGGGTGACGTGATGGGAGGACGGCCCCCGTCGGGTCGGGCCCGGGGGCGGGCGGTGCCAGTGGCGCGGGGGCGGCAGGACGCGACGATCGCGACCCGGCCCGGGCGGGCGCCGCGGACCTGGCGGCGGCCAGGACGCGCCAGCGGGTTCGCCAGGCGGCCAGTTCAGGGAGATCGTGCCCGGGAACCGGTACTTCCTGGCCGAACTCGTCGTAGGCGTACAGGACCCGCAGCAGACCCATCAGCGTGTCGAGGCCCAGCAGCCGCTTGCCGCTGAAGGCGTCGCTCTGGGTGGCCACCGGCAGCCGGATCCCGCTGCCGGAGCGTCGCGCGCGGGCCTCCAGCTCGCGGTAGGAGCGGTTGCCCCGTTCGATCCGCAGCAGCCTCAACTCGGCGGCGAGCTCGTAGAGGTCTTGCTCGTAGGTGGTACCCGGCTCCATGCGGTCACATTAGGGGGAAGGCACACGACGGCGCGGAACATTGCCGAACACCCCGGAAAGGAGCTGCTGTTCAGTCATCGTTCCACGCCGTACGGGGCGGT
Source organism: Streptomyces sp. NPDC091682 (assembly GCF_044756625.1). Lineage (NCBI taxonomy): Bacteria > Bacillati > Actinomycetota > Actinomycetes > Kitasatosporales > Streptomycetaceae > Streptomyces > Streptomyces sp. NPDC091682. Next base: position 803,014 of record NZ_JBIVTH010000001.1, on the reverse strand, counting down.
TCACGGGTGATCGGCGTGGTTCCGGGGCGATCGGGAACCGACGGAATGCGTTCCGCCCGTGCCGTCCGGCGACCCGGGCGGCGGTGGAATCGGGCCATGACATCTCCCCGCGACGACGAACCGTTCCTGACCCTGCACACCACCGTCGTGCTCCTCGTCTGCCTCCTCGTCGGAGGTGCGGCGGGCGTACTCACCCACCTCGGCGGGATCCCGCCCGCGCTGTCCGTGCTCGCCGGGCTGACGGCAGCCGGTAGCGCCCTGCCCGTCGCGCGCGGGCTGATCCGGTGATCGGTCGGCCGGTCGGCCGGTCAGCCGGTCAGCCGGTCGGCGGGAGTTCGCCCGAGCCCCGGGCGATCAGCCGGGTCGAGAGTTCGATGCGGCACGGGGTCAGGTCCGCGCCCGCGAGGCGTTGGAAGAGCCGGTCCGTGGCCACCCGGCCCAGGGCCGCCGGATCCTGGGCGACCACCGTCACGCCCGGACGGAGCAGATCGGCCAGCTCGAAGTCGTCGAAGCCGACCAGCGCCACCGGCCGGTCGTGCGCCGCGAGGACCCGTACCACGGTCACCGTCACCCGGTTGTTGCCGGCGAAGACGGCGGTCACCGGGTCCGGGCCCGTGAGCATCGCCGCGGCGGCCGCCGCGACGCGTTCCGGGGCGGTGGACCCGAGCGAGACCCAGGACCGCGCCACCGGCAGGCCCGCCTCCGTCATCGCCGCACGGTAGCCGCGCAGGCGCTCAACCACCGTGTGGATACGGGGCTGGTCGCCGATGAAGCCGATCCGACGGTGGCCGCCCGCGATCAGGTGGGCCACCCCGCTACGGGCGCCGCCGAAGCTGTCCGACAGCACCACGTCCGCGTCGATCCGCCCGGCCGGGCGGTCCACGAACACCGTGGACACACCGGCCCGCATCTCCGGCTCCAGATAGCGGTGGTCGTCCCCGGCCGGGATCACGATCAGCCCGTCCACCCGGCGGGCGCACAGCGCGAGCGCCAACTCCCGCTCCCGGTCCGGGTCCTCGGCGCTGGAGCCGTTGATGAGCAGCGCCCCGTGTGCGCGGGCCACCTCCTCCACCGCCCGGTTCAGCGGGCCGTAGAAGGGATCGGCGAGGTCCTCCAGTACCAGGCCCACGGTGGCGGTGCGGCCCTTGCGCAGCACGCGGGCACTGTCGTTGCGGCGGAAGCCGAGGGCCTCGATGGCCTGCTGGACCCGTCGCTCGGTCTCGGGGGTCACCCCCGGCTCGCCGTTGACCACGCGCGACACCGTCTTCAAGCCGACGCCCGCCTGGGACGCCACGTCCTTCATGGTCGGCCGGGTGCCGTAGCGGGGCTCGGACGGGCGGCGGTTGTCGGGCACGGTGGCGAATCCTCCGGGGCTCACGGACGGGGCTGTGACCTTGAGGATAAGCACTGGGCCGATCGTGAGGTTTTCGTGGCAGGCTGGGGCGGGCAAGCCACTGGGGGCTCCGGACGAGCCATGGGGAGAGGGGTAGACGTGATTGTCTGGATCAACGGCACGTTCAGCGCCGGAAAGACCAGCACGGCCCGCGAACTGACCGGAATCCTGCCGGACAGCACCCTGTTCGACCCGGAGTTCATCGGCGACGCGCTGCGCGTGCTGCTGCCGCCCAAACGGCTGGCCGAGGTCACCGACTACCAGGACCTCCCGAGCTGGCGGCGGTTGGTGGTGGACACGGCCGCGGCGGTGCTCGCCGAAGTGGGCGGGGTGCTCGTCGTACCGATGACGCTGCTGCGCCAGGAGTACCGGGATGAGATCTTCGGCGGGCTGGCGGCCCGGAGGATTCCGGTGCGGCACGTGCTGCTGGCTCCTGAGGAAACGATCCTTCGGGAGCGGATCGCGGCACGGCAGGAACCCGGGGAGCCCGCGGAGGTCGACCTCAGGTTCCGGCAGTGGGCGTACGACCACATCCCGGTCTACCAGCAGGCCCTCGACTGGCTGGCCGGCGACGCGCACGTCATCGACAACGGGACGCTGACTCCGCGGGAGACGGCGGACCGCATCGCGGAGGCCGTCCGTTCGGAGACGGCGAAGGTCTGCGACATCGTGCAGACCCCGGAGCCCACCCGGGAGACGGTGGCGGCCGGGGTGCTGCTCTTCGACGAGCGGGACCGGGTGTTGCTGGTGGATCCGACGTACAAGGCGGGCTGGGAGTTCCCGGGCGGAGTCGTCGAAGCGGGCGAGGCGCCCGCGGGCGCGGGCGTACGGGAGGTCGCGGAGGAACTGGGCGTCGTACTGGAACGGACGCCCGGGCTGCTGGTGGTCGACTGGGAGTCGCCCCAGCCGCCCGGCTACGGCGGGCTGCGCCTGCTCTTCGACGGCGGCCGCCTCTCGGACGAGGCGACGGCCCGGCTCCGACTGCCCGGCCCGGAACTGCGGGCCTGGCGCTTCGTCACGGAGGCCGAGGCCGCCGGCATGCTCCCGGAGCACCGCTACGAACGCCTGCGCTGGGCCCTGCGCGCCCGCGAACGCGGCCGGCCCCTCTACCTGGAGGCGGGCGTTCCCACCGGCTGATCCGGCTGATCCGGCTGATCCGGCTGGTCCGGCTGTCCTGTCGGACGCAGGGCGGCGGCGACGAGGCCTTCGAGGGCCTCGCGCGGCACGTCGCCACCATTGACCAGCCGGTCGAAGACCAGCCCGTCGATGCAGGTCAGCAGGGTGTGGGTGCGGTTCTCGAGGTCCGCCGCGCGCAGGCCGTGGCCGGTGAGGAACCGCCGGACGGCTCCGCGGCCGGCGTTCTCGCGCGGTACGAGGATCTCGCGCAGCTCCGGGTCCCGCACGCTCTCCACGGTGCAGGCGTACCGGGCGAGCGAGCGGCGGCGCCCCTCCCCGGTGAGCCGGCGGCGGGTGAGCACCACCATGCCGTCCACCAGTTCCCCGGCGGTGCGCAGGAGCGGGAGCTGCTCGGCCGTCGCCTGCAGCTCCACCTGATCGAGATGGACGAGCCGGGTCACCAATGCCGTGAGCAGGGCGGCCCGGGTGCGGTAGTACGCCGACGTGGTGCCGGGTGGTACGGCCGCCCGGCGGTCGACCGCGCGGTGGGTCAGGCCGCGCATGCCCTCGTCGGCGAGTACGTCGAGAGCTGCGTCCGCAAGGAGGGTGCGCCGATCGGTAGCCATGGTTCCCATGGTCTCTTTCTACACCTGTAGTAACCCCGTGGTGGCTCGGGTAGAGCCGATCTTCTACAGGTGTAGAAGGGGTAGGTTCGACATGGGCCGTACGGCAGTGGTCGTCGGAGGGGGCATCGGCGGGCTGGCCGCCGCGATCGGTCTGCGCCGCATCGGCTGGGAGGTGACGGTCGTCGAGCGCGCCAGCGTGCTGGACGACGCGGGCGCGGGCATCTCGCTGGCCGCCAACGGTCTACGGGCCCTGGACGAACTCGGCGTCGGCGAGGCGGTGCGGGAAGCCTCGCGAGGCCAGTACACCGGTGGCACCCGCACGCCCGGAGGCAGTTGGCTGGCCCGGATGGACGGCGCGGAGCTGGAACGGGCCGTGGGTACTCCGATCATGGGCATCCCCCGCGCCACCCTGCACCGGCTGCTGCGCGCGGCCCTGCCCACCGGGACGCTCCTCACCGGCGCCGAGGCGGGCCCCGTGTCGCAGATCGACCTCGGGACCGTCCGGGTCGTCCGGGGCGGCACGGCCCTGGACGCCGACCTCGTGGTGGCGGCCGACAGCGTCGGCAGCGCGATCCGCGGCCGACTCTTTCCGGCCCACCCGGGACCGGTCCACAGCGGCTCGGCGGTACTGCGCGCCATTACCGCGGGGCCGCTCGCACTGCGCACCGACTTCGAGCTGACCTGGGGGCACGGCGCCGAGTTCGGGCACATCGCCTTCCCCGACGGCCGGGCCGAGTGGCACGCGGTGCTCGGCCTCCCCCGAGGAACGCGGTTCGCCGACCCGCTGGCCGAACTGCGCCGGCGGTTCCACGACTGGCACGACCCGATCCCTGCACTGCTCGACGCGACCCGGCCCGAGGCCGTACTGCACCACGACGTCAGCGAACTCCGCACGCCGCTCCCGTCGTACGCGATCGGCCGGATCGCGCTCGTCGGTGACGCGGCGCACGCGATGACCCCGAACCTCGGGCAGGGCGCCTGCCAGGCACTGGAGGACGCAGTCACCCTGGCCGCCGCGCTCACCACCGAACCCACCGTCGAGGCGGCGCTGGTCCGCTACGACGCCGAACGCCGACCGCGCAGCCAGGCGGTCGCCAAGGCCGCACGACAAGCCGGACGGATGGGCCAGCAGCTGGCCCACCCGCTGGCGGTCGCACTGCGCAACACCGCGATGCGGCTGACCCCCTCCCGCACCTCCGTGCGCATGATCCTCCGGCACCACGCCTGGGAACCACCGGCACTGGGCTGACCCCGAGGGCCCGCCGGGAGCGCGCGGACGGCCCCCGGAGCCGGACCTCAGCCGGTCGCCGCCGCCTCGTGCGCCGTCTTGGCGAGGGCCTCCGCCGTGTTCTCCGTCAGGGGATCACCATGGCCGAAGCAGGCGATCGACGGGGCGAGCGCGGCCAGACGCCGGAAGGTGGTGATCGCCCGGGCGCGGTCCACGTTGAAGACGCCCAACATCAACGGGCCGACGGCGGCGACGCAGTCGCCCGTGAACAGCACGCCGTGGTGCGGGAGGTGGATCCCGATGCTGCCGTCCGTGTGACCGGGGGCGTGGACGACGTACGCCCCGTCCCCGAAGCCCAGCGCCTCCCCGTCCTCCACCTCGTGGTCGACCCGGGTGGGCGGTGCCTCGGGGACGGTCAGAGCGTGCGCGTACAGCGGTATCTCCCAGTCCAGCAGCACCGGTTCGGGCACCGGCCGCTCGCCCCGGATCACCGGCGCGTCCAGGCGGTGCGCCAGCACCCGCGCGCTCCAGCGGGCGGCGAGCTCGCCCGCCGCCCCGACGTGGTCGCCATGGCAGTGCGTGAGGACGATCCGCTCCAGCCGCTCGGGCGCCAGCCCGAGAGAACGGATCGCCTGCTCGATCAGGTCGGCGGATCCGGCATGGCCCGCGTCGATCAGGGTGAGGGCTTCACCGTCCTGCCAGAGGTAGGCCTGGCCGATGGGGAAGCGGAGCATGTGGAGCCGGTTCGGCAGTACTTCGACAAGATCCATACGCCGAACGTACGACCGTCCGCCCGCCGTGTGCGGCCGAGTTCACCGGGAGCGCAGTACGCCCAGGGCGCACTGCGCCCTGGGCGTACACGAGGCGGTCGGCCGGTACCGCCCGCACGGGGTGTCTTGTCGATCGGGCCGGGCTCGATCGACAAGACACCTCGAGGGGTCAGGCGCGCTTGGACTCCGCATAGTTGACGAGGAAGAGGGCCTCCGCCACCGACAGGCGCTCCAGCTCCTCGGGCGACACGCTCTCGTTGACCGCGTGGATCTGCGCTTCCGGTTCGCTCAGCCCGATCAGCAGCATCTCCGCCTCCGGGTACAGGGACGTCAGCGTGTTGCACAGCGGGATCGACCCGCCCATGCCGCTGATCTGCATCTCCTGGCCGGGATAGGCGGCTTCCAGGGCCGCGCGCATCGACGCGTACGCCGGACTGTCGGTGTCCGCCCGGAACGGCTGGCCCTGTCCGACGACCTCGAGTTCGAGGCGCGCCTTCCACGGGGTGTGTGCCGCCAGGTGCGCCTGCAGCAGCTTGACGGCCGCGGCGGTGTCCACACCCGGCGGCACCCGCAGGCTGATCAGAGCGCCGGCGCTCGCGTGCACCGACGGCGTCGCGCCGACCACCGGCGGGCAGTCGATGCCGAGCACCGTGACGGCCGGGCGGGCCCACAGCCGGTCCGCGATCGTGCCCCCGCCGATGAGCTCGACCCCGTCCAGCACCTTCGCGTCGGCGCGGAAGTCCGCCTCCGGGTACTGCAGGCCGTCCCACACCTCGTCCGAAGCCAGCCCGTCCACGGTCGTCGAACCGTCCGCCGTGCGCAGCGAGTCGAGTACGCGGATCAGCGCGGCCAGCGCGTCGGGGGCGGCGCCGCCGAACATGCCCGAGTGCAGGTTGCCGCCCAGCGTGTCGATCTTCACCTTGACCAGACACATGCCGCGCAGGGTGGCCGTCACCGTCGGCAGGCCGAGGCGGAAGTTGCCCGCGTCACCGATGAGGATGGTGTCGGCGGCCAGCAGCTCCGGGTGCGCCTCGGCGTACTGCTGGAGGCCGCCGGTGCCCTGCTCCTCCGAGCCCTCGACGATCACCTTCACGCCCACCGGTACGCCGCCGTTGGCCTTCAGCGCGCGCAGCGCCAGCAGGTGCATGATGAACCCGCCCTTGCAGTCGGCCGAGCCGCGCCCGTACCAGCGGCCGTCGCGCTCGGTCAGCTCGAAGGCGGGGGAGGTCCAGGCCGCGTCATCGAGCGGCGGCTGGACGTCGTAGTGCGCGTAGAGCAGAACGGTCGGCGCGCCCTCGGGGCCGGGCAGGAAGCCGTAGACCGACTGGGTGCCGTCGGGGGTGTCGAGCAGCGCCACGTCCTGGAAGCCCTCGACGCGCAGCGCGTCGGCCACCCAGTTCGCGGCGGCATCGCTCTCGCTCTTGGGGAACTGCGCCCAGTCCGCCACCGACTGGAAGGCCACCAGCTCGGTCAGCTCCTGCTTGGCGCGGGGCATCAGCGAGGCGATGGTCTCGGCGATCGGATTCTGGGACATGGGCACGCTCCTTTTGGGTGCGACGTTGTTCTCCGTGTACGCCGCCCGCATCCGCGGGGTGTGCGTATGCCGGGTACGGCGAAAGGCAGTCTTGATCCTCGCACAGCGAGACGGGGCGGTCTCTCGCCGTAGGATTTCCCCGGCATCGGAGCAACCGGGTGATCAGGAGCAGCAACACATCGTGAGCAGCGACGACGACGTACGCGACGCAGACGCAGGCATGGACGCGGGCGCAGGCGAAAGCGTGGACGCGGGCGCAGACGCAGGCGTGGACGCGGGCGCAGACGCAGGCGCAGGCGTGGACGCGGGCGCAGACGCAGGCGAGGGCACGGGGCGGGACGCCCAGCGGGCGGGCGACGAGGCGGTCGGGGAGACCGGCGAGGTGTGGGACGTGGTCGTGGTGGGGGCGGGACCTGCCGGGTCCTCGGCCGCGTACGCGGCGGCGACGGCCGGGCGGCGCGTCCTGCTGCTGGAGAAGGCCGAGCTGCCCCGCTACAAGACGTGCGGCGGGGGCATCATCGGCCCCTCGCGCGACGCCCTGCCCCCGGGCTTCGTGCTGCCCCTCAAGGACCGCATCCACGCGGTCACCTTCTCGATGGACGGGAAGCTGACCCGCACCCGGCGCTCGAAGCACATGCTGTTCGGGCTCATCAACCGCCCCGAGTTCGACGCCGGCCTGGTCGCCGAGGCGGAGAAGGCGGGTGCCACCGTCCGGACGGGTACGGCCGTGGCCCGCGTCGAACAGCACGGGGCGGCCGTTCCCGACCGACGCACCGTCGCCGTGGTCCTCGCCGACGGCGAGACCGTGCTGGCCCGCGCGGTGGTCGGCGCGGACGGCAGCGCGAGCCGGATCGGTGCGCACGTCGGGGTGGAGATGGACCAGGTGGACCTGGGCCTGGAGGCGGAGATCCCCGTCCCCGAGACGGTCGCCGAGGACTGGAAGGGGCGGGTGCTGATCGACTGGGGCCCGCTGCCCGGCAGTTACGGCTGGGTCTTCCCCAAGGGCGACACCCTGACCGTCGGCGTCATCTCGGCCAAGGGCGAGGGCGCCGCGACCAAGCGCTACCTGGACGACTTCATCGCCCGGCTCGGACTCGCCGGCTTCGAACCGGCCGTCTCCTCCGGGCACCTGACCCGCTGCCGCAAGCCCGATTCGCCGCTCTCGCGCGGCCGGGTGCTGGTGGCGGGTGACGCGGCCGGACTCCTGGAGCCGTGGACCCGGGAGGGCATCTCCTTCGCGCTGCGCTCCGGGCGGCTGGCAGGGGAGTGGGCTGTGAAGATCTCCGAGGCGCAGGACGCCGTGGACGCCCGCCGCCAGGCCCTCAACTACGCCTTCGCGGTGAAGGCCGGGCTGGGTGTGGAGATGGGGGTCGGCAAGCGGATGCTGAACCTCTTCGAGGTGCGGCCGCGGATGCTGCACGCGGCGATCACCGGCTTCGGTCCGGCGTGGCGGGCGTTCGCCCGGATCACGCGGGGCTCGACGACGTTGGCCGAGCTGGTGCGTACGTACCCGTTGGCCCGCAAGGCGCTGCACATGATGGACGCCCGGCAGGCGGCAGCGGCCCGCAGCGGCGGCGGCCGGGGCTAGGTCCTGTCGGCCGTCTCTTCCGGATCTTGCCGGACGCCGCGGGCGAGGCAAGATCCGGAAGAGACGGCCCAGGGGGGGTGCGCGGGGACGGCGGGGGCACGGACGGCGGTCCCGACTGGCGGGGCGGTTCGAACCTCCTCGGGGTGGACCGGCCGGAGGTCGTCCTCGCGGCGTTCCGGCGCGGCGAGCCGAACGTCGGGGCGGCGGTGATCGGGCTCGCCCTCCACCACGCCGACCCCGAGGTCGTGCTCCGCTTGGTCGCGAGGGCGCTGGAGTCGGCGGACCGGGAGGTCCGCCAGCAGGGGGTCATCGCCCTGGCGTACGTCGCTCGGCTCCACCGCACCGTGGACCGGCGCTGTCTGGAACTGCTGCGCGACTGCCCGCGGGGCAACGAGGCCGACGACGACCTGTGGTCCTTCGTACCGCACCGGGAGCTGCCGCTCTGGCTGTGGCGGCACCACCTGTGGGAGCGGTTGGTGGAGCGGCTGCGCCGGCCGTTCGACTGAGCGACAGGCCGGTACGGGCGGGGCGGTCGCCGTCCGGCCGGCCGCCTTCCTCAGCGGCCGCCGGGCGCGAGCCGCCGGGCGCGGGTCAGCCGGATACCGTGATCCGGAAGACCGGGTGGTCACCGGCGGCCGCCTGCAGTTCGGCGTCGGAGGACTTGGCGGTGACGCCCTGGAAGAAGCGGTTGACCTCCCAGCCCCACTTCTCCAGGTAGGCGCGCATGATGTCGGCCTTCTGCACCGGGTCGGTGATCTCGGTGACGGTGAACGTGCGCACCTTGCGCCCCACGCGCAGCTCGCCGCCGCCCGCCACCCGCATGTTGCGGACCCACTGGGAGTGGCCGCGGGCCGAGACCAGGTACTGGGCGCCCTCGTAGGTGTGCGGGTTGACGGGGATCCGCTGCATCTCGCCGGACTTGCGGCCGCGCACCGACAGCTCGGCGGTGCCGGCCAGGCTGATGCCGAAGCGGGCCAGCTTGCCGAAGAGCGAGTTGAAACGGGTCTCGAACCGAGTGGCCTGGACGTAGTACGGGGTGGGCGCGTTCATCGTGACCTCCGGGCCGCTTTCCTCATTGAGAGAGCACTGCTCTCGCTTGAGAGCAGTGTGCACGGATCGCCGCACCAAAACAAGAGCAGTGCTCTGAAAATGGAGCGACAATCTGTTTCCTGGGCGGTGCTCCGTTCGCGTGGCAGACTGACCGGCATGAACACCGTGCGAGGGGCCAGGGAGCGGGCCCGCATCGAGGTCACCGCCGCCATCAAGGACGAGGCGCGCCGCATGCTCGCGGCCGAGGGCGCCGCCAAGCTCTCCCTGCGCGCCGTCGCCCGCGAACTGGGCATGGTCTCCTCCGCCCTCTACCGATACTTCCCCAGTCGGGACGAACTGCTCACCGCCCTCATCATCGACGCGTACGACAGCGTCGGCGCGGCCGCCGAGGTGGCTGACGCCCGCGCCCGCGCCACCGGGGCCCCGCCCCGCGCCCGCTGGATCACGGTCTGCGAGGCCGTCCGCTCATGGGCGCTGGAGCACCCGCACGAGTACGCCCTCATCTACGGTTCCCCGGTCCCCGGCTACAGCGCCCCCGTCGACACCGTGGGCCCGGCCTCCCGCGTAGCCAACGTCTTCATCGGCATCCTCCGCGCCGCGTACGAGGGCCCCGGCCTCGCCCTCCCGCCGCTGCCGCCCGCCCTGCGCGCCGAGGCCGACCGGATGACCGCCGACTTCGCGCAGGGGCTGCCCCCGGCGGTCACGGCCGCTCTGGTCGCCGCCTGGGCCCATTTGGTCGGGCTGGTGTCCTTCGAACTGTTCGGCCAGTTCAACCGGGTCGTCGAGGACCGCGCCGCCTTCTTCGCGCACGCCGCCGACCAGCTGGCACACGGGGTCGGACTGCCGGCCGTGTGACGGGAGGGCGCAGGCGCGGACCGTTGTGGAGACCGATGGGGTTCACATGATCAGGGGATGGCTCGCACTCGTGTTCCTCGTGCGAATGGGTGTGGTTCGGCCTTGGGTGAGGGACCGCCCGTCTAATGTTCCTCGGGTCGCCCCCTTCGCCGCCGGAGGAAACGTTCATGCCCCGCGCCGTGAAGGCCTTGTACGCCGCTCTGGTCGCTGCCTTGTTGGCCGCGTCGGCGCCCGCCATCATCGCCGCGGCACGTGACGTGCCCCGGCCGGCCGCCCCCGCGCCCGACCCGCCCCCCGCCCCCCGGACTCCGGGCGTGCGGGGCCTGGAGATCGGCGTCCCCGCGTACGTCTGGGCGAACGACCCCATGCTGACCGATCTCACCGCCACCGCTCCGGCCCCCTCGGTGGTCGTACTGAACCCGGGGAACGGCGACTCCCCGTTCGACGGCCCCTGGCGGGCCCGCGCCGACGCGCTGCGCACCCGCACCACCTCCACCGGCGAGAAGACCCGGGTGCTCGGCTACGTCCACACCGACCACGGCAACCGCGACATCGTCGCGATCAAGGCCTCCGTCGACAACTACCTCAAGACCCCCGACGGCCGCCTCCACGTCGACGGCATCTTCTTCGACGTCGTCAGCCGCGACTGCGGCCCCGCCAACGCCACCCGCGACTACTACGCCGAGCTGCGCCGCTACGTCCAGGACACGATGGACGCCGCCGACCCGGCCACCCCCGACCTCGTCGTCAACAATCCCGGCACCGCCATAGCCGACTGCTACCTGGAGCCGGGCCACCGCACCGCGGACGTCTTCGTCACGTTCGAGGACACGTACGCCGCGTACAACGGCGCCGGCTGGCTCGGCGGCAACGTCTTCGACCACCTCTCCGGCTACCGTTCCGGCGCCGAACTCGACCCGAGCGGGACGGCGTTCTGACACCTGGTCCACGACGTCCCCGACCACGGGGCGATGCGCGCCACCCTGCGCACGGCCTTCGCCCGCGGCGCGGGCTACGCGTACGCGACCAGCACGGTCATGCCCAATCCCTGGAACGCGGGCCCGACATGGAAGTACCGCACCCAGACCACGTACGCGGCCACCCTCGGTTGAGGGTGCTGGGCGGTGGGGCCGTGCGACATTCCGCGCGTAAAGGTCCTCGCCGTCGCCGCGCCGATCACGCCACATCCGGCCGCGCTCCGATCCGGTGACGACCAGCCAGACCAGCTAGACCAGCAGCCCGCAGCCTTCATCGCACAGGCTGAGCGCCCCGGCCGTGCGGCGCGGATCGTACTGCACCTAGCCCAGACGGTCCTCCCACGCCTCAAGTGCCGCGTCGAGATCGGCAAGGTCGTGGAACTCCTCCTTCAACGTCTTCGCCGGATCCGCCCCGCCCTGAACACCCTGTCGTTGCCCGGCGCTGCGGCCAGAGCGACCCCGGGTGGGGCGACGCCGACGGCTGGCGGCCCCGCCGTCGAACTCGCCGAGACCAGGAAACCAGGAACGATCGATCACGAGTGCAGATTATTGCAGCACTGTTATATTAGCGCTGTGACATCTACGGATCCCACTGCGCTACCCGATCCCTGGCGCGCCCTGCACGCGCTCCTTGCGGCCATGGATGCTGAGATCGAGCAGGTCTACGTCGAACGCGGCATCGAGGGGGTGCGGCCCCGGTTCGCCTATCCGCTCATCCGGCTCGCTCACACGGGACCCCTGACCATTCGCGAGCTTGCGAAGTCCCTGGACCGCTCCCACTCCGCGATCAGCCAGACCGTCGCCGCCATGCGCAAGGAGGATCTGGTCACCTCCGAGCCGGGGCCCGACGCCCGCACCCGGCGCATCGACCTGACCGAGCGCGGCAGGTCTCTGGTGCCGTTCCTGGAGGCGGAGTGGCGCGCCACCCACGCGACGGTGGCCGAGCTGGACGGCGAGGTCCCGTACGCGATGACCGCCGTCGTCGAGGAGGTGCGTCGGGCGCTGGAACGCAGGTCGATGCGGCAGCGGATCCTCCACCACCTCGTCGAGCCACCGCGATGAGGGTGCGCATCCGGTTGCTCGACACCCGCCCGCTGCACGGCAGTCGGGCATTCCGAGACCTGTGGATCGGTACCTCGGCTTCTCAACTCGGCGGACAGATAGCCAACGTGGCGGTGCTGGCCCAGGTCTGGGACCTCACCGGTAGCCCCGTGGGCACCGGCGCCATCGGGCTCGCCACCGGCCTTCCGATGGTGTTGTTCGGGCTGATCGGCGGCACGTTGGCCGATGCCGTTGACCGCCGTGCGGTGGTGCGGGTCACCACCGCGGGCCAGGTGCTGGCCGCCGCCGGGCTCTGTACCCAGGCCCTGGCGGACAACCGCAGCGTGCTCCTGTTGCTCGCCCTGGTCGCCGTGGGGACGAGTTGCAGTGCTCTCGGCGCTCCTGCCCGGCGCACCTTCCCGGTCCGGCTGTTGCCGGGCGACCAGGTCGCGGCCGGTCTTGCGCTGACCAACGTCTCCTTCCAGGCAGCGATGCTGGCCGGGCCCGCGATGGCCGGACTGCTCATCGCCCGCTGGGGTTTCCCTGCCGCCTACGCAGTCCAGGCGATGGCCACGGCCGTTTCGATGCTCGCGGTGATCCGCCTGCCCGCCGTGCGGCCCGAAGGTACCGTTGCGGCAGGCGGCAGACGCCGGCCGGAGCGCGGCGGTTGGCGGTTCGTCTTGCGTCGCCCGACGTTGTGGGGCTCGATGGCCACCGATCTGTCCGCAACGCTGCTCGCCATGCCCATTGCGCTCTTCCCGTTGGTCAACGAGATCCGGTTCGGAGGAGACCCGCGGACCCTCGGCCTGTTCCTCTCCGCCGTCGCGGTCGGGGGGATCACGGCCGGTCTGCTCTCCGGCACGGTGACGCGCTGGCGTCGCGGCGGCCTCGTACAGTTGTGCGCAGCCGGTGTCTGGGGCCTGGCGCTGGCCTGTTTCGGTCTGGCGGGGCCGTTGTGGCTGGCGCTCGGCTGCCTGGCCGTGGCGGGCGCCGCCGACACCGTCTCCGTCGTCACCCGCGGTGCCCTGGTCCAATGCGAGACCCCGGACGCGTACCGGGGGCGGGTCTCCTCGATGGAACACGTCATCGGTGTCGCCGGCCCCGAACTCGGCAACTTCCGTGGTGGCCTGTTGGCGTCCGCCACCTCCGCCCCCTTCTCCCTGGCCCTCGGCGGACTGTCCGCCGTCCTGGTGGTCGCCGCCGTGGCCGCGGTCAACGCACCCCTTCGTGCCTACCGCACGCCCCCCGCCGCCGCGAAGGCGACCGCCCCCGATGTCGCCGCCGTGCAGGCGGCCGCCGGTCAGGGCTCCTGATGGTCCGCCAGCCCTGACGACCCCGCACCGGGCGTGCCGCGTGCCGCAGCGGTGGAACGCTCCGATCGTCGCTCGCTCAGCCCAGGCCGCCGTTGCTCCGGAGAAGCTGGGCGTTGATCCAACCCCCCTCGGCGGAGCAGAGGAACGTGACGAGATGCGCGCAGTCCTGCGGCACACCGAGGCGGCCGAGGGGCGTGGAACGGATCAGTTCCGCTTCGTGCTCCTCGGTCATCCACCCGGTGTCGGTCGGTCCGGGATCGACGGAGTTGCAGGTCACCCCCAAGTGGGCGAACTCGTGGGCGGCGGCCGACGTGATCCGGTCCACCGCACCTTTGCTCGCCCCGTACGGCAGGTTTCCGATGGTGTGGTCGCTGGTCAGGCTGACGATCCGCCCGCCGCCGTGCTGCCCGCGGAACCGCAGCCCGTACTCCCGGATCAGCAGCCAGGAGGCCCGCGCATTGACCGCGAAATGCAGGTCGAAGCTCTCCACCGTGGTGTCCAACAGGCCCGAATCGACCGACTCGCAATGGCAGAGCACCAGCGCGGTGACGTTCCCCAGCGCACCCTCGACGCTGTCGAAGAGCTGCGCCGGCACGGCCGGGTCGCTGAGGTCCGCCTCGACCGCGTGGGTCCTCGCCCCCAAGGACGTCACCTTCGACCGCAGCCCTTCGGGCGCACCCGACTCCGTGCCCCACCGCATCCGCGCGTTATACGGGGTCCAGTAGGTGAAGGCCACGTCCCACCCGGCCCGAGCAAGATTCAGTACGACGGACGACGCGATCCCCGCCGAACGTCCGGCCCCCGTGACCAAGGCGAGCGGGCGCCCCGCCGCACCCCCGCCCTGCCGACTTCCCGCGCCCGTCTCACCGGTCATGTCCGTCATCCTGGCGGGCCGCCTTGAACGCGGCACCCGATTTTCCGGCCGTGCGGGCGACAGGGCCTAGGCCGGGGTGGCCCCGGAGCAGGGTGCCGATCCCTTCGCGGGCGCCGGCCGGCGACGCCGGGCCCGTGGTCAGCGCCCGTCGTTCTCCGGACGGCGGGCGAATCCGAGCAGCACGTGGGTGACCCGGAGCAGGAACACTGCCACCGCGAGGATCCCGCCCGCCACGGCCAGGATCCGGCGCGTCGACGTGGAGAGGGAGAACGCCAGCGCGGGTCCGTACACCGCGCCGAAAGCGAGGGCGGCCGCGAAGGAGGCGCTGACCAAGGCGTAGCCGATCTCGATGGTGATCGCGTCCCGGTCCGCCTGCGTACGTCGCTCCATGCGTGCAGTGTCACAGCGTGCACAGCCCGTCACAAGCCCCCGGCCCGTCATTCAGATTCCGGCCGTCTCCGTCCACAGCCGGGCCAGTGCCAGGTCGCCCGTCACCCCCGGACCCGCCACCGGGGTCCGGTTCCAGAGCGCTGCGTACAGCCAGGCCGCCTCGCCGGTCAGTTCGCAGTCGGCCACCTCGCCCGTGTCGCCCCGCACCGTACGGGCCGGCTCCGCCGACAGGTGTACGGTCCACACCGCGGCCGTGTCGGCGGCCCGCACCCGCACCACCTTGGGCTCGGCGGTCCGCACCCGGCTGCGCGGCCGGGCGTGGAAGCCGGTCAGAAGCTCGTCCACCCCGTCCTCGGCGAACTCCGGCGCCATTGCGGAGAACAACACGCCGAGCGCAGTCTCCGCGTCCATCCGGTGCACGGCGGTCTCGTGCGCCTGCCGCCGGGCCCAGAACGCCACCGGCGAGGGCGGGGCCGTCGGGAGGAACGTCCAGCACTGCAGGTCGTCCGGCGCCTCGTTCAGGGTCCGCACCAGGTCCGCGTGGCCCTCGCGGAACCAGGCCAGCAGCTCGCCGCCGACCAGCTCCGGCGCGTCCGGGAAGCCCACCGGCTCCAGCCGTCGCTCCGCGACGTACGCGGTGGCCCAGCGGTGCACCGAGCCGGTGTGCCGCAGCAGGTCGGTGACCCGCCACCCCGGGCAGGTGGGCACCGCGGACTCCGTACCGGCGCGTTCCGCCACCTCGGCGAGCAGCTCGCCCTCGCGGGCGAGGGCCCTCACATGTTCGGTGATCTTCATACCGTGAGTCCTATCAGCCCGCCCGGGACAATGGAGGGCATGGACGGGGAACTCTTTCCGCGCGAGCGGACCGTGCTCGCCCCCGGTGCCGTGCACGTGCCGGACTGGCTCGGGGCGGGGCGGCAGGGCGAGTTGCTGGCGGCCTGCCGCGCGTGGGCCCGGCCGCCCGCCGGCCTGCGCACCGTACGCACCCCGGGCGGCGGGGTGATGACCGCCCGCCAGGTGTGCCTCGGCCTGCACTGGTACCCGTACGGCTACGCGCGCACCGTCGTCGACGGCGACGGTGCACCGGTCAAACCGATGCCGCCGTGGCTCGCCGAGCTGGGGCGGGAGGCGGTGACCGCCGCGTACGGGGACCCGCCGCCGCCCGGGCCCGGGACGGCCTACGACATCGCGCTGATCAACTTCTACGCCGGCGACTCCCGCATGGGCATGCACCGCGACGCCGAGGAGAGGTCCCCGGCGCCGGTGGTCTCGCTCAGCCTCGGCGACACCTGCGTCTTCCGCTTCGGGAACACCGCCTCGCGCGGGCTCCCGTACCGGGACGTGGAGCTGCGCAGCGGGGACCTCTTCGTCTTCGGGGAGGAGAGCCGGCTGGCCTATCACGGGGTGCCGAAGGTCCTGCCGGGCACGGGCCCGCAGGAGCTCGGACTGACCGGGCGGCTGAACATCACACTCCGGGTCGGCGGGCTGGGCTGAGAGGCGGCACCCGGCAGCCTCCGATCATGCGAGGATCGATGCTATGAACGGCAACGGGGCCCCGCCGCGGGTGGGGGATGTGACCGCGCCATCCGCTTCCGGTACGGCTGCGCGGACCAGGCTGGAACGGGGGCGCGGCGCGCTCGGACCGGCGCTCGAGCTCGTCCACACCGGCCGCGCCCCGACCCGCGCCGTGCTCACGGCCGAGCTCGGGGTCACCCGGGCCACCGCCGGAGCGGTCGCCGCCGAGCTGGAGGCCCTCGGGCTGATCCGCGTCGATTCCCGCCCGGGCGGAGCCGGCGGGACCGGCGGGACAGGCGGAGCCCAGGGCCGCCCCTCGCACCGGCTCTCGGTGGCCGAGGACGGCCCGGTGGCGCTGGCCGCCCAGGTGCACTCGGACGGCTTCCGGGCCGCCCTGGTCGGCCTCGGCGGCCGCATCGTGGCCACCGCACCCGGCAAGGTCACCGTCTCCGCCGATCCGGCGCAGGTGCTCGGCGCGGTCGTGGAGGCGGGCGCGGAGCTGCTCGCGCAGAGCGGCCGCCGCTGCGTCGGGGCGGGTCTCGCGGTCCCCTCGGCGGTCGCGGAGCCGGACGGTACGGCGCTGAACCCGCTGCACCTGGCCTGGCCGGCCGGCTCTCCCGTACGGGCCATCTTCGCGGAGTGCGTCAAGGCGGCCGGGATCGACGGCCCGGCCCTGACGGGCAACGACGTCAACCTCGCGGCCCTGGCCGAGCACCGGCACGGCGCGGGGCGCAGCGCCCAGCACCTGCTGTGCGTGGCCACCGGGCACCGCGGGGTCGGCGGGGCGCTGGTGCTGGACGGCCGCCTGCACAGCGGGAGTTCGGGCCTGGCCCTGGAGGTCGGCCACCTCACCGTGAACCCCGAGGGACGGGCCTGCCACTGCGGCAGCCGGGGCTGCCTGGACGTGGAGGCGGACCCGCTGGCCTTCCTCACCGCAGCGGGCCGCAGCCCCGGCCCCGAGGTGTCGCTGCTCCAGCAGGCCCGCGAACTGCTGCGCGACGAGCCGGCGGAACCGGCGGTACGGGCGGCCACGGAGGAGCTGATCGACCGGCTCGGGCTCGGACTCGCGGGCCTGGTGAACATCCTCAACCCGGACCGGATCATCCTGGGCGGGCTGCACCGGGAGCTGCTGCACGCCGACCCGGAGCGGCTGCGCGCGGTGGTCGCGGACCGCAGCCTCTGGGGACGCAGCGGCGGGGTGCCGATCCTGCCGTGCACCCTGGACCACAACAGCCTGGTCGGCGCGGCGGAGTTGGCGTGGCAGCCGGTGCTCGACGACCCGCTGGGAGCCCTGGCCTAAACGCCGGGCCACGCACTGGCCCAACGGCGGTCCGCGAGGTTTCCGGCCGGCCCGGTCCGTGCCCGGTCCGTGCCCGTTCCGTCCCCGGCCGGCCCGGTCCGTGCCCGCTCCGTAGTGCTGGGCAGTCGTGCCCGGGCCGTCCGCGCACATCGGCTCGGCCCGCACATCGGTGGGGCCCGCACGTCGGGCCGTCCCCGCAGGTCGGGCCGAGCCCGGGGCCGGGGCCGGTCACCCGGGTCGGGCGCCGACCGGCGACGCCACCGGCAGGCCCGTCGCGACGGCCCCCGGATCGACGGCCAGGAGCACCGCACGCGCTGGTTCTCGTACGGGCGTGGCCCCGACGGGGACCGGCCGTACCGGCGCCGCCCGGGCCGGGGCCGCCGTGAGCGAGAACCACACCGCCTTTCCGGGGCCGTCGGGCCGCTCGCGCGCCCCCCAGGCCTCGCTGAGCGCCTCCACCAGGGCGAGCCCGCGGCCGCAGGTCTCCAGGGCCTCCGCCCGCGCCCCGTGGACGACGGGCAGCCGCGGATCGCTGTCGATGACCGAGACCGTCAGTCGCCCGAGCCGGAGCTCGATCTCCACGGTGCAGGTCTTGTCCGGCTGCGCGTGGCGGTGGACGTTGCTGAGTAGCTCCGTCACACCGAGCGCAGCCCGGTCTATGAGCGGGTCGAGCTCCCAGTGGCGCAGTTGTGCAGAAACGATTCTGCGGATTTGGCCGATCCGCGACGGCAAGGCCTGCAGTTCGACGACGCAGTGCCTGCGGGAATGACTGATCACGGCTGCGACTCCCCGACATGAGTGTTACGGGTGCGGCACCCTCGGTGATGCTCCACCAGGGTCACCCACCGTGCCGCGCAGTGCAACCGAGCGCGATCGAAAGGGATTCTCATGGATCCCCAAAGCGAACGTTTGTGCAGGTGGGAGGGGTACATTGCGAAGAGGGGAGAGAAGTTCACCCATGAAGGAGCGCGGCACATGAGCACCACCGGCACCACCAGAACCACCGGTACCACCGGTACGACTGCCACGACCGTCGACGTCGATCGCAGCGACGCGGACTACCGGGCCTGGCTGAAGGAGGCCGTCCGCAAGGTCCAGGCCGACGCCAACCGCTCCGCCGACACCCACCTGCTGCGCTTCCCGCTCCCCGAGGCGTGGGGCATCGACCTCTACCTCAAGGACGAGTCCACGCACCCGACGGGCTCCCTCAAGCACCGCCTCGCGCGCTCGCTGTTCCTCTACGCGCTCTGCAACGGCTGGATCCGCCCCGGCCGGCCGGTCATCGAGGCCTCCTCCGGCTCCACCGCCGTCTCCGAGGCGTACTTCGCCAAGCTGATCGGCGTCCCCTTCATCGCCGTCATGCCGCGCACGACCAGCCCGGAGAAGTGCCGCCTCATCGAATTCCACGGCGGCGCGTGCCACTTCGTGGACGACCCGATGAAGATGTACGAGGAGTCGGCCGAGCTCGCCGCCCGAACGGGCGGGCACTACATGGACCAGTTCACGTACGCGGAGCGGGCCACCGACTGGCGCGGCAACAACAACATCGCCGAATCGATGTACCAGCAGCTGCGCTTGGAGCGGTACCCCGAGCCCGCCTGGATCGTGGCGACCGCCGGCACCGGCGGTACCTCGGCGACCATCGCGCGCTACGTGCACTACATGCAGCACGACACCCGCGTCTGCGTGCCCGACCCGGAGAACTCCTGTTTCTTCGACGGCTGGACCAACAACGACCCGGACGCGAGCAGCGATTGCGGCTCGCGCATCGAGGGCATCGGCCGGCCGCGGATGGAGCCGAGCTTCGTGCCCGGGGCCATCGACCGGATGATGAAGGTCCCGGACGCGGCGAGCGTCGCCGCCTGCCGCGCGCTGGAGACGGCCATAGGGCGCAAGGCGGGCGGCTCGACCGGCACCGGCGTGTGGAGCGCCCTGAAGATCATCTCGGAGATGGTGGCGGAGGGTCGCACGGGTAGCGTCGTCACTCTGCTGTGCGACCCGGGCGACCGCTACCTGGACAAGTACTACTCCGACGAGTGGCTGGTGGCGCAGGGGCTCGACATCGCCCCCTACACGAAGACCATCGACACGCTGCTGACGACCGGGGTCTGGCGCGAACCGTCCGCCTGACGGTCCCGCGGGCTGCGCTGCCCCGCTCGCCCGGGTGTTGTTCGCGTGGCGCCGCCGTGACGATGCCGTGACGAAAACGCCCTGGTGGCAATGGGGTTGCCTGGCTACGCTCGGCGGACTCAAATCGGGCGGCCGGGGGGAAACATGGCGGGCATCGAGTACAACAGACCGGAACGGGACGCGCGCGCACGGGCCCAGGTCGGTGCCGGCGACCGGCCGCGGGCCGGGGAGCATCCCTCGGTGCCCGACCGACCGCGGTCCGAGCCCCGGGCATCGCATCTGGAGTGTCTTAGCTGCCATCGCTCCGACGAGGTCCGAGCCGTGCCCGCCGTCCGCCTCGGTGGGCAGAGCCGGTTCAGGGAGGAGGCCGGCGGTGGTGACCGGAGCGTCAGCGGCCTCGAGGTCGTCCCGCGGCTGGCCGAAGCGCTGGCCCTGGTCCCGCCCCGTCCGGCGACCGCCGGGCGGACCGCGCTCGGAGTGCTGCTGGTCCCGGTGTCGATCGCCACGTTCCTCGTCGGCTCGCTGGCCGGCAAGTGGTTCGCGGACGGGCCCGGGGCCGAACTCCTGCTCCTGGGCTGGATCTCGGCGTTCGCCCTGCTGGGGGCGATCCTGCTGATCGCCACCTCCGTACGGACCCAGCGGGCGTTCCGGGCGCGGATCGCGGCTGGCCGGGACGCCGCCGAGGAGGTCTGGTCCCGGGGGTGGTGCTGCGCGCGCTGCACGGTGGTCCACCGCGCCGACGGGCCGGCGATGACCCTGCAGGAGTTCCGCAGGGCCGTCTGGAGTGCGGGCGGCTGCGGAGAACTCGCCGAGGTGCACCGCGTGTCCGGCACGACGGCCGCCCCCGGCTACTGACCCGCCCCGCGCCGGGCGCCGAGCCGCCGGTCCAAGCTGCGGACCGCCGTGCGGAAGGAGTGGCCCAGGCCCGGGCGGGCGACGGCCAGGCCGAAGCGGAACGGGGCGGGCCCGTCCGCCGCGAAGGTCCAGCGGACGTGCGTGCCGGTACCGGTCGGGGTCAGCCGCCACTCCTCCAACAGGGCCCGAACCCCGGGGACGTTGGTGGTGTCGACCCGGTACGCGTACCGCCGTTCGGGATCCGCGGCCATGACGGTCTCGTGGAAGCGCACCCCGCCCGTCAGCTTGATCTCGCGGCCCGCGCCGCCGTGGGTGGGGCGGGCCAGGGTCACCGCCCCGAACCAGTCGGCCCAGCCCTCCACTTCCTCGGCGAGCGCCTGGTACACGGCCTCGGGGGGCGCCACGGTGGTGGTGGCGAAGACCAGCCGGACCGGCGCGTCGTCGAGGAAGTCGAGCCCCACCGGTCGGAGTCGGCGAGCCATGGGCGGTACCCCCTGGGATGAGGTTCTGGACGGGCGTGCGCGCCACCATAGCCCCGTAGCCGTGAGAAGTCCGTAGCGATCACGACCGATCCTGAGCGAGCGCGTCCGCCCCCGCCCGCCCCTGACCGACCTCGTCCGATCTCCGCCGATCCCCGCGCGGGACCTGTGCAGTGGCCGTGTCGCGCGGGATGCTGGAGCCGCGCCGATCCCGCCCCGCGAGCGGAGGCCGCTGTGCCCGACCGCCCCCAGCCCGACACCTCCCCGCCCCACACCCCGCCCGACACCCCCCTCGCCCTCGAACTCCTGGTCCACGGAGTCGCCGGCGCCGCCCCCGGCGAGCTGCTCGGCGACCCGCGCACCGTCCGGGCTCCACCGCCGCAGTCTTCCGCCGCACCGAGGACGCCGACGCCGAGGCCCACCCCGAGCGGTACGCCGGGCGGCCCGTCCCCGAGGCCTACTGCTGGTCCCGGCTCACGTCCGGCAACGGCGCCCGCGCCCTGTGGCTGCTGCTCCTGCCCTTCATGGTGGCCAACCTCGCCCACTGGGCCCGGCCGGCCACCCCCGCCGCCGACCCCGCGCCGTGCGCACGTACGGGGTCCTCGTGCGGATCCTCGCCCTCAGCCTGACCGTGCTGCTCATCGCCGCCGCCTGCGAGGTCGCGCTCGACCTCCTCGCCTGGCAGTGCGCGGGCTCCGGGACCTGCGCCGGCGCCCGGTTCCGCTCCTGGCTGGGCTTCCTCGCGCCCGGAGGCGGCTGGTGGGCCCAGCCCGGGCGGCGCCTCGCCCTCGGGGCCCTGGTCCCCGCCGCGTTGACCGGGCTGCTCTGGTACCTGTCGAACCGCACCTGGAGCGCCTACGAGTCCCAGCCCCCGCCCGCCGGCGCCGCCGCCCCGGACACCGCCTCGGACCCCGAGCCCGCGCTCGGGCGCCCCGGATTCTGGTACGGCCGCCGCCTCGTGGCCCGGCTGCGCGCCGCACACACCGCCGCCGGGCTGCTCACCGTGGCGGTGGCCGTCTCCGTGCCCACCGCCCGTCACGACCGCCGGGCCGGCGCCCCCGTCCTCGCGGCCCTCGGCACGCTCACCCAGGTCCTGCTCGCCGCCGGTGCCGTCGCCGTGGCCTCGGTCGTGTGCCGGCGCGGCCGTACCGAGGCCCGGCCCGACCACCGGCTCGACCGGGCCGCCGTCACCCTGCTGCCCGGCGCCGCCCTGGTCCTGCTCGCCGCCGTACTCGCGCACGCCTGCTGGTCGCGCCCCGACTGGAACGCCACCGGCCGGCTCCCCGGGGACCTCACCTTCGGCGTGCTCATGCTGGGTCAGGGCCTCTGCGTGCTCGCCCTCGCCGCCGTCGCCCGCCACCTCTACCGCAGGGCCCCCGACCCGGCGACGGCCCTGTACGGCCTCGGCGGGCCCGCCGTCGCCATGCTCGGCTGCGCGCTCGGCGGGGTGATGTCCGGCGGGGTCGCCCAGCGGGTCGCCGACTGGCTGGACGGGGGCGCCACGCCCGGGACGCCCGGCGCCCCGCTGCCCGGGCCGCCCGTGCTGCTGTCCTGGCAGGCCGCCGAACTGCCGCCGCTGCTCCTCGTACTGGCGCTGCTCGCGGGCTGGTTCGCGGTCACCGGAGCCCGGGCGCGGGGCCGGCTCGCCGCCGCCGTGGCCGCCGAGTACCCGGGGGAGACACCGGACCTCGACCGCAGTCGCAGGATCGCCGGGGCGCGGACCGCGGCCGCGCTCACCGACTCCGCACCCTGGTTCGTGGCGGCCGTCTCGGGCATCACCCTGGTGCTCGGCGCGGGCGCGCTGGCCGGAGCCTGGTCCAGCGGAAAGGTCCCGGGCGAGGCGGCGCGCGGGACCGTGCCGCTGCTGGAAACCGCCGCCCGCGCCGCCCAGGACGCCGGGTCCTGGCTCATCGGCCTCGGCATCGCCGCCTTCATCGCCTGGGGCCGCCGCGCCTACCGGGACCCCGCCGCCCGCCGGACCATAGGGATCCTGTGGGACGTCGGCACCTTCTGGCCGCGCGCCGCGCACCCCTTCGCACCGCCCTGCTACGCCGAGCGGGCCGTCCCCGACCTGACCTGGCGGATGGCCGGTTGGACCGGCCGCACCGGCGGCCACCTGGTCATCTCCGGCCACTCGCAGGGCAGCGTGCTCGCTGCCGCGGCCGTCTGGCAACTACCGCCGCCCGCCCGCCGCCGGGTCGCCCTGCTCACCTACGGGTCCCCGCTCGGCCGCCTCTACGGCCGCTGGTTCCCCGCCTACTTCGGCCCGGGGCCGCTCACCGCCCTGCACCGCGAGGTCGACTGCTGGCGCAACCTCTGGCGGGCCAGCGACCCCATCGGCGGGCCGGCGCTGCCCGGCGCGGAGCCCGACGTGGACCGCGGCCCGCTCGCCGACCCGCTCGCCTACGGGCGCACTGCCCGCCATCCGCTGCCCGCCCCGATCCTGGGCCACTCCGACTACCAGGCCGACCCGGCCTTCGCTGCCGAACGCGACGCCCTGCTCGCCCGCTTGGACACTGCCGCACGGGCCGAGCTACCGGGTCAGCGGATCGCGGACGTGCTCAGCAAGGAGCGGGCTGGACCGGCAGCGCCGGTAGCGCCGGCAGATCCGCCGGGAACAGCAGGGTGAGCTCGTCCGTACTGGGCTCCGCGAGCTGGGCCACCCGGCCCGCGTGCCGTTCCACCATCGACTCGAAGGTCTGGCGGGCCGTGCGGCCGTTGCCGAAGGCCGGGCCCTTGGGCAGCTCCGTGAAGTACGTCAGCAAGGCCTGCGACGTACCGTCCCCGAGCCGGTACTCGTGCTCCTCCGCCTGCTGCTCCACGATCCGCAGCAGTTCCCCGGGACCGTAGTCGCCGAAGGTGATGGTCCGGGAGAACCGCGAGGCCACCCCCGGATTCACCGTCAGGAACCGCTCCATCTCCGCCGTGTACCCGGCGACGATCACGACCACCGCGTCCCGGTGGTCCTCCATCAGCTTCACCAGCGTGTCGATCGCCTCGCGCCCGAAGTCCCGGCCCGAGTCCTCCGGCGCCAGCGCGTACGCCTCGTCGATGAACAGCACCCCGCCGCGCGCCCGGTCGAAGGCCTCCTGCGTACGGATCGCCGTGGAGCCGATGTGCTCGCCGACCAGGTCCACCCGGGACACCTCGACCAGGTGCCCGCGCTCCAGCACCCCGAGCGAGGCGAGGATCTCCCCGTACAGCCGGGCGACCGTGGTCTTGCCGGTGCCGGGGGAGCCGGTGAAGACCAGGTGCCGGCGCACCGAGGCGGCCTTCAAGCCCGCCTGCTGCCGCCGGCGGCCGACCTCGATCATGTCGGTGAGTGCCCGCACCTCGCGTTTGACGCTGTCCAGGCCCACCAGAGCGTCGAGCCGGCCCAGCATCTCGCCGGACTCCCGCGGGGCGGCGGCCGGCCCGGCCTGCGCCCCGTCCGCGGGCCGCGGTACGGAAGGCGGGGGTGCCTGCGCCGGCCGCGCCGCGGGGCCCTGCGTCCCGCTGGCCGTACGGACGCCCGCCCGCGCACCGGCGGTCGTGCCCCCGGGGGCGGACCGGGCGGCGGGACCAGCGCCGGACCCGTCGCCGGTGCACTCCTCGACGGTCGGCCCGTCCTCGGCGAACTCGTAGCCCCCGCGGGCACAGCGCTCGGTGTGGCAGCGCGTCAGCGTGGTGCGGCAGCCGTCCATGACGTGGAAGCCGAAGCCGGAACTGCTCGTCACCCGGCAGGCCGTGAAGGTGCCCCGGCCGCCCGCCGACACGTAGAAACCGGCCTCGGCGGGGGAGGTGACCGTGCACCGCTCCAGGGTGGGGTCGGCGCCCTTGGTGACGATCACACCGGTCTGCACGGCGTCGATGGTGCAGCCGGCGAGCGTGCCGCTGCTGCCGTGGTCGCGGAACCAGGCCCCGGTCGCCGCCTCGCGGATCCGGCAGTCGTCGAGCTGCGCGGTGGCCCCGTCGCTCACGGAGACGGCGGTGTTGCGCACCTGGGACAGATCGCTGTCGACCACGTCGACCCGCGACCCGCGGTCCAGCACGAACAGCGCGTCCGGTACGTCGTGCACCCGGCAGGAGTCGAGGGAGACCGTGGCCCCGTCACTGATCCACACCGCCGGATAGTCACCCGTACTGTCGTGGATCTCGCAGGACTCGGCGTCCACCCGGGTGCCCGGGTCCCACACGGACAGGCCGTTGCGGCCGAACCGGCGCACGGTGGTGCGGCTGAGGGTGAGCATCGAACGGGACCGCAGATCGACCGCGTTCTCCGGGATGTCGTGGATGTCGCAGCCGGCCAGGGTGAGCACCGCGTCGGTGTCGAGCGTGACCCCGTCGGCGGAGGTGCGGTGCACCGAGCAGTCGGTGAGCCGGGCCGTGGCGCGCGCGGCGATCTGCACCCCGGCGCCCTTGATCTCGTACACCTCGCAGCCCAGAGCTTCCAGCCCCGAGCCCTCGCCCGTGATGCCGATGCCCGCGCCCGTGGCGTGGTGGATCCGGCACCGCTCCAGCCGGGGCCGGCCGCCGCCGCGCACCGAGACGCCGGTCTGTCCGGCGGCCACGACCTCGCACTCCTCGAACACCCCGCCGCCACCTTCCAGTACGGCGATGCCGACGCCGGCCGGATTCTCCACGGTGCACCGTCGCACCAGGGGGCGGGCTCCCGAGCCGCGTACCTCGATGCCGGCGGCGGAGTGGGTGCTCACCCGCAGGTCGGTGAGCTCGGGACAGCCGTCCTCCACCAGCAGTGCGGGCGCCGCCCGGTCCTGGCCCTCCAGATAAAGGTCCTGGACCGCGGCCGAGGCGCGCAGGGTCAGTGCGACCCCGTCGAGCGGGGCGATCCGCACCGACCCCGCCGCGCCCTCGGGCCCGCGCAGGGTGACGGCATGGTCCAGCACCAGGTTCTCGCGGTAGGTGCCGGGGGCGATCGTCAGCACGTCCCCGTCGCCCGCTACGGCGAGCGCAGCGGTCAGCGTCGGATACTCACCGGAGCGGCGCCGCCACCGCGAAGTCCCGCCGTGTGTTACCTGGACCGTGCCCTGAACCATGGTGCTGTCGTGCCCCCACCCTCGTGCTCGCGCTGCCGATACGACCGATGCCACGGAAGTCTGAAGTCACCGCAGCCACCGAAGTTACTGGAGCGACCGATCCGGCCGCTCCACCGTAGCGCGCGCGGAGCCGATGAGCGGCCAGGTCAGCTGCCCGCGCCCGCTCGGCCCCAGTCCGGCCCTGCCGCCGCCCAGGCCCGGTCCAGACGTATGTACCGCTGATGCATGAGCCTTCGTACGACCAGCCGCCGGACCGTCTCCACCAGGGTGGCCACGCAGATCGCGGCGGCCAGCCCCGCCATCCCCGCGTGGAACACGGCCGCGGACGGGTCGAGCGGCTGCCCCACCAGCCGGCCGCGCGCGTCGGTCCAGATCCGGAACCGCTCGCCGGGACGCGGCGGTTCCTCCGCGGCCGGCACCGTGCCCTGGTGGCTGCTGCCGTCCGGCGCGGTCCACGCGGCCACGATCTGCGTACGGTGCGGGGCCGTCCGCTGTGTCGACGCGTCGGCCGAGGCGTTCGCGGAGGCACCCGCAGCCACCGCCGACTCCGGGGCGGGCCGCAGGACCACCGCCGGGACGAGATGGCGCTCCTGCCGCTGCTGGTGCGCGGCCTGCTGAAGGGTACCGTCCACCCGCAGGCCCGCAACCCAGCCGATGGCCGGGGCCACCACCAGGACGCACACCAGCGCGGCGAACGCCACCCACGCCTCGAAGAGGTCGGTCGGCCGCCGCAGCGGATTGCGCCGCCAACGCCACACACCCAATGCTGTCCGCACGGTCCGGCTCCCCCAACTTGTGCCAGTCTCCGCCTGTCTGCGCCTCTGTCCTGACTGATCCAACGGCTTGGTCGTGCCAGTTGGTTCCAGCCCGGGCGCCGAGCCCCTCGAAGGTGTCAATCCGGGCGGCCGGTCGCCGGTCCGCGACCACCCACCTGCCCCAATCGTCCCACCTGCCTCACCTGTTCCGGGAGGGTGTCGGACGCGTCACGCGAGGACCCGGACCTCGTCACCGACGCGCACCGTACCCAGTCGAATCGGTACCAATTGCCGCCCGAACGCGAGCGACCGACCGATCCGCCGGTGCTTGGCCAAAGTTTTCAGGGGCTCCTTGCCCCGCTCGGCCGTCTCCTGGTCGGTGGTGGTGACGACGCACCGGCCGCATTCGCGCACCCCGCGGAAGACGGCATCGCCGATCGCGATGTGGAGCCAGTCGTCCTCCGCCCACGCCTCGGCCCCCGAAACCACCACATTGGGGCGGAAACGATTCATCGGAAGGGGGCCTTCCTCGGGATGGTCCCCCTGGGCGATCAGCGAGTTGAGCGCGTCGAGCGAGGCGAGCGTGGTGATCAGCAGCGGATAGCCGTCGGCCAAGCTCACCATCTCGCCCGGCAGGGCGTAGTCCGGATCCACCGGACGACGTACTGCCGGATCATCCATGTGCACCAGCCGTACCGGCTCCCCGAGGTACGTGCTGAACCAGTCGGCCGCGGTGGTCGCCGCGGCCACGGTCTCGACCTTCTTCCCGAACAACACCACCGGTTCCAGCGGACCCGGCTCGGGCACTTCCACGAACAGCTCCTGCGCTATGCCCGGCGCCGTCACGGCGATCCCGCCGCCGCCCGCGGGACGGGCCGCGGCCAGGGCGAGGCGGGGATGGCGACGCTGGGTGATGACCGTGCCCTCGGGATCGATCAGTGCCCAACGCCGGTCCCCGGACAGACCCCAGGGCTCCACGACCACCTCGTCGGGAGCGGTCCCCGCTACCGATTTGACGGGATGGACGTGGAGCGCCTGCACGTGCAAGTTCGACATGGGGGCATCCTGTCAGCCCTTTTGCCGCCCGCGCCCCAGAGCCCCGTCAGTAGCCGCGCCCCTGGTACGGGCGGCCGTACGGGTCCTCGTACGAGGCGGCCGGCACCGGTGCGGGCACCTGCATCGGGCGCGGCGCGGCCGGGCGCATCGCCTCGTACCCGGTGGCCATGGCGACCGGGCGGGGCTGCTGCGGCTGGGGCTGCTGCACGAATCCGCCGCGGGCCGCCATCGGCTGCTGCTGCGGGATGTACGGGGCGGGCGCCTGCTGCAGCGGCATCGGCTGCGGAGCCGACTGCTGCTGGTACGGGTATCCGTACCCCGAGGTCTGTTGTTGCTGGGGCTGGGCCGGCGGCAACGCGGGCATCGATGACGCGAGAGCCGGCAGATACCCGCCGCTCGAGTATCCGGCACTCGGGGACTCGTAGGCGGCCGGGACGCGGATCGGGGCGATCTGCGGAGTGCCGCGTTCGGCGACGAGGGAGTCGTAGATGGGGGTGTCCGGGAAGGAGGGCGCGGAGTAGTAACCGCCGCCATAAGTGGAGCGGGGGGAGGTCATGGGACCTAAGTTAAGCCCACGACTTCACCGGGTCCATAGCGAGGTGTCGTCAACCCCGCCCTGACCTGCATATTCGCAGGTCAGAGCCTCACCTTTCACTTGACGTTCACGTGCACGATTCGCCACTTCCGCCCCATCTTGTTGGTACTCGTACTCACCGGTTGGGTGTTGCACCGACTTCGTGCTGACGTAGCGTCACAATGCGGTGACCTCGGATGACTGCGCTTCGGGCGGCAGTTCGCCGTTTCAGGCGTCACTGGGGCGGGCATAGGTCCGACCCTTCCAGGACGCCCCGCGGCCCCGGTAGTGCTGCACGGCCGAGTCCACGGTCATCAGGAGGTACAGCAGCGCGGTGAACGGAAGCAGCGGAGCGAGTGCGGCCGGCTGGCGGTAGTACCGGAGCATCGGCACGTAGGTGCCGGCCATCAGCAGCCACGCCAGGCCGCCCGCCCACGCGATGGCCGGACGCCCGGCCGCGAGGCCCGTCAGCAGGGCGGCCGGGGGCACGAGGTAGACGAGCACCAGCCCGGCCACCGTCCCGGCCAGCAGGAGGGGCTGGTGGCGCAGTTGGGCGTAGGCGCTGCGCGAGACCATCCGCCACAGGTCCGCCAGTGCGGGGTACGGGCGCACGCTGTCCACCCGCTCCGCGAGTCCCAGCCAGATCCGACCGCCGGAGCGGTGGACCGCGCGGGCGAGGGACACGTCGTCGATGACCGCCTGGCGGATGGAGTCGGGGATGCCGGCCCGCACGGCGGTCGTGGTGCGCAGCAGTACGCAGCCGCCGGCGGCCGCCGCCGTCCGGGCGGAGGGCCGGTTGATCCGGCGGAAGGGGTAGAGCTGGGCGAAGAAGTACACGAAGGCCGGTACGACGAGGCGTTCCCACGGGTCGACCACGCGCAGGCGGGCCATCTGGGAGACGAGGTCGAGGTCCGCGGAGGTGGCGGCGGCGACCAATTCGCGCAGGCTGTCGGGTTCGTGCGCGATGTCGGCGTCGGTGAGCAGGAGGAAATCGGGCTCGGTGGCGTGCGCGGTGCGGGCGATCCCGATGCCGTGCCGGAGCGCCCAGAGCTTGCCCGTCCAGCCGGGGGCGGGGTCGCCGGGGTCGGCGACGGTGAGGGGGAGCCCCGGGTTCTCGCGGGCGAGTCGGCGCGCGAGTTCGCCCGTGCCGTCGGTGCTGCCGTCGTCGACGAGGACCACCTCGGCTTCGCCGGGATAGTCCTGGGCGATCAGCGAGGCCAGGCTCCGCGGCAGTACCTCGGCCTCGTCCCGGGCCGGGACGACGATGGCGACGGACGGCCAGCGGGCGGGGGCGGTGCGCGGGGGGAGGCGGACGTCGGTCCGCCAGAACATGCCCCGGGCGAGGGTGAGCCAGAGCCAGGCGGCGAGGGAGGCGTAGGCCGCGCAGGCGGCGGTGAGGAGGCCCATGTCGGCAGTGTGCCGGGCCCCGGCGAGCCTGTCCCGCACCCGGCCCCCCGGGTGCGGCGGCCTCCCGGCGGGGGTGCGGTGGCCTCCGGCCGGGGTGGTGCGCGTCCCGGTGCGGCGGCATCGTGGTGGGGGTCGGGTGTTCCCCGGTCGGGTGCGGGGGCTCTCGGCCCCGTCGTGACGGCTTCGTTGGGGCTGTGCGCCGGGCTCCGGCCGGGCCGGTGCGCATCCCGCGCCCCGGGTGCGGGTTGGTGTGCCGGGCTCCGGTGGGGGGTGGTGGTCCGTGGGTTGGGGGCCCGTCGTGTGCGGGTGCAGGGCCCCGGCGGGGCGGGGGTCGACTAAGGTGGCCGGGTGAAGATCGCGCTCATGGACTCCGGAATCGGCCTCCTCGCAGCGGCCGCGGCGGTACGGCGGCTGCGGCCGGACGCGGACGTCGTCGTGTCCTCCGACCCCGACGGCATGCCGTGGGGTCCGCGCACCCCCGCCGACCTCACCGGGCGGGCACTCGCCGTTGCCCGGGCCGCCGCCGAGCACCGCCCGGACGCGCTGATCGTCGCCTGCAACACGGCGAGCGTGCACGCCCTGGACACCCTCCGGGCGGAACTGGAGCCGGCCATCCCGGTCATCGGGACCGTTCCGGCGATCAAGCCCGCCGCTGCCGCCGGCGGCCGGGTGGCGATCTGGGCCACCCCCGCCACCACCGGCAGCACCTATCAGCGCGGGCTCATCCGCGACTTCGCCGCCGGGGCCCGGGTCACCGAGGTGCCCTGCCCGGGGCTCGCCGACGCGGTGGAAAAGGCCGACGAGGCCGCCGTAGCGGCCGCCGTCGCCGCGGCCGCCGCGCTGACCCCGGTCGATGTGACCGACGTCGTGCTCGGCTGCACGCACTACGAGCTGGTCGAGGGCGCCATCCGGGCCGCGCTCGCCGCGCGGACCCGGGGGGCGGAGCTGGTCTACCACGGCTCCGCCGAGCCGGTCGCGGTCCAGGCGCTGCGCCGCCTCGGGCTGCGACCTGAGCCCGACCTGCCGCGCACGGGCGCACTGACCGTGCTGCGCAGCGGGCGCGAGGGGACCCTGCCCGCCGCCGCGCTCGCGTACCCCGAAGGCAGGCTGCTCGCGGGCCAGGGCGCGCCCGTCGGCTGACGGAGTCGGCCGCCCGGCGGCCCGGCTCATCGAGTGATCACTCCTGGCGAGACGAATCGTCTTGCATGCGAACCGAACCTGCCCTACGGTTGATCGCATAACGAGACGGGGCGGTCCGTCTCGCAACTTTCGAAAGGAACCGCCCTTGCGTGCTCCACTCGCCACCACCCAGATCGTCCTGTCCGAGGTCACCAAGGGATACGACACCCGCGTCGTCCTGGACCGCGTGAGCTGTACGGTCCGGCCCGGCGAGCGGGTCGGCGTCGTCGGCGACAACGGCTCCGGCAAGTCCACCCTGCTCCGGCTCCTTGCCGGACGGGAGCGCCCCGACCGCGGAGAGGTCACCGTCACCGCCCCTGGCGGCCTCGGGCACCTCGCGCAGACCCTCGACCTCCCGCCGACCGCCCGGGTCGGCGATGCCGTCGACGACGCCCTCGCGGACCTCCAAGTCCTGGAGCGCCGGATCCGCGCCGCGGAATCCCTGCTCCACCGGGCCGGCCCCGAGGAACTCGTCGCGTACGGAGACCTCCTGGCCGCCTACGAGGCCCGCGGCGGCCGTGATGCGCGGCGGCGGGTCGCGGCTACCCTGCGCCGCCTCGGCGAACGGGCCGAGCTCGACCCGGACCGCCCGCTCGGCACCCTGTCCGGTGGTCAGCGCTCCCGGCTCGCGCTCGCGGCGGCCCTCGCCGCCGAGCCGGAACTGCTGCTGCTCGACGAACCCACCAACGGCCTCGACGACGAGGCGGTCGCCTGGTTGGAGGAACATCTGCTCGCCCACCGCGGCACCGTCGTCGCCGTCACCCACGACCGGCTCTTCCTCGACCGCGTTACGACCGCCGTCCTCGAAGTGGACCAGGACAGTCGGACGGTACGCCGCTACGGCAACGGCTACGCGGGCTACCGCACGGCCCGCGCCGCCGAACGGGCCCGCCGGGAGCGGGAGTACGAGCAGTGGCGCGAGGACGTGCGGGACGCCGAGCGCCTCGCCGACACCAACATCGGGCGGTTCGCCGCGATCCCGCGGAAGCAGCCGCGCGGCTTCAGCGGGGCCGGCGCCTTCCGTGCCCGGTCCCGGACCCACGGCGCCGCGAGCCGCATCCGCGCCGCCCGCGAACGGCTGCACCGGCTGACCGAGCACCCCCTCGCACCGCCCCCGCGCCCGCTGGTCTTCACCGGCCGGTTCACCGATGGCTCGGGGGGAGTGGTGGAGGTCGCCGACGCGGCCCTGCCGGGACGCCTCGCGCCCGTCTCGCTCACGCTGCCGCCGGGGGAGCGGCTCCTGGTGACCGGGCCCAACGGCGTAGGCAAGTCCACCCTGTTGCACCTGCTCGCGGGAGAACTGGAGCCCGCGCGGGGCGGCGTACGGACCCCGTCGCGGGTCGGGCTGCTCCGGCAGGACGACCCCTGGCAGCGTGAACCGCGCTCCGCCGTCCAGGTGTTCGGCCAGGAGTACGCCGACCAGGTGGCGGGTCACGGACTGCTCGCCCCGGACGACCTCACCCGACCCGTGCGCGCCCTCTCCGCCGGTCAGCGCCGCAAGTTGGAGCTGGCCCGGCTGGTGGCGCACCCCCTCGACCTGTTGCTGCTGGACGAGCCCACGAACCACCTGGCCCCGGCCGTGGTGGAGGAACTGGAGGTGGCCCTGGCCCGCTTCGGCGGCACCCTGGTCCTGGTCACGCACGACCGGCGGCTGCGCGCGGCCTTCCGGGGGCGGCGCCTGGAGCTTCAGCGGGAGCCGGCCACCGCGAGTCGCTGAGCCAGCGTGCGCAGGTCGTCCGCGTCCAGGACCCGGTCCCCGAACCCGGGCAGCGGCACGTGCAGCGCCGCCGTCCAGTGTTCCGGGACCGCCCCCTGCCCGTACCGGGCGCCGGCCAGGGCCCCCGTCACGGCGGCCACCGTGTCGGTGTCCCCGCCCAGGTCCACGGCGGCCCGTACCGCCTCGGCGAAGCCGGTGGTGGTCCGCAGCGCCCACACGGCCGAGCCCAGGCAGGGCCACACCGCCCCGTTGAACTCGGTGGCCAGCTCCGGATGCCAGTCGGGGGCGAGCACGCGGCCGTACCGCTCGCGGTGGGCCGGGTGCACCGCGGCGAGCGTCGCCGGGAGCGCGGCCAGCGGGTCGGCCCCCGCCAGGGCGACGCGGACGAGCTCGTGCAGGATCGCGGTCCCCTCCCAGGCGGCCCGGTCGCCGTGCGTCAGGGCCGCGATCCGCCGGGCGGCCCCCATGGTCCCCTCCCGCCCGGCGGGGGCGAAGTAGACCGCGGAGGTGGCGGCCCGCATCAGGGAACCGTTGCCCGCGGCCCGTGCGTTGATCTGGAAGTGCAGGGCCGCGGCGAGCTCCCAGGACCCGCCGTTGGTCAGCACGTCCTCGGTCTGCAGCCCGATGTCCTTGGGCTGCCCGGCGGCCCAGCGCTGGAACCGGCCGAAGACGTCGGGGAGTTCGAGACCGCCGCACTCCAGCAGGGATTCCGCGACGAGGACGGCCATCTGCGTGTCGTCCGTGGCCTCACCGGGGTCCCAACCGCCGCCCCCGGCCATCTCGGCGCCGCGCGCGGTCAGTTCCCCCGCCGCCCCGAACTCGTAGGGCGCCCCCAGCGCGTCGCCCGCCGCCGAGCCGAGGACGGCTCCCACGGCCCGGTCCAGTCGGGTGATCACCGGGTCTCCTCCCCGCACACGGCCGCCAGCAGTTCGCGCGCGAAGCGGTCCAGGTCGTCCAGGCCCGCCGCCGCCAGGGTGGCCGGGGCGCCGGCCAGCAGGTGGGGGACGGCGCCGTGCAGGGCGAGGGTCAGCGCGCGGGCCCGCGTCGGCCCGGCGGGCAGTCCTGCCGCGCGCAACAGGTACGCGTGCGCCGTGAAGTCCGCCGCCGCGACCGGGTCCAGCACTTCGGCCAGCCAGGGCCGGCGCGCCGCCTCGGCCTGGAGCTCCAGATACGCCAGTACGCGGCTGCGGCCGGGCCCGGCCACGTCCCGCAGCAACCCCGCGAGCAGCGCCGCGAGCTGCGTCGCACCGGCGGGCCCCGGTCCGGCCCCCGCCAGGGTCTGCGTCAGCGCCCGGTACTGCTCAGCGCAGCGTTCGGCCGCGGCCCGCAGTAGGGCGTCGCGGGTCGGGAAGTAGTTCTTGGCGGTGCCCGTCGGTACTGCGGCGGCCGCGTCGACGGCCCGGTGCGTCAGCCCGCGCCCGCCCTCCTGCGCCAGTACGGCAATGGCCGCGTCCCGCAGCCGGTCCCTCCGGTCCTGATTCACATTGCCAGCTTAACCACAGCCGTGGTACCACAGGTGTAGTACCACATCTGTGGTGGTTGTTGATCGTGCGGCGAAGGGGCGGGCCATGGGCGGAACCTGGAGCGGGCAGGAGCAGGAGCAGGAGCAGGAACAGGAGCAGGACCGGGCTCCGGGGCACGGCGCGGGCACGGCCGTGGTCGTCGGCGCGGGGGTCGCCGGACTCGCCACCGCCGTCGGCCTGCGTCGTGCGGGCTGGGAGGTGACCGTCCTCGAAAGGCGCACCGCGCTCGAACGCTACGGAACCGCCTTCGGCATCCACCCCACCGCCCAGGCCGCGCTCGACCGACTAGGCCTCGGCGACGCGCTGCGGTCGCGGGCGCTCCCGTACCGGGGAGCCCGGATCCGGCGCCCCGACGGGCAGGTGCTGGCCGCCCTCCCGCTCGAACGGATCGAGCGCCGGGCGGGCCGCCCCGAACTGCTCGTCTCCCGCCCCCACCTCATCGACGCGCTGCTCGCCGCGCTCGAACAGCTCGGCGGCGAGCGGATCGCGTACGGCCGGCACCTCACCGACCCGACCGCACTCACCGCAGACCTGGTCGTCGGCGCCGACGGCATCAACAGCGCGGTCCGCACGTCGCACTTCGGCCGGGCCGCCGGCCCGCGCCCGATCGGCGCGGACGCCTGGATCGGCATCGCCGGATTCGAGACCGGCCTGCACGGCGAGACCTGGGGCGCGGGCCGCTTCTTCGGCATGACCCCCGTAGCAGCCGGACGCACCAACTGGTACGCCGTCGTTCCCGGGGCCACCACTGCCCAGGAGGTACGGGAGGCCTTCGCCGACTGGCACGACCCCGTCCCGCGCGTGCTGGCCGAGACCGATCCCGCGACCTGGATCCGGTACGAGGTGCGGCACCTGTACCCCGCGCTCCCCAGCTTCGTCGCCGACGGCCGGATCGCCCTCGTCGGCGACGCCGCCCACGCCATGACGCCCCACCTCGGCCAGGGCGCCTGCACGGCCCTCCTCGACGCCGAGGCCCTGACCCGCGCCGTTGCCGCGGCCGGACCGGCCGGACCGGCCGGGCTGCCCGGCGCCCTGCGCGCGTACGACACCGAGCGCCGGCGCAGCGCCCAACGCACGGCCTTCGCCTCCCGGAACCTGCACCGCTTCATGACCGGCTGCCACCCGGCCCTGCGCGATGCGCTCGTCCGCGGTGCGGGAGCCGCACTGCACCGACTGGGCGAGAGACGGTGGCGGGCAAGCGGAACGTGAGTACGCTGCTACTCATGACGGGTCACCCTCCGGGTCCGCTCTGGGCGGGCCGCGCCTCCAACCGCGTGCAATGGCTGCTCGCCGCCGTCGGTGCGGCCTGCATGGCGCTCGGCATCGAACTCGCCGTCGACTACGCCTGGACCGCCGGCATCATCCCGCTGCTCATGTCCGTGATCGGCTGCCTCGCCGTCGGACTGCTCATCCTCTACGGCACCCTGGCCTTCGTGCACGTCGCCGTCACCGTCGACGCCGAGGCCCTGGAAGTGCGCTGCGGCCACATGGGGGTGCCCCGCCGCAGGATCCGGCTCACGGAGGTCACCTCCGCCGAGTTCGTCCCCAGCATCACCCCGCAGCAATGGGGAGGCTGGGGCCACCGCTGGCGCCCCGAGAAGGGCACCGCGATCATCGTCCGGCGCGGCGAGGGGCTGGCCCTCGTCCTCGGCGACGGCAAGCGGTTCACCGTCACCGTCGACGACGCCGAGAACGCCGTCCGCGTCATCCGAACCCATCTGCGCGCCCTCGCGCGGTGAGCGCGCCCTCCCCCGGTAGGGGTTGGTCCTGCGGAGCGCGGCCGGGCGCTCACCCGTCCGCGAGGTGCGGGGACGTACACTCCGCCAGATGAGCAGCAGTGTCACCCGCACGACCGGGAACGAGCCCTCGCAGTCCGCCGACGGGCCCCGGGCCGACGCGGCCACGCCCCCCGCGACCGCCCGGTCAGCCACGGACCGCAAGGGGCTGTGGCCGTTGCGCGCCCTGCTCGCCGCGCTCTCGGGCGTGCTGCTCTACCTCAGCTTCCCGCCCCGCCCGCTGTGGTGGCTGGCCCCCCTCGCCCTCGCCCTGCTCGCCGGCTGCCTCCACGGCCGCCGCGCCCGGGCCGGCTTCGGCCTCGGGCTCCTCGCCGGACTGGGCTACCTGCTGCCGCTCCTCGTCTGGACCGGTGAGGAGGTCGGTCCGGTGCCCTGGCTGGCGCTGAGCACCCTCGAAGCGCTCCTCATCGGCCTCACCGGCCTCGGTATCGCCCTGGTCAGCCGGCTCCCGGCCTGGCCGGTGTTCGCCGCCGCCGTGTGGGTCGCGGGCGAGGCCCTGCGGGCCCGGGCCCCCTTCGGCGGCTTCCCCTGGGGCAAGCTCGCCTTCGGACAGGCCGACGGCGCCTTCACCCCGCTCGCCGCCCTCGGCGGCACACCACTGCTCTCCTTCGGCGTCGCCCTCTGCGGATTCGGCCTTTACGAGGCCCTGCGCACCGCCCGCCGCCACCCCGGCCGCACCACCGCCGCGCTGACCGCGCTCACCGTGGCCGCCCCGATCGGCGTGGGCCTCGCCGCCCGCCCGCTGGTCTCCGACGCGGCCGAGGACGGCACCGCCGTGGTCGCCGTCATCCAGGGCAACGTGCCCCGCCTCGGCCTCGACTTCAACTCCCAGCGCCGGGCCGTCCTCGACAACCACGCCAAGCGCACCGTCCAGCTCGCCGAGGACGTCAGGGCCGGCCGCGCCCCGAAGCCCGATTTCGTCGTCTGGCCGGAGAACTCCTCCGACCTCGACCCGTACGCCGAGCCCGACGCCCACGCCGTCATCGACCAGGCCGTCAAGGCCATCGGCGTACCCGTCGCCATCGGCGCCGTGGTGGCCCCCGAGACGGGTACGCTGCGCAACACGATGATCCTGTGGGACCCGGTCAAGGGCCCCACCGCGACCTACGACAAGCGCAAGATCCAGCCCTTCGGCGAGCGCATCCCGATGCGCTCCGTCGTCCGCCTCCTCAACTCCGACGTGGACCGGGTGCGCCGCGACTTCGGGCCCGGCAAGGAGCCCGGCGTCTTCGACATGGCCGGAAGCGGCGTCGGCATGGTCACCTGCTTCGAGGCCGCCTTCGACGACGCCGTCCGCTCCACCGTCCGGGCCGGCGCCCAGGTGATCGCCGTACCGAGCAACAACGCCACCTTCGGCCGGACCCAGATGACCTACCAGCAGCTCGCCATGGACCGGATCCGCGCCGTCGAGCACAGCCGCACGGTCCTCGTCCCCGTCACCAGCGGGGTCAGTGCCGTCATCCGCCCCGACGGGAAGATCGTCTCGCAGACCAAGATGTTCACCGCGGACGCGCTGGTCGCCGAGATCCCGCTGCGCTCCGGCCGCACCCCGGCCACGGTCGTCGGTCCGCTGCCGGAATACGCGCTGCTCCTGCTGGCCGCCGGCGGCTTCGGGTGGATCTTGAACCGTCGGATCCGCTCGCGCCGCGCCGCCTGAGGCAGGATTCGGTCCGGCGGCCTCGTAGGGTCGGGGCATGACCACTCCCGATTTCATCCGCCGGATCCGCGCCACCGCCGGGCACCAGCTGCTCCTGCTGCCCGGAGTCACGGCCATCGTCTTCGACGACCTCGGCCGGGTGTTGCTCGGCCGGCGCTCCGACACCGGGCAGTGGGCGGTGGTCGGCGGAATCGCCGAGCCGGGGGAGCAGCCCGCCGAGACCGCCGTGCGCGAGGTGTACGAGGAGACGGCGGTGCGCTGCGTCGTCGAGCGCGTGGTCCTCGTCCAGATGACGGAGCCGATGACCTACCCCAACGGTGACGTCTGCCAGTTCCAGGACATCACCTTCCGCTGCCGCGCGACGGGCGGCGAGGCACGGGCCAACGACCACGAGTCCCTCGAGGTGGCCTGGTTCGAGGTGGACGCGCTGCCGCCGCTGGACCCCTTCGGCCTGGAGCGGATCCACCGGGCCCTGCGCGACGAGCCGACCTGGTTCGAGGCCCCCGCCGCTCTCCCGTAGTTCCCGGACCGTTTCCCGGACCGTTTCC
The DNA here is from genome assembly GCF_044756625.1 of Streptomyces sp. NPDC091682. Taxonomy (NCBI): domain Bacteria; kingdom Bacillati; phylum Actinomycetota; class Actinomycetes; order Kitasatosporales; family Streptomycetaceae; genus Streptomyces; species Streptomyces sp. NPDC091682. Next base: position 764,732 of record NZ_JBIVTH010000001.1, on the reverse strand, counting down.
CGGACCGTTCCCGGACCGGTGATGTGAGCTGCGCGGACGTGCGCTGTAAGGTTCCGCTGATTCAAAGCGGTTATCGGACAGTCGTATATTCGAGGAGGCGGTCGGGGGATGAATCCGGGCAGTTCAGCCGGAGTGTCGCGGGCGGGCGGCCGGGGCCGCGCGTCGGCCGGAGCGGCCCCCGGCGGGCGCCTGGCGGTCCTCGACGGGGTGCGGGTCCTCGCCGCGCTCAGCGTGCTCTTCTACCACTACTTCGCCCTCGAAAGCGCCTGGGGGAAAGCGCCGGCGGACATCTTCCCGACCGCCCACCGGCTCGCCGTCTACGGCTGGCTCGGCGTCGAGATTTTCTTCCTGGTCAGCGGGTTCGTCATCTGCATGAGCGCCTGGGGCCGTACGGTGGGCGATTTCGCGGTGTCCCGGGCCTCCCGGCTCTTCCCCGCCTATTGGGTGGCCGTCGCCTTCACCACCCTCGTGCTCTACGCCCGGCCCGAGGTCAGGCAGGTCAGGGCCTTCAGCGACGTCCTGGTGAACCTGTCGATGCTCCAGGGCGGCCTCGGCGTCCCGAACATCGACGACGCCTACTGGACCCTCTTCGTCGAGCTCAAGTTCTACGTACTGTTCGCGATCGTGGTCATGCGCGGCGTGACCTACCGCAATTGCGTCCTGTTCTGTGCGGCCTGGACCCTGGCCGGCGTCGTGGCGCCCTCCGCCGACAACGGTGTGGTGTCCTTCTTCGCGGCCTCGTCCTCGTCCCCGTACTTCATCGCCGGCATCGGCTTCTACCTGATGCGCCGCTTCCGGCCGAACGCCGTCCTGTGGGCCGTCGTCGGCGTCCAGTTCCTCCTCGCGCAGCACTACGTGCACGCCCGCATGATCACCAACCTGGGCCGGGCCGCCACCGAGCGGACGCCCGCCTGGCCCGCGCACCTGATCATCGCCCTGGGCTTCGCCCTCATGGCGGCCATAGCGCTCGGCGCCCTCGACGGGGTCCGGTGGCGCTGGCTCCCGCACGCCGGAGCACTCACGTACCCGCTCTACCTGATCCACATGATGGCCGGGCTGACCATCATCCACCTCTTCCGCCACGACGTGGCGCCCGTCCCGCTGGTCATCGGCGTGATCACCGCGATGCTGCTGCTGGCTTGGCTCATCCACCGGCTCGTGGAACGCCCGCTCGGCCGGCTGCTGCGCGACCGGCTGCGCCGCGGGGTGCAGGACATCCGGTCGGGCACCCCGCGCGGCCCGTCGATCGACCGGCTTCCCGCCCAGCCCTCGGCACCCGACGCGGAACGCGTCCCGGCCGGCCGCTAGGGGCAGGGGCGGGACGCCCACGGCCTCGAGGACCGCAAGGCCTCAGGACCGTGCTTGCCGGTACAGCTGCACCGCCCGCTCGCCCAGGACCGCGCTGTACGAGATCTCCGGGACGCTCCCGCCGCCCTCGTAGCCGCCGAGCACCCCGGCCAGCGCCCCGTTCACCAGCCAGGGGCTGCCGCTGGTGCCGCCGGTAAGGTCCGGGCAGCCGATCCGGCGCTGGGTCGCGGACAGCAGGTCGGTGGTGTTCGCGCAGCGCACCGGGGCCTCCAGGGTCCGTGGGTACCCGATGATCGTAACCTTGGCGTGGTCCGGCTGCTCGGCGGCGACCGGGAAACCGCCCACGAGGTCCTCCACGCTCCCGGTGACCCCGCCGTCCGCCGGGGCCACGGTCGCGAACGCGACGTCGTCGTCCGGGTCCTGGCCGTCCGTCCAGCCCGGACCGATGTAGGTGCCGGTGACCTTCCAGAATCCGTACGGGGCCTTGCCGTCGCGGTAGCCCGGCGCGAAGACGGTGGTGTCCGGGCTCTCCAGGCAGTGCGCGGCGGTGGCGATCACATCGCCCTCCTCGCTGTGCACCACGGAAGCGGTGCAGTGGTGCCCGCGGCCCTGCCCGCCCCCGAAGAGCGCGCCCACCCGGTCGGCGACGGCGCCCGGCTGCGCCCACGCGGTCACGCCGAGCGGCGGTCCGGTGGCGTCGTCGGGCAGGTCCACGCCGATCAACGCGGCCGTCGCGGACAGCGCGAGCAGGATCCGGGACGCCCGCCGCGCACGGATGCGCCGGGCCGGTCGAGGGAGCGTGGAGTGGATCATTTTTCCACCCTGCCCGCCGAACCTATGTCCGGAGGATGGAGTTCCGTATGGATCTCCTGTGAATTCTGTGAAGCTCGTGTGAAACCCGGGGCATGCCCTGACAGGACCCGCTTTGTCGGATGTCGGCAGCCGATCGGGGGCTATCCGCGCCGCTCGTACACGGTCACCCTGCGCCCCCGCACCTGCCGGTCCGCCACCACCGCGAAGTGCTCCCGCAGGACTGCCTCCTTGGCCCTGTCCCGCTCCGCCGACGGGGGCTTCGCCACCTTCTCCGCGTCCGTCACCAGCAGTACCCGCCGCTGCTCGAGCAGCGCCGCCCGGATCCGTACGGGGTCCGCCTCCTCGCCCTTCAGGGTGGCCGAGGCGGCCGGGGACGCGGCCAGCGCCACATCGGCCAGGCCCCCGAACGCGCCGGGCGAGACTAGCGCCGTGTCCCGGCGCGCGGCCGGGACGAACAGCACCGCGTCCCCGTCCCGTTTCAGCCCGGCCACCTCGCCGGCGACCGCGAGCACGTCGTCGATCCGGCTGGCCGGCGCCCGCTTGTCCAGTTCCACCGGCAGCAGGGCCAGGAGCGAGAGACCGGCCGCGCCCGGTATCAGCAGGCCCGCCGCCCTCGGGCGGCGGGGCGCGCAAGCCCGTACGGCGGCGCCCAGGGCGGCGCCGATCAGCAGCGCCAGCCCCACCATGCTGAACAGCACGTACCGGTCCTGGAACAGCGGCTGCACCAGGGACAGCCCGATCAGCCCGAGCTGCGGCACCGCCAGCAGCGGCAGGCCGACCGCAGCCATCGAGAGCGCCCCCCTGCCCGACCGGGCGGAGCGGTCCGGGCGGTCCGCCCACGCGCCCAGCCCGCCGATCGCCAGCAGGATCCCCGGCCCGATCAGCATGTGCCAGGCCAGCGGCGGTATCCAGGACACCTGGTCGGACTGGCCGCGGCTGAACAGGATCAGCGGCAGCGCCCCCGCCACTGCGCCCGCGCCGCACGCCGCCCAGCGCAGCCACACCCGCCGCTCGGCCCGCACCCATACCAGGGTCGCCGCGTGCGCGGGCAGCACCAGCAGGGACAGCCAGTTCAGCAGGGCGCACACCAGCACGGTGGCCCCGTACGCCGCCCAGCGCGGCCAGGCCCGCCGTCTGGGCCCGCACGCCAGGAGCGAGACCAGCAGCAACGTGGAGAGTCCGGCCCCCGCCGCGACCAGCGCGTACGGGCGACCCTCCTGGAGGTAGAACTGGACCGCAGGCAGCAGCCCGAGGGCCAGTCCGCCGCCGAGCCCCGCCCAGAACCCGGCCAGGCGCCGCCCGATCAGCGCCACGCACGCCGCGGCGGCCGAGACGGCCAGCACGGACGGCAGCCGCAGGGTCGCCGTGCTCGCCCCGAAGACCTCGAAGAGGCCGTGCATCAGCAGGTAGTAGAGCCCGTGCACGGCATCCACGTGTTCGAGCATCGCCCATATCTCGCCTGCCGACCGCCCGGCCACCTGCCAGGTCGCGGCCTCGTCCCGCCACACGCTGTCCTGCCGGGAGAGCCCCCACAGACCGAGCCCGAGGGTCCACAGCAGGGGGGCCAGCCACACCAGAACGCGTCGACACCGGGATTCGGCTATGGCGGATATGTCGGAAGGCATGAAGGTGCGCGGATCCTCGGTGCGGGGCGTCGGCGGAAAGCATCAGTCTATGGACGCCACGGACGGTTTCCGGGCCGGGTGTTGTGCACCACGGAGCGTGATCGTCGGGCCCGCCCGCCCCTAGCCTCGCCGCAGGAGCACGAACGAGGGGCGGTACCCGGTGAACTGGCTCATCCACGACTACCGCGAGAGCGATCTCGCAGCGGTGGTCCACCTGATCGACACCACGGCCGAACTCGGCCAGGAGTCCGTCTTCTCGCTCGCCGAGTGCATCGGCGCGCTGACCGACCGCCAGCCCTGTGTGGTCGCCGTCCACCAGGGCGTCCCCATCGGCGCGGCGCTCGCCTGCGTCACCGGCGAACGGGCCTGGGTCATGCGCATCGCGATCGCCGCCGGCTGGCGCGGCCGGGGCCTGGCCAGCGCCCTGCTCGTCGAACTGGAGCGGCGGCTCATCGCCGCGCGCGTCGGCCGCATCGCGTACGTCCTGCCCGAGGAGGACATGCTCGGCGAAGGCCTCCTCAACGCCGGCTACACCCGGCAGCCGGCCGTCGCCTACTTCGAGAAGACCGAGCCGCTGCACGGACCGGCCGCGGGCCTCCTCGACGACCTCGGCGGCCGCTTCCTGCCGAACGACCTGTGGGCCAAGGTCGCCGGCATGGAGAAGGAGAAGGACCTCATCGAACGGCGCGTGGTGCTACCGCTCGCCGAGCCCGAACGGGCCGCCTCGCACGGGGTGCGGCCGCCGCGCGCCATCACCCTCTTCGGCCCGCCCGGCACCGGCAAGACCACCTTCGCCCGGGCCATCGCCTCCCGCCTCGGCTGGCCCTTCGTGGAACTGCTGCCCTCCCGCCTCGCCGACGAGGGCAACCTGGCGGCGGCGCTGCGCGACGCGTTCGCCCGGATCGCCGAGCTGGAGCGCGTACTCGTCTTCATCGACGAGGTCGAGGAGATCGCACCGGTGCGCACCGAGCCCGCGCAGCCCGGCGGGATCCACGGGGTGACGAACGAGCTGTTGAAGCTGATACCGGGCTTCCGGGAGGGCGACGAGCGGCTGCTGGTCTGCGCCACCAACTCCATCCGCTCCCTGGACCCTGCCTTCCTGCGGCCCGGGCGCTTCGACTACCTCATTCCGATCGGCACCCCGGACGCCGGAGCCCGCGCCGCCATCTGGTCCCGCTACACGGCGGGTCGCACGGACGTCGACGTGAACGCCCTGGTGGCGGCCACCGAACTGTTCACACCGGCCGACATCGAGCACGCGGCGCGGATCGCGGCGCAGGTGTCCTTCGAGCGGGACCTGGAGGCGGTGGGCGCGCGGGGCGCGGCGGCCGCGCAACTGGGCGCGACCACGCAGGACTACCTGGCGGCGGTCCGCCAGTGCCGGCCGACGGTGACCCCGGCGATGACGGGCGAGTTCGAGGCGGACATCACCGCGCACGCCCGTTTCTGACCGCGGTTCTGACCCCGGTCCTCACCTCGGTGGGAACCCGCTGACGTCCGTCCCCCGGTTGCGGCGGGGGCGGAATGCGAAACGGCCCGCGGCCGCTCCCCGGAGCGGCCGCGGGCCCGTGCCCCGGGCGGACGGCCGGACCCCTCTCGGCCGAACGGCCGGCACCCGGCTTCGGCTACCGTCACCGCATGGGCTTCGTCATCTTCATGACCCTTCCCGGTCTGGCTCTGGTGCTCACCGCCGTGGCCTTCCTCGACCTGGCACTGGTCCGCGCGGGCCGCGCCGGACTGCTGCCCTGGCGGTGGAACGGCCGCCAGGGGCAGATCTCGGCCACCGGCTTCGAGCAGCTGCACGCCAGCTTCTCGCCGGGCAAACAGAACGAGCTCAAGGAACGGCAGAGCGCGCTCGTCATGCGCGACGACGAGGAGGACGGCGCCCCGCCGCGCACCCGGGTCGACCTCGACGGCGGACTCGCCGTCATCCGGCTGCCCGGCACCGCGGCCGTGCCCGCTACGGGGAACAGCGGTACGTGAAGTCCACCGCGGCCGTGTGCCGTCCGGGCGACACCAGCTGTAGTTCCGCCCTCGCCGGGTAGCTCCCCGTGCCCCGGAAGGTCCACAGCAGGTGCAGCCGGGCCTCCCGCTGCCCGCGCGGTACCCGCTCGGTCAGCTGCTCGGAGCGGGTGCCGTCGCTGCGCACCCACCGGTAGGAGAGGACGCCCGGGCGCCCGTTGGTCGCCACGACGGCCACCACATCGGCTGCCGCATCACAGGCCGGGCCCTTGGGATCGGTGCTCACGGCCACGTCCCGGACCTCGATGCCGGGCCCCAGCCGCTGCCACCCGAGGTACGCGAGGACCGCCGCCAGGACGAGCGCCGCGAGGGCGTACCGCCGCAGCCCGGCCAGGCGCCGCCGGGTGGGCGGCGCGACGGCCCGCGCGACGTCGAGGGGGAACGGCGCGGGCATGGCCGCGGTGACCCCGGGCCCGAACCGGAGCACGGAGCCCTCGACCCGGTCGGGAGCCACCTCCTCGGGCGCCATCCGCTTGGTCGTGTCCGGGGGACCGCTGAACCAGTGGCTGCCGAGGACGGTGGCGCTGTAGTCGTCGCCCTCGGGGGCGCCGGAACCGCTCATCGGGGTACCTCCTGGCAGCGCTGCAGGTACTGCGAGGCCGACGCGGACTTGTTCCCGGCGGTGGGCTTGGTGGTGACGCGGACGCCGCCGTAGCAGCCGCCGCCGCGCGTGAAGGTGTGGGACCTGACCACCGCGGCGGTCGAGCCGGCCGGGACCACGAACGACTCCGGATCGCCGGAGGGGACGGTGTAGGAGCCCTGCGCACCGTCCTGGAACCACTGCACCGTCACGGTGACCGAGCCGGTCCCCTGGGAGCTGACCGAGATGGCCGCGTCGCCGCGGTAGATGCCGGGCTTGAGCGACACGGAGACGTCCGTGACCTTCAGCGTCGGCGTAGGAGTCGGCGTCGGGGTCGGCGTGGGCGACCAGCTGACCGTCGGCTTCGGGGTGGGGCTCGTCGACCACGACGGAGAGGGGGTCGGAGCCCCGGACCCGGACGCGGACGGCGAGGGGCTCGGGGACGCCGAGGGGCTCGGACTCGGTGACGGGGAGGCCGAATCCGTCGGGCTCGGGCTCGGGCCCGCGCTCGGCGAGGCCGACCCGGGCGGGGCCGACCCGGGCGGGGCCGACCCGGGCGGGGCCGCGCTCGTCGTGGCGAAGGCGCTCACCGCCGAAGCCGCGTCCGGGGCCGCGCCGATCGCGTCCGTTGTCAGGACCAGCACGGTTCCCAATACCAGCGCCACGCCCGCCGCGAGCCAGCCGCGGCGCCCCGGCGCCCAGCCGGAGCCGCCGGGCACCGTGGTCGTGGCGACCGCCGTGGTACCGGCCGCCGGGCCGCCCGCCGAGGGGAAGAGCAGCGGCAGCAGGGCGGCCAGCGCCGCCAGCTTGCGCTGCCCGCGCTCCTCCCACTCGGGCCCGTACGCCGCCAGTGCCACGCCCTCCAGCTCGGCCACGAACGCCTCGGCGTTCTCCGGCCGCTGCTCGGGCGCCTTCGCGAGGCCGCGCCGGATCAGCGGACGCACGGGCTCGGGGGCCTCCGTTTCCGGCACCGGCGCCTCGATGTGCTGGACGGCCAGCTCGGCGAAGTTCTCGCCGTCGTAGGGCTTGCGGCCGGTGAGGCACTCGAAGAAGGTCGCCGTCGCCGCGTACACGTCGGCCGCCGGCGAGGCCGGCCGGCCCTGCCACTGCTCGGGAGCCATGTAGGCGGGGGTTCCGGCCACGCCGGGCGTGCTGCCCCGGTTGGCCGCGATCCCGAAGTCCACCAGCTTCGACGAGCCGTCCGGTGCGACCAGTACGTTCTCGGGCTTGTAGTCGCGGTGCACGACGCCCGCGCGGTGCGCCGCCGCAAGCCCCAGCAGGGACCCCTTGAGGACCACCAGCGCGGCCTCGGCGTCGGCCCGCCCGGACTGCTTCAGCAGCGCGCGCAGGGAGATGCCGTCCACCAACTCCATGACGATGGCCGCGCCGCCGGACGCCTCCACGTACTCGTAGAGCCTGACCACGTACGCGGTCTCCAGCCCGCCCAGGAGGCGGGCCTCGGCCCGGAACTCCCCGACGAACGCCGGATCCCGGCGGAGCCGGTCACTGAGGTACTTCACGGCGACCGGGGTGCCCGTGCCGTCGTGGACGGCGAGCACCACGCGACCGCTGCCGCCCGAGCCGAGCTCACGGACCTCGGTGTAACCGGGGACCGACCATGCCGCCCGCTTGTCGTCCATCGTTCCTGCCCCCTACCTGCCTGCCGTGTGGCGCCGCCGCATCGCTCGGACGACCGGTTCCGGACCGGCGTCCACCGGCCCTCCCCGGGCCGGACGCCCCATGGGACGTGGTTTCCGCCGTGGCCGGTTCCCAACCACGGCGGACGGCTCAGGCCGCGGCCGAGACGGCGCCGATCATGGCGTGCAGCCGGTCGGCCGCAGCCCGCCCGAAGGCCGGATCGTTGATGTGCGTGTCGTAGTCGTAGAGCCTCGTGGTACTGCCCCGCAGACCCTCGCGCAGTGCGGAGAACAGGGCCCGGTCCGCGCCGGGGTCATGGTAGGGCCCGCCCGGTGCGCCGAGCGTGGACAGTCCACGGAGCGGGACGCACACCGCCGTGGGGCCGCTCGCCGCGCACAGTTTCGCGGCGACCCGGCGGCCGAGCTCCGCGCACTCGGCCGCGGTCGTACGGGTCACCGTGATCGACGGATTGTGGACGTGGACGCCCCGGTCGCGGACCTGCCGGGGCAGGCTCTCCAGCGGGCCGAACTTCACCATGTCCAGCGCCCCCAGGCTCACCACCTGCGGGATCCCGGCCCGCCCGGCCGCACTGAGCCGGTCCGGGCCCGCGCTGAGGATGCCCCCGCACAGGTCGTCGGCGAGCTCGCTGAGGGTGAGGTCGAGGACGCCCGCGAAGACCCCCTGGCCGGCCAGGGTCTCCAGGGTGCGGCCGCCGGTGCCGCTGACGTGGAAGACCAGCACCTCGTAGCCGAGTTCCGTCAGCCGCTCGCGCGCCGCATCCACCCCGGCCGTGGTCACGCCCGCCATGCTCGCCGCGACCAGGGGGCGGTCGCCCCCGCCCAGCCGGGGCGGCCGCCCCTGCGCGGAGCTGCGGGCGTGGGCCCGGGCCATTCCGGTGATCGCCGCCACGGCGTTCGCCAGGACCGGCGCGGAGACGCTGTTGATCCCCGCGATGTCCACCACGCTGTACATCATGGTGATGTCCGAGGAGCCCACGTAGGGGCGGACGTCCCCGGACGCCATGGACGAGACCATCAGTTTTGGTACGCCCAGCGGCAGGGCGCGCATCGCCCGGGTGGCGATGGAGGTGCCGCCGCTCCCGCCGATGGCGAGCACTCCGTGCAGCCTGCCCTCGGCGTGCAGTCGTAAGAGGGTCGCCTCCGCGCCCTTCGCCATGGTGGTCACGGCCGCACCCCGGTCGGCGGCCGTGCGCAGGTCCGACAGTTGCGTTCCGGCCGCCCGGGCCACCGCTTCACGCGGTACGTCGGCGGCCACCCGGGGTTCGCCCACGATCCCCGTGTCGACCAGAACCACTTCGACGCCGGCGCGCAGCAGCCCCTCGCGCAGCCAGCCGTACTCCACACCCTTGGTGTCCAAGGTCCCCACCAGCACGACGCTCGTCATGTGTGCAATTTCCATGCAGGTAAGGGTGTTGGCAAGTGCAAGTGTGGGTCAAACCCTCAGGAGCCCCAACAGTCGTTCCAAGAACGGGAGTTGGGATGGGATCAGCATGTTTTGCGCCAGGGGCGGAGCAAACCAGGCCACCCGGTCCAGCTCCGGGAACTCCTGGACGTTTCCGGAATGCGGAGGCCACTCCATCGTGAACGTCCCGGGCACCATCAGCGCCGGATCGAGATCCGCCTCCACCGCCCAGATGGTCACCAGCTTTCCGCTGGTCAGACGTACCTCGCCCAGTGGCAGGTAGTCGCCCTCCGGCGGGGGCAGCCCGATCTCCTCGGTGAACTCGCGGCGGGCCGCGTCCCGCGGGGTCTCCTCCGGGCCGTATTCGCCCTTGGGGATGGCCCAGTCCCCGGCCTCCCGTCCGGCCCAGAGCGGGCCGCCCATGTGTCCGAGGAGCACCTCGACACCCGACTCCGGCTCCGGACCGGTCCGCCGGAAGAGGAGCAGTCCGGCACTGCGTTTGTGTGTCATGGGTACATCCATGCCCCGTACGGATCCCGGCCAGTGACGCGGACGTGCGTTCTGCCGTCAGTGGTCGTGCGGGCCCTGCCGGTGGACCGGACCGTGCGCGTCCGCGCAGTGCGCGTCGGAGGTGCCCCCGCCCGTGCGGCCGACCGTGAGCAGGGACTCCTGCGCGTGGTCCACCTGGAGGGTGGTGTGCGTGATCCCGTACTCCTTGTGGAGCAACTGCTCCAGGTCCCGGCGTACGGCGTGGCAGTCACCCGCCGGCTCCACCAGCACGTGTGCGGACAGTGCCGCCTGGCCCGAGGTGATCGTCCAGATGTGCAGGTCGTGCACCTCGGTGACGGGCGGGTGCCCGACCAGCCGGTCGCCGACCGCGTCCGGGTCCACGTGGGCCGGGGCGGCTTCCAGGAGGATCCGGCCGGACTCGCGGACCAGCCCGTAACCCGCCTTGACCATCAGCACCACCACGACCAGCGTGGCGATCGCGTCCGCCTGCCGGAAACCGGTGGTCAGCACGATCAGACCGGCGACCGCGGTGCCGATGAAGGCGAAGAGGTCGTTCAGGATGTGCTGGTAGGCGCCCTCGACGACCAGCGTGGAACGGTTCGCCCGGGAGATGCACCAGGCCGCGGCGACGTTGACGACGATGCCCGCGAGCGCCGTCACCACGACCAGCCCGCCCTCCACCGGCGGCGGGTCCAGCAGCCGCCGCACCGCCTCGTACGCCAGCCAGACCGCCAGCAGGATCAGCGTCAGCCCGTTCGCCTGGGCGGAGAGTATCTCCGCCCGCTTGAGGCCGTACGTGAAGCCGCCGCGGGCGGGGCGCGCGGCCAGCCGCATGGCGATCAGCGCCAGGACGATCGAGACCGCGTCGGTCAGCATGTGGGCCGCGTCGGAGATCAGGGCCAGCGAATTGGCCATGACGCCGATGACCACCTCGACGGCCATGAACCCGCCGATCAGGGCGAGCGCGATCGCCAGCCAGCGCCGGTCGGCATCGGCCGCCACGCCGTGGCTGTGCCCGCCGGGCCCGTGGCCGTGTCCTCCGGGTCCGTGGCCGTGGTCGTGACCCGCGGACCCGTTCCCGCGTCCGTTCCCGGTCCCGTGTCCGTGGTCGTCGTGCGCGTGGCCGTGCCCACTCATGGCGTCCCCCGTCTCGTCGCGGCACCCGTGTGTTCGGTTCCGTCGCGTGAAGTGAAGCGCACCCCGGCGGGATCGGCAAAGGCTGCAACGGGGACCGTTGTCATTACCCATAAGAGGCCTCTGACCTGCGGTGATGCCTGACCGGTGCCGGACCTTCCCGATCGTGGGAAGATCTGGTCATGGTCCAGCGCCCAAGTGTGCCGACCGCGCCCCAGCTCGTCCTGGTGACCGACTGGGGCGCCACCGAGATGGATCCCGACCGGATCTACCACGTCGGTCGGGACCCGCTGTGCGAGATCTGCCTCGACGACGCCCGCGTCTCCTGGCACCACGCGATCCTGCGCCCGGACGGCGACCACTGGACGCTGGAGGACGAGGGCAGCACCAACGGCACCTTCGCCGACGGCCACCGCGTCCACGAGTGGAGCGTCGGCGTCGGCACGGAACTGCGCTTCGGCAGCGTCGACGACGGGCCGCGCGCCGCCGTCATCGGTCCCGCGCCGCCGCCCCCGCCCGCACCACCCCCCGCGCCCGGCACCGGCCGCCCCTCCCACGTCACGACCCCGGCCATGACCGGCACCTTCCGGCAGCCGACGACCGTACGGCCGCTGCCCGTCCGCACCGCCGTCCGCATCGGCCGCGCCCCCGACAGCGACCTCGTCGTCGACGACCTCACCGTGTCCCGCCGCCACGCCGAACTGCACGCCCTCGCCGACGGCAGCTACGAGATCGTCGACCTCGGCAGCCACAACGGCACCTACCTCAACGGCACCGCCGTGACCCGGGCCACCCCCGTCACCGAGGGCGACATCGTCGGCATCGGCCACTCGGTCTTCTGCCTCGTCGGCGACCAGCTCCAGGAGTTCGTGGACACCGGCGAGGTCTCCCTCGACGTCCAGGGCCTCACCGTCGCCGTCGACAACGGCCGCAAGACCCTCCTCGAGCAGGTCTCCTTCCCCGTGGGCGCCAAATGCCTGCTCGCCGTCGTGGGCCCCAGCGGAGCCGGCAAGTCCACCCTGCTCGGCGCGCTGACCGGCCTGCGCCCCGCCGACCACGGCACCGTCCTGTACGACGGCCGCGACCTCTACCGCGACTACGCCGAGCTGCGCAGCCGCATCGGCCTCGTCCCGCAGGACGACATCCTGCACTCCCAGCTCACCGTCCGGCGCGCCCTCACCTATGCCGCCGAACTGCGCTTCCCGCAGGACACCGCCAAGGCCGAACGCCAGGCCCGGGTCGACGAGGTGATCCGCGAACTCGGCCTCGAACAGCGTGCCGACCTGCCCATCCACAGCCTCTCCGGAGGCCAGCGCAAACGCGTCTCCGTCGCCCTGGAACTGCTCACCAAGCCCTCCCTGCTCTTCCTGGACGAGCCCACCTCCGGACTCGACCCCGGAATGGACCGTTCGGTGATGAACACGCTGCGCGAACTCGCCGACGACGGCCGCACGGTCATCGTCGTCACCCACAGCGTGCTCAACCTCGAAGGCTGCGACCGCCTCCTCGTCCTCGCGCCCGGTGGGCGCATCGCCTACTACGGTCCTCCCGGGGAGGCCCTCGACTTCTTCGGCTTCGAACAATGGCCCGAGGCCTTCGAAGCCTTCGAGAACCAGCGCGAGCGCGACTGGGCCGGGGAGTACCGGGCCTCGCCGCTGCACCGGCGCAACGTCGACGTCACCGCCGGCCGGCTCCCGCTCACGGCGCAGGCCGAACGGGCCGCCGGGGTCCCCCCGCAGCCGCCGCCCAAGGCCCAGAGCTGGGGCTCCCAGCTCTCCACCCTGATCCGCCGGTACGCCGCCGTGCTCAGGTCCGACCGCACCTTCCTGGTCATCATGGTCGCGCTGCCGTTCGTCATGGGCGCCATGACCCGCGCGCTGGCCGGCAACACCCTCAACGCCGAAACGGCGCTGAACGCCCTGTTCATCCTGTGCGTCGGCGGAGTCCTGATCGGCGCCGCCAACGCGGTGCGCGAACTCGTCAAGGAACGCGTGATCTACCAGCGCGAGCGTTCCGTCGGCCTGTCCCGGTCTGCCTACCTGATGTCCAAGATCGTGGTCCTCGGCGCGATCACCGTCGCCCAGGCCGTGGTCCTCACCCTCGTGGGCCTCGCCGGAGTCACCATCAACGCCCCGGGTGGCCGGGGCAACTTCATGCCACCGCTCCTGGAGATCACCCTCGCCGTCGCCCTGCTGTCCCTCACCGCGATGGTGCTCGGCCTACTGATCTCCGCCCTGGTGACCAAGGAGGAGGTCACCATGCCGCTGCTGGTCCTCCTCACGATCGTCCAGGTCGTCTTCTGCGGCTCCCTGTTGAAACTCACCGGCGTCCCCGTCATCGAACAACTGGCCTGGTTCGTGCCGGCCCGGTGGGCCATGGGAGCCATGGCGGGCACCATCGACCTCGGCGCCATCGTGCCCGGCAAGATCACCCAGGACCCGCTGTTCGATCACGAGGCCCACCTCTGGCTCCTCGAAATGGGCATGCTCGTCGTCCTGTCCGTGCTGTTCGGCGTGCTGGTCGCCCGGCTGCTGCGCCGCCACGAGCCGACCGTCATGCGGAAGTAGGCCCCATGAGCAGCCCGCTGGGTCAACCCGGAGGCGAGGTGGAGGGCTTCCGGCCCACCCATGTGGTGCCCCAGGAGGGACTGTCCGCCTGGGAGGGGCCCGACGTCAGCCGGCCGACCGTGCCCCTGGACCCGTTCCTCCCCGTGCAGCTGCTGTCCCGGCGCGGGGAGTGGGGGGAGGTCCTGTGCGCCAACGGATGGTCCGCCTGGGTGGACGGGCGGCTGCTGGTCGCCGTACCGCACCCGCCACCGACGGCCGGCGGACGGCCCCCGGTCCGCTCCGAGGACCCGCGGCCGCTGCTCACGCGCGGCTCCGAGGCCCTGGACCGCTACCGGCGGGCCGTGGACGAGCTCGCCTCGGGACGGATCGACGCTGACGCCTTCCGCCGCTCGCTGCGCGGGCTGCGGGCCGGCGTGGTCATCGACGGGGAGTCGGTGTGGCTCTACGACGAGAAGTCGGGCCGGTGGCTGTACGACGACGGGGACCGCATGTCGACCTACGCGGTCGTCGCCGGCCCGGGCGGCCCGTCCGCGCCCGAACCCGGGCCACGGCAACCGCCCGCGGAAACGACTCCGGCCGGCGGGGCACCCGTACGGCGGGAACCGCCCCCCACCGATGCGGTCGGAATCCCACGAGAAGAGCCCGGGGACCGGTCCGAACCGGCGGTGGCCCATGACCCGACCCGGATCGTGGAGACCCGCGACCCCGGGGGCGGCTGACGGTGGACGAGGAACGGGCGAAGCCCGCCGGCGGGTCCCCCACGGACCTGCGCGGGAAGCAGATCGCCGGCTACCTGGTGGAGAGCGAGATCGGGCGCGGCGGCATGGCCGTCGTCTACGAGGCGCGGGACCTGCGCCTCGACCGGCGGGTGGCGTTGAAACTGTTGGCCCCCGAGCTGGCCCGGAACGACACCTTCAGACAGCGGTTCGCCCACGAGTCGAAGGTGGCCGCGGCCATCGAGCACCCGCACATCGTGCCCGTGTTCGAGGCGGGGGAGGCGGACGGACTGCTCTACATCGCCATGCGCCTCGTCGAGGGACCGGACCTGCGGGTGATGCTGGACCGGACGGGCCCGCTGCCGGTGGAGACGGCCGCGCGGATCGCCGGCCAGGTGGCCTCCGCGCTGGACGCCGCACACGCCCACGACCTGGTCCACCGGGACGTGAAGCCGGGCAACATCCTGATCGCCCCGGGCACGGACCGGGACCATCCGGAACACGCCTACCTCACGGACTTCGGGCTGACGAAGAAATCGCTGTCGCTGACCGGGTTCACGACCGACGGGCAGTTCGTCGGCACCCTGACCTACGTGGCGCCGGAACAGATCTCGGGGAAGCCGGTGGACGGCCGCTGCGACGTCTACAGCCTGGGGTGCGTCGTCTACGAGGCCCTCGCCGGGGAACCGCCCTTCCAGCGCGACGACGACATCGCCCTGCTGTGGGCCCACCAGTACGACGCCCCGCCCGCGCTGAGCTCGCGGCGGCCGGGACTGCCGGAGGAGGCGGACGCGGTCCTGGCGAAGGCGCTGGCCAAGTCGCCGGACGACCGGTGGAACAGCTGCCTGGAGTTCACCGGGGCCCTGCGGCGGGCGGGGGAGGGCGGCCGACCACCGGGGGAGGCGGGCGAGGCGGAGGACGGGGCGGGGCGGGCCGCGCACCCGGACCTGCCCGCCCCGCCTCCGGTGCCGCGGTGGGCGCTGCCGGTGTTCAACCGGCCGGCGCCCGGGGGAACGGCCTGAGCCGCTCCCGGCCCGCTCGAGCTGTTCGGCCTGTTCGGCCTGCTCGGCCTACCCGGGTGCCGCGCGGGTCGTGGCGGCCGGTTCGTCGACCCGGCCGCCGCGGTGCAGTGGACGGGCCAGCAGGGCGCCCAGGAACCCCGCCACCGCGCCCCACAGCAGCCCGAGACCGACGTTGCGCCACAGCACGGGCTGCAAGTTGACCTGGCCGCCGAGGCCGTCCACGTCGCCGATGCCCAGCAGGGAGAGGCCGAACTGGGCCTGGATCCGGCCCAGCAGGCAGACCGTCAGGGTCGCCAGGGCGAGGGCCACGCCCAAGTGGAGGGCGTGCTGCCAGGGGCGGACGTGGGCGGGGGAGCGTACGGCCGCCAGTACGCCCGTGCCGAGCAGCAGGACGGCGGCCACCGCCACCAGCCACCACGCCCGGGAGTCCTGCTCCGCGAGCGCGGACACGTCGATCCGGGACGGGTCGGAGCCGCGCAGGACCTGGTCCAGCAGCTGCGGCATCGGTAGTCCGAAGGGCCCCTCGACGTTGCCCTCCCAGGCGCCGCCGAAGCCCAGGGTGAGCGCGAGCCAGACGAGGTTCGGCAGCCCGAGCAGGATCACGGCCAGGGTCCGGTCGGCATGGCCCTGGGTGGCGGCCACGACCACGCCGACCCCGATGCCGAGGACGACGTAGGCGAGGAGCAGCAGCATCGTGGCGAAGGCGGCGGGGCGCAGCGCCGTGTGGAAGCGGACCAGTCGGGCCGGGAGCGGGGCGCGCCGCGAGACCAGTAGGGCGATCACCAACAGGCCGAGGATCCACAGCAGTCCGTACAGGAGCGTGGCCGGCAGGTCGGCCTCGAAGCCCACCGTGGGCGCGGAGTCCAGGAGTTCGGTGATGGTCCCGATGGGGGAGTCGCCGGTGGAGATGCCGAAGGTCTCGCGGGCGAGGAAGGCGGCGCCGGTCAGGGCGAGCAGCCACAGCACGACCAACGGGACTGCACGGCCGATGAGTTCGCGGGGCCGGGCCACGGCCCGGTTGTGCAGGGGGCGCAGGAAGAGGTAACCGGTCACGAGGGCGCCCGCCAGACTCACCGAGAGCGGGACCACCGACAGGTTCACGTCCGCGCCCGCCAGCGAACCGGCACCGGCCGACACGTCCAGCGAACCGCCCGCCGCCATCACCACGACGGCGGCGACCACATGCGGGAACGCGCCGCCCGGGAGGCCGCCCGCGCCCGCGCACATCAGCCCGGCGGCGGCGACCGCGGTCATCACCACGAATCCCGCGACGACGGCTACGAGGGCGTCCCGCCATGCCCTCGCGGAGCCCCCCGACGATGACGATTCCGGCGTCCGACTCACCCTGCCACCGTGACATCCCCGGCTTGCGGGCACCACCCGGACGGCGCACACAATGGTCCCCGGGGAACTCACTCCTCCTGGGAAGAAGAGCCCGTGACCACACAACCGTCCGGCCGACCGCCGTCTTCAGGGCGCCCCACCGGGCCGCCCTCGGGCCCGCTCTCGGGCGGCCAGCAGGGGTCTCCGCCACCGCCGCCGCCGTCGGCGCCGCCGGGTGGCCCTGGTGGGCCGGCGGGGCCGGGCGGGCCCGGAGGCCCGGGGCAGGGTGGGGCCGGTGGGCCCTGGTGGCGCTCCGTGCCACGGCTCGTCACCGCGCTGGTCGCGGTGGCGGCGGTCGTGGCCCTGGCCGTGGTCCTGACCCGGCCCACCGGGAAGGCCGACAACGCCGGCGGCGAGGTGTTCCTCCAGCCGGTCGCCGCCTCCGGTCCCGATCCCTTCACGGAGTCCACGGTGGTGAAGGACGCGCCGCCCCCGCCGGAGAGCCCGCCGCCCTCTCCCCAGGGCACGGCCAGTCCGAGCGCAAGCCCGACCGGGCCGGTGGGTACCAGGAGCGTCAGCGGTTCGGCGCCGGGCGTGTACGGCGGCACCCGGAACGTCGCCAGCTGTGACGTCGAGAAGCTGATCGGATCGCTGGGAGCCGACCCCGCCAAGAACGCGGCCTTCGCCCAGGCGCAGGGCATCCAGCCGGCCGCGGTTCCCGGTTACCTCCGCTCCCTCACCTCGGTGCAGCTGCGGTTCGACACCCGGGTGACGAACCACAGCTACCGGGACGGCAAGCTCGTCCCCTACCAGGCCGTGCTGCAGGCCGGGACGGCCGTGCTGGTGGACGACCGGGGAGTGCCGCGCGTGCGCTGCGCGTGTGGCAACCCGCTCGGTCCGCCGGTGCCGCTCAAGGCCTCCCCGAAGCGTTTCGGGCAGACGTGGCCCTCGTACCAGCCGGCGAAGGTGGTGGCCATCGCACCGGCCCCGACCGTCGTCAACAAGATCGTGATCTACGACCACCGCGACAACCAGTGGTACGAGCGCCCCAAGGGCGGCGACCACCAGGGCAAGCCCAAGCCCGACAGGCCGATCCCGCCGCCGCCCGTCCCGACGCCGCCGCTCACGCCGCCCCCGTCGGCGACGACCCCGAACCCGACCCTGACCTCGCCGAGGCCGACCGTGTCCGGGACGTCCCCGACCCCGAGCACGTCCGTGACGACGCCGCCGTCGAAGTCGCCCACGAAGTCCCCGTCCGAGTCGCCTTCGAAGTCTCCGTCGAAGTCGCCCTCGGAGTCCCCGTCGAAGTCCCCTTCGGAGTCTCCGTCCGAGTCACCGAAGAAGTCTCCGTCAGAATCCCCGTCGGAGTCACCGAAGAAGTCCCCTTCCGAGTCACCGTCGAAGACCCCGGCCGAGTCACCTTCGACGGCGCCGTCGAAGTCGTCCGAGGAGTCGAAGTCACCCTCGAAGCCGGCTTCGGAGACGCCTTCGAAGCCGCCCTCCGAGCCGCCTGCGCAGTCACCGACGCCGAAGTCCGCACCTGCGACCCCCCCGTCCCCCACCGCTCTGACGTCTCCCACGTCGCCTGCGACGTCGAGGTCTTCCGCGCCGCGCCCGCCGACGTCGGCCGCTCCCGAGCGCCCGACCGCTCCGCCGCCGCCCTCCGCGCCGAAGACTTCTGAGCCGAAGCCGTCCGCGCCCCCGCCGCCGTCCGCTCCGCAGCAGGAACCGCCCCGGACGGCCCCCCAGAACGAGCCCGAGGGCCCGGCTCGGGAAAGCTGACCTCGACCGCTCACGTCCGTGACCGCGCCTCCTGCCCCGAGCGGTGAGGAGGCGCGGTCACGGAGCGCCGCCGCAGCGGACCGGTGATCAGGCGGAGCCGCGGCGCGCGAGTGCGTCGCCCGCGACGCCCACCGCGACGCCGAGGGCGATCATGACGACGTAGCTGTAGATCTCGTAGCCGTCGGGGGCGAGGAGCCGGAGGAAGCCCATGAAGCGGATCCAGCCGAGCCACTCGTGCAGCAGGCCGCTCGCGCCACCGACGGTGAGGATGAAGCACAGCGCACCCGTGACAGTGGCCAACGGGGACTTCGGCGAGGTGGAGGTCATGCTCCGACGCTAGGAGCCGGGCGCCGGGCCGGACATCGGCCTTTGGGCTCCTCAGCTCGTACTTAAGTATGCGATGCGGGGCGCGGGCGCCCGCTCCTGCGCCCGCCCGCGTAGATTTCCGGGGCATGCGCCGCATCCACCGCACTCGCCGGGACTGGGCCGCCGACCTGGCCCTCGTCCTCTTCGCCGCCTGTTTCGCCGCCGTCAGCTCGCAGTCCATTCCGGTCTCGGAGAGCCTCGGCCCGGGCTGGCGGGCCGCCGACCAGGTGGCCGGCGGGCTCGGGTGCGCGGCGGTCCTGCTGCGGCGGCGCGCGCCGGTCCAGTTGGCCGTGGCGCTGCTCCTGGCCGGCACCGTGGCGCACTACCTGACCGGACCGGCGATGGTGGCGGTGTTCACGGTGGCCGCGGCACGACCGTGGAAGGCCACGGCATGGGTGGCGGCCCTGGTCTTCGGACCGCTGCCCCTCTTCCTGTGGCAACTGCCGGACATGTCCGAGGAGCGGGCCGGTTCGGCCGTGACGTACTTCGCCCTGATCGCCGGAGCCATCGGCTGGGGGTTGTTCCGGCGGTCCCGGCAGCAGCTCATCGCCTCGCTGCGCGAGCGCGCCGAGTTGGCCGAGGCGGACGCGGAGTCGCGGGCCGAGCGCGCCCGGCTGGAGGCCAGGGAGGAGATCGCCCGCGAGATGCACGACGTGCTCGGCCACCGACTGTCCCTGCTCAGCGTGCACGCGGGCGCCCTGGAGTTCAATCCGGGCGCCCCGCGGGCGGAGATCGAGCGGGCCGCCGGGGTGATCCGCGAGAGCGCCCACCTGGCGCTGCACGACCTGCGCGAAGTGATCGGCGTCCTGCGGGCAGAGTCGGGAACGGGGCCCGCGGAGGGCGGCGAGCGCCCGCAGCCGGAACTGGCGGACCTCCCCCGACTGGTGGCGGAGGCGAGGGCGGCGGGCGGACGGATCGAGCTGGCCGGACCGCCCGAGGGGGCCGCGCCCCCGCCCCTGGTGGGGCGTACGGCGTACCGGATCGTGCAGGAGGCGTTGACCAACGTGCGCAAGCACGCGCCCGGCGCGGCCGCCGACGTGCGGGTCACCGGGAGCCCGGGCGACGGGCTGACGGTGGAGGTCCGCAACGCTCCGCCGCCCGGACCGGATCCCGCCCGGGCCGCGGTTCCCGCGCCGGCCGAAGGCGGCGGTCAGGGGTTGATCGGGCTGGCCGAACGCGCCCGGCTGGCCGGTGGGGAACTGACGGCCCTCCCCGCCGGCGACGGGTTCCGGGTGCGGGCCTGGCTACCCTGGCAGGGCTGACCGGGGGACGAGCACGAGACCGCGCAACACGAGACCGCGCAACACGAGACCACGAGACACGAAAGACGAGGCGCCGGTGATCCGCGTACTGCTGGTCGATGACGACGCGATCGTCCGGGCCGGGCTGCGCCTGATGCTGGGCGGCGCCCCGGACATCGAGCTGGTCGCGGAGGCCGCGGACGGGGCGGAGGTGCCCGATCTGGTCGCCGCGCACGGACCGCACCTGGTGCTGATGGACATCCGGATGCCCGGCGTCGACGGGCTGGCCGCCACCGAGCACCTCCGGGCGCGACCGGGAGCCCCGGAGGTGCTGGTCCTGACCACCTTCCACACCGACGCGCACGTCCTGCGCGCACTGCGGGCCGGAGCGGCCGGGTTCCTCCTCAAGGACACGCCGCCGCAGGAGATCGTGACGGCCATCCGGACGGTGGCCGCCGGGGACCCGGTGCTCTCCCCGGCCGTCACCCGCCGGCTCATCGACCAGGTGGCGGGCGACGTCGGCCAGGACACCCGGGCGACCGCCGCCCGTGCCCGGCTGGAGCTGCTGGCCGAACGCGAGCGGGAGGTGGCCCTGGCGGTCGGGCGGGGCCTGTCCAATGCGGAGATCGGACGGGAACTCCACCTGGCGCTGCCCACGGTGAAGACCCACGTGTCCCGGATCCTGACCCGGTTGGACCTCAACAACCGGGTCCAGATCGCCCTGTTGGTCCATGACGCGACCCTGTCCGACGGCGGACGGCGCTGAATCCCGCGGCCGTCGGCTCCTTGGCTGCCGCGGCGGTTCCTCCGCCGACCGCAGCGCCGGCGGTGCTCCCGCGGGAGTGTCGGGCCGGGCACGGAGGGTGGCCGGGCCTCCCGCAGGGACACCGGCGGGCGGGAGTGAGACCCTGGCTGCATGGCCCGTAGGGCAGAGAACTCCGACGTCGGCTGGCCCGCGCGGCCGGACACGAGCCTCGCGCTCAATCGCATGGGCACCTTCGACTGGGACCTCGACAGCGGTCGGATGCATCTCGATCCCACCGCCCTCGAGGTACTGGACCTGCGCCCGGACGAATACGACGGGACCCCCGGCGGGCTCCGGATCCGCCTCGCCCCCGGTGAAGAGGCCCGGCTCGACACCCGGGTCGCGCAGGCGATCAAGGACGGCCGGAGCCACTACGGCGCCTACGTCCGCAGCCGCCGGCGCGACGGCTCGCCTGCCTGGACCCACATCCAGGGGCACATCCTGCGGGACCCGTCCGGTCGCTCGTACCGCGTCATCGGGATCCTCCGCGACGCCGCCCACGACCCCGGCGAACCCGGTGCCGCCGGTGAGGAGATCGAGGGACGGCGCCGGATGACCGGCGTGGTGGAGCGGACCACCGCCATCCTCGCGCACGCCCGCACCGTCAACGACGTGACCGACGTCCTCAAGGACCCGCAGGCCCTCGGCCACCTCGGCGCCGTCAGCGTGATGCTGGGCGTCGTCGACGGCGGCCGCATCCACCTGGTCGCGGAGGGGCAGCTCGGCTCGTACGTGCCCGAGATCGAGTACACGCGGATCGACGCGCAGCTCCCGATGAGCGAGGCCGTACGCACCATGCAGTCGCTCTTCCTCGTCTCCCGGGAGGAGTTCCAGCAGGGCTACCCGGACCTGTGGCCGTACATCGAGCCGCTGTCCGTCCGCAGCGGCGTCTACCTCCCGCTGATCGCCCAGGGGCGGCCCATCGGGGCGCTCGGTCTGCTGTACGCGCGGGACGGCGATTTCACCGCCGAGGAGCGGAACCTGCTGATGGCGCTCGGCAGCGGCGTCGCGCAGAGCCTCCAGCGGGCCATCCTCTTCGAACAGGAGCACGACCTGGCCGAGGGGCTCCAGCGAGCCATGCTGCCGCGCCGGATCCCGGAGGTGCCGGGCGCGCGGATCGCCGTACGGTACCGGTCCGCGCGGATGGGCCGGGACATCGGCGGCGACTGGTACGACGTGGTCCCGCTCGGCGAGGGCCGGGTCGGGGTGATGATCGGCGACGTCGAGGGACACGACACGGACGCGGCCGCCGTCATGGGGCAGCTGCGCATCGTGATGCGCGCCTACATCGTCGAGGGGCACACGCCGGGCGCGGCGATGGCCCGGGCCTCGGCCTTCCTGCGCGAACTGGAGACGGAACGGTTCGCCACCTGTACGTACGCCGAGGTGGACCTGACCACCGGGATGGCCCGGATGGTCCGTGCCGGGCACATCGACCCCGTCGTGCGGCGCGGCGACGGCAGCGTCCACCGGGTTCAGGTGGCCGGCGGGTTGCCGCTCGGCCTGCCGCCCCGCGAGCAACCGGGGACCGGCTCGGGCTACCCCGTCACCAGCCTCGAACTGCACCCCGGGGACACCCTGCTGCTGTGCACCGACGGCCTGATCGAACGCCCCGGCGCCGAGCAGGACACCGGCATGAGGGAGTTCATGGCGGCGGTCCACAGCGGCCCGATCGACGTGGAGGAACTCGCCGACGTGCTGTGCGACCTGGTCGGCGACTCGGGCGGCGGGGACGACATGGCCATGCTCGTGCTGCGCCGCCGCGGCACCCCCACCGCGCGCGGCGGGGGTCCGCTGCAGCAGCGCCTGGAACCGGGCGATACGAAGGCCCCGGCGCTGGCCCGGCACCTGATCCGGGCGGCGGTGGCCGCCTGGGGAGCACGGCACCGGGCCGACGAGATCGAACTGGCCGCGGACGAGCTGATGACCAATGCCCTGGTCCACACGGACGGTGGCGGCCACGTCAGCATGCGGCTCACGGCCCAGGGACGGATCCGGATCGAGGTCGAGGACGGCAGCAGTGCCCTGCCGAGGCGGCGCGAGGCGGGCGACTGGGCGGTTTCGGGGCGCGGGCTGATGCTGGTGGACAGGCTCGCCGACGAGTGGGGCGTGGAGCCCCGGGGCGGTGGGAAGTGCGTCTGGTGCGAGTTCGCCCTGGCCGCCCCGGAGGACGCCGGCTGAAGACCGTCGGCCGCGGGCCGGGCGGCCCCGAGCCCGGTTCCGGTTCGCGCCGTCAGAGCCGTACCAGCGTGACCTCGGTGGCCTTCACGCTCGTCCACACCGCGGCGCCGTCCACGATGCCCAGTTCGGCCGCCGCGTCGGGGGTGATCTCGGCGACCAGGTCGGGCGCCTTCGCCGAGGCGATCAGCACGCGCAGCCGGCTGCCGACCGCGGTGATCTCCCGTACGGTGCCCGGCCAGACGTTGCGGGGACTGCCGCCCGGGCGGTCCCGGTGCACCGACACCGCCTCCGGAGCGATGATCGCCAGCGCCTTCGCCCCCTCGGGCAGCGTCTCCGCGACCACCAGCCGACCGCCCGCCACGAGGGCGAGCCCGTCGGCCGACGCAGTGCCCGGCCAGGCGTTGCGCCCCAACATGCGGGCGACCCACGGGGAGCGCGGATTGCGCGTGACCTCCGAGGGCGGTGCGTCCTGCAGGGCCCGGCCGTGGGCCAGTACGAGGACCCGGTCGGCCAGGGAGACGGCCTCGACGGGATCGTGGGTGACGATGAGGCAGACGCCGCCGAAGTCGGCCAGGTGGGTGCGCAGGGTGTGCCGGACCCGGGCCCGGGTGGTCTGGTCGAGCGCGGCCAGTGGTTCGTCCAGGAGCAGCAGGCGGGGGCGGGCGGCCAGCGCCCGCGCCAGTGCCACCCGTTGGGCCTGGCCGCCGGAGAGCTGGGCGGGCCTGCGGTCGGCGAGGTGCTGGACGCCCAGCCGGTTCAGCCAGGCCTGGGCCTCGCGGCGGGCCTGCGCGCGCGGCACCCCGCGGGCGCGCAGCCCGTACGCGGTGTTGGCCACGGCGGTCAGGTGCGGGAACAGCGCCCCGTCCTGCGGCACCCAGGCCACCTGGCGCTGGTGCGGGGGCAGGGTCGTCACGTCGTCGTCGCCGAGCCGCAGTTCGGCGTGGGCGCGCGGGGTGAGGCCGAGCAGGGCGCGCAGCAGGGTGGTCTTGCCGGCGCCGTTCTCGCCGACCACGGCGATGGTGGTGCCGGGTTCGGCGTCGAGGGTGAGCTCGTTGAAGCCCGTGACGGTGGCGTGCAGGGGCCAGCGACCGCCGTCGTGGGACGGCGCGGCGTCGCCGCCGTCGGTGACGGTGGTGCGGGCGTCGGAGGTGAGGGGCTCCTCGGGGACCGGCGTCGCAACGGCCTCGCGGGCCACCGGGGTGCCCGTCCAGCGTCCGCGCAGGGCGATCAGTACGGCCATGGCGATCGCGAGGAGCAGCAACGAGACGGAGGTGGCGGCCTCGGGCTTGTCCTGCAGCAGCAGGTACACCTGGAGCGGCAGGGTCTGGGTGGTGCCGGGCAGGTTGCCGGCGAAGGTGATGGTCGCCCCGAACTCGCCCAGCGCGCGGGCCCAGGTCAGCGCCGCACCGGCGATCAGGCCGGGGGCGACCATGGGCAGGGTCACCGTGAAGAACACCCGGACCGGCGAGGCGCCGAGCGAGGCGGCGGTCTCCTCGTAGCTCTGCTTGAGACCGCCGAGGGCGCCCTCGAGGCTGATCACCAGGAACGGCATGGCGACGAACGTGGCCGCGACCACGGCGCCCGACGTGTGGAAGGGCAGGGTGATCCCGAACGTGCCCTCCAGCCAGGGGCCGAGCAGTCCGCGCCGACCGAAGCCGAGGAGCAGGGCCACGCCGCCGACGGTCGGCGGCAGCACCATCGGCAGCAGGACGAGGGAGCGGACCAGGGCCTTGCCCTTGAACTCCACCCGGGCCAGCAGCCAGGCGAGCGGCACGCCGAGGAGCAGCGAGAGGGCCAGCGCCCACAAGGACACCAGGAGCGAGAGTTGCAGGGCCTCGACCACGCCGGGGCTGGTGAGGTGGGCGCCGAGTTCGCCCCACTGGGTGCGGACGAGGATGCCGATGAGCGGCAGCAGCAGGAACGCGACGGCGAGCAGCGCGGGGAGCGTCAGGGCCAGCGGGGGCCGGGTGCGACGGGCACGGGTACGGGCGCGTATGCCGCTGCGGGTGCCGGCTCGGCTGCGGAGTCTGCTCATCAGGGTTCCTGGCTGGGGTGTCGGCTGTGGGGGAAGCAGGGGCGGCCGGCGGGGGTTCGGGGCCCGTCCGCGAGAACGCCGAGAGGGGCTGCCTGTCCCCCCGGTTCAGGCAGCCCCTCAGGGGGTGTGGGTCCGTCCGGCGGTTACGCCTTCTGGAAGCCCGCGTCCTGGAGGATCTTCTGCGCCTCGGGGGTGCTCAGCCAGGCCACGAAGGCGGCCGCTTCCGTGGCGTTCTTGGACTGCTTCAGCGTGGCGGCCGGGTAGGAGGCCACGGCGTTCTGGTCGTCCGGGATCTCCACGGCGACGACCTTGTCGCCGGACTTGGCGGAGTCGGTCTTGTAGACGAGACCGGCGTCGGCCTCACCGAGCTCGACCTTGCTCAGGACGGCACGGACGTTGGGCTCCTGGGAGACCGGCTTCACCTCGATCTTCTGGGCGTCGAGGATCTGCTTGCTGTAGCGGCCGACGGGGACCTCGGGCGCGGCGAGCACGACCTTGATCTTGGTGTCGGCGAGGTCCTTGAGTTCGTCGATCTTGAACGGGTTGGCCTTGCCGGCCGCGATGACCAGGCGGTTCTTGGCGATGACGGTGGCGTCGCCGGTCTCGGCCTTCAGTCCGTCCATGGTCTTGGTGTCGGCGGTGACCAGAGCATCGGCCGGGGCGCCCTGCTTGACTTGGGCCGCGAGTTCCTGCGAACCGGCGAAGGAGAAGGTGATCTTCGTGCCGGGGCGGGTCTTCTGGTACTCCTCACCCGCGGTCTTGAAGACGTCGGTGAGGGAGGAGGCCGCCAGCACCGTGAGGTTCACGGCCTTCGGCTCGGGGATGGTCCCGGCGGCGGCCTTCTTGTCGTCGCTCTTGCCACAGGCGGCCAGCGGCACGAGCAGGGCGGCGGTCAGCACGGCGGCGGCGGTAGGGCGGCGGATCGTGGTCGGGGACATGAGCAGATGCTCCTCGGTCGGGTCGGCGGCCGGCCTTCTGCCGGAACCGCGCGGTGGTGACCCGCGCCGGTGACGGGCGGAGCGGGTGGGGACGTTCGGTGCTGTTGAGCGGGTGGTGCGGGGGGACCGCGGGTGGTCGGCGGGCGGCGCCGTCCGGATCAGGTGCGGTCGATGTGCACGCTGGTGGACTTCACGCGGGCGGTGGCCTGCATGCCGACCTCCAGCCCGAGCTCCTCGACGGCCTCACGGGTGAGTAGGGAGACCAGGCGGTGGGGACCTGCCTGGATCTCGACCTGGGCGGCCACGTCGCCGAGCTTGACGGCGGTGACGATGCCGGGAAAGGCATTGCGCGCCGAGGTGTACGGTTCCCCGTCCTCGAGGTGGGCGCCCTGGCCCACCTCGACGGAGAAGGCGGCCAGGTCGCGTCCGTCGATCAGGCGCCGGCCGCCTTCGTCGCGATGGGTTACGACCCGGCCGGCGTCGGCCCAGCGGCGGGCGGTGTCCGGGCTGACGCCCAGCAGACGCGCCGCCTGTCCGATGGTGTAGGACTGCATGGGCGACAACGTATGGGTACGTGTGGCGCATTTGCAATTCTCTTGGCCTGATCTCCATGGCAGATGCCATACTCCTTGGCGCATCTGCCAAAACTCGTTCCGTTCTGCCGGGCCCGGCTCGCTAGAGTCGGGGCATGGCTGATGAGGGAACGGGAACGGGCACGGTACGGGTCGACGCGTGGATCTGGTCCGTGCGCCTGACCAAGACCCGCTCGATCGCGGCGACCGCTTGCCGGGCGGGCCACGTGAAGGTCAACGGGGAGCGCGCCAAGCCGGCGCAGCCCGTGCGCGCGGGGGACGAGGTGCGCCTCTTCCACGCGGGGCGCGAGCGGATCGTCGTCGTCAAGCGGCCCGTGTCCAAGCGGGTCGGCGCCCCGATCGCCGCCGAATGCCTGATCGACAACAGCCCGCCGCCGCCCACGCCCGTGGAGGCCGCCGTGGTCGGCATCCGCGACCGGGGAGCCGGCCGTCCGACGAAGCGCGAGCGCCGCGAGATCGAAACCCTCCGCGGACGTCCGTAGGGCCGTCCCCGCAGGGGCCCGGTCGGCCTGCCCGCGGTGCCCGCCGGTTGGGCCCACCGGCCGGTCGGGCTCGTCCCACGGACGTGCCTTCGGTCGGTCGGGGCGTCGGCTCGGTCAGACCTTGCGGTACGTGTACGCGTCGGCGGCGGACGCCGCGACCGCCGCCAGCGGCGCTCCGGTGGACGCGGTCACCACCGCCGCCACTGCGCCCTCGACGAACGGTGCGTCCAACAGCAGGGAACCCGGCGGGAGTTCGTCCTCCATCAGGAGGGCCTTCACCGTCAGCACCGAGCTGCCCAGATCGGCCAGCAGGGCCACCCCGGCACCCCGGTCCACCTCGCGGGCGGCCGTGAGGATCCGCTCCGCGCTCGTGCCGAGCCCACCGACCGCCGTGCCGCCCGCCGCGGCCAACGGGGCCACGGGGCCGCCGGCCGCCAGCTCGCGGGCCAGCTCCGCCACCGCCTCCGCGACCCGCGCGCTGTGCGACACCAGCACGATGCCGACCAGGGCCGGGCCGGGTGCGGATCCGGGGCCGGAGCCGGAAGGGGAGTCGGGCGCCGCGTGCCCGCCCGTCACCGTGCGCCCGCCGGTTCCGCCACGTCCGCCAGCGTCCCCAGCAGCAGCGCCGATGAGGTCGCCCCGGGATCCTGGTGGCCGATGCTCCGCTCGCCCAGATAGCTGGCCCGCCCCTTGCGCGCCCGCATCGGAACCGTCGCCAGCGCCCCGTCCTGCGACGCGTTCCCGGCCGCCCGGTACGACGTGCCCAGTGCGGCCACTCCCGGCACCAGCGCGTCCAGCATCGTCTTGTCCCCGGGAGCCGCCCCGCCCAGCTGCGCCACCGCCGCGACCCCCTGCGACAGGGCCTCGCGCAGCTCCGCGTCGGACACCTCGGCCGACTCCCCGAGCGCCTTGCCCGTGCGCCGCAGCAAGGTTCCGTACAGCGGTCCCGACGCCCCGCCGACCGTCCCGATCAGCGTCCTCCCGGACAGTTGGAGCACCGCTCCCGGCGTCGCCGCCGTCGGTTCCGTCTCCAGGGCGGCGATCACGGCCGTGAACCCCCGCAGCAGATTGCTCCCGTGGTCGGCGTCGCCGATGGGGGAGTCGAGCTCGGTCAGCCGGTCCGCCTCCCGCTCCACCGCGGCCGCGGCGGCCACCATCCAGCGCCGGAAGAACTCTGCGTCACGCACCGGATCTCCTCGCCTCGCACCCGTCAGGCCGGTTCCACCGACACCATACGTTCACAGACCCCAGCGCAGCGCCGCGGTCCGGACGGGCGCGTCCCACAGCCGCAGCACCTCCTCGTCCGCCCGGCACAGGGTCACCGAACACCCCGCCATGTCCAGCGACGTGACGTAGTTTCCGACGAGCGCCCGCGCCACCGGCACCCCGCGCTCGGCCAGTACCCGCGCCACCTCCGCGTGGAACCCGTACAGCTCCAGCAGCGGTGTCGCTCCCATCCCGTTGACCAGTGCCAGCACCGGCCCGTCGGCCGGACCGATCTGGGCCAGCTCCTCCAGTACGGCGCCCACCGCGACCTCGGCGATCTCCCGCGCCGACATCATCGGGCGGCGCTCCCGGCCCGGTTCGCCGTGGATGCCGATGCCCAACTCCAGCTCCCCGTCCGGCAGGTCGAAGGTCGGGCTGCCCTTCGCGGGAGTGGTGCACGCGCTCAGCGCCACCCCGAAGCTCCGCGAGCACGCATCGACCTGCCGGGCGAGCGCGGCGACCCGCTCCAGCGGAGCGCCCTCCTCGGCGGCCGCTCCGGCGATCTTCTCGACGAACAGGGTGGCACCGGTGCCGCGGCGCCCGGCGGTGAACAGGCTGTCGGTCACCGCGACGTCGTCGTCGACCAGGACGCGCTCGATCCGCAGGCCGTCCTCCTCGGCGAGTTCGGCGGCCATCTCGAAGTTCAGCACGTCCCCGGTGTAGTTCTTGACGACGAACAGCACCCCCTGGCCGGAGTCCACCGCCGCGGCCGCCCGCACCATCTGTTCGGGCACCGGCGACGTGAACACCTCGCCCAAGCAAGCGGCCGACAGCATCCCGTACCCCACGAACCCGGCGTGCAGCGGTTCGTGCCCGGATCCGCCCCCGGACACCACCCCGACCCGCCCGCCCGACCGGGCGTCCCGCCGTGCGACCACCCGCCGCTCCACGTCGACGTCCAGCTCGGGATGGGCGGCCGCCATCCCGCGCAGGGCGTCGGTGACCACGGTCTGCGGGCTGTTGATCAGCATCGTCATGCCACTCCATCCGGTCCTTCGGCGGGTGTTCGGCTCGGGCCGGACCACCGGCGGACCCTCGCGGGCGGTCCGTCCGTCGCCACGATACGAGGCCGGGCGGCCGACCGGGAGGAAGCCGTGGCGCGAACCCGTGGCGCGAACCCGTGGTGCGAACCCGTGGTGCGAACCCGCGCCGGTCCCGCGCGCGGGGGCGAGGCCGGTGTCAACCGTCGACGCCCTCGAAGGGCCAGGCCTGGATGTCGCGGTAGTGGATGGGGCCGGGGCCGCGGCCGGTGTTGCTCCCGACGAGGTGCAGGCGCCGGGTCTCCCACGGGCGGCCGGTGAACGCGTCGAGTCCGGTGGCCGCCTCCACCGCGCTGGTGGTGTCGTGGCGGCGGGAGCGGGCCAGCGTCAGGTGGGGGCGCAGGGGCCGGCCGTGGAAGGGGATGCCGCAGTCGGTGACCGCGGCGCGCACCTCGGAGGCGAGGAGGTGCAGCCCTTCGAGGTCTCCGTCGATCCCGGTCCACAGGACCCGCTCGTCGAAGTGCCCGCCGCCGCGCAGCGCCAGCCGCAAGGGCCGCCGGGCCCGGGCCAGCTCCGCGAGCGGCGGCCGCAGGAGTTCGAGGGCGGTCACCGGGAGCTCGCCGAGGAAGGCCAGGGTGATGTGCCAGTCCTCGATGCGGTTCCAGCGCATGCGCGGGTACGCGGCGTAGGCCGGCCGCAGCCGTTGTTCCAGCTCTTCCTTCGCGTCGTCGGGCGGGGCCAGCGCTATGAACACGCGGACGGTCGCTGCCTGGGTCTTTTCGTTCACGAGGTCTTCGTATCCTGTCCGGGCACGTTCCGTCACCTTCTGCCGGGTGCGGGTGCGGGTGCGGGTCAGTGGGCGCCGGGGGATCCGATGGTCACCACGCGGGCCCAGGCGGGCGGGGCGTCCGGCACGTAGTCGGGGTCGTCCTCGCGCCAACGGCTCCCCCGGTTCCGGTGGAAGAGGCCCACCACCGTGCGGCACGGTGGTCGAGTGTCCGGCCAGGCGGTCTGTCCGTCCGTCAGGACCACGATCACGTCGGGCCGGGGTCCCGTGCCGAGCGCCTTGGCGAATCCGGTGCGTAGATCCGTCCCTCCGCCGCCCAGCAGCGGGATGCCCTCGCCGCTGCACAGCGGGTGCACGATCCGGGCCGCCGCGTCGCACGGCACCACGCTGACCATGTCGCTCCGGCCGCCCACGGCGCGGGCGATCGCGGCGACCTCCAGCAGCGCACTGCCCAGCTCGGCGTCGCTGACCGAACCGGAGGTGTCGATGACCACGCAGACGCGGGGCGGTCTGCGCCGCAGGCTCGGGAGCACGACGCCGGGCAGCGCGGTCGAGCGCCGGGAGGGCCGGGCGTAGCTGTAGTCCTCGCCCGCCCCCGCACCGGAGGCCGCCGACCGGACCGCAGCGCCCAGCAACTCCCGCCAGGGCTGCGGCGGGTGGAACGCCTCCTCGGCCCACCGCTGCCACCCCGCGGGTGCGCTCCCCGGACGGCCGTTGATCCCCTGCGCCACCCGGAACCGGACCGCGTCCTGCTCCTGCGCGCTGAGGCCGTGCGCGCCGTCCGGCCCCAGGTCCCACTCGCGTTCCAGACCGTCGGCGCCGCTGCCGCAGTCCAGCCAGACCAGCTCTTGCGTCAGCGGTCCGAGCCGGAACTGCCGCAGGTAGTCCTCCATGAGCTCGCCCGGGGACAGCCCCAGGTCCTCCGGCACCAGCGCACCTTCGGGGCGTACCAGCCCCTCGCCGTACGCGTCGTCGTTGATCTCGCAGTCCGCGGCGATGTTCATCCGCAGCCGTTCGCCCGGGCCGGTCAGCCCGCGTTCCCGGGCGACCCGGTCGCCGCGTCCGTGGTGGTCGCGCAGCAGGTGGGACACCTCGTGGACCCAGACCCCGGCGAGCTCCTCCACCGGCGTCCGGTCCACGAACCCCGGTGAGACGTAGCACCGCCAGTGGCGGTCGACGGCCATCGTCGGCACCTGCCGTGACTCCACGGCGTGCAGGGCGAACAGAGCCGTCGCCAGATAGGGCCGGACCCGGGCGGCGTGCAGCCGGGCCGCGAAGAGCTTGTCGAGGTCCAGCGCCCCCGTCGACTCCGCCCCCGTCGGCTGCGCCGTCGTCGTCGGTGCGTTCATCGGTCGGCCCCCACCGGGTCACCGGTCCGTGCCGCCGCGCGCTCCCGCGACAGGTCCGCCCGCCGGGACAGGGTCACCACTCCGGCGAGCCGCTCGATCGACTCCGGCACGTCCCAGTCCTCCTGGCGCAGCGTGGCGAGGGTGGTCGCGGGGACGACCACCAGGTCGGGGGCTCCGGTCTCCAGCGCCCGGACCAGCAGTGCCCACGCCGCGTCCCAGCGGGACTTGTCAGGGCGCCTGCGGACCGCGGCCACCACGCCGTCGAGCGTGGCCTGGCGCCGGTCTCCCCGCTCGGGCAGGTCAGCGCCGGCCGGGTCGGCGAGCAGCTCCTCGGGGTCCGGGAGGTCCATCCGGTCCAAGGAGGCCAGCAGCTCCAGCCCCGGACCGTCCCCCACCGTGCCCCTGACGAGAAGGGAGACCACTTCTCCGGAGGAGCCGGCCGCGTGGGCGAAGGCGAGCAGACGTATCGTCATGTCCCAGCTGCGGGGCGACGGCCAGGCGCCTCCCCGACGGGTCTCGGTGGTGGGCAGCCGGTGCACGAGCGCGGGGCGGGTGGTGAGGAGCCCGCAGACCGCACGGCGGGCGCGGTCCACGGCCGCGGGCAGCCTCTCGGCGTCCAAGCGCGGCAGGGTCGCCCGGGGCCAGGTTCCGCCGAGTCCGCGGAGCACGACGTCGTGGTCGTGGGTCCACTGGAGGTGGACGAACCGGTTGGCCAGGGGCGGACTGAGCTCCCAACCGTCGGCCGCCGAGCCCCGCGGGTTGGCGGCGGCCACGATCCTTACGCCGGGAGGCAGTTGGAGCGAGCCGATCCGGCGTTCGAGCACGAGTCGGAGCAGGGCGGCCTGGACGGCCGGCGGCGCCGTGGACAGTTCGTCGAGGAACAGCAGTCCGCGCCCGGCCCGTACGAGTCGCACGGCCCAGTCCGGCGGGGCCATCGGGACGCCCTGCTCGGCGGGATCGTCTCCGACGACGGGCAGGCCCGAGAAGTCGGACGGCTCGTGCACGCTGGCGATCACCGTGGTCAGGGGCAGTTCCAGGCTCTCGGCGAGCTGTGTCAGCGCCGCGGTCTTGCCGATGCCGGGCTCACCCCACAGGAGCACCGGCAGGTCGGCGGCCACGGCAAGGGTCAGGGCCTCCAGTTGGTCGTCGGGGCGCGGTTCGGTCGTGGTGTCGCTCAGCAGGGCCAGCAGTTGCTCGGCGACGTCCAGCGAGGCGGGGGCGGGGGCGGTGACGTCGGTGGCGGGGAACGGGACGTGCGAGGGCATGGGTGCTCACCTATGTGGGTTCGTGAGGAACGGGGGTGGTCCGGGAGGGAAGACGGAGAGGAGGAGAGGGGCGAGCGCCCCGGGGTCAGCGGGCGTGCGCCCGGCGCGGGTGGAGCCGGTGGTCCCGCGGGCGGCGTGCTGGCGGGGGGATCCGGCCGGGGCCGGGTCCGGTGAGGCCCGCCCGGAACAGCCCGTACGTGATCCGTCGTAGCGCGGCTGCCTCCAGCTCGTCCCGCAGGGCCCCGGCGCGCAGCAGGGCGTCGGGGCCGAGCAGGGCTTCCACCACGGCCAGCGCCCCGGCTACGTCGCCGTGGTCCAGGCGTTCGCGGACCCCGGTGAGGCAGTCCGGCCGACGGTGCGCCGCGTCGATGGCCCGCAGGCAGGGAAGCGGAGTGCCGGTCAGCGCGGCCAGCAGTTCCTCCCGGCGGATCTCGGCCGGGTCGTGGTCCAGCGCGGCCAGTACCCCGTCGACCAGGCCGATGCGGTGCCGGGCGCCCCGGCACTCGACGAGGCGGGGCTGCCCCGCGCGGTCCGCGGTCCCGGCCGGTCCGGTCGGCGCGAGGTCCGGTACGAGTGCCGAGGCGACCAGCGGGTGCAGCCGTTCGGCCTCGATGGATCCGGTACGGATCAGGTCCAGGTCGGGCAGGGTCCAGACCGCCGCGTCGGGCAGGTACGGCAGCGCGGAGGCGCTGCCGTCGGCGGGCGCCGCCCCGATCCGCACCGCGGGCGGTCCCGGGCCGTCCGCGGCCAGGTCCAGCACCAGCGGTTGCCGGGCCCCCAGCCGCACCGCGACGGCGCCGGTGGTCCGGCCCTCGGCGCGGAGCAGGATCGCGGCCTCGGCGGCCCACCGGTCGACGGCGCACCGGTGCCCTTGCGGGAGCGCCGCCAGGAGCTCGGGGTCCGGTGGGGGAAGGCCTTCGGCGGGTGGCCGGTCGGCCCCGGACCGGACCCGCAGCTCGTCGGCCCTGCGGGCGTCCCACAGGTGGCGGTGCAGGTCGAGCCGGAACCGGCGGTCGGGACGGGGCCCGTGGCGCGGGTCTCCCCGACGGCCTTCCTCGGAGCGGGATCCGTCCCACAGCGCGAGGCTGATCCGCTGACCGCCGTCCGCCCAAGCGGGCGCGGTCCTGGCCACGAGGTGCACGGTGCGTACGGGGTGCACGGCATCCGGGTCGTCGCCCGCGGCCGTGTCGTACCGGGCCAGCGTGACGGTGAGCCCGGGGCGCAGCAGCCCGTCGGGAGCGATGCGCGGCAGGTGCCAGCGCAACAGGTCGGGTGCCAGGTGGCGAAGGTCGGCCCGGATCCGGGCCGCGAGTTCGTGGCCGCGCGAGCGAGCCAGGAAACGGAGATCGAGATCGACGTCGACGCCTGCGGCGGCGCAGGCCCCGGCCCAGTCCCCGGCGGAGCGGCGGGCGGTCGCGGTCTCGATCATGGACGCCGGCACGGCGTACTCGCGTACGCGGAGCCAGAGGGAGAGGCGGGATTCCCCGTGCACGTTCTCGGTGGGCATCAGCGCTCACCTTGCGTGGACGGGACCCCCGATCTGTGAAGGGAGTGAGTGGTCATCGCGGTGATCGTAACGCCGGTCAGCCCGATCGGCCAGGTGTTTTTCCGGGCCAGCGGGGGTGGTGCCGGTCGATGACGTAGTGGTGCCCGTGCCGCCAACCGCCCGTGGCCGGGCGGGCGTCGGCGAGGTGCGGGTGCTCGGGCGGGAGGTCGGGGTGTACGTGCTCGAGCCGGTACGGATCCCGAGCCGGCCAGATCACCGCCGCGGCCGTGGTGGCGCTCAGGGCCACGGTGCCCAGGAGCAGGACGGTCAGCGGCAGCCCCGCCCCCGCGGCGAGCCACCCGGCCAGCGGATAGGTGAGCAGCCAGCAGCCGTGGGAGAGGGAGAAGCGGGCGGCGAACGCGGCGGGCAGGTCCGCGTCGGCGGTGGAGCGGCGGATCACCCGGCCGCCCGGGGTCTGGACGGCGGAGCAGGCGGCGCCGATCGCGGCCCAGACGGCCAGGAGCGCGGGCCAGGACCACGTGCGCGGGCCGGTCGCGGCGAGTGCGGCCCCGGCCGCCAGGGCCACGGGGAGGGCGAAGGCGGCACGGAGCATCACCGCGCGGTCGGTGGAGGACCGCAGGAGGCGGGGCAGGAGCAGCGCGGTCACCATGGAGCCGGCGCCGTACGCCCCGAGGGCGAGCGGGACGGCGCCGGCCGGGCGGTCGAGGTGGCCGCGCACCAGGGAGACGGTGTCGACGAGGACGACGGCCCCGGCGGCGGCGACCGCGAGGTCGAGCGCGAGCAGGGCCCGCAGCCGGGGCGTGGCCCGGAAGAGGCGGGTGCCGAGGGCGGCCCTGGTCCGCAAGCCGCCGGTGCGTTCGACCGGGGCGGGCCCGGGCAGCGCCGTGGCGACGACGAGGGCGGCGGAGGCGAGGAAGCCGACGGCCGTGCCGGCGAACAACCAGTCGTAGGTGACCAGGCTCAGCAGCGCCGCGGCCAGGACCGGACTGAAGAGGCTCTCCAGGTCGTAGGCGAGCCGGGTCATCGACAGGGCCCGGGTGTAGTCGCGTTTGGCGGGCAGGATCTCCGGGAGGACGGCCTGGAAGGTCGGGGTGAAGACCGCCGATGCCGCCTGGAGCAGGAAGACCAGGAGGTGGATCTGCCAGATCTCGGTGACGAACGGAAGGGCCAGCGCCGCACCGGCGCGGGTCAGGTCCATGGCCGTCATCAGGACGCGGCGGGGGATGCGGTCGGCGACCGCGCCGATCACCGGTGCGATGGTGACGTAGGCGGTCATCTTGATCGCGAGGGCGGTACCGAGAACCGCCGAGGCGCGCTCGCCCGCGAGCTCGTAGGCGAGCAGGCTCAGTGCGACGGTGGCCAGGCCGGTCCCGACCAGGGCGATGACCTGAGCGGTGAACAGGCGGCGGTAGGTGCCGTTGCGCAGTACGGACAGCACGGTCCCCGTCCCGGTCGGCAGATCGATGACAGCGCGGCGGATCCAGTCGGATCCAGCCTAGTCAACATGTGCGTACCTGTGCACCTGTTGTACGCCGTTCCGGGCGGGCGGGCGGGCGGGCGGGCGGGCGTCGCGGTCGACGGCGCGGCCGCCCGCTACGCGAGGACGTGGTCGTCGAGGGCGGTGAGGAAGGCGGCCGCCGCCGGAGTACGGCCGGTGCGGCTCCAGACGGCGAACTCCACGCGGGCCGGGGCGTCGGTCACCTCGACGGTCGCCACGCCGGCGAGCCGGGGCGCGTAGGCGGAGGGGAGCATGGCCACGGCGAGGCCCGGTTCCACGAGGCGGGCGATGTAGTCGGCGCTGGTGACCTCGTAGGCGACGTCACGGGTGAGACCGGCGGCCGAGAAGGCCAGGTCGGACTGGACCCGTCCGGCCGTCCCGGCCGGCAGGTCCACGAACACCTCGCGGCAGAGCCTGCGCAGGTCGACCGCCGGTTCGGCAGCGAGCGGATGGTCCGGAGCGACCACGGCGACGAGCCGGTCCCGGGCGAGTTCGCGGGCCGCGACGCCCCGGGGCCGGACGGTGGTGGGCAGCCCCAGGAAGGCCACGTCGAGGACCCCTTCCCGGACCCGCTCGACCAGGTCCTCGCTCGCGCCCACCCGCAGGCTGACGCGTACGTGCGGGTACTGCCGGCGGAAGTCGCGCAGCGCCCCCGGGACGTCGACCGCGGCGACGGTCGGGATCAACCCGACGGCGAGCCGCCCGCGTACCTCCCCGACGGCCGCCGCGACCTCGGCGGCCGCCCGTTCGGCGGCGTCCAGACACTGACGGGCGGCCGGGAGGAACGCCTCGCCGGCCGGGGTCAGCCGCACCCGGCGGCTGGTGCGCTCGAAGAGCCGCGCGCCCAGTTCCCGTTCCAGGCGTGCGATCTGGTGACTGAGCGCGGACTGGACGACCAGGCACCGCTCGGCGGCCCGGGTGAAGCTGTTCGTCTCGGCCACGGCGAGGACGTAGCGCATCTGCTGGAGCTCCATCGATCCATCGTGGATCACGATCGATGGGCTGACAAACATGTGTTGGACTCATCGATCGGGCCCCGTGAGACTCCGAAACATGACAAGTCCAGCCGCACGGACGGCCCGTGGGAACCTGCCCCGCACCCTCTTGACCGCGCTCGCCCCCCTGACGTGGGGGACGGTCTACATCGTCACGACCGAGTTGCTGCCGCCGGGACATCCCCTGTTCGCGGGCCTGCTCAGGGCGTTGCCCGCCGGCCTGATCGCCCTGGCGCTCACCCGTACGGCGCCGCGGGGAGCATGGTGGGGGCGCGTCGTGGTGCTCGGCACGCTGAACATCGGACTGCTGTTTCCGCTGCTGTTCGTCGCGGCCGAACGCCTGCCCGGAGGTGTGGCCGCCACACTGACGGCGGCCATGCCCCTCATGGTCGCCGTGCTGGCCGTGACCCTCCTCCACGAGAGCCCCTCCGTCCGGCGCCTGACGTGGGGTGTGATCGGCGTCGGGGGCATCGGTCTGGTGGTGATCGGCCCGGACGCGGCGTTCGACACCGTGGGCATCGCCGCGGGCCTGGCCGCCGCGGCCACGCTGGCCCTCGGGGTGACGCTCACCAAGCGCTGGGGGCGGCCCGCCGGCATGGGCCCCACCGCCTTCGCCGGCTGGCAGCTCACGGTCGGCGGCCTGTTCCTCGTTCCCGTCACCTTCCTCGCCGAAGGGGCGCCGCCCACCATCGGCCCGACGGCCGTCCTCGGCTACCTCTGGCTCTCCCTGGTCTGCGGCCTGGCCACCTTCGTCCTGTGGTTCCAGGGCATCGGTAGCCTCCCCGTCACCTCCGCCGCGGTGCTCGGCCTGCTCTCGCCGCTGGTCGCCGCACTGCTCGGGGCCGTGCTGCTCGGCCAGACACTGGGCGCGGTGCAACTCGTGGGCTTCGGGCTCGCGCTCGCCGCGATCGTGGCGGGACAGCTTCCGGCGCGCGGCGGTCATTCGTTCCGGGGCCGTTCGTTCCGCGGTCAGTCGTGCGGAGGGAGGGAACCGAGTTGGTGGTCGGCGACGTTCAGGGCCTCGTCGACCAGCCGCCGCAAATGCCCGTGACCGAGGGCGTAGACGACCCGGCGGCCGTCCTTGCGGGTGGTGACCAGCCCGGCCAGCCGGAGCTTGGCGAGGTGCTGGCTGACGGAGGGGCGGGCGGCTCCGCAGGCCTCGGTGAGGGTGGTGACATCGGCCTCGCCCCGGCCGAGGCGCGCCATCAGGGCCAGGCGGGTGCGGTCGGCGAGCAGGGCGAGCACGGACGCGGCGGCTTCCAGCCGGTCGCCCCGCTCCGGCGTGTCCGGGGTGTCCGGCGCGCCCGGCGCGATCTGCGCAACGTGTGCACCTGCCAGATGCCTGCCCGCACTCATGCGCACATCGTAGGGCGCTGCTGCGCGCACATGCCCGGGCCCCGCCACCCCAGAGGGGGTCGGCGGGGCCCGGGCACAGGCGTCGCGGCCGGTGTCAGCCGAGCGCGGGTGCCTCCTGCTGAGCCGGAGCCGTCTCGTGCGCGCCGTCGGCGCGCGCGGCCAGGAGCCGCTGGGCGAGGACGCCGAAGACGACGGCGAACACGGCCCACAGGACGAGCTGGACGGCCAGCGAGGCGACCCGGAACTCCCACAGCAGGGCCGCGGGGAAGCCGGGCTGGACGGCGTCGCTGTTGTCCGGCAGGAACACGAACGCCAGGGCGGCGGCGACGATGAAGCCGGCGCTCGCGGTCAGCGTCGCGTTCCAGTTGCCCAGGCGCGGTGCCAGCCGCCGCCCGAGGATGATCGCACCGACGCCGAGCAACACGCTCAGCAGGATCATCAGGAAGAACAGCGTGGTGCGCTGGCCGATCGTGTCCGGGTTGCCGACCGCCGGCGGGGTGGCCGGGTACTTCAGGAACGGCACCAGGTAGACCAGGGTGAACGCGCCCGCCCCGGTGAGCGCCGCCGTGGCCCGCGGGCTGAACCCGCCGACGCGGCCGAGGGCGAACGAGAACGCGAGCGAGGCTATGCCGCCCAGCGCGACCCCGTAGACCAGGACACCGGTGGCCAGGCCGACGGTCGACTGGACCGGCCGGCTGACCAGCTCTTCCTCCTCCTCGGCGGCCTCGCCCGACGCGGCGTCACCGCCGTGCCCGGCGTGCGCGCTCGGGGCGCTCGCGGCGTCCTGGGCGGCCTGGGCCTCTTCCACGGCGATGGAACCCCGTACCGGCGGCTCACCGACCACGTAGGCGACCGCGAAGGCGAACAGCCCCGCGATCAGGCCCGCGAGCATGCCGCGGACCAGCAGTCCTCTGACAGTAGAGGCGTACATGTGCGTGGCCTCTCAGTGGCAGGGGAAGCCGAGCAGGTGGCGACCGTCGTGCACCCACTCGTGCACGCCTTCACCGGCGAACAGGGCCGTGGCGCCCTGTTCGGCACCGACGAAGTACAGGGCGACGAGCATCAGGAGACCGACGAAGAGCGCCCAGGGCAGCACCGCGCGCACGGGCAGCGGGGCCGACAGGGAGCCGGCGGGGGTGGATACGGCAGCGGAAGCGAGAGCCTCGGCCATGATGGAACCTCCTCGGGGAACAACGCGTCCCATACGGTGGTGCAGGACGACGGTCCTCGGGTCTGACTCGCTGTGACGCCATCATGGAGATGCCGTCGCAGCACACAGTGGCGCGACCATGCCGGATTCACACCGGGCTTCCGTCTCGCCGTCGTCGCTATGTCTTTATGTCGCGTTGACGCTACCGCGTGGCGGGCCCGCGGCCAAGACCGTGAGTTCCTGATCACACGCCTACGCTGCGGTAACGCGGGTCCGGTGGGGCCTGCGGGATTCGAAGTGTCCGTCAACTGGACCGGCAGGACTGCTAGGATGACCCCGTCAGCCTTCGGCGTGCGTGCCCCGTGTACACGTCCGGAGGCTTTTTTCATGCCTTCACACCGGACCGCCACCCCTGCCGTACCTCCGACCTCCGCCACCACCGGCTACCGCGCCCTGCTCCGCAACAAGGAGTTCAGCGGCCTGTACTTCAGCTTCGCCCTCACCGTCACTGCGAGCACTTTGTCCGGTTTCGCGCTCGGCACACTGGTCAACCACCGGACCGGTTCCCCGTTCCTGACGGCCGTGAGCATGTACGGCGCCACGTTCGCGGCGGTGCTCGGCGCGCTCACGCTGATGTCCGTCGCGGACGGCGAGCGGCCCCGCCGGACCCTCCTCCTGCTCCAACTCGTCTCGCTGGTGGGCGTCGCCGCCCAGGCGGTCCCGGGGCTGCCGCTCGCGGCCCGGTTCGCCCTACTGCTGACCCTGGGCTTCTTCCAGTCCCTCGGCACCGGCACTCGGCTGGGCCTGCTCGCCGAGGTGGTGCCCGGCTCCGCCTACGCGCCCGCCCGTTCGCTGATGAACGTCACCTCGGGCGCCACGGTGATCGCCGGCTACGCCGTCGGCGCCGTACTGCTGCGGTACCTGGGCCCGTACCGGGTCTTCGTCGTCGCCGCGGCCCTGACCGCCCTCGGGACGGTCGTCGCGGCCGTCACCGTCCGGGAACGCTCGATCCGGTTCACCCGCCGCCCCGGGCTGCGCCGGACCTGGACGACGAACGTCGAGCTGTTCGCCCACCCCGGCCGCCGGAGGCTGCTGGTGAACCTGTGGGTCCCGAACGGTCTGATCGTCGGCTGCGAGGCCCTGTTC
The DNA here is from genome assembly GCF_044756625.1 of Streptomyces sp. NPDC091682. NCBI lineage: Bacteria > Bacillati > Actinomycetota > Actinomycetes > Kitasatosporales > Streptomycetaceae > Streptomyces > Streptomyces sp. NPDC091682. Next base: position 724,330 of record NZ_JBIVTH010000001.1, on the reverse strand, counting down.
CTGTCCTACGACCCCGGCCGGGCGGGGGTCTTCCTCGCCGCCGCGTCGGCGGGCATGCTCCTCGGGGACCTGCTCGGCGACGACGGCGATCGCGGTGCCCGGGGCGACGCACTGGGCCAGGCCCCCGGCGATGGCGGCGCCGATGCCCTGCCAGGTCATCCGACCGGCCGACTCGACCCCCTGGACCTGACCGCGGACGACGTCGGGGGTCAGTTCGAGGAGCTGCTCCTGGAGGGGCAGGGTGGCCGCGAATCCGACGCCGGCGAGGAACACGGCGACGGTCGCCACCGGGGCGGGCGGGTGGACGGCGAACAGCAGGAAGGGAACGGCGAGCAGCAGCCGCAGGGCGAAGGCGAGGCGGCGGCGCCGGTCGGCGGTGAGCACTCGGCCGACGAGGTCTCCGTGGTCCTCACCCTGCTGTGCGGCACGTCGCCCGGCCCGGGGCCGGGCGACGTGCCGCAGGATTGAGTCGCGGCGCGCCATTCGAGCACATGTTTGATTGTCGGGGTTAGGCTGGGTCTATGCACGCAGTCCGGGGCCTTCAGGGTTCCCTCTTCGACCAGGGCGACGAGATCCGGCTCGGCCGCCTCGACGGGATGCGGCGGACCGACCTCGGGGCCGGGGCCTGGGTCGACCACCTGCCCGGCTGGCTGAGCGGCGCCGACGCGCTCTTCGAGCGGCTGGCCGCCGATGTGCCCTGGTGCGCCGAACGGCGCCAGATGTACGAGCGGGAGGTGGAGGTGCCCCGGCTGCTGGCCTTCTACGCCGCGGACGAGCCCCTGCCCCATCCCTCGCTGACGGAGGCCCGCGAGGTGCTGACCGGTCACTACGCCACCGAGCTCGGCGAGCCCTTCACCACCGCGGGTCTGTGTTTGTACCGGGACGGTCGCGACAGCGTCGCCTGGCACGGCGACCGGACCGGCCGATCTCGGGTCGAGGACACCATGGTGGCCATCGTCTCCGTCGGCGACCCGCGCGACCTCGCCTTCCGCCCCCGCGACGGCGGTGCCACCCTGCTGCGACTGCCCCTGGGCCACGGCGACCTCGTGGTCATGGGCGGCTCCTGTCAGCGGACCATGGAGCACGCCGTGCCCAAGTCGGCGCGGGCCGTCGGCCCCCGCATCAGCATCCAGTTCCGTCCCCACGGCGTCCGCTGACCCCTCGGCTCAGACGGCGCCGGGCTCTTTCGGGGAGCGGACGGCCGCGGCTGCCGCGTGCAGCGAGCGCAGGGCCAGCAGCAGGATCCCGATGTCGTCCAAGTACACCGGGTCCGGGATGAGGTCCACCGGCGAGACGGTGTAGATCACCGCGGCCCAGAACAAGGCCTTGTCGTGCAGCGGGATCCCCGCATCGACCAGCAGCCGCCGGGCCGCGAAGACCCGTACGAGCAGAACGGCCGCGGCGATCGCGAGTCCCACCGCGATCACCGTGCCCAGGGCGAGCCAGACCTTTCCGTCCATGGCGGCCCTATACCCCCGATATCGGGCCGCCATGCATGGGCGGTGGCCGCCCCGCCCGGACAGTGGCCGGATCCGTTCAGGCGTCCTGGCCGCGCAGTCGGCGGCCGACCTCGCCCAGCCCGTCGGCGAGCGCCTCGAGCTGCTCGGGGGTGAGGACGTCGACGAGCACCTCCCGGACGGTCGCCACGTGCCCGGGGGCGGCCTCCTCCAGCTTGGCGCGGCCGGCGTCGGTGAGGACGGCGAAGACGCCGCGCACGTCGGAGGGGCAGCTGCGGCGGCGGACCAGGCCGGCCTTCTCCATCTGCGTGACCTGGTAGGTCAGCCCGCTCTTGGAGTTGATCAGGCCGTTGGCGAGCTCGGTCATCCGCAGCTCGCGCCCGGGTGCCGCGGCGAGCCGTACGAGGATCTCGTACTGGGGGTGCGAGAGCCCGGCGTCGTCCTTGAGCTGTTGGTCGAGACGGCGGTTCACCAGGGCCGATGCGGCGAGGAAGCCGCTCCAGGCGCGCATCTCGCGGTCGTCCAGCCATCTCGGTTCAGCCATGGCCCCAGACTACACGGGTTGTTCCAATTTGAATCAATGGTTAGGGTCGGGGCCTAGCGGTTCGAATTTGAACAACTCTTCCCTGCCTCCCACCGGGCCGCCCGACCGGAAGGACCCCCCGATGACCACCCCCTCCGTCACCGCGACGAAGCCGCGGGCCGCCGCGTCGGCCGCACACCCCGAGACCTCCGCCCCCTCCACCCCGGGCCACGACACCGGCCTGCTCCTCCTGCGCCTGGTCCTCGGCCTGACCATGGCGGCGCACGGATCGCAGAAGCTCTTCGGCTGGTTCGGGGGCGGCGGCATCAGTGGTACCGGCCAGTTCTTCACCGCCAGCGGCTACCCCGCGGGTGACGCCATGGCGGTCCTCGCCGGCCTCACCGAGACCCTCGGCGGGCTCGGCCTCGCCCTCGGACTGCTCACCCCGCTTGCCGGGGCCGCCGTCGTCGGCACCCTCATCAACGCGATCGCCGTCCACGGCGCCGGCGCCTTCTTCGCCCCGGAGGGCATCGAGTACGAGCTGCTGCTGACCGTGGGCGCCGCGGCCCTCGCCCTCACCGGCCCGGGACGGTGCGCCGTCGACCGCTTCCTGCCCGTCCTGCGGAGCCACCGCCTCGCGCACGGCGCCCTCGCTCTCGCCCTCGGTGTGGTCCTCGCCGTCGTACTGCTCCTCGTCCGCGACTAACGCGACTGAGCCGTCGAGCGCGACCGTCCACCGATGGCGACCGGCCATGTGGATTTGCGCCAACTCTCTTTGACTCCAAGCGGCTTGCTGCTGTGCTCACCTATGTTCTACGGGGCACATCAGTTCGCCCCAGGAGGTCAGATTGCAGTCCAGGCGCTTCCTCGCCCTTCACCGCGCGATACGCCGCTCCCACCTGCTCATCGCTCTCGGCCTCGGCTCCCTGTTGATTGGCCTGACCCCGTGGTTCGTGGTCACGAGCACGGCAGCAGCCGGCCGCGCACCGGCACCCCGTCCCGCGTCCGTGCCCTTCTACCAGCAGACGGCGAAACAATCGCCGCACCACGGCATCGTCCCCGCGAACGCGATGGAGCCGACGGCTCCGGTCCTCGACCGGACCGGATGGACGGCCACGGCGAGCGACGAGGAGACGGGCGCCGAGAACGGCCGCGCGGCCAACGTCCTCGACGGGAACACCGCCACCATGTGGCACAGCAAGTGGGCTCCCACCCCCACCCCGCTGCCGCACGTCATCACCGTGGACATGCACCGCACCGAGGTCGTCTCCGCCCTCGTCTACCGTCCCCGGACCAACGGTCCCAACGGGCGCGTCGGTGAGTACAGCATCAGCCTCAGCACCGACGGGCTGAACTGGGCGACGCCGGTCGCCACCGGCACGCTCGCGGACGACGCGAGCACCAAGACCCTCGGATTCGCCCCCCAGGGCGCCCGGTTCGTCCGGCTGACCGCGCTCAGCGAGGCGGGCGGCCGCGGACCCTGGTCCTCCGCCGCCGAGATCGACCTGCTGGGCGACCCCGGCACCCCGGCGGCCACCATCGACCTGTCCCGCGCCGGATGGACGGCCACGGCGAGCGACGAGGAGACGGGCAGCGAGAACGGCCGCGCGGCCAACGTGCTGGACGGCAAGGACAACACCATCTGGCACAGCAAGTACGCACCCACTCCCACCCCGCTGCCGCACAGCATCACCATCGACATGCACCGCACCGAGGTCGTCTCCGCCCTCGTCTACCACCCCCGCTCCACCGGGCCCAACGGGCGCGCGGGTGCGTACGCCATCGCCACCAGCGCCGACGGCGTCACCTTCGGCACACCGGTGGCCGTGGGCACCTGGCGGGACGACGACACCGTCAAGACCGCCACCTTCACCCGCGCCGCATCCGCCCGTTTCGTCCGGCTGACCGTGACCAGCGAGGCGGGCGGCCGCGGACCGTGGACCTCCGCGGGCGAGATCCGCCTGAGCGGTCCGGCCAGCCCGGCCGTCCACGGCTCCTGGGGCAAGATCACCGGCTTCCCGCTGGTGCCGGTGGCGACCGCCGCCCTGCCCGGCGACAAGCTCCTGGCCTGGTCCGCGTACGCCGTCGACCGCTTCGGCGGCAGCAACGGCTACACGCAGACCGCGATCTTGGACCTGAAGACCGGCAAGGTCACCCAGCGCCGCATCGACAACACCGGACACGACATGTTCTGTCCCGGCATCGCCATGCTCGCCGACGGCCGGGTGCTGGTCACCGGCGGCAGCAACGCGGAGAAGGCGAGCATCTACGACCCGGCCACCGACAACTGGTCCGCGACCACGAGCATGAACATAGCCCGCGGCTACCAGGCCATGACCCTGCTCTCCACCGGCGAGGCCTTCGTCCTCGGCGGGTCCTGGAGCGGAGCCACGGGCACCGACAAGGCCGGTGAGGTCTGGTCCCCGGACACCCGTACCTGGCGCACCCTGCCCGGCGTCCCCGCCGCCCCGGCGCTCACGGCCGACCCGGCCGGACCCTACCGCGCCGACAACCACATGTGGCTGCACGCCACTTCGGGCGGCAAGGTGCTGCAACTGGGCCCGAGCAAGCAGATGAACTGGATCTCCACGACTGGGCAGGGCTCCACCACCTCCGCCGGCACCCGGGCCGACAGCCCGGACGCCATGACCGGCAACGCCGTCGCCTACGACATCGGCAAACTGCTCACCCTGGGCGGCTCGCCCGCCTACCAGGACACCCCCGCCACCCAGCGCGCCTACACCGTGGGCATCTCGGGCAGCCAGGTCCAGGCCGCCCGCACGGGCGACATGGAGCACGCCCGGGCCTTCAGCAACAGCGTGGTACTGCCCGACGGCAAGGTGGCCGTCTTCGGCGGTCAGGCCTATCCGGTGCCGTTCAGCGACGCCACTTCCGTCCTGACCCCCGAACTGTGGGACCCGGCGACCGGCGCCTTCACCCCGCTCGCCACCATGGCCGTTCCGCGCAACTACCACAGCGTGGCCAACCTGCTGCCCGACGGGCGGATCTTCTCCGGTGGCGGCGGCCTGTGCGGCGACTGCGCGACCAACCACGCCGACGGGGCGATCTTCACCCCGCCGTACCTGCTCAACGCGGACGGATCGCCGAAGCCGCGGCCCGCCATCACCGCGGGCGTGCCCCCCAGGGCGGCCCCCGGTGCTTCGCTCACGGTGAGCACCCAGGGCTCGGTGGCGTCCTTCGTCCTGATGCGGGCCGCAGCCGCGACCCACTCCACCGACAACGACCAGCGCCGGGTTCCCGTGGTGTCCACCGCCGCGGGAGGCGGCAGGTACACGGTGTCCGTACCCGCCGACACCGGTGTGGTCCTGCCGGGGACCTACATGCTCTTCGCCCTCGACGCCCAGGGCGTACCGAGCATCGGTCAGTTCGTCACGATCTCCTGATACCGACCCCGACCCCATGAGCGGTGTCCGGGGCCTGAGCTGATTGGCCCCGGACATTCAGGGGAATAGCGCACAAATGACACAACCCATCGAAGACTACGCACTCATCGGCGACCTGATGACCAGCGCTCTGGTCGGCCGCGACGGGTCCATCGACTGGCTGTGCCTGCCGCGCTTCGACTCGGCGGCCTGCTTCGCCAAGCTCCTCGGCGAGGAGGAGAACGGCCACTGGCGCATCGCGCCCCTGGACGCGGCCATCGGCGAGCCCTGCACCCGCCGCGCCTACGTCGACGGCTCGCTGATCCTGGAATCGTACTGGGAGACCGAAACCGGGACCGTCAAGGTCACCGACTTCATGCCCCAGCGCGAGGTCGCCCCGGACGTCATCCGCATCGTCGAGGGCATCAGCGGAACGGTCAGGATGCGCAGCACCCTGCGCCTGCGCTTCGACTACGGCCACGTCGTGCCCTGGGTGCGCCGCAGCGACGGTGACCGGGTCGCCATCGCCGGGCCCGACTCCGCCTGGTTCCGCAGCGAACCCCCGGTCCGCACCTGGGGCGAGGCGAACAGCACCTGCTCCCAGTTCCCGGTCACGGCCGGCCGACGCGTCGCCTTCGTACTGACCTGGCACCCCTCGCACCGGCCGCGCCCCGAGCCCTGCGACCCCTTCGAAGCGCTGGAGCAGAGCCGCGCCGACTGGCGGGAATGGGCCTCGCAATGCTGCTACGAGGGCCCCTACCAGGAGGCGGTCACCCGCTCCCTGGTCACCCTCAAGGCCCTCACCTACGCCCCGACCGGAGGCATCGCCGCCGCGGCCACCACCTCCCTCCCCGAGGAACTCGGCGGCGTCCGCAACTGGGACTACCGCTACTGCTGGCTCCGGGACTCCACCCTCACCCTCGGCTCGCTCCTGTCCACCGGCTTCCTCGACGAGGCCCGCGCCTGGCGCGAGTGGCTGCTGCGCGCGGTCGCGGGCGACCCCGCCGACCTCCAGATCATGTACGGGATCGGCGGCGAGCGGCGGATCCCCGAGAGCGAACTGCCCTGGCTGCGCGGCTACGCCTCCTCCGCCCCGGTCCGCGTCGGGAACGCGGCCGTCGACCAACTCCAGCTGGACGTGTACGGGGAGGTCATCGACTCCCTGTACCTGGCCCGGTCCGCCGGGCTGCCCTCCGAACGCCACGCCTGGCGGATCCAGCTCGCGCTGCTCGACTTCCTCGAACGCAACTGGCACCGGCCCGACGAGGGCCTGTGGGAGGTCCGCGGCCCCCGCCGCCACTTCGTGCACTCCAAGGTGATGGCGTGGGTAGCCGCCGATCGCGCCGTACGCACGCTGGAGAGCGACCCCTCCCTGGACGGGGACGTGGAACGCTGGCGGGCCATGCGCGACGAGGTGCACCGCGACGTGTGCGACAAGGGCTTCGACCCCGAACGGGGCACCTTCACCCAGTACTACGGCTCCGCCGAGCTGGACGCCGCGACCCTGCTCATCCCCAGGGTCGGGTTCCTGCCCCCCGACGACCCGCGGGTCATCGGCACGGTCGACGCGGTGCGCGCCGAACTCGGCAGCAGCGGGCTGGTCCGCCGCTACAGCACCGCGGGCTCCACCGTCGACGGGCTGCCCGGGGACGAAGGAGCCTTCCTGGCCTGCTCGTTCTGGCTGACCGACGCCCTGCACATGACGGGCCGGCGGGAAGAGGCCCGCGCCCTGTTCGAGCGGCTCCTGTCCGTACGCAACGACGTGGGCCTGCTCGCGGAGGAGTACGACCCCCTCGCCGGCCGCCAACTCGGCAACTTCCCACAGGCGTTCAGCCACGTCGGCCTGGTGAACACCGCGCTCACCCTGGCGAGCCCGGACTGACCCGCACGACGCCCTACGGGTCCCCGCCGGTACGGGAGGCCAGCAGCAGGGCGATGTCGTCCGGCCGGTCGGCGGTGTTGCCCGCCTCGCTGATCAGCCGGTCGGCGGTCTCGGTCAGCGGGGACGGCCGGGCCTCCTCCAGGGCCGTCCGTAGCCGCTCCACCCCGACGTCGATGTCGAGGCCGGGCTTCTCCACCAGTCCGTCCGTGTACAGGGCGAGGACCGAGCCTGTGGTCAGCCGCAGCTCCGTGACCGGGTACGAGGCCTCCGGGTCGATGCCGAGCACCACCCCTCCCGCCAGGTCCAGCACCTCGGTCCGGCCGTCCGGGTGGCGCAGCAACGGCTGGGGGTGCCCGGCCCGGACGGCCGTCACGGAGCCCGACGCCGGGTCCAGCAACATGTAGCAGCAGCTCGCGAACTGGCCCGGATCCAGGTCGATGAGCAACTGGTTGGTGCCGCTCACCACCTGCTCCGGGGTGCTGCCGCTGAGCGCGAAGGCCCGTACCGCGCTGCGCAGCTGGCCCATGGTCGCCGCGGCCGCCACACCGTGGCCCTGGACGTCCCCGATGACCAGGGCGAGCAGGCCGGTGCCCGTCTCGACGACGTCGTACCAGTCGCCGCCGACGTCCATGCCCAGGGTGCCGGGGAGGTAGCGGCCGACGGTGTCCACGTGCTCGCGCACCGGCAGCCGGTGCGGCAGCAGGGCCGACTGCAGACCGCGGGCGAGTTCCACCTCGCTGTCGTAGCGCCGGGCCCGCGCGAGCGCCTGCGCGATCAGACCGGCCAGCGCCGTGAGCACCGTACGGTCCTCCGGGCTGAAGCCGCGGGGAGAGTCGAAGCCGAGGATGCACGAGCCGACCGGCCGGCCGGAGGCGATCAGCGGTAGGAACGCGCGGGCGCCGACGTCGGCGTCCAGCGGAATGCCCGGATAGGCGGCCGCCAGGTGCTGCATCGACTCGAAGAACAGCGGCCGGCCCGTCGTCAGCGTCTCCACGCCCGGCAGTCGGACATCGAGGGAGACCCCGTCGAACCGGTCGAGGAAGCCCTGCGGGAAGCCGGTTTCCCAGGCCAGGTGCAGATGCCGCTCGTCCAGCAGGTAGATCGCCAGCTGGCGGCCGCCGAAGGCCGGCAGCAGCTCCTCGGTGACCACCGCCGACACCTGCCGGGCCGTGACCGCCTCCGTCAGCGCGATGGCGAGGGCCACCGGCCGGTACAGCGCCGATGCCTCGTCGGCGGACGCGTCGAGGTCCGCGCACGCGTCCATGTCGGCGTCCATGTCCATGTCGGCGGCGTCGTAGTCGGCGTCGGTGGCGGCGTCGGCGTCCGTGGCGGCCACGTCCGGCCCGGCCCGCGACTCGGGTGCGTAAGCCGGTCTTGCGGACGTGCCCAGCGTCAGGGTCACACCGTCGGCCGCGGGGTACAGGTCCACCGACAGCCACTGCCCGGGCGCGTGCCGGCCGCTCCGGGCGGGGAAGTGCACCGGCTCGCCGGACATGAAACCGGCCCGGAAGTGGTCCTCGTAGGCCGGATGTCCGAGCCACGGCAGCGCCTCCCACAGCAGCCTTCCCCGCAGCTGGGGCCCGTCCAGGCCGAGCAGGTCCTCCGCCGCGGTGTTCACGTAGCCGATCCGGCCCTCCCGGTCCAGGGAGAGCACCGCTTGCGCGAGCCGGTCCGCAGCCCTGCGGGCGCCCTCGGCCCCGGCCTCGGGCGGTGGCGCCGGCACGCCGACCGGGTCGCCCTCCCACAGCGTCCGCGCCCCGGCCGCCGCGAGCGAGGCGAGGTCGGCGGCCAGCTGCTCCGCGGCCCCTCGCAGCCGCTCGCGGTCCGGGGTCCCGACCGGGATCCCCGGGGTCGCCTCGCGCAGCACCACCAGCACGCCGAACCGTTCCGTCCCGGCGGTCACCGGCTCGTACAGCGAGCCGAAGGGGAACGGCAGCCCGGCCGTCAGCTGCGGAAAGCGGCGCATGGCCGACTCCGCGTCGGGCAGGTGGACGGCCTGCCCCGACCGGTAGGCCTCGGCGACCGGGTACGGGCGGTTCACCTGCATCCGCCACCAGGGCCGGAACAGCTGCAGCGGCAACCCGGTGAACACGGCCATCAGGAGCAGGCCGGTGGTGGGCGAGCGCAGGTAGACGCCGGCCGCGTACCCACCGACGGCCTCCATCGCGTTCACGGCGGCCCGTGCGAGCACCTGGGCCGTCGCATCAGGGGCATCCGTGGTGTCAGGCGCGGCGCCGGCGTCGTCCGCTCTGGCCATCACACAGTCAGGATGCGCCCTCGGCCGTGGCTCGTGCATCCCGGCCGTTCCCGCGCCGTCCCGGGGTCCGGTACCCGGTCACCACCGCGGCCGCGGCGCACAACAGCACCACGGCCACCGTGCGCAGCGCGGTGCCCATCGCGTCGGTGAAGGCGACGATCTGGGCCGGATCGTGCGGGTCCCCGTGGAAGCGCGAGGCCAGTACCGTGCCGACCACCGCGACCCCGAGGGCGGCGCCGATCTCGCGGGCCGCGGTGTTCAGCCCCGAGCCGAGTCCTGCCTGGTGGGCGGGCAGCTCCGTGACCACCGTCAGGGTCAGCGAGGGCGCGGACAGGCCCGTACCGACGGACAGCACGAGCAGGTAGAGCGCGTACAGCGGGTACGGGGTGTCCGCGTCGGCGGTGGAGACCAGCAGCAGCCCCGCGCCGATCAGACCGAGCCCGGCGCCGACCGGCAGCCGCGGTCCGGTGCGCTCCTGGAGCCGGGCGCCGAACTTGGGCACCAGGGCCATGCCGACGGTGAGCGGGACGATCGCGAAGCCGGTCTGGGCGGGGGAGAAGCCCTTCGCGTACTGGAGGTACTGGGCATTGACGAAGAACAGGGCGAAGAGCCCGAAGAAGCCGGTGCCGATGCCGAGCGCCCCGGCGCGCAGCTTGGACGAGCGGAAGATCCGCGGGTCCAGCAGCGGGCGGGCGGCGCGCAGGGCGTGCCGGGTGAAGGCCCCGAGCAGCACGGCACCCGCGCCGAAGGCGCTCAGGACCTGCACCGAGGCCCAGCCGTGGGCCGGTCCCTCGATGATCGCGTAGACCACCGCGAGCAGCGCGCCCGCGAGCAGCGCCGCGCCGAGGGGGTCGACGGCTGCGGCGGGCTGCGACGGAGTACGGGGGACCGCGACGGCCACCGCGACCGCGAGCAGGGCGGCGAGCGGGACGACCGCCCAGAACAGGGCCCGCCAGGTCAGGAACTCCCCGACCAGGCCGCCGCCGACATTGCCCGCCAGGCCCCCGAGGCCCGCGGACAGCGTCCAGGTGGCCAGGGCGCGGCCGCGGCGCTCGGGCGGACTCAGGTGGACCAGGACGGACATCGTGGCGGGCATGATCAGGGCCGCGCCCGCCCCGCACACACCGCGGCCCGCGATCAGCACGGCCGGGGCCTGGGCGAGGGCGCTGGCGGCGCCGCCCACGGCGAACAGGCCGAGCCCGCAGAGCAGGGCGCCCTTGCGGCCGTACCGGTCGCCGAGCGCCCCGGCGGGGATCAGCAGCGCGGCGAAGACGATGACGTAGGCGTCCACCGACCACAGCAGCTCGCCGGGATCCGGATGCAGGTCGGACGCGGCGAGCTGGGGGATCAGCAGGTTGACGGCGGCGACCATCCCCTGGGCGACGAGTACGCAGGCGCACAGGACGAGCAGGGCGGGCCGGGTGAGGGAAGGGGCGGGGACGGGGACGGCGGGACCCTGCGTGACGGCATGGCGGAGCACGGCTCCTCCTCGGAGTCGGGGACGGTACGGCGGAAGGAAGGGGGGTGACGGGGACGGCGGGCCGGTCCGGGCCGGCCGGGGCCATCACCCCTGGTCCACCGTAGAGTTGGCCCGATCTGCTTTCCAGTGCAAGTTGTGCAAGGGATGTATGCGTGTGACGCAATCCGGGTTGGACCTGAATCTCCTCGTCGCCCTGGACGTCCTCCTGGAGGAGGCGAGCGTGTCCCGGGCGGCGGCCCGCATGCACCTGTCCGAGCCGGCCATGAGCCGCACCCTCGGCCGGATCCGCAAGGCCCTCGGCGACCCGGTCCTGGTCCGGGCCGGCCGCGTCATGGTGCCGACCCCGCACGCGCTCGCCGTGCAGGGCGAGGTCCGCGCGGTCGTGGACCGGGCCCGCGCCCTCTTCCTCACCGGCACCGAGGTGGACCTGCCCACGCTCACCCGCACCTTCACCGTGCTGGCCAACGACGCCTTCACCGCCGTGTACGCAGCCACGCTCTTCAACCGGGTGACCCGCGAGGCGCCGGGGGTGAGGCTGCGCTTCCTCTCGGAGAGCCACGTGGACGTCCCCGCCCTGCGCGAAGGCGTCGCCGACCTGGAACTCGGCGTCGTCGACACCCGTTCCCCCGAGGTGCGCGTCGAGCACCTCGCCGACGAGCGCATGCTGGGCGTCGTACGCCAGGGGCACCCACTGCTCCGCGGCCGCATCTCGGCGCGCCGGTTCGCCGCGGCCGAGCACCTGACCGCGTCCCGGCGCGGTCGCCTCGAAGGCCCGGTGGACGTCGCCCTCGCCGAGCAGGGGCTGTCCCGGCGCGTGGTGGGCAGCGTGGGAACCTTCCCCGCTTCGCTGTTCGTCCTGCGCGAGAGCGACCTGGTCGGACTGATGACCAGCCAGGTCGAACCGCTCGCCGCCGCGCTGGGGCTGGCGGCCTTCGAGATCCCGCTCGCCCTGCCGCCCCTGCCCTTCGGCATGGCCTGGCACCCGCGCCACGACGCCGACCCGGCGCACGCCTGGCTGCGCGCCTGCGCCCGCGAGCTGGTCCCGGCCGGCCCGCAACGTTCCGCGGCCGGCCCGGAGCGCTCCGGGCCGGCGCGATAGGCCGACCGCTTCCCTCGTCCGGGGGACGCACGGGTGTGCGGACCACCGCCCGGACGGTGCCGCGGGGCACGATACGCAGGCGTCCCACCCCCCCCGCCCGGCAGGCCCCCGGAAGGCAGAGCATGCGGTTCCAGTACGACACCATCGGCGAGCGCTACGCGGAGTCCACGAGCACGGCGGCCTTCTCCGCGGCCGACACCTACACCCTGCACGGAGCCCTCGACGCCCTCGGCGGGGTGCGCGGGCTCGATGCCCTCGACCTGGCCTGCGGATACGGATACAACACCCGGCTGCTGGCCCGGGGCGGGGCCCGTCGGACCGTCGGCGTCGACGTCTCGGAGGAGATGATCCGGCTCGCCCGCGCGCACGAGGCGACCAAGGACCGGGCGGACGTCGAGTACCACGTCGCCGACGCGGCCGGCCTGCCGCACCTGGGCCCCTTCGACCTGGCGACCGCCGCGTACGTCTTCAGCTACGCGCCCGACCGCAGGTCCCTGCACGCGATGTTCCGGTCCGTCCGCGCCAATCTGCGGGCGGGCGGGCGGCTGCTCGCCATCGTCCCCAACGCGGGGGCGTTCCCCCGCGTGGACTGGTCGCCGTACGGGGTGCGCATCCTCGACCGGGTCCCGGACGGCGACGCGCCGCTGCTCAGGGCGCACTTCCTGACCGAGCCGCCGGTGCCCTTCGAATTCCGCGAGTGGGCCCACGCCGACCTCGCCGAGGCCGCCGTCGAGGCGGGCTTCGTCACCGTCGGCTGGCAGCCGAACCGGACCCCGCCCGCCGACGCCGTCCGGGACGAGGCGTACTGGACGGCGTACCGCGCCTGGCCGATCAGCTCCCTGATGACCTGCACGGCGTAGGCCGTCGGCGAACCGCCGTCACCGCCGTCATCGCCGTTTCCTCAGAGCTCTGCCGTCGACCGGATCAGCTCGACGATCCGCTCGCGCGCCGCCCGCCCCTCCGGCACGGGCAGCAGCGGGTACCCGTGCGGCAGCCCCGCCGCCTCGTGGAACTCCACCTCGGCCCCGTCCGCACGGGCCCGGCGCAGCAGCTCCCGGCTGTCCGTGGTCAGCACGTCCCGGGTCCCGGTGAACACCGTCATCGGCGCCAGGCCGGCGAAACCACCGTGCAGCGGGCTCACCCGGGGATCTTCGGCGGCCAGGGTTCCGGCGTACAGCCGGCCGGCCTCCAGCAGCCCCGGGCGGGCCAGCAGCGGATCGGCCGCCTCGAGGGCCGCCTGGTCCGGATGGCTCATGGTCACGTCCAGCCAGGGCGAGATCAGCACGATCCGGGACGGCTGGTCCCCGGTGCGGTCGCGCAGCCGCTGCGCGGCCGCCAGTGCCAACCCGGCCCCGGCCGAGTCACCGATCAGCACCGTCCCGCCGGAGCCGCCGCTCGCGATCAGACCGCTCAGCAGGTCGGCGGCGACCGGGACGGTCCGGTCGGCGGTACCGCGCGGAGCGAGGATGTACGCGGGCACGACGACCCGCGCCCGCGCCTGCGTGACCAGGGTCCGGATCAGTGCCCAGTGCGGGCGCTCCAGCTCGTGGACGTAGCCGCCCCCGTGCACGTACAGCACGTGGGCCGCGGGCTCCGCCCCGAGCGGGGAGACGTCGTACACCGGCCAGGCCCCGACGAACGTCCGCGAGATGTCGGCGACCCGCCCCAGCGACCGCGGCGGCAGATGGGAGGCCGGTCGGCGGGCGGCTTCCGCCACCGTGGCCCGGACGGCCTCCGCGCTCGCGTACCGTCTTCGCCGTCCCGCCGCGATCAGCGCCACCGACAGCGCCCTGCTGCGCAGACTCGGCACGCCCCTCACCTCCCCTTTTTCCCTCGCGCCGTCCCCAGCGCGAGCCCCTTCCCCGTCACGGGAGGAGCATAGGCGTGAAGCTGCGCTGTCGACCCGTTTAAGAAAGTCTCGATGGACTGATCACCGCACCGATCGGCAGATTGGTGCACGTCACCGCCGCCGTTCGGGCCCATCCGCCCGCGGCGTACCCTTCCGCATGCCTGGAGCCACCCCATGAAGGCACTCGTCAAGCACAAGGCAGAACCCGGCCTGTGGCTCATGGACGTCCCCGAGCCCGAATACGGCCCCGGCGACGTGCTGATCAAGGTGCTGCGCACCGGCATCTGCGGAACCGACCTGCACATCCGCTCCTGGGACGGCTGGGCGCAGGGCGCGGTCAAGACCCCCCTCGTCCTCGGTCACGAGTTCGTCGGCGAGGTCGCCGCGCTCGGCGCGGACGTGCAGGACATTGAGGTCGGCGCGCTGGTCAGCGGCGAGGGCCACCTGGTGTGCGGCAAGTGCCGCAACTGCCTGGCCGGCCGCCGCCACCTGTGCCGCAGCACGATCGGGCTCGGGGTCGGCCGCGACGGCGCCTTCGCCGAGTACGTCGTCCTGCCCGCCCAGAACGTGTGGGTGCACCGCACCCCCGTGGACCTGGACGTAGCCGCGATCTTCGACCCCTTCGGCAACGCCGTGCACACGGCGCTGTCCTTCCCGCTGGTCGGCGAGGACGTGCTGATCACCGGCGCCGGCCCGATCGGGATCATGGCGGCGGCCGTGGCCAAGCACGCCGGCGCGCGCAACGTGGTCATTACCGACGTCAGCCCCGAGCGCCTGGAGATCGCCCGCAAGGCGGGCGCCACCCTCGCCGTCAACGTGGCCGAGTCCTCGATCGCCGAGGCGCAGGCCAAGCTCGGCCTGCGCGAGGGCTTCGACATCGGCCTGGAGATGTCCGGCCGGGGCGAGGCCATGCGCGACATGATCGACAACATGACGCACGGCGGCCGGATCGCCATGCTGGGCCTGCCCGCGCAGGAGTTCCCGGTCGACTGGGCGAAGGTAGTCACCTCGATGATCACGATCAAGGGCATCTACGGCCGTGAGATGTTCGAGACCTGGTACGCGATGACCGTGCTGCTCGAGGGCGGGCTCGACCTGAGCCCGGTCATCACCGGCCGCTACTCGCACCGCGACTTCGAGGCCGCCTTCGACGAGGCCTCGACCGCCCGCAGTGGCAAGATCATCCTGGACTGGACGGCGTAACCACCCGCCGGCCACAACTCCCGAACCACCTCCCTCCGGGCCGGGCCCCGCCACCCTCCCCCCTCCGCGGGGCCCGGCCCCCTCCCTCGTCGCCCTCCGCCGCACAAGGAGAACCGCACCATGTTCGAGACCGTCCGCGAGGACCTGCGCTCCACCCTCGACGAGATCCGCGCCGCCGGCCTGCACAAGCCCGAGCGCGTCATCGGCACCCCGCAGAACGCGGCCGTCGCCGTCACCTCGGGCGGCGCCGCCGGCGAGGTGCTCAACTTCTGCGCCAACAACTACCTGGGGCTGGCCGACCACCCCGAGGTCGTCGCCGCGGCGAAGGACGCGCTGGACCGCTGGGGCTACGGAATGGCCTCCGTCCGCTTCATCTGCGGCACCCAGGAGGTGCACAAGGAGCTGGAAGCGCGGCTCTCGGCCTTCCTCGGCCAGGAGGACACGATCCTCTACTCCTCCTGCTTCGACGCCAACGGCGGCGTCTTCGAGACCCTGCTCGGCGCCGAGGACGCGGTCATCTCCGACGCCCTCAACCACGCCTCGATCATCGACGGCATCCGCCTCTCCAAGGCCCGCCGCTTCCGCTACGCCAACCGCGACCTGGCCGAGCTCGAAGCCCGCCTGAAGGAAGCCACCGAGGGCGGCGCCCGCCGCAAGCTGATCGTCACCGACGGCGTCTTCTCCATGGACGGCTACGTCGCCCCGCTCGCGGAGATCTGCGACCTGGCCGAACGCTACGACGCCATGGTCATGGTCGACGACTCGCACGCCGTCGGCTTCGTCGGCCCCGGCGGACGCGGCACCCCCGAGCTGCACGGCGTCATGGACCGCGTCGACATCATCACCGGCACCCTCGGCAAGGCCCTCGGCGGCGCCTCCGGCGGCTACGTCGCGGCCCGCGCCGAGATCGTGGAGCTGCTGCGCCAGCGCTCGCGCCCGTACCTCTTCTCCAACTCCCTCGCCCCGGTCATCGCGGCGGCCTCCCTCAAGGTCCTCGACCTGCTGGAGTCGGCCGGTGACCTGCGCGAACACCTCGCCGCCAACACCGCGCTCTTCCGTACGAAGATGACCGAGGCCGGCTTCGAGATCCTGCCCGGCGACCACGCCATCGCCCCGGTCATGATCGGCGACGCGGCCGAGGCGGCCAGGATGGCGGAGCTGCTCCTGGAGCGCGGCGTGTACGTGATCGGCTTCTCCTACCCGGTGGTGCCGATGGGCGCGGCGCGCATCCGCGTCCAGCTCTCCGCGGCCCACTCGACGGCCGACGTCGAGCGCGCGGTGGCCGCCTTCATCGACGCCCGCGCCGCCCTCGGCACCGCCGGGGCCTGAGGGGCTCGAGAGGTCTGTGCACCCTGAGACAATGGTGGGGTGATCGACCCCCGCCGGCTGCGCATCCTGCGGGCCGTGGCGGACCACCGTACGGTGACCGCCGCGGCCGCAGCCCTGTACCTCACCCCCTCCGCCGTCTCCCAGCAGCTCGCTGCGCTGGAGCAGGAGACGGGCCACGCGCTGCTCACCCGCAGCGGTCGTGGCGTACGGCTCACGGCGGCCGGTGAGATCCTGCTCGGCCACGCGCACGAGGTGCTCGCGCAGCTGGAGCGGGCGGAGGCGGAACTCGCGGCGTACGCGGGCGGTTCGGCGGGCGAGGTCACCGTCGCCGCCTTCGCCACGGGCATCGCGGAAGTACTGGCCCCGGCCATCGCCCGGCTCGCGCTGGAACGGCCGGGCATCCGGCTGCGGGTCCGCGACGCGGAAGGTGACCAGAGCCTGCCGCAGCTGCTGGACGGCGAGGCGGACCTCGCGCTGGCCGTCGAGTACCGGGGCGGCCCGGGCGCCGACGACGCGCGGCTGTCCGTCCTCCCGCTGTACGCGGAACCCTTCGACGCCGTCCTGCCCTCGGGGCACCCGCTGGCCGACCTGCCCGCGGTGTCGCTGGCCGACCTCTCCGACTCGGACTGGGTGGGCCAGTACCCCGGCAACCCGTGCCACGACGTGACGCTGCTCGCCTGCGAACTGGCGGGCTTCCAGCCCCGGCTCGTGCACTCCTCGGACGACTTCCGCGCCGTGACGGCGCTGGTGGGCGCGGGGGCCGGAGTGGCGCTCGTCCCGCGCTCGGCCCTGCGCGGCATGGACCTCAAGGAGGTCCAGGTCCGCCCGGTCACGGGCCCGGCGGCCACCCGCCGCGTCTTCGCGGCCACTCGCCGCGGCGGCGAGACCCACCCCCTGATCGCGCCCGTCCTGGCCGCCCTGGTCCGGGAGTCGGAGCGGCTCCCGGCGCACTGAGCACCGCCCGGGTCCGGCGGCCGGATCCGCGAGCGGACGGTCCCGGGCGCCATGGCGTGCGAGCTGCGTTCCGACCGTGCCGCAGCCCGATCTCCCGGGCGGGCGGGGGACTTTGCGGCGCGCGCTCGCGTCGCAGGACCCGGCGGACGACGTTACGATTTTGCTGAGAGTGCCAATAGTCCACGGCGGTTCCCGTAAGAGGAACGGTCACGCGACGGGCGCCCGGGGGCATCCACCCGCTCTGATGATGCGTTTCCTTACCCTCCGCATGTGCGTTGAGGAGGACATCATGGCTCGGGATCACGGTAACCAGCAGAGGAACATGCCGGGCCCGGAGGCCGACCGGCCGCTGAGAATGGTCCCCGACGTCGGTGAGCACGCGGATGCAGGTGGTGTACTGCGCAAATACCTCGATCCGGGAGCGACCTTGGTCCGTGCGTCGACGGCGCGCAAGGCCATCGACTCGTTCATGGCGGCGCGCTCGGGAGACCTGAAGACCGGCTCGATCGATCTGCGCGAGGTGGAATCGACCGAAGGCGCGGCGACGCTGCGCGTGCGCTTCCAGCAGTTCCACAACGATCTCCCGGTGGTGGGCGCCACCGTCCAGGCCGTTGCCGACGTCAAGCAGGCCAGTGTGATCCAGGTCGACCACACCGGGGAGATGGACGTCGCGGATGCTCCCGACCCCGGTGACGCGCGTACGGTCGCCGACGTCTTGAAGGTCGCCCTCGCGCCCTTCAAGAAGGACTTCGAAGCCGCCGACGTGATCAAGGACGAACTCGTCTACGTGCGGGACAGGGACCGGCCCGCCCTGCCCGAGGGCGACTACCCCTCCGCTTCCGTCGCGCTGCTGAAGAAGGGGAGGAAGCCGGACGGCGCACTGCACCTCGTGCACGACCTGGTGGTCGAGACCACCGGCCCCTTCGAACAGTTCCGCGTCGTCGTGGACGCCATTGCGGGCACCCTGCTCTGGGTCGAGCTCATGGGGAAGTACGTGACGGCCACCCTCAAGGTCTTCTCACCCGACCCCGTCACCGAGTCGAACGACAGCACGCTCCACGCCGGGTCCGGCGCGGCGAAGCTGAACGGCTTCCGGCACGACGTCCAGGCCGAGGTCGCACCCGCCAGCGGTGGAAAGTTCCGGCTCGACGGGGAGTGGTTCCGGTGCAACGACTGGGACACCCCGAGCTTCGCCCAACCCGCGGAGACGTCAGCGTCTTTCTCGTACGACACCTACCCCAAGAACCGTGCCTTCCTGAGTGCGAACGCCTACTACTGGCTCGACTCCACCGCGCGCTACCTCCGGACCCTGGGAAACACGACCCTCAACGCCAACATGGTCAAGGTCGACGTCGACGCCCAGGGGGCCAACGGCGAGGACAACAGCGAGTGGATCGGTACGACGACACCCCCGCGGATCCGCTTCGGCGAGGGCGGCGCACCCGATGCCGCCGACTTCGGCGTCATCGTCCACGAGTACACCCACGGCGTGTTCGACTGGCTCGGTGCCAGCCACGGCGGGTCCGGGTCGTACGAGCACAGCATCTGCGACGTGCTTCCCGCCATCTACCGGGACCGGTTCAACCCCGGTCAGCACCGGCGCACCGAGACGTTCCCCTTCGACAACAACGTGAACGACCAGTGGAGCACGGAGCGCACGCTCGACCGCTCCGAGCGGTTCGACGACGCGGCGTTCAACAGTTACCCCTTCAACCTCCGCAACTCGATGCTGGGCACGGCGCTCTGGCGGTGCTACCTGGGCATGGGCGGCGACTCGATCGATCCCGCCGTACGGATCGCGGCCGCCGACGAGATGATCAAGACGATGCTGGAGATGTTGCTCATCGTGCCGGACTCCTCCTCCACGAGCCGTGCGCACGCCGTCAGCATGGCCCAGGGCTGCATCACCGCGGACTCGGCCCTCACCGGCGGTCTCTACAGCAAGGTGATGGACGAGGCCTTCGTGAACCAGGGGCTGTGGGCGCGGCGGCCGGTGGACGTCTACATCGCGGACAACCCCGCCGACCTCGGCGCGCAGCCGAGCGGTCCGCTGCACTGGACCTCCCCCGACATCTGGGTCCGCAACCGTCACATCAGCACCGGGGACAACCCCGCGCTCGGTCACGAGCCGCCCATCAACGGCCAGCCGAACTTCCTCTACGTGCGGGTGCACAACCGGGGGATCCAGGCGGCGTCGAGCGGCGGGTTCCAGGTCGAGGCCTTCCGATGTGACCCGGGCACGGGGATGATCTGGCCCACGCACTTCGAGTCGTTGGGCACGCTGGTGATCGACGAGCCGATCCCGCCCGGTGGGTCCGTGCGGGTCGGGCCCTTCAGTTGGACCCCGCAGATCGTGGAGCAGGAGGGCCTGGTGGCCGTGGTGCACGGCGCTGCGGATCCCGCCATCACCGCCACGCTCAACGGACCGGTGCCGCACGACCGGGTCATCCGGTTCGACAACAACGTGGGGCAGCGCAACGTGGTGCCGCAGATGGCCGCGCCCGGCGGCAAGACCAGCACGACGATCGCCCTCCGCGGCGGCCTGACCTCCACCTCCGGCTCCTGGCACCTCGACGCGACGGCACTGCCCGAGGACACCAGGATCTCGATCCGCACGCTGAGCCGCATCGTCGGGTCCGCCGAGCTGACCAACCTCAAGGTGGCCGAGAAGGGCTCCGTGCGCACGACGCTCGAAATGAAGGGCGGCAGCACCGCGGTCGTCGACGGCTTCCGCCTCGAGGCGGACGACCGGGCGGCAGCCGACATCACCATCGACTTCTCCCACCACGCCGACCACCTCCGCCTCTATCCCTTCATCGCCACCCAGTACCAGGACAGCCTGATCGCCGGCCGCATGACCATCCAGATCACCGCCGTCAAGGAACTCGAAGGCTTCTTCTTCGGCAACCCGCGCAGCGGCGAGCTCCACGTCTCCACCTGCCCGTACTGGTCGAAACTGGGTGCCGGCAGCAAGGTCCCCTTCCGCTGTGCCGAAGACGCGGTCGCACGCGGGTACAACGGTTGCGCCTACTGCCAACCCGCCCTCAACACCGGCTGAAAGGCGGCCCGTGATGCAACACGACACACGTGCGGCGCTGCCGCTGGCACCCCCCGAGAAGCGCTACCCGCCCAGCGCCGCCGAGCCCCTGGCGCCGGCCGAACGCAAGCGGGCGGACACGCAGAAGAACGAATTCGTCACCACGCTGGTCGAGTCGGTCTCGGCGGACGAGCTGATGAACTCCGTCGAGGCACTCGCGGCCTTTCACACGCGGCACACCTTCTCGCCCCTCATCGGCCAGGCCGCCGAGGAGATCGTGAGCCGGTTCGAAGCGGCCGGGTACACGGACGTGGTCCGGCGCACGTGGACCAATGCCGGGCACAGTGCCGACAACGTGATCTGCACCAAACCCGGGACGGTTGCCGGTCGGCCCGTCATCATCGTGTGCGCCCACTACGACAGCCGCATGGCGGACCTGAACAACACCACGGCACGCGCTCCGGGAGCCGACGACAACGGCAGCGGCGTGGCCGCGGTGCTCGAGATCGCGCGCCTGCTCGCCCCCGTCGCGCTGTCCTCCACCCTCCAGTTCGTGGCGTTCTCCGGCGAGGAACAGGGGCTGTGGGGTGCCACGGAGTATGCCGCGGAGCTCCACGCCACCGACGGCGAGGCCTATCGGGTCGTGAACCTGGACATGGTGGGGAGGCCGCCGGCGGACGGCTCCGTGACGGTGGAGCACGACCAGGGGAACGCCGTGCCGGACAATGACGCCGCGTCGAAGGCCTTCGCCGTGGTCATGGCGCGGGCCGCCGCGGACCACACGGCACTGCCGGTCATGCTCGGCCCCATCTTCGCCAGTGACTACATGCCGTTCGAAGCGCACGGCGACGTGACGATCGGTGCCTACGAGGGAGAGGGGAACCCGCACTACCACGAGACGTCGGACATGCCGGACACGCTCGACTACGGCTACCTCGCCGACGTCACCAGGATGACCCTGGCGACCTTGCTCGCCGATGCGCGGCAGGTCGTGGGGTAGCGCGCGGCGCCCCCGTGGGCGGTGGCCGTGCCGGCGCCGCCCACGGAGGCACCCCGCTCACACCTCTGCTCACACTCCCGCTACACCTCTACTCACACTCCCGCTCACACCTCGCTCATACCCGGACCACCTCCACGCCCACCGTCTCGAACTCCCGGGCGACCGCGTCCGCCAGGCCCGTGTCCGTCACCAGGACGTCCACCGACGAGGTCGCGCAGATACGGGCGAACGCGCGGACGCCCAGTTTGCTGGAGTCCGCCGCGACGACCACCCGGCGGGCGCGTTCGCACAACAGGCGGTTGATCGAGGCCTCGTCCTCGTGGCGGGTCGCCGCGCCGTTCTGCGGGTCGAAGCCGTCCACGCCGAGCACCGCCGTGTCCACCGCGAGCTGCCCGAGGACCTGCTCGGCGAGCGGGCCCGTCAGCTCGTATGACTGGGGGCGGGCCACCCCGCCCGACAGTACGATCTTGAACTGCGGTCGGATCACCAACTCGCCTGCGATGTTGAGGGCGTTGGTCACCACGGTGAGCGCCGGCGAGCCCTGGGCCAGGTCCGGTCGCCCGGCCAGGGCGCGCGCCACCTCCGTGGTCGTGGTGCCTCCCGTCAGGCCGATCACCTCGCCCGGGGCGATCAATGCCGCCACCGCCTCGCTGATTCGGCGCTTCTCGGCGGCGCGGCGCGAGGTGCGGTAGCGCAGCGGGAGTTCGTACGAGACCCCGTGCAGCACCGCCCCGCCGCGCGTACGGACCAGCAGTTGCTGTTCGGCGAGCTGGTCGAGGTCGCGGCGGATGGTCGCGGCGGACACCCCGAGGGTCTCGGCCGCCGGTTCGACTTCCAGCTCGCCCCGTTCCACCAACAGGTCCAGCAGCGCCTGCCAGCGCTCCTTGCGGGTCATCGGCCGCCCCTCCCGTGCTCGTCCCGTGGCCCCGGTCGGGCTACCCGGCGACACTAACTCAGCAGATCACCTCGTGTTTGCTTGAAGTTGCGCGAAAGTGCGAGCTACCGTGCAGGAAAACGCAGAACGTTCCACGCACAACACATTCAGACCCGCCTGTCGCACGAGGGAGCCTGTATGAGTCACGTCGCGTACGAGTTGGGCACGCAGCCCGCATGCTGGGAGCGGGCCGCCGAACTGGCCCCGGCCCGGCGGGCGGTGCTCCCGCAGCCGGGGGAGCGCACCGCGATCGTCGGCTGCGGGACCTCGTACTACATGGCCCGGGCGGCCGCCGTGCTGCGCGAGGGGGCCGGACACGGCGAGACCGACGCCTTCCCCGCCTCCGAGTTCCCGCGCCACCGCCGCTACGACCGGGTCGTCGCCCTGACCCGGTCCGGCACCACCACCGAGGTGCTGGACCTGCTGGCCGGGCTGCGGGACGCGGGCGTGCCCACGACCGCGGTCATCGGCGATCCGGCCACCCCGGTGATGACCGCCGCGGACGAGTTGGTCGTCCTCGACTTCGCCGACGAACAGTCCGTCGTGCAGACCCGGTTCGCGACCACCGCCCTCACCTTGTTGCGCGCCCACGTCGGACTGCACACCCCCTCCGTGGTCGCCGACGCCCGCACCGCCCTCGTCGAGCCGCTGCCCGCCGACATCGCCGGCCGGGGCCAGTTCACCTTCCTCGGCCGCGGCTGGAGCGTCGGACTCGCCCACGAGGCCGCGCTGAAGATGCGCGAGGCCTCGCTGTCCTGGGCCGAGTCCTACCCGGCGATGGAGTACCGGCACGGGCCCATCAGCGTCTCCGGGCCCGGCACCGTGACCTGGTCGCTCGACGAGGCCCCCGACGGGCTCGCCGAACAGGTGCGCGCCACCGGCTCCCAATGGGTGCCCGGGCGCCTCGACCCGCTCGCCGAACTGGTCCGCGTACACCGCCTCGCCCTCGCCGTCGCCGCCCACCAGCAGCTCGATCCGGACGCGCCGCGCAACCTCACGCGCTCGGTGATCCTCACCACCGGTGAGGAGGCGGTCCGATGAGCCTGGTCCGCGCCGGTGACCTGGTCCTGGAGGCGGCCGCGGCCGGCCGGGCCGTCGCCGCCTTCAACGTCATCACCCTGGAGCACGCCGAAGCCGTCGTGGCCGGGGCCGAGGCCGCCGGCCTGCCCGTCATCCTCCAACTGAGCGAGAACGCCGTGAAGTTCCGCGGCGGGCAGTTGCTGCCCATCTCCCGGGCCGCCGGCGCGTGCGCGGAGGCCGCCGGTGTCCCCGTCGGCCTGCACCTCGACCACGTCAAGAGCCCCGAGCTGCTCCGGCAGGCCTGCGACGCCGGATACAGCTCGGTGATGTACGACGCCGCGCAACTCCCGTACGCCGAGAACCTGGAAGCCACCCGGTCCGCGGCCGACTGGGCCCACGCCAACGGGCTGTGGATCGAGGCCGAGCTGGGCGAGGTGGGCGGCAAGAACGGCGCCGCGCCGCCCGATCCGCACGCGCCCGGCGCCCGTACCGACCCCGACGAGGCCCGGCGGTTCGTCGCCGACTCGGGGGTCGACGCCCTCGCCGTCGCCATCGGCAGCAGCCACGCGATGACCAGCCGGACCGCGGCCCTGGACCACGTGCTGCTGGCCCGGCTGGCCAAGACCGTGGACGTCCCGCTCGTCCTGCACGGCTCCTCCGGGCTGCCGGACGCCGAGCTCGCGGCAGCCGTCGCGGGCGGCATCCGCAAGGTCAACATCGGCACCGCCCTGAACGTGGCGATGACCGAAGCCATCCGCACCCACCTGACCCCGGCGGACCCCCGGCCGTACCTGACGGCGGCCCGTACGGCGATGACGGCGACGGCGACGGCCATGATCGGCGCCCTGAACTGACGGGCGGCTGGGGCGGCGATCACGGACACCCAGCGGGGACGCACGACCTCGCCCACCCGCCCGAGGAATTCGGCGCCGCCCTCGCACGGCTCGTCGACGGGCGCAGCGACCCGGCCGCCCCGGTCACCGGCGAGCCCGGCCCATCGTGCGGCGGCGGCGACCCCACTGCACCCACGTCTCGGGCGAGTTGGAACCCCGTTGCCCTCAGATGCCGATGGCCCCGTCGATCCGCTCGCGCAGGAGGTCGGCGTGCCCGTTATGCCGCGCGTACTCCTCGACCATGTGGATCAGTACCCAGCGCAGCGACACCTTCCCGCGCCACGCGTCGACGGCCTCGACGTCCAGATCGGGTGCCCCGGCCACGAAGGTTTCGGCGAAGGCCACTTCGGTGCGCCACGCTTCCCAGGCCGCTTCGACCGCTGCGGGATCGGACCGGGCTCCGTCGAAGTCCCCGTCGGGATCCTCCGCCGAGGAGAAGCGGGGTGGTGCGTCCTGCCCCGCCAGGACCTGCCGGAACCAGCGGCGCTCCACATCGGCCAGGTGCCGGACCAGGCCGAGCAGGGAGAGCGTGGACGGTTTCACCGACCGGTGCGCCAACTCGAGCTCCAGGCCCGCGCCCTTGAGTTCCAGGGTGGCGCGGTGGTCCGCCAGGAAGGCGACCAGCATCCGCCGCTCGTCACCGGTCGCGGGGCCGCTGAAGCGGCCGTCCCGCCCGGGTTCGACGAAGAATTCCGCTCTGCTGCGTGGGCTCGTCATGGTCGCGAGTATGAACGCCGGTTCTGATCGGCCGGTACCCAGGTCCTTCCGAATTCTTGTAACGGGTTCTAGTCTGACCGCCGCCACCACAGCGACCGGCTGGACCGCGAGACCCCCGGAGGGGCCCGTGCACCTCGAATACACGCCTGAGCAGCAGCAGTTGCGCACCGAACTGCGCGCCTACTTCGCCGAGCTCGTGCCGCAGGACGTCTACGCCCGCTACGAGGACCCGGTCGCCCAGAAGCGCTTCTACCGGGACACCATCCGCCGGCTCGGGGCCGACGGCTGGCTGGGGGTCGGCTGGCCCGAGGAGTACGGCGGCCGCGGGATGACCCCGATGGACCAGTTCATCTTCTTCGACGAGGCCGCGCAGGCCGTCGTACCGCTGCCCCTGATGGCGCTCAACACGGTCGGGCCGACCATCATGCAGTTCGGCACCGACGAGCAGAAGGCGTACTTCCTGCCGAAGATCCTCGCCGGGGAGATCGACTTCGCCATCGGCTACAGCGAACCCGACGCCGGCACCGACCTCGCCGCCCTCAAGTGCAAGGCCGTGCGCGAGGGCGACGAGGAGACCGGCACGTACGTCGTCGACGGACAGAAGATCTGGACCACCAACGGAGACACCGCCGACTGGGTCTGGCTCGCCGTGCGCACCGACCCGGACGCCCCCGCCCACAAGGGCATCACGATGCTCCTGGTCCCGACCTCGGACCCCGGCTACTCCTGCACCCTCATCAACACCCTCGCCTCGCACGACACCACCGCCAGCTACTACGAGAACATCCGGGTCCCGGCGAGCCGTCGCGTAGGCCGGGAGAACAAGGGCTGGCGCCTGATCACCAATCAGCTCAACCACGAACGCGTCACCCTCGCCGCACACGGCACGATGGCCATCCGGGCCCTCCACGACGTCCAACGCTGGGCCGCCGCGACGAAACTCGCCGACGGCCGCCGGGTCATCGACCTCTCCTGGGTCCGCGGCCGCCTCGCGCGCACCCACGCCCGGCTCGACGCGATGAAGCTGCTCAACTGGCAGATGGTGGGCGCGGTCCAGGCCGGCACCCTCACCCCGCAGGACGCTTCCGCGGTCAAGGTGTACGGCTCGGAAGCCCGCCGGGACGCGTACGCCTGGCTGATGGAGATCGTCGGCGCGGCCGGCTCCCTCAAGGACGGCTCGGCGGGCGCCGTCCTGCACGGCGAGCTCGAACGCGGCTACCGCAGCGCCGTGATCTTCACCTTCGGCGGGGGCAACAACGAGATCCAGCGCGAGATCATCTCCTGGATAGGCCTCGGCATGCCGCGCGTGCGCCGCTAGCCGCGCGTGGTCGGGTAGCCGGTAGTGGGCCGCACAATCGCGAACGATCGGGATCAGCCTGCGCAACACAGCCTCGGCATTCGCCCCAACGGCGTTCACGCCGTCGAGATCCCCGGAAACCGGGCGCTCCTGGTCGTCGAAAGCCCCAAGAACGGTTCAGTGTCGGCGGGCTCGGCGGGCCGCTCGATCGCGCCAGTGGCAGTACGCCGCCGCCGGGTCGGTCCAGTACTTCCACGGGAGGGCGTCCACGTAGCCGTCTACCAGGCGGAACTGGGTCAGTGCCGCGTCGTAGCGCTTCTGGCGGGTCAAGAAGTAGGCCAGCAGGTGGCGCAGCTCGGCGGTGTTCGGGTGGTCGGCGGGGGCCGCGGCGAGGTCGGCCAGGGCGGCGTCGACCAGGGAGGTCACGTGGGGTGAGAGGAAGTCGGCGTCGCTCGCGTCCGTGTCGCGGTGTTCGTACCAGGCGATGAGGGGGAGCGCGGTGAGCAGGCTGCCGGCCGGCGCGTCCGTTGCTGCCCGCTGGGCGAAGGACATGGCGCGATCTTCCGAGCCGCGCCACTTCGCGCACCAGTACTGGAGCGCGGCGTAGTGCGCGTTGTAGTGGTGCGGGTCGCGGGCGGTGATCTCCTTCCAGATCCGGTCCATGTGCTCTTGGGAGTAGCCGAGGCCGAGCGCCGCCCATATCTCGTTGACATGGGGTGTGGGGTCGTCCGGGTTCAGTTCGGCCGCGCGGGCGTTCTCCTGCGGTACGCGGGCCAGGGTGGCGTGGAACCCGGCGAACTGCTCGGGGCTGGTGTGCTTGGCCCAGCCACCACCACGCTGGTGCCAGGCCAGGTTGACCATCGCCTTGGCTCGTACCAGTGCGAGGTCGGGGTCGTCCGGCCCGACGGCGGTCTCCCAGGTGTGCAGCCAGCTGCCGGGGCGGGCGGCCCGGTGGGATCCGAGGGTGGCGGCGTAGGAGGAGCGGCGTGCCCAGTCGCGGCGCTGTCTGGTCTCGGCCATCAACCGTGCGGCCGGCTCCCAACTGCCCCGGGCGGCTGCGGCGGCCGCCGATTCCAGCTCGGGGTCGGGCGCCGCGCGGCCGGTGTTCTGCCGGGACTGCGGGAGGAGTCCCGATTTTCGGGCGGCGCGGGACGAGTCCCGGCCGGGGAGGTCGCCGGTGGTGCGGCGGTAGAAGATGACAGCCACGGTGATGGCGAGCCCAATGACGACGATGCGAGCGACTTCCACGGTGTGAGCCCCCTGGTGAGGAGTGATCTGAACGGGTGGGGGGACACGGGAGTATGACCGGGGAGCGTGACCTCTCGCAAATGCTTTTGTACTGGTGAGGGAGTGCGGGAACGTCACTGTCGGATGGCCCGGCAAGACCGGCCTTGTCGGTCGGCAGCGCCTCGATGTGGCGGGCGATCGACCCGGCCTCCGGGACGGCTCGCGCTGATCCGTTCCATCGCGCCGCCGTGCGGTGGCGCCTGCTCACCCGACATCGCCAGTTCGCAAGTGGGCGGGGTCCGGGGAATCGGCGGGGTGATCAGCGCTGGCTGTTCAGGAAGCCGATCGCGACTGCACCCCACCAGGCGGCTTGTGAAACAGAGGCCGTCACGGCGCCGCGGATCATCAGCCGGCGGCTGACCGGGCCGCCGTCGACGGCGGCCAGCCGGTGGTGAAGGGCGGAGGCATGGACGCCGTTGAGGGAGAGCAGGAGCACGAGGCCGAGCTTGACGCACGTCAGAGGTGAGCTGAGATCGGGGTGGAGGAACGCACCGCTGAACAGCAGACCGCCGAGGCCGGCCCATACGGGGATGTGCAGCGGGGCCGTGAAGTCGAGCACTTCACGGAGGGTCTTGCGGCCCGTGAGCCACAGCGCGCCGTAGTAGTCGATGGCGAGCACCGCGCCGAAGCCCAGCACCAGGGAGGCGAGGTGCACGAAGAGTGCCACGGTGTGGAGGGTGACATCGGCGCGCAGGTGCAGGGCGATCCACGTCGTGGTCGCCCACCCGAGGCATACGGCGAGGGACGCCGCCGCAGGCCCGCACCAGGCGGGGAGCTGGAGAAGTTCTGCTTCCCGTCCTGGTCTTCGTGGGGTCGCGGTGGCGTCGGCGGTGGACATTGCTGCTCCAGGGATCTTCTGCGGGATGTGCTCACCCCGGCGGGGAGCGAACAAAGGTATGGCTGACCTAAGTGTCCATGGGCGTCAAGGTGGCCGTCCGCACTGTTGGCACGGCCCGGTGGGGACACGGTTCGAGCCGAGGGAGGGTGGCGAAACGTCGCGGCGTCGACGGCCTTCCTTCCATTTGCGCCCCCGGATATCCGGGGGTTTTGCCCCGGTGTTGGACTTTCTCGGACCGCCTGGTGATCAGGCGTGCAGTACGCCGGTGCCCAGCAGTCCGAAGAGGAGTACGCCGATGGCGATCCGGTAGACGACGAAGGCGTTGAACGAGTGCTTGGCGACGTACTTCAGGAGCCAGGCGATCGAGGCGTAGGCGACGGCGAAGGACACGGCGGTGCCGGTGACCAGGGGGAGGGCGTCGACGCCGGCGCCGAGGGCGTCCCGCAGCTCGTAGAGGCCCGCGCCGGTCAGGGCGGGGATGCCGAGGAAGAAGGACAGGCGGGTGGCTGCGACCCGCTCCAGGTCGAGGATGAGACCGGTGGACATGGTGGCGCCGGAGCGGGAGAAGCCGGGGAAGAGCAGGGCGAGGATCTGGGAGGAGCCGACCAGCATGGCGTCCCTGAGGTCGGTGTCGTCCTCGCCGCGCTTGTGGCGGCCCGTTCGGTCGGCCGCCCACATCAGGCCGCTGCCGACGATCAGCGATCCGGCCACCACCCACAGGGAGGCGAGCGGTCCTTCGATCAGCGGCTTCGCCGCGAGCCCCACGACCACGATGGGGATGGTGGCGTAGATGACCCACCAGGCGAACTTGTAGTCGTGGTGGTAGCGCTCCTCGCGGTCGGCGAGTCCGCGTCCCCAGGCGGAGACGATGCGCACGATGTCGTGGAAGAAGTAGACGAGGACTGCCGCGATCGCGCCCGTCTGGATGACGGCGGTGAAGGCCACGACGGACTTGTCGTCTACGGGGATGCCCATCAGCCCTTCGGTGATCTTGAGGTGGCCGGTGGACGAGACCGGCAGGAACTCCGTCACCCCTTCCACGATGCCCAGGACCACGGCCTGCCCCACACTGATCGCGCTCACGTGCCTTCACCTTCGTTCGACGGGACGGCGCCGGACTTCCGGCGCCGCAGGAGAGTCAGGAACATCCCGAGCACCCCGGCCCACTGAGCGGTCAGCAGCCATCCCGCCAGGACATCGGTGGGCCAGTGCATGCCGAGGTATACACGGCTGGCGCCCACGGCCGCCGCCCACAGCGCCGGTATCACGAGGAGCGTCCGGCGCGCCGGGCCCCGCACCACTCGGTGCACCCCGGCGGTGAGGAGGACCGCCACGGCAACGGAGGTGGTGGTGTGACCCGAGGGCATGGCGTAACCGTCGGCCGACCACGCCCACTCGGCGACCGGCGGTCGGGGCCTGGCGAGCCATGACGCCAAGGCGATGCGCGGCAGTTGCACCGACCCCAGAGCAAGTGCCCCCACCAGCGCCCCGCGCCAACGGTGGGCTCTGACGGTCATGGCCCCGGCGAGCATCGCCAGCAGGTAGGCGGGCACGCCGCTCCCCGTCACGGTGACCGCCACGGCCCATTCGACCGCCCGGCGCGGGCGGTGTTCCAGCACCCAGCGGTGCAGGGCTTCGTCCACTCCGAACGGAGCGCCGTGGGCCGCGCCGGCGGACGCGACCAGCGCCGCCAGCAGCATCGAGCACACCAGCACCGGTACGGCGGGCCACTGCCACGGCTTGCCGGCGGGGCGGGGTGCGGCCGCGGGTAGAGGGAGCATCTGCCGTCCTGTCTGAACAGACCGCCACGGCGGCGCGGCGGCACGGCGGCACGGCGGCACGGTGGGGAGGGCGTGGGGCGGGGAAGGCGCACTGCCTTCGGTCAGGGCGGGGCGAGGGCGCCCCACAGGAGCAGCGACACCAGCTCTTCGGTCGGCAGGGTTTCCGCAAGGCCGGGCGGAGCGTCGGACAAGACCATCGACTGGAACACCCGGGCCAGATGCTCCGGGGGCGTTCTGAGGAGCTCGCGCTCCGGTTCGAACAGAGCCGTCAGCGCTTCTCGGAGGGACGCGAGCTCTCCTTCGTATCGGGCGTGCCCGTCGAAGTTCTCCGTGGGCCCGGCGGGCCGGGTGGGCCGGGTGGGCCGGGGCCGGTCCAGGAGCATGGAATCGGCGAGTAGGAGCAGGCGGGTTGCGTACCTGCGCAGATGTACGGCGGCCGAGGCCAGTCGGGCTTCGAGCGGCACGGTCAGGTTGATCGCGTTGATGGCCGTCACCACTTCGTCCGCCCTGAGGGCTTCGGCCGCACAGGCGTCGAGCAGGGCGGTCTTGTCGGGGAACGCGGTGAAGACGGCCGCTGTCGGAACTCCCGCGGCCCGGGCGACCATCGAGGTGGTGACCGAGGTGCCGTGCCTCACGACCAGGGGCAGCGCTGCGGCGACGATCGCCGCGTGACCGGGGTGCTGGGTCATCTCCCGTCCTGAGGAGTCGGGGGCCAGGGCGAGCCGGCCGGCGAGTGGGGGTGGCGGGTTCCGGTGAACGCCGCCGCCGGCAGGAGCCGCGGCGCCTCTTCGGCCGGCCCGTCCAGGGCGAACGGGCTCACCGCGCACCACCGTCCGGAGTGCGGGGGCCCTGCCTGCGGACCATTTCGACAACCACCGGCGTGAGGGAGACGAGGACGACGAGGGCCACGATCGGCAGGAGGTAACGGTCGACGTCGGGCACGGAGGAGCCGAGGGCGTATCCGGCGAGGACGAGGCCCACGGTCCAGAGGAGCCCGCCCACGACCTGCCACAGGGAGAAGACGCGGGCGGGCACGCCGAGGGCTCCGGCCAGGGGGTTGAGCACGGTGCGCACCACCGGTACGAAGCGGGCCAGCACCACGGCCTTGGCATGCCCGTAGCGGTGGAGGAGTTCCTCGGCGCGCTCGGCTCCGTCGTGGAGCTTTCGGCTCCGGCTACGGGCGAGCAGAGCGCGGCCCCCGCGTCGGCCGATCAGGTAGCCCGCGTGCGCTCCCAGGAGCGCGCCGATGATGGCGAAGGCCAGTACCTGGGGCAGCGAGAGGTGGACGGGGCGGTCCCCGCCCGGCACGCAGAGCAGGCCCGCGGTGAACAGGAGGGAATCGCCGGGCAGGAAGAAGCCGATCAGGAGGCCGGTCTCGGCGAAGAGGACGACGGCGATGCCGAGCGCGCCGAATGCGGACAACAGGGATCCGGCGTCGAGCAGGTTCACGGCCTGTGGCACTGCCGTGAGGGCGGATGGGGCCATGGCGGACGGCTCTCCCTGAGGTGAGTGGACCGGGGCGGTGACGACATCGTCGACTACAGTCACGTAGACGGTCTACGTCACTGTAGACGATTGTTGTGTGAGGAGATTCCCGTGGGGGATGCGCATGCGGAGCGGCGGCCCGCCGGTGAGCTGGGGGCGAGCGTCCTGGCGGTGCTGTGGGCGGCCGGAACCCCGCTGACGCCGGGGCAGGTTCAGGAGGCGCTCGGCTCCTCCCGTGCCCGTACGACGGTGACGACGATCCTGTCCCGTCTGTACGAGAAGGGCGTGGTCAGTCGTACCCGGTCCGGCCGCGGGTTCGCCTACGTGCCGACCGAGGACGCGTCTGGGCTGACCGCACGCCGCATGCACGCGGAGCTGGCCGGGACCGAGGACCGCGGGACGGTGCTGAGCCGCTTCGTCTCGCAACTGAGCGACGAGGACGAGGCGCTGCTGCGCGCCCTGCTGGATGGCGACGGCGCCGGGGGCACCGCGTGAGCCGGCTGGTGTCGTTGCCGCTCCTCCTGCCACTCCTGCTGCCCTTCCTCGCCGGTCCGGTGTGCCGCGTGCTGGTCGTGGGCCTCCCGCCGAGGCGGGCCGTCCGGCTGCTGGTCTGTTCGGCAGTCGGGCTCGCGACGGGCAGGATCGCCACCCTTGCCCTGCTGGCCGCCCACTGCCATCCGGGGCTGCGCGCCGTGCGCGAGCTCCTCCGCTACGCACTGGAGCGCACCGCGGACGAATGCGCCGCGCAGACGGTGGGCGACCGCCGCCTCACGGCCCGGGCCATCGGCAGGGCCGCTCTGGCCGCCCGTACGTCCCCCGCTCGGTGCCGGCCCGGCTTCGCGCTGGCCGCCACAACGGGCCCGGTGCCCCTGCGGGTGGCGGCCCTGCTCGTGCATCCGGCACGGACGCGTGTCCCTGGAGCCCCGCCCCGCCTGGCGGCGCTGGTGCTGCTGGCCTGTCTGGCCGTGTCGACCGGCGCGTCCTTCCAGGCGGTCGACGACCTGCACGCCGGCATCGAGATCGCACAGGGCGAGACCGGCGAGGAGTGACGCGGTCCGATCCGGGCGGGCGGCGTCCGCCGGCGTATGTATGCGGGGCTCGATTCAGGCCCCGTACAGTGAGATAAGGCAAACCTATTCTTCGATGACCGGGCATGCGAGTCCGGGGCGGCAGCGGGGCGGGAGCAGGATGGTGGAGGACGGCGGGGACGCGAGGCGCCCGCACGGTGAACTCGTCGCGGACGTGCTGGCGGTCCTGTGGGCGGCCGAGGGACCGTTGACCCCGCAGCAGATCAACGCCGCGCTCGGTCGGGACCTGGCCAGGACGACGGTGACGACGATCCTCACCCGCCTCTACGAGAAGGGGACGGTCGTGCGCACCCGCGAGGGCAGGGGCTTCACCTACGCCGCGGCTGATGACGCCGCCGGGCTGGCGGCCGGGCGCATGCGCCGCGAGCTGGAGCGCGAGCCGCAACGCGACCTGGTACTGAAGCGGTTCGTTTTTTCGCTGTCCGGGGACGACGAGGAAGTGCTGAGGCGTCTGCTCCTGGATTCCGGGGAAGGCGAATGACCCTGGTTCTGGCCGTGGTCGCGCTGACTCTGCTGCTTCCCTGGGCAGCGGTGCCGGCCACGCGCCGGCTGGCCGGTCTCATGCCGCCGAGGGAAGCGTGCGCGGCGCTGACCGGAGCCGCCCTTCTGCTGGCCGGCGGCACCGTGGCAGCGCTCATCGGCCTGTTCCACGTGCCGTTCCTCGCCGCTTTGGAGCAGATTCCGCTGTCGCAGGCGGCTGCTGAGTGGCCGGCCACCGTACCGGTGGCCGCGGTCGCCGGTGGGGTGCTGGCCTTCCAGGCGGTGCTGCTGGTCCGCCGTTGGTACGAGCGCCGCTCGCTGCTCGCCCGCAGTTGGGCGTCCACCAGCGGCGCAGTGCCTGATGGCGATCTCCTGGTCGTACCGGATGCCGAGCCGCAGGCGTTCGCGCTGCCCGGGTGGCGCGGGCGCGGCGGCCGGGTCGTGGTGACGACGGGCATGCTCAAGACCCTCGGTCCGGCGGAGCGCGAGGTGCTGCTCGGACACGAGCGGGCCCATCTGACGGGCCGCCACCACCTGTGGTCGGTCACCGCCTACCTGGCGGCCGCGGTGCACCCCGCCCTACGGTCCCTGCGCCCGGCGCTGGACTTCCACCTGGAGCGGTGGGCGGACGAGTCGGCGGCCTCGTCGGTGGGCGACCGGCGGCTGGCCGCGACCGCGATCGCACGCGCGGCGCTGGCCGTCGCGTCCGCCGAGAAGGCGGGCAAGGGCCGCGGCCCCTTGCTGTCGGTGAGCACCGGGCCGGTTCCGCAGCGGGTCGAAGCCCTGCTGCGGCCGGTACCGGTCCGGCCACAGGCGCGCAGGACGCAGGCGGCCGCGGCCGGACTGGTGACAGCGGTGACGGCCTCCGCCCTGCTGGGTCTGGTTCTGGCGTACGGACTCCACGAGTACGTGGAATTCGTGGCCCGGGACCTTCTGGATGACCGGGCCGCCGAGTGACGACGTCGATGTAGACCAATCGGCCGGGTGTAAGTAAGCTGAGCCTGGGTTTACTCCACCAGTCCCTCCAGGCCCGGCGTGCCGGGTGATTCCGGAGCCGACGTGCTCCGTGCCCAGCGCCCGGCGCCCGGCGCGTCGTGGGCGATATCGTCCGCGTGTCCTGGGTGGAGGTGACATCCCCCTCCCCGGCGATTGGATGCGACGTGTACGACAGGGGGAGCGGGTCGTCGAGTCCCTCCGAGCAGACCGTGCACCTCCTGGCTGCGGCGGGCAGGGCCGCGGACGCGCTGATGACCGAGCGCGTGAGCGCGGGCGGGCCGAGTCCCTTGCACCGGTCGGTCCTCAGGACACTGGCCGAACTGGGGCCACACGCTCGGCGCGATCTCGCCGAGCAGATGGGCGTTCCACCGGTAGACGTCACGCGGGCGATCCGTGACCTCCTCGCGCAGGGCCTGGTACAGGACATGGTCGTCAACATCGGCGGTCGCCACGAGGTGGTGACCCTCACCCCGACCGGTGCGACGGCACTGACGACCGTGCAGGACGACATGAACGCGGTGCAGGACGTCCTGCTGGCGTCCCTCACGAAGGGTGAGCGCACCCAGCTCCACTACCTGCTCCGGCGGGTGTGCGCCACGGCCGCCCGTGCCGGCGCGGTGCGCTCGGCTTCGACCTAGGTCGAAGCCGCCTGGTGTTCGGCCGGTACGGCGGTGTCCTGCCCGCCGAGGGTGAGTACCTCGTCGGCGTGGCGCAGCACCAGGGGAAGGTCGTGGCTGACGAGCACGACGGCCAGGCCCCGGCGCGTGCGCAGGTCGTGGAGGAGCGCCATGACGTCGGATGCGGTATCCGCGTCGAGGGCGGACGTGACCTCGTCGCACAGCAGGACGTCCGGTTCGGCGGCCAGAGCGCGTGCGATGGACACCCGTTGGCGCTGCCCGCCTGACAGTTCGTGGGGGTAGCGGGAGGCGAAGTCCTCCGGTAGGCCGACGGCCGTCAGGAGTTCCGCGACCCGGGTCTCTCGCTGGTCGGAGGGCAGCGCGAGGTGGAGCTTGAGGGGGCGGACGAGGGTGGCGCCGACCGTACGGGCGGGGTTCAGGGCGCCGAGCGGGTTCTGAGGGACGAGCTGGATCCGGCGCAACTGGTCACGGCTGCGCCGGCGATGGGTGCCTGCGAGCGGTGTGCCGTGGAGGGCGAGTGCGCCGCCTCCGGCCGGGTGCAGCCCCGCGAGGGTGCGCACCAAGGTGGTCTTGCCGCAACCGGACGGGCCGACGACCGCGGTCAGGGCACCGGGGCGTACGTCGAGGTCGAGCCTGAACTGGGTCCTCGTCCACGGCACCTTCGGCATGCCCCGACTCGGTCTCACCGGCGTCGGCGTCGCCACCTCCACCGTCTACCTGCTGTCCTTCCTCGCCCTCTACCTCTCCGCGAAGAAGGACGAGGAGCTGGCACCGCTCCTCACCCCGGACATCACCAAGGCCGACGCGGCCACCGTCAAGCGCCTCGTCGGCCTCGGTGTCCCGATCGCCGCGACCTACGGCTCCGAGGCCGGTTTCTTCTCGATCACCGCCCTGATGGCGGGCTCCTTCGGGCCTGACGCGCTCGCCGCACACACGGCCGTCAACCAGCTGGTCTACATCGTCTTCCAGGTCGCCGTCGGCCTCTCCCACGCCGCCTCCATCAACGTCAGCCGCGAACTCGCCCTCGGCAACCACGACGACGCCCGCCGCCTCAAGAACACCGCCCTGGCCTGCGCCGCCGCCGTCATGGCCGTCGTCGGACTGCTCTACCTCACGATCCCCGAGCTGATCCTCGCGCCCTTCCTGAACTCCGGCTCCGCCCAGGCGCTCACCATCGCCACCCATCTCCTGATCGTGACCACCTTCCTCCAGTTCTTCGACTGCGCCCAGAACATCGGCGTCGGACTCCTGCGCGGCCTCGACGACACCAAGAGCGGCTTCCACATCACCCTCATCGGCTACTGGGCCGTCGGCCTCCCCGCCTCCTGGCTCCTCGCCTATGCCCTGGACCTCGATGCCCTCGGCATCTGGCTCGGCCTCCTCACCGGCCTCGCCACCACTGCCGTCCTCCTCCTGCGCCGCTACTCCCACTCCCTCACCCGCCACGAGCAGGCTCACGCCACCCCCGCCGTCGCGCAGCCGCTCCC
Organism: Streptomyces sp. NPDC091682; assembly: GCF_044756625.1. Lineage (NCBI taxonomy): Bacteria > Bacillati > Actinomycetota > Actinomycetes > Kitasatosporales > Streptomycetaceae > Streptomyces > Streptomyces sp. NPDC091682. The sequence continues at coordinate 687,936 of NZ_JBIVTH010000001.1, read as the reverse complement.
CGAGTGAATTGGCTTTCAGCCCGGGGCACTACGGGCCGCCCCCACACCGACGCACCCTGCTCGACCCGTCGTCCGCCGTCGGTCCTGCCCGGGGTGATGTGAGGCGAGGGCAGTCGTGGACTCCGGCGGCTCAGTTGGGTAGTTCGGCGTGGCGGACGTCTGTCGAGAAGAGACAGGTCACTGCGCCGAGGCCGGCGATTGCCCCGAACACGGTGAAGGCCGCGGCCGTTCCGAAGCCTGCCGCCGCAGCGCCGAAGACCGGTAGGGCCAGGGGCCCGACACCAAAGCTCGCAAGGCTCAACAAGGACATCACCCGGCCCAGATAGCCGGGATGGCAAGCGGATTGCACGAGGGCGTAGGAGATGCCGCCGTTCAGTCCGAGGGCCAGGCCCCCGACGGCTCCGAGGGCAGCCGCGATCAGGGGGCTCGGGGCCAGGGCGAGCGAGGCGATCGAGGCCGAACCGGCAGCGAGCGACGCGATGTAGAAGGCACCGGGGCGCGGCAGCCGGCCCCAGGTCGTGAGCAGCAGCGCGCTCACAGCGGCTCCGATGCTGAACGTGCCGAGGGTCCAGCCGGCACCGGACGCACCCCAGTCCCGGTCACGCGCCAGCAGCACCACTCCGATGCTCAAGGGGGCGACGCAGCCGAGTTCGACGACGACCAGGGCAAGGACGAGCATGCGGACGAGTGGCTGTCTGCGCACGTACTGCAGCCCACTGGTCATCTCCTGCCACATTCCGGCAGCTTTGCCCCCTCGTGCCCCCTCCGCCTCCCCCTCTGCCGCCGTTTCCGGGTCGGGCTTCTGTACGGGCAGAGCGCGTATGCGCACGGTGAAGAGCAAGGTCAACGACAGTGCGAAGAGACCGCCGGCGACGGCGAACGCGGCGGCGGGTCCGCTCAGGGCCATCACCAGGCCGGCGAGCGGCGCCCCCAGACTGTTGCCCAACCTGACCGCCAGGGACCGCATGCCCTGGACTCGCAGGACCTGTTCGGCGTCGGCGAGCCGGGCCGGCAGCGCGCCCACCGCGGGAAGGAACAGGGCGTCGGCCACCCCGAAGACAAGAGCGACCGCGACGAGCAGCCAAAGACCCGGAGACGCCAGGGCGAGCGCTGCCGCTGCGGCGAGGATCACCGCGCAGCGCACCATGTCGCTGCCGATGATCACATAGTGGGGGCTGAAACGGTCCGCGATCACTCCGCCGCCCAGCATGAGCACGGCACGGGGAACGGCGCCGACCGCCATGACGACACTGACTTCCGCTGGTGCGGCAGTCCGGCTCGCCGCCCAGCCGAGAGCCAGGAAGAAGCAGCCGTTGCCCACGACCGAGGCGGTATAGGCAACCACCCAACGCCATACGTTGGGATCGCGGTGCGCCGGCTTCGCTAACTCGCCCCGCGCCGGGGTTTTGGTCGCTGGCATGCGGTCACTCCGGGTTCAGCGAGTTCATGCGACTGTCATGTGGTCGTCCTGCGGTTGCGGAACGCGATGCGCAGCACGGTCACCGGTGCCGCGTCGTCCGGTCGCAGGCAGGGGTCGTCGAGCCGCTCACCGTAGGAGCCGAGGATCTCCGAGAAGCGCTCGCCCACTTCGGTGAGTTCGGCGGCAGTCAGGTAGACGACGTCGTCGCCGAACCACTCCGCCCGGCGCCACTCGCCCGGTAGTTGGTGCCGGGTGTCGATCGCGTGCGTCATGTGCTCGAAGTAGCGCTGGGCCATGGCCGTGCTGAGTGCCTCGGCCGCCTCGCCTTCGGCGTTCTGCCAGTTGGTGTAGTGGGCCGTGGCGCGCCAGGGCTTCTCCCGGCCCTGACCGCCCTCGGCGTGTTCGACCAGACCGTACTTCGCGAGCGTCCGCAGGTGATAGGAGCAGCTCGCGACGGACTCGCCGGTGAGCTGCGCGGCGCGGGTCGCCGTGAAGGGCCCTTCGACCCGCAGCAGTGCGACCAGCTTCATGCGGGTCGGGTGGGCGTAGGCGCGCAGAGCGCGGGGGTCCGTGAGATGGACGGACCGCCGCAACCCCCCGGCTTCGTCGCCGGGCGTGATCTCAGCCATGCTTCTAAACATATCTTGCTAAAGAACCCTTTACAAGCGCCGCGGAGCCCCCCGAAAGGCCGCTGAGGTACGCCCGGTCCGGGCCGGTCCGGGCCGGGATGGCGTGGCGTCGCCGATCAGCCGGTGCCCGCTGATCCGGGGCGCCGCGCACCCGCAGAACGGCCCGCACGTCGGCCGTTACTCGTACCGGTGCTTCAGTGAATCCGCCTCCGCCTCCTCGATGTCGGCGATCGTCAGCTCCGGCATCCGCAGCTGGGCCAACATCACCTCGGCCGAGGTCGGCTGGGCGTCGGCCGGCAACCACCGTTCCGGCTTCCAGGCCCCGCTGCGCAGGAGCGACTTGGGGCAGTGCGGGTAGACCTCTTCGATCCCCAACACCAGGGCACTGGCCGGCGGTTTGCCCACGGCGGTCAGCTGCGACAGCAGTTCCGGGCGGGTGGAGACGCAGGCCCGGCCGTTCACCCTCAGCGTCGTGGTGCGGCCCGGGATGACGAACAGCAGCCCGGCCCGTCCGGTGGCGACGACGTTCCGCAGGGTGTCCAGACGCTTGTTGCCGGTCGCGTCTGGTACTGCCACCGTCCGTGAGTCCAAGACGGCGACGAATCCGGCGGGTCCGCCGCGCGGGGAAACGTCACAGTTGCCCTCGGCGTCCGCGCTGGCGACCAGGACCAGTGCGGAGCATTCGATCAACCGCCGTGTCTGTTCGGTGAGTTCGGTCATCTGCTTGCGTAAGGCCGTGTCCTTGGGTAGTTCGTAGACCCGGCGCAACGCCTCCTGGTCGGAAAGGGCGTCGAGGCGGAGCGAGTCGAAGGCACTGCTTGCATGGGGCTGTGTCATGCCCCGACCCTAAGAGGCGGACCTGGGACCGATCTCGGCAGGTGAATGCACCACACGAGCGACGTGAGGGCGAGCGCCGGTGGCTCCCTCTGTGGACCGGGCCCGCCGATGAGGTGTTGCGCGTGATCTCCGTCGGCGTGCCATGAGCGCAGCGTCAGGAACCGCTGGCTTCGGCCGGATGGTTGAGCCGGCAGCGGACGTCGACGATGCCCTCGACGGAGCCGGTGAGGCGTTCGGCCAGGGGGATCAGGTCGGGGTCCGCCACCCCGCCGGTCAGGGTGGCGATCCCTTGGACCACGGTGACCTCGACGGCTTCACGGGAGAGGGGGAAGAGGCGGTCCACGACGGTGTCGCGGATCTCGGTGGCGAGATCCTCGTCGGTGCGGAGGAAGACCTTGAGGAGGTCGGCCCGGCTGACGATGCCCTTGAGGGTGCCGTCGGCGTCGACGACCGGGAGGCGCTTGATGTGCCGGTCGGCCATGAGCCGGGCGGCCCGGGGCAAGGTCGCGTCGGGGCGGATCGTGACCGCCGGGGTGGTCATCAGGTCCTCGGCGCGGGTGGAGCCCGCCTTGGCGGTGTCGCCGAGACGGCGCATCTGCTCGATCAGGCCCGGGCGGTGCTCGTGGAACTCCTCCTTGGGCAGGAGGTCGGCCTCGGAGACCACGCCGACGACGCGGCCCTCGCCCTCGATGACGGGGAGGGCGGTCACCTTCCACCGCTCCATCGCGGCGGCGATGTCCTTGAAGCCGGTCGAGGGGGTGACGGCGACGACCTTGCCGGTCATGACGTCGGCGACGGTGTACGGGGTGGAGGTCATGGCAGGGTCCTCAGTGTCGGTACGGGGGAGCAGGCGAGCGGGACGCCCGCTGTCGTGCGGGGCGGGGTGGGAGTGGGGGCCAGCAGGCCGGCAGGGGCATGGCAGCAGCCCTCCTTTCGGAACGGATGCCGCCTCCACCGTCGCACCGGAGCGCCCCCTCTACCGGGGACCGACCGGTCCCCGGTAGGGGCCGACCGGCCCAAGCGGGACGGAGGGCCACGGGCACAGCCTGGCGGTGACCCCCCCTCCCGCACGGCAGACACAGAGAGAAGGCCGCGCCATGAAGGCTCTCGTCTTCCAGGGGCCCGGGCAGACCTCCTGGCATGACGTACCGGACCCTTCCATCAAGGACGCCGCCGACGCGATCGTCCGGGTCGACGCCGTCACCATCTGCGGCACCGACCTGCACATCGTCAAGGGCGACGTCCCCGACGTCACGCCCGGACGGATCCTGGGCCACGAGGCCGTCGGAACCGTCGTCGAGACGGGCGGCGACGTCCGCAGCGTCCGCCCCGGCGACCGCGTCCTGATCTCCTGCATCTCGGCTTGCGGCCGCTGCCGCTTCTGCCGGGAAGGGCACTACGACCAGTGCCGCGGAGGCGGCGGCTGGGTCCTCGGCCACACCATCGACGGCACCCAGGCCGAGTACGTGCGCGTCCCCTTCGCAGACCTCTCCGTCCACCCGCTGCCCAGCGCCCTGGCCGGCCACGATGCCGTGCTGCTCGCTGACGTCTTCCCGACCTCCTACGAGGTCGGCGTGCTCAACGGCAACGTGCGCCCGGGCGACACCGTCGTCGTGGTCGGTGTCGGACCCGTCGGCCTGGCCGCCGTCGCCACGGCCCGGCTCTACAGCCCCGGGCGGATCATTGCCGTCGACCTCGCCGCCGCCCGGCTCGCGGCCGCGCGCGACCTGGGCGCCGATGCGACCGCGAGTGCGGACGAGGAGCCCGAGCGGCTGGTGGAGGACCTCACCGACGGGCTCGGGGCGGACGTGGTCATCGAGGCCGTCGGCGTGCCCGAGGCCTTCGAGATGTGCACCCGCATGGTCCGCCCGGGTGGGCGGGTCGCCAACATCGGGGTTCACGGCAAGCCCGCCGTCCTCCACCTCGAAGACCTGTGGATCAAGGACGTCACCATCACCACCGGCCTCGTCGACACCCGCTCCACCCCCGTGCTGCTGCGCATGATGGCCGCCGGCCGCCTGCCCGGGGCCGCGATGGTCACCCACCGGTTCGAGCTGGACCAGATGGAAAAGGCGTACGACGTCTTCTCCCGCGCCGGCGAAACCGGCGCCCTCAAAGTCGTGCTCGGCGGACCGCAGCACGACGCGGTCGCCGTACCGCCGCAGGAGCAGTGAGTGCATGTTCTGCACGTTCGGCACGCGGCGATCCTGCGGACTGAAGGAGTCCGCACCTTCGACGACGTGCGGCCCGCACTCCGGGCGCTGCGGGAGAAGGCGATCCGGTGCGCAGCCGTCCCGGCTTCCCGGAACGCCCGTTCCCTTCTGGAAGCCGCAGGACTCATCGGCTACTTCGACGCCCTGGTCGACGGACAGGACGCGGCCGCACTCGCCCTTCCGGGCAAACCCGACCCCGCCCCCTTCCTCGAAGCTGCCGGCCGGCTCGACGTGAATCCCGCACGCACCGTCGTCGTGGAGGACGCGCTCGCAGGCGTCGACGCGGGGCGCCGAGGCCGCTTCCGCCTGGTGGTGGGGCTCGACCGCGAGGGCGACCCGCGGATGCGGGACGCCCTGCACAGGTTCGGCGCCCAGCTCGTCCTCCCCGACCTCGGCGGACTGCCCGCCCCCCCTCGAAGGGGGCCGCCGCCCGCGAACACCCCCTGGCGCTGGGGGTACCACCGCTACGACCCCAAGACCGGGCGGCTGGTCGATTCTCTGTGCACCCTGGGGAACGGCCGCTTCGCCACCCGCGGTTCGGCCCCCGAAAGCGTCGCCGACGGCATCCACTACCCCGGCACCTACCTCGCGGGCTGCCGGACGGCGCTCCCGGCCCTGGTAGCGTCGAAGAGAAGTTTCTGCCGCAGCGGTGCGGGCAGGGCCGCGGTCGGACGGCTGACGCAGACGGTCAACGGGGAGAGGTTGGAGATGGGGTCGAGCAGGACTGGAGTCAGGCGCGGTCCACCGAGGCAGGCCAGGCCACGATGCGGTTGAACTCGGGTCCTCCACCAGGCCCGTTGTTCCCCGGCGGGAACCAGGACCTCGCCTCGACGCCCGCGGAGAAGAAGGCCGCGGAGTACAGCGGGGAGCGGACCGGCTGGTTCGCCAACGACCCGATGGACGGGCTGCTCGGCGTGATGAGCCGCGACCCGGAGGCGTCCGCGTCCTACCTCAAGGACGAGGACCGCATGAAGCACCTCATGGAGCGCAACTGGGAGGTGGTGCTGGAGGCCAACGAGCACGGCAACTCCACCCAACTACTCCGCCGCGCTCGACAAGGACGACCGGGCGGGCTTCGCCGCGGCCCTGCAGGCCGGTGCCACCGGCATCGACCCGTCCGCGGAGAACCCGAAGTTCGTCGAGCACAGCGCCGACAACAAGGCCGTCTTCAAGAACGCGATCGAGCACTTTGCGAAGGCCGGCGACGACCTTCCCGAGTCGCTGCGCGAGCCGATGGCGAACGTCATGGTCAACCACGCCGGCACGGTGCACGAGGTCACCAGCGCCGTGGACATGCGCAACCTGCCGGTGCCGCAGAACGACATGTACGAGGTCATCAAGCAGGTCTCCAAGGACCAGGAGGCCTATGGGTCCCTGAACTACGGGATCAATCAGGCCATGGTCGCCGACATCCACGAGGCGGGCCAGAAGCACCCGGAGGAGTCGCTGCTGCAGGCCGGGCGCACGGTGGGCTTCCTGGAGCAGGCCCGCACCGAGGCGGTCGGACCTGCCGAGACGGCCGCCTGGGACGAGAAGTGGATGTTCGACACGGCGATCGGCTACCTGCCCGCCTACGACGCGGAGGTCCAGGCCGGCTTCGACTTCGTGGTCGACAAGTGGCTGGCGGACGAGCAGAAGCAGATCGACCAGGAGTACTCGGACAAGCGCTACGAGGCGTACGAGAAGCGCAACGGCCAGCTGATGGCGCTGACCGACGAGTGGATGAAGCAGCACGACAAGGACGGCGGCCAATACGAGTACCAGACCAAGGTCGACGAGGCTGCGGGGGCCGGTGCTGAGCGCGCCAAGGGCGTCACCACCCCGCCGAGCGGGGCTGCCGAATGAGGCGGACCGTGGCCGCCGGAGCCGGCGCGCTCACGGCGGTCACGGTCCTCGCGGCCTCGCTCGCCGGGTGCGGCGGCGGTTCGGAGGAGGACCGGGCGGTCCCGGAGAAGCTCTGCGGCACACCCGTCCCGGCGGGCCTGTCGAAGCCGCTGCTCGAACCCTACGGAAAGATCACCGAGTCCAGCCGGGTGGACCGGCAGAAGCCGCAGACGGCGCCGTGCGTGGTGGCGGTGGACGGCGAGCGGGCGCTCGCGTTCCGGTTCGCCTGGCATCCGGGAGCGCCGGAGGACCTGCTGGCGACGGCCCGGCAGAGCAGTGTGGTGGGGCTGACGGATCCGGCACGGGTGAACCTCGGGTTCGAGGACTCCGTCCTCGGCAACGAGGGCGCGACCGCCACCACGGCTTGCCGGACGCAGGCCGGAGACCACTTCACCCTCACGGTGATCGTGTCCCGGGCCGCCAAGGACAAGGCCGACCTGCGGCCCGCCGTGGAGAGGTTCATGCGCACGTACATGGCGGAGACCGTGAAGACCCTGAACTGCGCCTGAGCCGCCCGGAAGACGGAATGGTCCGATGAGCGCTACGCGCTCGACACCAGCCGGGCCGAGTGGGAGGGCCCGCCCGGGACCAGCCCCGACGAGGAGCGCATGGGGATCGCGAAGCTGCCGGGCGGTGTCGTATACCTGAGAGTGATGCTCTGGGGGTCCCGTGGTGGCGCCGGGGCCCGACAGCGTCCTACCCGAAGTACGTGACATGGAGGGCAGGGCTGCGGTGGCGAAGCGCTGGGTCCGGTACGTGATGCGGGTGATGCGGGTGATGGGGCATGAAACCGGCCACCTCGCGTAATCGGCTGTCGCGTATTCCTCAGTTGCTGAGGGCTTGTGGTCACCGTGAGTGGTCGCCGGGGGCGTAGTGGCGCCAGGTTCCTCCGGCCTCTTCGGCGAGGCGGGTCGTGGTGTCGTCGTTGTAGCCGAGCATCCGGGCGACCACGCCTGCCCGTGGCCCTCGCCGCAGTCCATGCAGCCCGGCCCGGGGCGATCTGCGCCCTGCAGCTCGACGACAACGTTCCTACTCCCGGATTTCCAGTACCTCGGTCACCGGGCGGCGCGGCGTGGCGGGCCCCGCGGGTCCGTAGCCGAGGCGGAGGACCATCTGTACGTGTCCCATGGCCGCGACCGGGTCGCGGACCGTCCACCGCAGCTCCGGCCATTCCAGGGGCTGGGAAGTCATCGAGGTGGCAAGGCCGTCGGCAGTGGCCTGGAGAAGGACGCGCTCCATCGCCTGGCCGGCGTGCAGCCAGTCGACCCTCGTGTCCCCCGCGGTGCCGAGCAGGGCCAACTGCGGCCGCTTCTCGAACACGGCCCGGCCACGATCCGGCATCGGCCCGGCCCGACCGAAGTCGCGTACGGGGGCGGGGCCTGCGGAACTCTTCGGTCCGAACGCGGTGGCGGGAACGCCGTCGCGGCGCCCGCCCGTGGCGCCCGGCACGGGGGAGACCCAGGTCGCGGTCTCCGCCCGGACGAGCGGATCGATCTCCTCGCGGTGCTCTGCGTCCCGGACCAGCCCGAGCACGGTGTCCAGGTGCCACGCGTCCGGGACGGTCAGTCGGCAGCCCTCCAAGCGGGCCGCGGCCACCAGGCCGTCCAGCAGTGCGGTGGGCACCGGCTCGTCGTCAAAGGGGTACCGGCTGGTGCGGCGACGCCGGACGGCGCCGTGCAAGGAGGCCAACTGGTGCTCCTCACCAGCGGTTCCGTCGACGGCCACCGTGGCGAGCAGCCACGGTTCGGAGTCGTCCGGCAAGAGTCGTACGCGTACGGGGAGGCCGTTCCAGGCCGCGGACACCCGCAGGTTGAACAGCGCCGCGGCGCAACCGAGCTGGAGGGCACGGTGATCCGGGTCGGTCCGCGTCATGGCGCGGTCCGGATCGCCGTACAGGGCCAGGGTTCCGCTGCCCGCACGGAACACGAACTTCCACGGCTGGGCATTGTGCATGGACGGGGCGGTGACGGCGTCGTCGACGAGTCGGGCCACGGCGGCGGGATCGAGAGGTGCGACGGTCATGGGACTGGTCCTGTCTGTACGGCCTCATTCGTGCTGTTCGGCATCGGCATCCGCATCGGCATCCGCGCGGGGTGCGGCACGGTGCTACCGGGGGTCACCGGGCGGGCATCTCCTCATGCGGGTACCGGGGTGGTGAAGTCCGCCTTGACGTCCACAAGGCGCTTGAGGTGTCTGCGGGCCATCGAGCGCGCGCCGGCCACCTTTCCGTCCTGGTCCAGGACGGGGAGCGCGCTGACGTTCCACATCCGCAGCGCTGCCACGACGTCCTTGAACGCGGTGTCCCGCTCGACGGAGATCGCGGCGCGCGTCATGACGTCCTCGACGGTGCGCAGGTGCTTCATGGCGTGACTTCTTTCGTGCGGTCCGGGGCCGCCTCACCACGGCATCGCGTGGCGGGCGCGGTCGGCGTGAGCGGTTGCCGTGTCGTCGGTGCGGGCGGTCACCCGGGACGCCACCGCGACGACCCCGTCGAGGCGCTCGACGAGGCCGAGGAGTGCAGCGAGCTGACTCCGCAGCTCGACACGGCCGTCCAGGGTGACGATGCCGTCGACCACGTGGACCTCGACGTCATCGGCCGGCAGGCCCAGGACCTCCACGAGGACCTCGTCGGTGACGCGTCGGCGTATCTCGGAGTCCGGGCGCAGGAACGTGCGGAGCAGGTCACGGCGGGTGACGATGCCGACGAGCCGGTCCTCCACGTCCACGACGGGGAGACGTTCGATGCTCCGGCGGGTCATCAGCCGCGCGGCGTCAGCCACCGTCTCTTCGGCGTGGACGGTGACCGCGGGCGCGGACATGACGTCGCCCGCGGTGGGCGGTCCCGTCCCCGAGTCGTCCTGCCGGGAGCCGCGGGGGCCCGTTGTACGGGGGTCCGCCGTGTGGGCCAGCAGGTCCGTTCGGGAAACGACACCCACCACGCGGTCCTCGTCGTCCAGGACGGGGACTCCCGAGATGTCGTACTGGGCGAGGAGCTTCGCGACGTCCTTGAAAGCGGTGACCGGGGCCACGGAGACGACCTCGTCGGTCATCAGGTCCGCCACTTTGATGCGCTTCATGAGGCCCTCCTGCTCCGCCGCGTCACGCGAGGCCGGTCCCCGGTGTTGGACGTGCCCCCACCATCCACCGACCCCCGCCCGGTGATCGAGGGCCGAACGGTCCCGTCCCGGACCGAAAGGGACCCGGAAGACACGGGGGACGATGGGGCCCTTCGGCCCCCCCTCGGCTGTCCCGGGCGGCCCTCTGCCCGGAGCGCCGACGGTGGCAGCGTGAGGGGTGTCCTTCATCGGATCCTCGGTTGGGAGGAATCGTGGAAAGTACCTTCCGTGCTCCGGACACCAGCTCGGTCATCGTCGGCGTGGACGGCTCGGAGTCGGCGCGCAGCGCCGCCCTGTGGGCTGCCGAGGAGGCGGTGCGCCGTGACCGTCCCCTCCACGTCGTGTACGGGGCCGACACCGACGGCAGGGGCCTGTACCTGTCGGCGGAAACCGTGGAGATGGTCCGCTTCCGCGGTCGGGAGTTGCTGGACGACACGGCGAAGGCCGTGGCGGCCGAGTACCCCGACCTGAACGTGACCACCGAGTTCAGCCGGGCTGACGCCGTCACCGCCCTGCACCGGGCCGCCGGCCGCCACGGCACGGTCGTGGTGGGCCACCGGGGCCTGGGCGGATTCAACTCCCTCCTGCTCGGATCGGTGGGGCTGGGCACCGCGGCCGTCGCCATGACCCCCGTCATCGTCGTACGAGGCACCCACGGGGCCGAGGAGACCGGCACGGTCCTCGCCGCCGTGCGCGACGAGCACGACGTCCAGATCGCCCGGTACGCCGCCCGGGAAGCCGAGTTGCGGGGGGCCTCCCTGCGGCTGCTGCACGTGTGGAACATCCTCCAGTCCGTCGGCGAGGTGGTCAGCATGCTCGACGGCGTCGTCGAGATCGCGAGCGGCCACGAAGAGACCCTGCGGGCCGCCACGGACGCGATCCGCGGTGAATTCCCCGACCTGGAGATCCAGACCGACGCGGAGAAGAGCATCTCCGTCGCCGGAGTCCTGGTCGAGGCCTCCCGCCACGCCGACCTGCTCGTCATGGGCGGCCGCCGGGCCCCCGGACCCCTCGGACTCGCCCCCAACCTGGGCAGGGCCACGCACAGCCTGCTGCACCACGCGCACTGCCCCGTCCTCCTCGTCCCCCGGACCGGCGCCGATTCCGGGAGCCGGGCGTGAACGGCCACCAGCCGGGAAGACACGGCATCGTCGTGGGCATCGACCCGGATCGGGAACGACACCTTCCGCTGGCCTGGGCCGCCGACGAAGCCCACCGGCGCCGGCTCCCGCTGCGCCTGGTCCTCGCGGTACCACCCCGGCACGACGCCCTCACGTCGACGACGCTCCCGGCCGGAACGACACCCCCGAGGCGAGCGTCACCGGTGGGCCCGGTGATCACCGGGCCCACCGACCGACCCGGGCCGAGGGCCGACCGCTGACCGCCGACCGTCGACCGGCCCGTTAGGGCCGCTACGAGTGGGAAGGCCCTCCGGCCCGGGGATACGGTGGAGGCGACGGCCCCCGTCGCCCTCGTTGCCGGCCGGAGGTGGGGCATGAGCGCATGCGACCAGCCCGCCCGCAGCGGTGTGCCACGCCTGCGGCTCGACGAGCTGCTGGACGAACTCAAGGTGCGGATCGACGAGGTCAGGGGAACCGCGACCGGTTGAACGGCCTGCTCGAAGCCGTCATGTCGGTGGGCCGGGAACTCGACCTTCCCCAGGTGCTCCGCGGCATCGTCGAGGCCGCCGTGCTGCTCGTGGACGCCGAGTACGGGGCCCTCGGCGTCGTCGGGGACGACAAGAAGCTGGCCGAGTTCCTGCCCGTCGGCGTCAGCGACGGCCTCCGCACCCAGATCGGGGCCCTGCCGTCCGGCCACGGCATCCTCGGTGAGCTGATCCGCCACCCCGAGCCGCTCCGGCTGTCGGAGCTGTCCGAGCACCCGGCCTCGTACGGCTTCCCGGCCACCCCGCCGATGCACTCCTTCCTCGGAGTCCCGATCCGGGTCCGCGAGGAGGTCTTCGGCAACCTTTATCTGACCGAGAAGCGCGGCGGAGCCGAGTTCGACGCCGAGGACGAGGCGGTGTTGTCCACCCTCGCCGTCGCAGCCGGCATCGCCATCGAGAACGCCCGGCTCTTCGAAGAAGTCCGACTGCGCGAGCGCTGGCTGGAGGCCGGCTCCGACATCACCAGCGCCCTGCTCTCCGGAGCACCCGAGGACGAGGTCCTCCAGGGCATGCTGGAGCGCGTCAACAACATCACCGGCGCTGACATGGGCGTCTTCTACCTGCTCGGCGCCGCCGGCGAGCTGAGGGGCTCGCTCGCCCTCGGGGAGGCGGCCGAGGCGCACCGCGGGATCGTCTTGCCCCGCACCCGGGGCACCCTCGCCGAGGCCGCACTGGCCCGCGACGGCCTCATCACGGTTCCCGACGTGGCCACCGACGGGCGCGTGACCGTGCAACCGGAGAGGTGGGCGGGCTTCGGCCCGGCGGTCGCCGTCACCGTCGGCACCAAGGAACGGCTCAGCGGCGTCCTGATTCTGGCCCGCCGGCACGGTCGCCCCCTGTTCGCCGCCGCCGAAGTCGCCGCGCTGCCGGGGTTCGCGGGTCAGGCCGCCCTCGCGCTGGAGCTCGCCGACCGGCGCCGCGACGCCGAGCAGCTGAGCCTGCTGGAGGATCACGACCGCATCGCCCGCGACCTGCACGACCTGGCCATCCAGCGCCTCTTCGCCACCGGCATGACCCTCCAGAGCGCACAGCGCTTCGTCGACCACCCCCAGGCGTCCGAACGCCTCGCACGCGCCGTGGACGACCTGGACGCCACCATCAAGATCATCCGTTCCACCATCTTCGGACTCCGCGAGCACCGGGCCCCCGGTGAGGCGGCCGCGCTGCGCACCCGCCTGGTCCGGGCCCTGGACGAGGCCGCCGCGGCCCTGGGCTTCGCCCCGGCCCTACGGACGGAGGGACTGATCGACACCGACGTACCGTCGGCCGTCGCGGACGAGGCCCTCGCCGTGGTGGGGGAAGCCCTCACCAACGTCGCCCGCCATGCCCGGGCCACACGGGCAGAGGTCTCGATCACCGCGGCCGAGGGGAACCTGACCGTCACCGTGACCGACAACGGCGTCGGCCTGTCCGCGGGCGGCCGGCGCAGCGGACTGCGGAACCTGACCGAGCGTGCCGAAGGACTGGGTGGCCGGATGGAGGTCGCGGGACGGGACGACGGGGAGCGGGGCACCTGCCTGGAGTGGAAGGTGCCACTGGTTCCGCCGACGGGGTGACCCTACGAGGTGACCGTCGTCAGTGCTCCTCCTACTTCGCCGTCCCGGCGTTGTGCTCGTGCACTTGGGCGGCGATGACGGCGGCCTGGACCCGCCGCTCGACGCCGAGTTTGCCCAGCAGCCATGAGATGTGGTTCTTGACCGTCTTTTCGGACAAGTAGAGCTGCTTGGCGATCTGCCGGTTGGTGAGGCCGTCGCCGATGAGTTCGAGGACGGCCCGCTCCCGTTCGGACAGGGCCGCCAGGCGGGCGTCTTCCGGTGGCTTCGCCGCTTCAGGGGCGCGCAGGGAGCGCATCAGACGGGCGGTGGTCGCGGGGTCCAGCATCGACTGGCCCGTGGCCACCGTGCGCACGGCCGAGACCAGGTCGGAGCCCTTGATCTGCTTCAGCACGTAGCCGGCGGCACCCGCCATGATCGCGTCCAGCAGGGCGTCCTCGTCGTCGAACGAGGTCAGCATCAGACAGGCCAGGCCCGGCATGCGCGAGCGGAGCTCGCGGCAGACGGTGATGCCGTCGCCGTCGGGCAGCCGCACGTCGAGTACGGCGACGTCCGGACGGAGCGCCAGCCCGCGGACCAGTGCCTGCTCGGCGGTGCCGGCTTCGCCCACGACGACGATGTCCGGCTCTGCGTCCAGGAGGTCTCGCAGCCCGCGCCGGACCACCTCGTGGTCGTCGAGGAGGAACACCTTGACCGGCGCTTCGGAGGAGGCGTTCGGATCATCGGACATGATCGCCCCTGGTTCGGTCCGTTCCATGCGTTTCCAACGGAATTGTCTCAGGAAGGTGGGCGACGCACCTGGCGGCCGGCAGCAAGGCACGCTAGCCACGCCGGGCAGAGATGACGGTGTCCGTGCCGTCCGTGCTCGCCTTGCTGTCCAGCTCCATCCGGACGTCCACGACGCCCTCGACCGCGCGCACGGCCCGGGCGAGCAGGGGGATCAGGGCCCGGTCCCGCAGTGGGCCGCGCAAGGTGACCACGCCGTCCTGCACGGCGCATGCCAAGGCCACCTCGGGCGCCAGGTCGGCGAGCACGCTCTGGCGGATCTCCTCCTCCACCTCCTCGTCGGGCCGCAGGAACACCTTCAGCAGGTCGCTGCGACTGACCACGCCCTCCAGCGCGCCGAGCGCGTCCACCACGGGCAGGCGCTTGACGTGCTTGCGGGCCATGATCCGGGCGGCTTCGGCGACGGGCGCGTCGGGGTGCACGGTGATCGCCGGACTCGACATGAGCTCCTCGGCCAGAACCGCGCCGGCCTTCGAAGCCTCCTCCAACTGCTCGGGCAGCGCGGGTTCCGTACGCCGGAACTCCTCCTTCGGCAGCAGGTCCGCCTCGGAGACCACGCCGACGACGCGGCCCTCGCCCTCCAGGACGGGGACCGCGCTGACGTTCCACTGGTGCATCAGCTCGACGATCTCCTTGTACGACGCCTCGCGGCCGATGGCGATGGCGGTGTGCGTCATGACGTCACTGACGGTGTAGCGGGATGCGGGCATGACCGGCTCCTTCGCCGTGCGGACGATCGGGCGATCGGACCATCAGAGGGAATTGCCGCTGCCGTGAGGTGCGTACAGATCGAGGAGGCGCACGCGGGCGGCCTGCAGTCGGTGGGCGAGGACCTGCCCGACCCAATGGCCGAGGGCAGAGCCGAAAGCGGTGTCGGCGTCCATCAGCATCCGCACGCGCGCCGCGTAGAGACGCGTCCCCTCGGCGAAGTTGACCTCTCTGGCCAGCTCCAGCAGACGGGAACGGCAGTCGGCGGGCAGCGCCGCGGAGAAGCGGGCGGGTGACGGGGTGCTCATGAGCGGCCTCCTGTTCGAGTCCGTCTTCAGTCTCGTCGTTCCCGCCGGTCCCGGGCATGGGCCCACCGGTCCCGGCTGCGGGCCGACCGGTCCATGCCGGGGGCCGGCGCAGCCGGAGATCCTGGCAGCGGACGGCCGGCGGCCGGCGCGCTCGCGCGCTTCACCTGCGTGCAGTCCTCCGCCCGGCACGATGGTGAGCCGCAGCCCCGCACGGAGTCCCGGAGGTGCCATGCCCCAGCACGGACGGATCGCGGCGGTCCCGCCCGCCTTCCGTGGCTACGGGAGGAACTGGCTACGGGGCGACGCCCTGGCCGGGATCACGGTCGCCGCCTACCTGGTTCCCCAGGTCATGGCGTACGCGGGGGTGGCAGGTCTGCCCCCGGTCGTCGGCCTGTGGGCCGTGCTGCCCGCCATGGCCCTCTACGCCCTGAGCGGTACCTCGCGCCTGCTGTCCGTCGGACCGGAGTCGACCACCGCCCTCATGACCGCCGTGGCCGTCGGACCGTTGGCAGCGGGCGACCCCGCGCGTTACGCGGTGCTCGCGGCAGCCCTGGCGCTCGTCGTCGGCCTGCTCGCTCTGGTCGCACGGGCCGTCCGGCTCGGCTTCCTGGCCGATCTCCTCTCCAGGCCCGTGCTCGTCGGCTACCTGGCCGGAGTCGCCTTCATCATGATCGTGGACCAGCTGCCCCGCCTCACCGGCACCAGCGGTAGCGGATCGGGATTCTTCCCCCAGCTCTCGTCGTTCCTCCGCCACATCGGCGACCTCCACGGGCCCACGACGCTGATGGCCGCGGGCTGTCTGCTCCTGCTGTTCACCCTGCCCCTGCTACGGCGGCCCCTGCCCGGACCGCTCGTCGTCCTCGTCCTGTCCACGGTGGTGGTGGCCGTCTTCGCGCTGGACGCGGACCAGGGGATCGACGTCATCGGCACGGTCCCGACCGGCCTGCCCTCCTTCGCCCTGCCCCGGCCGGCCGACCTCGCCGACCTGGTGCTGCCGGCCCTCGGCGTGCTCCTGGTCGGCTACACCGACGTCGTCCTCACCGCACGCGCCTTCGCCCGGCACGACGACCCACAGCCCTTGGACGCCAACCGGGAGCTGCTGGCCCTCGGCGCGGCGAACCTCGGCGCCGGACTCCTCCAGGGCTTCCCGGTCAGCAGCAGTGCCAGCCGCACCGCCCTCGCGGACTCTTCGGGAGCCCGCACCCAGGCGTACTCCCTCGTGGGCGCCGCCTGCGTGGCCGCCGTCCTCCTCTTCCTCGCCCCGCTGCTCAGCCACACCCCCTCCGCCGCACTCGGCGCCATCGTCGTCTATGCCGCCGTACGCCTGGTCGAAGTGAGCGAGTTCCGCAGGCTCGCGGCCTTCCGCCGCCGCGAGTTCCTGCTCGCCCTCGGCTGCGGTCTCGGCGTCCTCACCTTCGGCATCCTGTACGGCGTGCTCCTCGCCGTGGCGCTGTCCGTCGCCGAACTCCTCACCCGGGTCGCCCGCCCCCACGACGCGGTCGAGGGGATGGTGCTCGGTCTGGCCGGCATGCACGACATCGACGACTATCCGTCCGCGCGCACCGTGCCCGGTCTCCTCATCTACCGCTACGACTCACCGCTGTTCTTCGCCAACGCCGAGGACTTCCGCCGCCGGGCGCTGGCCTCGGTCGCTGCCCAGGAAGACCCCGTCCACTGGTTCGTCCTGAACACCGAGGCCAACGTCGAGGTCGACATCACCGCCCTCGACGCCGTCGAGGCCCTGCGCTCGGAACTCGCCCGCCGGGACATCGTGTTCGCACTCGCCCGCGTCAAACAGGACCTGCGCCGCCCCCTCGACGCCTACGGCCTGACGTCCGCCGTCGGCCCGGAGCGCATCTTCCCCACGCTCCCCACCGCCGTCGCCGCCTACCAGGACTGGCGACGCGCCACGGGACACGACCCGGCCCTTTGACGGGGATCAGCCGGGGGCGGGGGCCGCGACGAGTTCGACCTCGAAGCCGTCGTCGTTCTCCAGGTAGGCGGCGTAGTGCTGGGGGCCGCCGGCGTGCGGATGGCGGTCCGGGAACATCAGGTGCCAGCCGTGCCCGGTCGACTCCTCGGCCAGGCGCTCGACCGCGGCGGGATCCTCGACGTGGAAGGCCAGGTGGTTCAGGCCCGGCCGGCAGCGGTCGTGCCGGTCCGCGGTGAGGGCCGGGGACTCCTCGACGACCAGGTAGGTCGGTCCGAGCCGCCAGCTGTGGCCGTTCTCCCAGTGCTGGAAGGGGGAGTGGCCCAGTGTCTCCAGGAGCCAGCCGAGCGAGGCGATCGCGCGGTCGAGATCCGGCACCCAGAGTTCGACGTGGTGCAGGGTGCCGCTGACCGGCCGGCTCATCCGTAGAGCTCGCGGGCGCGGGCGAGGTCCACCGGCCCGTCCTCGGGCAGGTGCAGGAAATGGTCGAGCTGCCACTCCTGGGCCCTGCCCGCCTGGCGGTTGGTGGTGGTCACCCACGGTGGGTAGACGCGGAAGGCGCGCTTCCCGCCGGAGCCGTCCGTCGACACCACGCCGTGCCGGCGCAGCGCCTCCGTCGGGAGCACGAACTGGCCGAAGTGGTCACCGTCGCGGGTGCTGATGACGAAGAGGTCCACGGGGTCCGCGGCGTCGAAGGGCTGGATGGGACCGCCCGGGGACCGCTTCCAGACGGTGACGAACTGCCCGACCTTGGTGGGCGTGGTCCGTGCCGCGCGGAACCGGACGGAGCGGCCGTCCAGGGTGAAGGTGTGGGCGGCGTAGTCCGCGCTCTCCGCTTCGGGGACCGGCTGCGAACAGGTGAATCCGCAGGGGTCGTAGACGAGCGCCTTCGCCGCGGCGAGGTCCGCGTGGGACGTGACGGTGTCCGACCACGGTACGGGGCTGGGCGGGGGAGATGGCGCGGGGTGCTTCGTCGTCATTGCCCCACCCTGTCACGCCCCGGACGGGCGCCCGTGACCGGGCCCCCGCGCCGTCCGGCGGCGCGCCCTCACGATTTTCGTTACTGGCGGTAACTCTATTCAAAAATAGGTGAGTTGACTCCGCTTCGAGTGACGGAAATCCAATTGCGTGACTCCTGATGCGTACATACATTCGGGGCGCTCGAAAAGCAGACCGTCCCCTGTGTGACTCCGTGAACTTCCGACCTGGTGAAGGGTCTTTCATGTTCAGTCGCTCGTACGCGGCACGTCTCTCCCTCGTGGTCCTACGGGCCGTGGCGCCCGTTGCCGCGAGCTCCTTCCTCCTGTTGTGGGCACTGCTGGAAGCGGCGCAGGCCGCCGGCGGCCGGGTGGGTGCCCTCGCCGCCCTGCCCGGCGCATCCGTCCAGGCGGCCGGCGTGACCCTCGGCGCCGCCCTCGGCGCACCCGTGGAATGGAGCCTCGCCGGCGGCGCCGGCGGGCAGGTCCACCTCGCCTCCTACGTCGAACGGTGGCCGTGGCTGCTCGTCGGCGCCCTGCTGCCCGTGGCCGTCCTCACCCTGCTCGGCCGCCGGGCCGCCGCCTGGGCGGACCGCCTCTCGATCTCCCGCCACGTGGCCGCCGCTTCCTCGGCGTCGGCGTTCGCCGCGCTCGCCGGCGGCCTGTGGGTGCTGCTCGCACGCTCGGCCTCCGAAGGACTCGTCCGCGTCTGGACGCCGCCGCTCGCCGCGACCGTGGTCCTGCTCGCCTGGGCCCTGCCCGTCGCCTTGACCGCGGCCCTCACCCGGCGCTCCGCCGCGCCCGCCGGCCTCCCGGCCGGGACCCGGGCCGCCCGGGTCCGTACCGCGCGCCGCCGCCGTGCCGTCGTCGCCGGGACGCTCTTCGCCTCCCTCCTGCCGCTGCCCGCCGCCGTCGCCGCCCCCGGCGACCCGTTGCCCGCGGGCCGTCCCACCGGCGACGACTGGAAGACCCGTAGCGACCGTTCGGACCGGGCCCTCGGCCGTCTGCGCGGCGAGAACCCGAAGTCCAAGGTGGTCTCCACGCGGGACACCAAGCGCGGTACCCCCACCTCGGTCGTCCTCGACGCCCCCGTCTCCGGCAGCGCCCCCCAGTGGCTCGACCGCAACGCGGGACTCCTTGGCGCGAACAGACCGTCCGCCGCCCTCCGGGCGATCCGGACCGAGCCGCAGCCCGGAGTGAGCGCGGCCACCGCATCGCGGCACCAGTGGTACCAGCAGACCGTCGACGGGGTCCCCGTGCGCGACGCCCGCGTCGGCGTGCACCTCGACCCGAGCGGCAGCCGGGTCCGGATGCTCAGCAACGGCTTCCGGCCCGACCTCACCGTGGCCTCCACCCGGCCCGGGGTGACGGCGAAGACCGCCGAGGCCCAGGCCCGCGCCGCGCTGCCCGGCGCCACCGCCACCGCCGCGCCCACCCTGATGCTGTACCCGGGCGAGCCCGTCAAGGGCCGCTCCGTGCCGGCCGACCTGGTGTGGGAGGTCCGGCTCGCCAACAGCTCCGGATCCATCGCCAACAGCTACTTCGTCGACGCCGTCGGCGGCACCGGAATCCTCCACGTGCAGAGCAACATCCACGACGCCCTGAACCGCACGGTCTACGACATGGCCGGCTCCAAGACCATGCCCGCCCAGCCGATGATGACCGAGAGCAACCCGGACTACCAGGGCGTGGAGGACGCCCGCCGGGCCTGGTTCGCCATGGGCCACACGTACACGTACTACAAGGAGCGCTTCAACCGCGACAGTTACGACGGCCAGGGCGCCCCGCTGAAGATCATCGTGCGGAACGGGAACATCAACAAGAACGCCTACTGGAGCCCCGACCGCAAGGAGATGCTCTTCGCCGAGGACATGGTCGACCTCAGCGTCTCCGCCCACGAACTGACCCACGCGGTGGACTCGGCCTCCGCCAACCTCGTCTACCAGTACCAGTCCGGCGCGCTCAACGAGAGCTTCTCCGACATCTTCGGCAAGAGCGTCGACCGCTGGCAGGGCGGCAACAACTGGGAGATCGGCAGCAGCGAGATCGCCACGGGCGTCATCCGCGACATGGCCAACCCCGGCAAGTTCGGCCAGCCGGCCCACATGCGCGACTTCGAGGTCAAGTGCGGTGACGCCGGCGGGGTCCACCACAACTCCGGCATCCCGAACCGGGCCTACGTCACCGCGTACGAGAAGCTCGGCGTCAAGGCCGAATACATCTTCTACGAAGCGTTGACCAACTACCTCTTCCCCACGGCCACGTTCGCCGACGCCGTGAACGCCACCCAAGCGGCCGCCTGGGACCGGTACGGCAAGGAGAGCCCCGAGGCCGCGGCCGTCATCGAGGCCTGGAACTCCGTCGGCGTCACCAGCGAGACCGACGACCCGCGCGGCGCCAACTGCGTCTGCTCCGCCGGCTCCTCGCTGCGCACCGCCAAGCTGTCCGCCGACGGCCCGCAGGCCGCGCAGATCCGCGCCGCCCTCTACCTCGCCCAGGACCTGCTGCCCGAGGCCTCCCCGGCGGTCCGCTACTACGTCGACCTCTACAACCAGGACAACGGCCTGATCCAGCCCCTGATGGCGGAACACCCCGCCCTCAACGGCGAGTTCGCCATGGTGCTCCAGACCCTCACCCCGCTCCTGCTGGACGCCGCGAACGTCGACGGAGCCCCACAGGCGACCGTCACCGCCGAGCACATCGCCGCGGTGGACCGGCTCATGGACAACGTGATCGTCGCCGACCAGGGCCGCCCGGGCGGCGGAGCGCTCACCCACTCCATCGCGACGCAGTGGCGCGCCTCCGACTACCGCTCGATCGGCGGGCTCTCGGCCGACGACGCGATGGCCGCCATGGACGCCTCCGTCAAGGACCGGCTGTGACGGCCCGCTTCCCCTTCCTGCGGCTGCTGCTCACCGGATCGCTCCTGGTCCTGCTCGGCGCGCTGCCCACGACCACGGGCGGCGCCCCCGCCCGGGCCGCGGTCCCGCCCGCCGCAGGGGCCAAGGTCGCACCCGAGCTCGCCCGGAAGGTCGCGGGCGGCGGCCGCGCCGACTTCGTGGTGTTCCTGTCGGCCCGCGCCGATCTCGCGCGGGCCCGCGGGACCACCGACCACGGAGCACGCGTCGCCGCCGGCACGGAGGCCCTCAAGGGCGCCGCGCAGGACAGCCAGAAGGGCCCCTCCGCCGTGCTCCGCCGGGCCGGGATCCAGCACCAGGGGTTCTGGCTGGTCAATGTGATCGTGGTGGAGAGCGGGGACGAGAAGACCGTACGCACGCTCGCCGAGCAGCCCGAGGTACGGGAGATCCGCCAGGTGGCGCCCGTCCGGCTGCCCGAACCCCCGTCGGGGGCGAAGGCCACCGCCGACACCCCGGCCGCGCCGCCCGCCGGGTGGAACATCCCCGCCACGGGCGCCCCGCAGGCCTGGGAGCGCTTCGGAACCCGCGGCGAAGGCGTGGTCATCGCCTCCATCGACACCGGGGTCCAGTTCGACCACCCCGCCCTCGCGGCCTCGTACCGGGGCAACGCGGGCGGCGGCACCTACAACCACGACTACAACTGGTACGACCCGACCAAACTCTGCGGCAAGCCGATGCTGACCCCCTGCGACAACAACGGCCACGGCACCCACACCATGGGTACGGCGGCCGGCGGCAACGGGCCGGACGGAGCGCCGATCGGGATGGCCCCGGGCGCGCGCTGGATCGCCGCCAAGGGGTGCGAGGGCGGCAGCTGCTCCGTCGACAGCCTGCTGCGCGCCGGTGAGTGGCTCGCCGCACCCACCGATCTGCGCGGCGAGAACCCGCGGCCGGACCTCGCACCCCACGTGGTCAACAACTCCTGGGGAATGTTCGGCAACGACCCCTTCTACACCGAGATGGTGCAGGGGTGGCGGGACCTCGGGATCTTCCCCGTCTTCGCGGCGGGCAACAGCGGACCGGAGTGCGACACCACCGGTTCGCCCGGCGACTACCCGACCACCTACTCGGTCGCCGCCTACAGCCCGTCCGGGGAGATCGCGAAGTTCTCCAGCCGCGGGCACCCCGGCCGTCCCGGCAAACCCGACATCACCGCACCGGGCGAGACCATCCTCTCCAGCATGCCCGGCGGCAAGTACCAGGTGATGAGCGGGACATCGATGGCCGCGCCCCACGTGGCCGGGGCCGTCGCCCTGCTGTGGTCCGCGTCCCCCCGGCTCATCGGCGACTTCGCCGCGACTGCCGCACTGCTCGGCTCCACCGCGGTCGACGTCGCCGACGTGACCTGCGGCGGAACCGCGGCGCGCAACGGCGTCTGGGGCGAAGGCCGGATGGACGTCCTCGCCGCCATGGCGGCCGCCCCGAAGGGCGACATGGGAGCCGTGTCCGTGCGCCTGACCGACGTGGACGACGGGCAGCCCGTTGCGGGCGCGCTCGCCAAGGTCACCGGGCAGGGCATGGAACGGGTCGGCGCCACCGCGCCCGACGGCACCCTGCGGCTGGTCCTGCCGACCGGCCAGTACACCGTTGCCGTCTCGGCCTTCGCCCACCTGCCCGCGTCGAAGACCTTCACGGTCACGGCCGGTCAGACCGCCTCGGTGGCGCTCGCCCTGCCGGACGCGCCCACCGTGGACCTGACCGGCCCACTGCACGACATCGTCGGCCAGCCGGTCAAGGGGGCGCAGGTCCGCCTGGAGCGGACCCCGCTGCCGGCCGTCACGAGCGACGCGACGGGCACGTACCGGATCGGCGGAGTGCCTCCCGGTACCTACTGGCTGACGGTCTCCGACGCCGGTTGCGGACTGGGCAGCCGGCGGGAGGTCACGGTCACCGCCGGAGCGCAGCCCGCACTCGTGATGGGCGTCCGCGACGACGCGGCGGGACACACCTGCCACGGAGTGCCCTACACCCCGCTCGCCGCGCCCGATCCGGTCGCGCTGACCGGCGACGACGCCTTCGTATCGGTACCGCTGCCCTTCCCCGTCGCCCACTACGGGCAGACGTACGGCACGGCCTGGGTGAGCACCAACGGCTTCCTCAGTTTCCTGGCCGGCACGAAGATGGCGGCCAACTCGGCCCTGCCGCACGGCGGTCCGCCGAACGCCTCGGTCATCCCCTTCTGGGACGACCTGGTCGTCGACGCCTCCGCCTCCGTGCGCAAGGGAGTCTCGGGAGCCGCGCCGCAGCGCCGGTTCGTCATCGAATGGCGCAACGTCCTGATCTACGGGACGACCCAGCGCATCACCTTCCAGGCGGTCCTGGAGGAACAGGGGGGCAGCACGCTCCAGTACGTCGACATCCCGGAGGCGGACCGGGCGCAGGGCTCCTCGGCGACCGTCGGCATCGACAACGCCGACGGCTCGATCGCCGTGCCGTTCTCCCACAACCGCCCGATCCTCAGTGCGCAGCGGGCGTACCGCTTCGCGGTCCCGGGCGTGCTCCAGGGCGAGATCCGCGACCTCGACACGGGAGCCCTCCTCGACCAGGCGCTCGTGAAGGTCACCACCCCGAACGGGACGGCCTTCGAGGCCCGCACCGATGCCACCGGGCGCTACGCGCTGCGGCTGCCGTACGGCGACCACCAGGTCGCGGCTAGCACACCGCTGCACGCGCCCACCGTCGCACCCGTGACGGTGACCCCGGCCAAGTCGGTGCTGGCGCACGACTTCCGGCTCGACGCCAACGGCGTACGGGGGGTGGTGCGCACCGAGGACGGAGCCGCACTACCCGGAGTGAGCGTCACCCTGGACGACGTCACGCCCCCCGTGGTCACCGGGCCGTCGGGGGAGTACCGGTTCGTGGCGGTGCCGGCCGGACAGCACCGGGTGACGGCCGTACTGGACGGCTGCCGCGTCACGGGGCAGGCCGTCCTGGACATCGAGTCCATGGAGACGCACGACTTCGTCCTGTCCCGCAAGCGGGACGCCTTCGGGCACCTCTGCACGCGCGCGAGCCAGAGCGTCGCTCCGGTGAACGGCACACCTTTGGCCCTCACCGGGGACGATGCGGAGGTCGCGGTCGACCTGCCGTTCGCCCTACCGATCTACGGGAAGAGCTACAACCGGGCCTACGTCAGCACCAACGGCGTGCTGTCCTTCAACCGACCACACTACTTGTGGAACCCGGGGGAAATTCCCACGCGGAACGGGACGAACGCTGCACTCTATCCCTTCTGGGACGACCTGAGCATGGACCAGGAGTCTTCGGTGCACACGGCGGCGACCGGCACGGCACCACACCGCAGCTTCACCGTGGAATGGCGCAAGATGCGCTTCCGGGCGGACGGAACGCGCATCACCTTCCAGGCCACGGTGGAGGAGGGCGGCACGGTCCGGTTCTCCTACCTCGACATCCCCGAGGGGAACGAGCAGGCGGCGGGCTCCCACGCCACCATCGGCATGGAGAACGACGCGGGTACGGACGCGCTCTCCTACTCCTACCGCCGGCGGTCCGTGCGCTCCGGTGAGGTGGTGACGATCACCGGTCCCGCCTCGCCGTAGGCGGACGGAGGTCCCGGACGGAGGTCCCGGACACAGGCCCCCACCCCACCGGCCGTCCGGCCGGACCGCGCACACCCCGCGCGGTCCGGCCCGGGCGGCCGTGCCGCTTCGGGCGGTCAGTCCAGGTCGATGTGGACGCTGGTGGACTTCACCCGGGCGACGGCCCGTACGCCGACCGCGAGCCCGAGTTCCTCGACCGCCTCACGGGTCAGCAGGGAGACCACCCGGTGCGGGCCGGACTGGATCTCGACCTGGGCGGCGACCTCGCCGAGCCGCACCGCCGTCACGATCCCGGGCAGTGCGTTGCGGACCGAGGTGGCGGACTCGCCCTCGCCGTCGGCGGCCTCCTGGGCGAGCGCCACGCAGAAGGCGGCCAGATGCACCCCCTCGACCATCCGCCGGTTGCCGTCCCGCAGGGTCGGGAAGCGGCCCGCGTCCGCCCAGCGGCGGGCGGTGTCGGTGCTGACGCGGAGGAGTTGAGCGGCCTCGCCGATCGTGTACAGGTGCACGCCGCAACTCTATGCCCGACGCGGCGGCCCCCGGATCGGTAGGCTGGAGCCGCCGGGCGCCCGCCACGTAGCGGCACGCAGTGGAGGTACGGATGGGGAGCACCACGACCGGACCGAGCGAGTCGACCGGACGGACCGCGGGCGGCGGCGCCGACCCGGGACTGTACGGCCCGTCCTCCGTCACCTGGCAGTGCCACGGCGACCCGATGATGTGGATCGCCGGACTCCGGGCGCTCTACCTCCAGGCCCTCCACCCGCGCGCCGTCCGCGGAGTCGTGGAGAACTCCGACTTCCGGTCGGACGCCTGGGGACGGCTGCTGCGCACCGCCGACTTCGTCGGCACCCTCACCTACGGCACCACCGAGGCCGCCGAGCGCGCCGGCCTCCGCGTCCGCACGATCCACCGCAAACTGTCCGCCACCGATCCGGACACCGGCGAACGCTTCCCCGTCGACGACCCCGAGCTGCTGCTGTGGATCCACTGCGCGCAGATCGACAGCTTCCTGCACGTCCTGCGCCGCTCCGGCGTCCCCCTCACCGCCGCCCAGGCCGACCGCTACGTCGACGAGAACCGCGTGAACGCCCGTCTCGTGGGACTCGACCCGGCCGGGGTCCCCGCCGACACCGCCGGGCTCGCCGCGTACTTCGAGCGGATCCGCCCCGAACTCGCCGCCGGCCCCGACGCCCTCGCCGTGGACGACTTCCTGCGCGGCCCGCCCGTCCCCTCCCTGCTCGTACGTGGCCGAAACCTGCTGTGGCCGCCCGTAGCCGGCCTGGCGTACGGTTCCCTCCCGGGCTGGGCACACCAGCTGTACGGGCGGTCCGCACCGGCACCGCGCAGCGTCACCCGGCGCCTGCGCCTCACCGGGCGCGTACTGCGCAGCATTCCCGCAGGTCTACGCTGGCAGCTGCCTCCAGGTCACATCTTGAAAGCGATGCGCCGCATGGGCCCCGGGAGTCGCCCCTCGCCGTACACACTGCGTACATCAGCGGCCATACTGGACCGGCCGGGGAGGGCGTAGCACGAAATCGGGGGCGGCTTTAAGACATGGCGGAGTCCAGACTGATCCAGGGCCGTTACCGGTCGCTCGATCTGATCGGGCGCGGCGGCATGGGCGAGGTGTGGCGCGCCCGGGACGAGTCGCTGGGCCGGCAGGTCGCCGTGAAGTGCCTCAAGCCGATCGGCGCCGAGCAGGACGCCCACTTCACCCAGGTGCTCCGCGAGCGGTTCCGGCGCGAGGCGCGCGTGGCCGCGTCCCTCCAGCACCGCGGGGTCACCGTCGTCCACGACTTCGGCGACGACAGCGCCGCCGGCGGCCCGCTCTACCTCGTCATGGAACTCCTCGAGGGCCGCAACCTCAGCCAGCTCCTGGAGGACAACGACGCGCGCCCGCTCCCCGTGGACGTGGTCGTCGACATCGCGGAGCAGATGGCCGCCGCCCTCGGCTACACCCATGACCAGGGCGTCGTCCACCGGGACCTGAAGCCCGCCAACATCATGCGGCTCACCGACGGCACCGTGAAGATCTGCGACTTCGGCATCGCCCGCCTCGCCCACGACATCGGCTTCACCGCCAAGCTCACCGGCGGCAGCATGGCCATGGGAACCCCGCACTACATGTCGCCCGAACAGATCGCGGGCGGCGAGGTCGACCACCGCAGCGACCTCTACTCCTTCGGCTGCGTCCTGTACGAGATCGCCACCGGCGCCCCGCCCTTCGACCTGGGCGACTCCTGGTCGGTGCTGGTCGGCCACCGCGACAACGCCCCCGTACCGCTGCGCGAGCACCGCCCCGAGCTGCCCGGATACTTCGACGAAGTGGTCCTGGACCTGCTCGCCAAGCGCCCGGAGGACCGGCCGGGCGACGCCCGCCACGTGCACCACCGGCTGGTCGAGGCACGGCTGGGACCGGGCGGGTTGCCCGGCGCCCAGGCCCCGCTCCCGCCCTGGGCCCGCGGCATGACCGCCGGCCGCAAGGCCGGGATCGACGCCCGGCCGGCGAGCGGCGAGTGGGCCGTGCTCACCGGAGCCTGGACGGCCGCGCGCCCCGCGGGCCGGCAGCCGGTGCCGCGCCCGCGCGGCGCGTACCCCCCGGTCCACCCCGGCACCACCACCATCATCCGTCCCGCGGCCGAAGAGGACCCGCGGCTCACCGCCGCGTACGGGTTCCCGCGCCCCGCCGGCCCGCGGGGCAACGGCCCCGACGCGCTCGCCGCCGGCCACGCGCGCGCGTACGCCCTCAGCCGCGCCGGCCGGCCCGACGAGGCCCTCGCCGGGTACACGGCCGTGGCCGAGGGGCGCACGCGGGTACTCGGCGCGGACCACGCCGACACCCTCGCGGCGCGCCAGGAGACCGCCTACGAGCTGGGTCGGCTCGGGCGCCACCAGGAGGCGCACGACGTCTACCGCGCGGTGCTCGTCGCCCGCGAGCGGACCATGGGCCCGCTCCACCCCGACACCCTGCGCTGCCGGCACAACCTGGCCTGCGCGCTCGGTGCGCTGGGCCGGTACGCGGACGCTCACGCCACCGCGGCCGGGGTCGCCGCCGACCGGGCCGCCGTCCTGGGCGCCGAGCACGCGGACACCTTGCTGACCCGCTACGAGGCGGCGTACGCGCTCGGTCGCCTGGAGCGCTGGCAGGAGGCCCTGGTCGCCTTCCACGAGGTCGGCGTCGTACGGGAGCGGGTGCTCGGCCCCGACCACCCCGACACCCTGGCCGCCCGCTACGAGGTCGGCATCGCGCTCGGCCGCACCGGCCGCACGCAACAGGCCCTCGACCTGTTCCGGGGCCTGGTCCGCGACCGCACCCGCGCCTACGGGGTCACCGACCCCGAGACGCTGCGCGCCCGGCACGTCCTCGGGGTCAACCTGGGCCGGCTGGAGCGCTGGGCGGAAGCGGTGGCCGAGGCGCGCCAGGTGGGCGCCCTGCGCGCCGAGGTGCTCGGGCCCGAGCACCCGGACACCCTGGTCAGCCGCCGGGAACTGGCCGGAGGGCTGGGCAGGCTGGGCCGCTGGGACGAGGCGCTGCCCATCTACCGGGACCTCTCCGGCATCCGCGAGCGGTCCCTCGGCGACGAACATCCCGACACGGTCCTGGCCCACGCCGACGAGGCCCACTGTCTGGAGCGGCTCGGCCAGGTGTGCTACCAAGAGCCATGACGACCTTCGGGCGGGACGTGTACGACGACGTGATCGTGGGCGGTGGGCACAACGGCCTGGTGGCCGCCGCGTACCTGGCGCGGGCGGGCCGCTCGGTGCTGGTCCTGGAGCGGCTCGGCAACACGGGCGGGGCGGCGATCTCCAGCCGCCCCTTCGTGGGCGTCGACGCCAGGCTCTCGCGCTACTCGTACCTCGTCTCCCTGCTCCCGTCGAAGATCGTGCGCGACCTGGACCTGCGGTTCGAGGTACGCCGCCGCACGATCTCCTCGTACACGCCCACCGAGCGGGGCGGGCGCCCCGGCGGACTGCTCGTCGGCGGCGGAGAACAGCGCACCCGGGAGTCCTTCGCGCGGCTGACCGGCTCGGACCGGGAGTACGAGAGCTGGCGCGCCTTCTACGGCACCACCGGGCGGGTCGCCGAGAAGGTGTTCCCGACCCTGACCGAGCCCCTGCCCACGCGGGCGGAGCTGCGCGCCCGGATCGACGACGAGGCCGCCTGGCGGATGCTCTTCGAGGAGCCCCTCGGGCAGGCCGTGGAGCGGAACTTCGCCGACGACCTGGTCCGCGGGGTGGTCCTGACGGACGGGTTGATCGGCACCTTCGCGGACGCGCACGACCCCTCCCTCGCGCAGAACCGCTGCTTCCTCTACCACGTCATCGGCGGCGGGACCGGTGACTGGGACGTGCCCGTGGGCGGCATGGGCGCGCTGACGGACGCCCTCGCGGCGGCGGCCCGGGCGGCCGGCGCCGAGATCGCGACCGGCCACGAGGTGCTGCGGATCGACACGGACGGGGTCGCCCCGGCCGAGGTGGTGTTCCGCACGGCGACCGGGGAGGGCCGGGTCGTCGGCCGCACGGTCCTGGTGAACGCCTCGCCGCGGGCCCTGGCCGAACTCCTCGGCGAAGCCCCGCCGGAGGGCGCGGCGCCGGCCCCCGAGGGCGCCCAGCTCAAGGTCAACATGCTGCTGCGCCGACTGCCCCGGCTGCGGGACACCTCGGTCGACCCGGGCGAGGCCTTCGGCGGCACCTTCCACATCGCCGAGGGCTATGCCGAGCTGGCCCGGGCCTACGCGGAGGCCGCCTCCGGCGAACTGCCCTCCGTACCGCCCTCGGAGATCTACTGCCACTCCCTGACCGACCCGACGATCCTCGGCCCGGAACTGGTGGAGCAGGGCTACCAGACCCTCACCCTCTTCGGCCTGCACGCTCCGGCCCGGCTGTTCGAGCACGACAACCAGCAGGCCCGCGAGGTCCTGCTGACGGCCACCCTCGCGCAGCTCGATGCGCACCTGGCCGAACCGCTCACCGACTGCCTCGCCTTCGACGCGGACGGACGCCCGTGCATCGAGGCGAAGACCCCGCAGGACCTGGAGCGCGAACTGCGGCTGCCCGGCGGCCACATCTTCCACCGGGACCTGTCCTGGCCCTACGCCGATCCGGGCGGCCGGTGGGGCGTGGAGACCGCGCACCGCAACGTCCTGCTGTGCGGGGCGGGCGCGGTCCGCGGCGGCGGAGTCAGCGGGGTCCCCGGACACAACGCGGCAATGGCGGTACTCGGGCACTAGGCCGGACCAGGCCGGACTAGGCCGGACGGGTGGATCATGGGGGCCCCGCCCGGTCGGCGGGCCGGGTGCGCGGCCCGGTCACGACCCGGAATCGGGGGTGTCCGGGGCCACGGCGCGCGGTGCGGCACGGGGCGACGGAACTTGCCCGGGACGGTGGCGGTTTTGCAGGCTGTCCGTTGCTGGTCCCCTTCGAGGCCAATCGGCCCGGGGACGGCAGTCAGCCGAGGGAAGGAACCGCTCCGTGTCCGCCGAACTCTCCGACGACCTGAAGAAGCTCATCGACGACAGCCCGGTCTTCGCCACCGTGGCCACGATCCAGCCGGACGGCAGCCCGCAGCTGTCGGTCACCTGGCTCACCCGGGACGGCGACGACCTGCTCGTCTCCACGACGGTCGGCCGCCGCAAGGAGAAGAACCTGCGCGCGGACCCGCGGGTCACGGTCATGATCAACCCGGCGGACGCGCCCTACACCTACGCCGAGGTCCGCGGCACCGCCGAACTGACCACCGAGGGCGGGCAGGAGCTGATCAACGAGCTGTCGCGCAAGTACACGGGCCAGGACTACGCGGACTTCAACCCGGCGTCGAAGGACGACGCCGAACGCGTCGTCGTCCGTGTCAGCCCGCGCAAGGTGGTCGGCTCGATCTGACGAAGGCCGGACCGGCCGGCGGGAGGCGGGCTCCCGCCGGCCCGTCGTCATCCGGTGGGTTCGATGACGACGATCGGGATCTCGCGATCCGTCTTGGCCTGGTACTCGTCGTACGCGGGCCAGTGCCCGACCATCACCGGCCAGTACGCGGCGCGTTCCTCGGAGGTGGCGGTGCGGGCCGTGCCCTGCATGGTCTTCGGGCCGACCTGGATGCGGACCGCGGGGTGCTCGGAGAGGTTCCGGTACCACAGCGGGTGCGCGGGGTCGCCGCCCTTGGAGGCGACGACCAGGTAGGCGCCTTCGGCCTCGCCGTAGATGAGCGGGGTCCGCACGGGCTTGCCGGACACCCGGCCCAGGGTGGTGAGCAGCAGGGTCTGGGTGCCGTTCCAGTACTGGCCTTCGGAGCCGCCCGAGCCCACGTACAGCTTGACGTGGTCCAGCTGCCAGGATCCCTCCCTGGGGTCGGTCGGGTGGTCCCAGTCGATGTCGGTCGTCATGTGACTCCGCCTGCCTCTGCGTCGGAACGGTCAGCGAACCTCACCAACGAGCGGCAACGCCCGCAGGCACGGTGTCCATTCCGTGGGCCAGCGCGAATCCCTCGAACAGCGCCATCCCGGCCCGGTGTGCGACCCGGTTCGGGGGCCGGGGGCGGCGAGGAGACGGCCGAGGACCGCGCCGTCACCGTGGTGGGCACCTGCGCAGTGGGGGAGGGGCAGGTGCCCACGGGGGGCGGCCGCGGGCCGCTCGCCGGTTCGGCCGCCGCTCTCCAGCGTAGGACGTTCCGGGCCGGGAGGGGATGGCGAGCTCGGCACCGGGGCCTGATCGGGAACTTCCCGTGGTGGTTGACCGTTCATCCATGTGTGGGTCCGGGCAGGGGCTGATGCCCCCGCCCGGTACGCCCCGGTCGGCCTCCCCCCCGGCCGGTCGGGGCCCACGTCCCCCGACCGGCGCAAGCCGGGCGGTGTCCGGAAGCCCGCGCCGACAGGCCGGGGCGGGGGCCCGCGACCTGCCGGTTCCCGGCCGGCCTGGAACCGGGCCGGGTGCCCGGCGCCGTCCGCTCCGGACGGGATCGGAGGCCGCCGCTCCGGATCGGGGCTACGTTCCGATGGCATGAACCACATATCCGGTGATCGCCGCCCCGGCCCCACCCGTCGTGCCCTGCTCACCGCAGGGGCGGGCGCCGCCCTCGCGGCGGGTTGCACCCGCGGCGGCGCCCCGGGCGCTCCGGCGGCAGCGTCCAGCGGCTCGGCCCCGCCCACCGCAGCCGCGACCACAGCGGCCGCGGGCGGCCTCACCCCGGGCGCGATGACGCTCTTCAAGGACCCGGCGTACAACTTCAACGGACTCCTCGCGCTCGGTGGCTCGGGCGCCGGCGCAGCCGAAGTCGGCGAGGTCCTCACGGCCGTGAACACGATTAACGACGCCGGGCTGACCGCGCAGACGTACGTGCAGACCTTCCGCGCACTCGGCGACCAGCTCCTGGAGGCACCCCCGGGTGCCCCGGCCGACGGCCAGACCAAGCGGTTCCGGGCGCTGCGCGCCGCCCAGTACTACGGGCAGGCGCTGTTCTTCGTCCTCGGCTCGGACGACCCAGCCAGCGAGGAGGCGCTGTACAAGGCGGGGCGCGGGGCCTGGGACACCTTCTGCGGCCTGTGCGAGCCCGCCCCGGTGAAGGCGAACGTGCCCTACGGCGCCACGCCGCTGCCGGTGTGGTTCTTCCGCCCCGACACCTCCGGCACCCCGCGCCCGACGGTGATCCTGACCAACGGCAGCGACGGCCAGAACGTGGACATGTGGACCTACGGGGTCCCCGCCGCGCTCGACCGGGGCTGGAACGCGCTCGTCTACGACGGGCCGGGCCAGGGGCAGCTGCTCTTCGTGGACCAGGTCGTCTTCACGCCCACCTGGGAGAAGGTCGTCACGCCCCTCGTCGACTGGCTGACCGCCCGCTCCGACGTGGACCCGGACAAGATCGCCCTCACGGGTCTGAGCATGGCGGGGGACCTCGCCCCGAGGGCGGCGGCCTTCGAGACCCGGATCGCCGCGCTGGTGGCCATGCCGGGCTGCGTGGAGCCGTGGCTGGGCTTCCCGCCGGAGATCCGGAAGATCCTCACTCCGGACAAGCAGGAGACGAACGACATCTGGAACAAGGAGGTGGTCCCCGAACTGCCTCCGGACGCGGCCGACGTGATGAAGAAGCGCTTCGAGCCGTTCTCCATCCCCGCGATGCTCGAAGCCCGCAGGGGAAAGCTGTTCACCGACTTCTACACCCCCGCCACCCGGATCCAGGCGCTGTCGATCACCGATGTCGTCGGCCGCATCAAGGCCCCCACCCTGGTGCTGGACTACGAGGGCGAGCAGTTCTACCCCGGCCAGCCGCGCCGCATGTACGACGCCCTCACCTCGCCGAAGGACTACCTGAAACTGACGGCGGCCCAGGGCGCCCAGCTGCACTGTTCCCCCATGGCCCCGCAGCTGCACTGCGAGGTCGTCTTCGACTGGCTCCAGAAGACGCTCCTGAACCGCTGACGGCCGGCCCGCACTCCGGGCCGGCCGTGAGTGCGGGCCGGCCGGGACGGCGGAGCCGGCACCCGACGCGCACCATCTCGTCAGAAGCCGAAGGAGTTGTGCGGTTCCGGGTCGGTCCAGAACATCCGGGCCAGCTGCCCGATCGCACCGTCGGTGTGCGCAGTGATGTGGCCCGCATACGCCAGGTGGTGCGCCGACATGCCCCCGAAGTAAAGCGAGCTGAGCGCTGCGAGGGTGATGGTCAGGTCCGCCGCCTCGTCGGTGGGAACGCACGTCGCCACGGGGCCGTCCGCTTTCAGGTGCCACGTTCCGTTGTTCGCCCGGCACATCCGGTCGTCGCCGATCGTGAACCTCAGCTCGCCGGGCGTCGGGTACGAGCGTTGCGTCAGGGCGCGGGGGACGTCGAGGAGGCGCGCCCAGAGGTTTTCGCTCTGGCGGGTGATGCGCATCGCCCGCGGGTTCCTGAGCATCCACCGCAGGGGTTCGTCGCGCGGACGGGCGGCCGCCACGACGGTCTTGGTGAGGTCGAAGTCGATCAGTAGTCCCCACAGGGCACGGTAGGCCACCGGGTTCGTCGCCTCCAGGGCTTCCACCACGAGGCTTCCGGCGTGGTCCGTGGTCCGTGACCACGGCAGTCGGAAGTTGGCGATGCCGTCCACCTCGCCGTGCTGGTCGCGGTGGGTGAGGTAGCGCAGTGGCCCGTTCGTGCCGTCCGCTTCGTCGGACAGCCCGTCCCACTGTCCGGGGAGAGGCCCGAGTTCTCCGACGCGGTGGGCCCGCACCTGCGCGTGCACCCGGGGCCAGGCCTCCTTCGCCCGTGCGGCTTCGACCAGCTCCAGCGATCCGGGATCTGGCTCCGCCGGAAGGAGGGCGGCTTCGTGACGGGCCAGCTCCCACCGGGTGCGGTAGGTCGCGGGCGAGAAGCCGAACCGCCCGTAGATGCCGCCCTCGCTCGCGCTGAGCATCGCGAGCGGCTCGCCCCGCTCCAGGGCCGCGTCGAACATGGCCTGCATCATCTGCCGCAGGTACCCGCGCCGGCGGTGCGTTGCGATCACCCCGGTGGAAGTGACGCCGGCCATGCGTGTCCTTCCGCCACCGGGAACCGTCACCTCGAAGGAGATGGCGCCGGACGCGCCGACGCACCGGCCGTCGACGAACGTCGCGATCGGGTGGAAGGACCCGTCCTCGATGTCGGCCGCGGCGTACTTCTCGAGCTGGTCCGCGCTCGCAGGCGCGTTCTGCGGGGGCCAGGGCTCCGGGCCGCCGTGCCACGCGGCATCCGCGGGTTCCCAGCTCGGCAATCCGTTCGTGAACGGTAGTGCCCGGTAGTACGGCGTCATCTCATCGTGTCGCGGCGGGCGGATCTCGGTCACCATGCCCGACATTGCATCCGTCACCTTCTCGATCTTGCAACGGAATATCCGCTCCGGGCTCGCGCGTCCGTTCGAATGCCTCCCGAGGGCCCGTTCCGCGGCCGGGGCCGTCCCGACCCCGCATGATGGGGGCGTCGCCGCTCGGCGGCCTCGACGACGGTCCTTCGATGTGGAGCAGGGGTGCCATGGCGACCATTGCGGTGACCGGCCACGCGAACCTCACCGGGGCGAGCCTCCCCCTGATCGCAGGGGCGCTGGCCCCGCTGCACGCCCGCTACCCGGCCGCGGAGCTCACCGGAATCTCGTGCCTGGCCGCCGGCGCGGACACGGTCTTCGCGGACGCCGTCCTCGCGCGGGGCGGGCGGCTGGTGGCGGTGCTCCCCTCGGCCGACTACCGCGCACGCGTGCCGGACGGACCGCAGGCCGCCGCATTCGACCGCCTCCTGCGAGCAGCCGCCGAGGTCAAGGTCATGCCGTACCGAAGGGCGGGTGCTGTTGCCTACGCCGCCGCCAACCGACTGCTGCTCGGCCGGGCCGAGCTCCTGGTCGCGGTCTGGGACGGCGCTCCGGGCGGCCGGCAGGGCGGGACGGGCGACGCCGTGGCGACGGCCCGCGCACAGGGGACGCCGGTGGAGGTCGTCTGGCCGGCCGGTGCCGCTCGGCGGCCCCTGATCCGTCCCGATCGACGAGGCGCCCCGCTGCGGCCGTGACCTAGGATCCGGCCATGATCGCCGAACTGCAATGCGTGGTCCTCGACTGTCCCGAGCCGCAGTCGCTCGCCGAGTTCTACCGGTCCCTGCTGGGCGGGAACGTCAACCAGCCGGACCGTCGCTGGGCGCTCGACGAGAGCTGGGCGACGCTCCACACTCCCTCGGGCCCGGTCCTCGCCTTCCAGCAGGCCCTGGACCACGTGCCGCCGCGCTGGCCCGACCCCACCCGCCCCCAGCAGTTCCACCTGGACCTCGGCGTCCCGGACCTGGACCGGGCACAGGAGGAGGTGCTGGCGGCCGGTGGGACGCTGCTCGACGGCTCGGACGGGCGCGGCTGGCGGATCTACGCGGACCCGGCGGGGCATCCCTTCTGCCTCGTACGGGACTGAGCCGCGGCGGCGGTGGGCGAGGTCAGTCCGCCGACCGGGTCCAGCCGATGGCCTCGATGCGGTCGGCGTCGGCGGGGCGGTCCTCCGCGAAGAGCAGGCGGCCCGGTTCCGCCACGCGGACCACGTCCACGTAGGCCCCGCGCCCCACGTAGCGGCCGGTCGCGGTGTGGCGCAAGCGCAGCCGTACCTCGCGCCCGGCCCAGGCGGCCGTGAGGGGGGCTTCGAGACGGTGCCACACGCGGCCCGACCAGCCGCTCACGGCGCCCCGCGGCCACTGCTCGGGTGTGCCACCGGTGGACCGCAGCGTGCTGAAGGGCAGCGCCTCCCAGTGTTCCCCGTCGGCGGAGGCCTCCAGGTGCAGGGCGCCCTCGCCGGGCACGGTGTCCCACCACACGGCGCAGCGCAGCCGGGCGGCGGCCGTGGCCGGGCGGAGCGGCGGCAACGTGAGGGTGCCCGAGGCGCCCGCCCGGACGCCGGAGAACCAGGCCGCGCCGCCGTGCCGGGTGCGGACCGGAACGGCGCGGGCGAAGCGGTTGCCGACCGCGACCCGGGGCGCGCTACCGGCCCGCCAGGTCCGCACGGGGTGGACGGAGTTGCCGAGCAGGACGAGGAACGAGTCGGTGGAGGGGTCCAGGACCAGGGAGGTGCCGGTGAAGCCGGTGTGACCGGCGGAGTGCGGGGTGGCCATGGCGCCCATGTACCAGTGCTGGTAGAGCTCGAAGCCGAGACCGTGGTCGTCGCCGGGGAAGGCCGTGTTGTAGTCGGTGAAGAGCAGCTCGACCGAGGCGGGGCGCAGGATGCGCTTGCCCGCGTAGACCCCGCCGTCGAGGAGGGCGCGGGCGAGGACGGCCAGGTCCCAGGCGGTGCCGAAGACCCCGGCGTGGCCCGCGACGCCGCCGAGCGCGTACGCGTTCTCGTCGTGCACCTCCCCCCACACCAGCCCGCGGTCCAGGCCGGACCAGGGCGGGCGCTGCACCTCGGTGGCGGCGATGACCCGGCGCCAGGAGCGCGGCGGGTTGTACCGCGTGCGGTGCATCCCGAGCGGAGCGGTGACCTCGTCGCGGAGCAGGGCGTCCAGGGCGCGACCGGTGATGCGTTCCAGGAGCAGTTGCAGCGCGATGAGGTTGAGGTCGGAGTACCGGTAGACGGTGCCGGGGGTCTCCTGCGGCCTGACCGACCACAGGAGCCTCAGCCGCCCCTCCCGCGTGGCTTCTTGGTAGAAGGGCGCCCAGGAGCGCAAGCCCGAGGTGTGCGTCAGCAGCTGACGGACCGTGATGATCTCCTTGCCGCCCCCGGTGAACTCCGGCAGGTACCGGCACACCGGCGCCTCCAGTTCCAGGCGCCCGCGCTCCATCTGCTGGACCGCCAGGACGGAGGTGAACAGCTTGGTCAGCGAGGCCAGGTCGAAGACCGTGTCCTCGGTCATCGCGATCCGTTCGGCTGCCGGGAACTCCCTGACCCGGTCGGTCCGTCCGTCGTAGTCCGCGTACCGGACGGCGTACCCCATGGCGCGGTGCAGGGCGATGGTGCGGCCCCGGCCGGCGAGGACCACCGCTCCCGCGTAGTAGGGGTGTTCGGGGGAGGGGCCCAGGAAGCGCCGGGCTTCGTCCGCCACCCCCTCCAGGTGCTTCTCCAGCAACCCGGCCTGGCGGGCGGATCCGTACCGCAGCCGCAGGCCCTGGAGCGCGCGCCGCTCGGCCGGGCCGCCCGCGGCACCCGCGGAGCCGGGGAGCGCGGCGTGCAGGACGAGCACCCCGCCCAGGGCGAGCAGTCGCGCCCCGAGCCGTCGCCGCGTCAACGCGCGGCCCGGTTCGTCCACGCCCGCGTGCCCCTGCCCGGGTGCCCGCTCCGGCTGCCGCCCGCGGTCCTGTTGGTGCGGGACCTCCGATGCGTCCCCGTTCGCGTGCCCCGTACCGGGCGGCTGCTCGCGCTCCGGCTCCGGCTCCGGCTCCGGCCCGCGGCCGTGCCGGGGCCCGACCGCCGGTCCGCCGCTGCCGCCACCTGCGCGGTCCCGCCCGTGCTGCGGCTCGCGCGGCTGTTCACGGCCGGGGCCGTCCGGCCGTGCCGTGCCGATGTCCGCCGCCGCCCCGGCCCCCGTGTCCGCTGCCATGTCCGGCCCTCCTAGTCCACAACCAGAACCCCGCTGCCCGCACCTGCCGTCCGCGCCCGCCGTCCGTACCCGCCGTCCGCACCCGCGTCTGTCGCCGACGGTGTGCCGTCCTGCCGCGTGCCGTGCCGAGCCGCGCCGCGGTCGGGGCCGCGGTTCCGGAGCGCCCGCCGCCCGGGCCGGAGCCCGGAATCCGCCGAGCGCGCCGCAGGCGATCCGCACGGTAGTGGGTATCTGCCCGCCCACCGGGCACCCTCCGCACCGACCGACCCGTAAAGAATCTGACACTGCATCAGAAAATCTCTTCCCTCGACCGCCGGGCTGCGGCATCCTGCCGCCCATGGAGACGGAGCTGAGCAAGAAACTGGGAGTCGAGCACGCCATCTTCGGCTTCACGCCCTTCCCGGCCGTCGCTGCCGCCATCACCCGCGCGGGCGGTTTCGGGGTGCTCGGCGCGGTCCGCTACACGGCCCCCGACGACCTGAAGCGCGACCTCGACTGGATGCAGGCGCACACCGACGGCAAGCCCTACGGCCTCGACGTCGTCATGCCCGCCAAGAAGGCCGTCGACGGCATCGGCGAAGCCGACATCGAGGCGATGATTCCGGCCGCGCACCGCGCCTTCGTCCGTGACACCCTCGCCAAGCACCACGTGCCCGAGCTCAGCGAGGGCGAGGCCTCCGGCTGGCGGATCACCGGCTGGATGGAGCAGGTCGCCCGGAGCCAGCTCGACGTCGCCTTCGACTACCCCATCAAACTCCTGGCGAACGCCCTCGGTTCCCCGCCCGCCGACGTCATCGCGCGCGCCCACGAACACGGTGTCCTCGTCGCCGCCCTCGCCGGCAGCGCCAAGCACGCCCGCCGCCACGCCGAAGCCGGCATCGACATCGTCGTCGCCCAGGGCTACGAGGCCGGCGGCCACACCGGTGACATCGCCACCATGGTCCTGGTACCCGAGATCGTCGATGCCGTCGCCCCCCTCCCGGTCCTCGCCGCCGGCGGCATCGGCAGCGGCGAGCAGATCGCCGCCGGCCTCGCCCTCGGTGCGCAGGGCGCCTGGCTCGGCTCGCTCTGGCTCACCACCACCGAAGCCGACCTCCACTCGCGCGCCCTCACCGAGAAGCTGCTCGCCGCCGGCTCCGGCGACACCGTCCGCTCGCGCGCCCTCACCGGCAAGCCCGCCCGCCAGTTGCGCACCGAATGGACCGACGCCTGGGACGACCCGGCGGGCCCGGGTGCGCTCCCCATGCCGCTCCAGGGCCTGCTCGTCGCCGAAGCCGTCTCCCGGATCCAGAAGTACGAGGTCCGGCCCCTGCTCGGCACCCCCGTCGGTCAGATCGTCGGGCGGATGACCGAGGAACGCAGCGTCCGGGCCGTCTTCGACGACCTCACCAGTGGGTTCGAGAGGGCGATCGACCGCATCAACCGCATCGCCGGCCGAGTCCGAGAGGCGTGACCGACATGACCGCGACGACGTCCACGACCCCCACCGCCGACCAGCAGCCGCCCAACGGCTTCTGGGCCCAGGCCGCCGCCGACCCCGGGCGCGCCGTCCTTGTGACCCCCGAGGGCGAGGAATGGAGCGCCGGCCGGCTGCACGCCGATGTCAACCGCCTCGTCCACGGCCTGCGCGCCGCCGGCCTGGAGGAGGGCGACGTCTTCGCCGTCGTCCTCCCCAACGGCGTCGAGTTCCTCACCGCCTACCTGGCCGCCTCCCAAGCGGGCTTCTACCTCGTCCCCGTCAACCACCACCTCGTCGGCCCCGAGATCGCCTGGATCGTCTCCGACTCCGGAGCCAAGGTCCTCATCGCCCACGAGCGCTTCGCCGACGCCGCGACCGCCGCGGCCGACGAGGCCGCCCTGCCCGCGAGCCACCGCTACGCCGTCGGATCGGTCGCGGGCTTCCGGCCGTACGCGCAGCTCCTCGAAGGGCAGCCCGCGACCACCCCCGAGGGACGCACGCTCGGCTGGGTCATGAACTACACCTCCGGCACCACCGGCCGTCCGCGCGGCATCCGCCGCCCGCTGCCCGGCAAGCTCCCGGAAGAGACGTACCTGGGCGGCTTCCTCGGCATCTTCGGCATCCGGCCC
Source organism: Streptomyces sp. NPDC091682 (assembly GCF_044756625.1). Lineage (NCBI taxonomy): Bacteria > Bacillati > Actinomycetota > Actinomycetes > Kitasatosporales > Streptomycetaceae > Streptomyces > Streptomyces sp. NPDC091682. The sequence continues at coordinate 648,349 of NZ_JBIVTH010000001.1, read as the reverse complement.
TTCGACGGCAACGTCCACCTGGTCTGTTCGCCGCTCTACCACACCGCCGTCCTCCAATTCGCGGGCGCCGCCCTGCACATCGGGCACCCGCTGGTCCTGATGGACAAGTGGACGCCGCAGGAGATGCTCCGCCTGATCGACGCCCGCGCCTGTACGCACACCCACATGGTGCCGACCCAGTTCCACCGCCTCCTCGCGCTCCCGCAGGAGACGAAGGATGCGTACGACGTCTCCTCGATGCGGCACGCCATACACGGCGCCGCGCCCTGCCCCGACCACGTCAAGCGGGCGATGATCGACTGGTGGGGCGGCTGCGTGGAGGAGTACTACGCGGCCAGCGAGGGCGGGGGCGCCTTCGCGACCGCCGAGGACTGGCTGAAGAAGCCGGGAACCGTCGGCAAGGCCTGGCCGATCAGCGAACTCGCCATCTTCGACGACGACGGCAACCGGCTGCCCCCCGGGGAACTGGGCACCGTCTACCTCAAGATGAACACCGGCGGCTTCAGCTACCACAAGGACGAGGGCAAGACGAGGAAGAACCGGATCGGCGACTTCTTCACGGTCGGCGACCTCGGGCTGATGGACGAGGAGGGCTACCTCTTCCTCCGCGACCGCAAGATCAACATGATCATCTCGGGCGGGGTCAACATCTACCCGGCCGAGATCGAATCGGCCCTGCTCACCCACCCGGCCGTGGCGGACGCCGCCGCCTTCGGCATCCCGCACGCCGACTGGGGCGAGCAGGTCAAGGCGGTGGTCGAACCGGCCGAGGGCTTCGTCGCGGGCGACGCCCTGGCCGCGGAGATCCTGCACCACTGCGAGGGGCAGCTCGCCAGCTACAAGCGCCCCAAGACGGTCGACTTCATAGAGACGATGCCGCGCGACCCGAACGGCAAGCTCTACAAGCGGCGGCTGCGCGATCCGTACTGGGAGGGTCACGAGCGCGCGATGTGAGCAGCTCGTGCTGCGGTCCGGACTCCGGGGGCACGGAGCACGGGCTCCATACGGAGACGGCGACGTGCAGCGCGCTGCTGCGGTCGTACGCGGGATCCTCCCCGAAGCGCACGGCTTCGGCGCCGGCGTCGGCGACGGGGAGGCCCGGCCCGTCCCGGAAGGCCGGCTCCGGTCCCGGCCCGGCGGCGAGCCGCCGCAGCCCCCCTCGAACGCCGGACACGGGACCTCGGCGCGTACGCATCGACCAGGGGCAGGTCGTAGGCGACCGACGTGTCCAGATCGCGGCCGTCCCGCAGGACCACACGGGTGAGCCCCGGCCGGGCGGTTGCAGCACCCCGCGCACCGGCCGTCCCGCGCCCGGCCGCCCGCCCCCCGAGGGGCGGGGGAGACGCGGCGCGGCAACGCCCACGGCACGGCGCGGTGCAGGTCGGTCAGTTCGTCCTCGGTCCAGTTCGACCGCGCGTCCGCCGAGGTCGCGCCCCGTCCTCGGGCTCCCCATCATCCGGCCCGGGCGATCGGAACCCGCCACGCCAGGAGAATCCGCGAGAAAAGCCACGTCAGGGCCCCGGAGGCGCGCCTTGCCACGCACTTGGGGGACGCATCTGGCAAGTTGGAATATATGGGTACGACTAAGCGCAGATCCTTCCTGACCGACTGGACCGTCGTGGTCCCCGTGGTGGCGCTGGTCGCGCTCGTCTTCAGCTGGGGGCGGGACCTGCCCGGTTTCCTGGTGGCGCTCGTCGCCCTCTGCCTGGCCGGCGCGGTCCTCGCCGCGGTGCACCATGCCGAGGTCGTCGCCCACCGGGTCGGCGAACCCTTCGGCTCCCTCGTCCTCGCCGTGGCGGTCACCGTCATCGAAGTGGCGCTCATCGTCACCCTGATGGTCGACGGCGGCGACAAGACCGCCTCGCTCGCCCGGGACACGGTCTTCGCCGCCGTCATGATCACGTGCAACGGGATCGTCGGCCTGTCGCTGCTCGTCGGTGCCCTGCGCAACCGGATCGCCGTCTTCAACCCCGAAGGGTCCGGCGCCGCCCTCGCCACCGTCGCAACGCTCGCCACCCTCAGCCTGGTCCTGCCGACCTTCACCACCAGCAAGCCCGGCCCCGAGTTCTCGGCCGCACAGCTCATCTTCGCCGCCGTCGCCTCGCTCGCCCTGTACGGACTCTTCGTCGCCGTCCAGACGGTCCGCCACCGCAGCTACTTCCTGCCCGTGGACACCGGATCGGGTTCCGGCGATGCCGACGGTCACGCCGAGCCGCCCACCCTCCGCACCGCCCTCATCAGCCTCGGCCTCCTACTGGTCGCGCTGGTCGCGGTCGTCGGCGACGCCAAGGCCGTCTCCCCGACCATCGAGCGGGCCGTCGCGGCCGCCGGCCTGCCGCAGGCGGTCGTCGGTGTGATCATCGCTCTTCTCGTCCTGCTGCCCGAGACCCTCGCCGCCGTTCGCGCCGCCCGCCGCGACCGCGTGCAGACCAGCCTCAACCTCGCCTACGGATCCGCCATCGCCAGCATCGGCCTGACCATCCCGGCCATCGCACTCGCCTCGATCTGGCTCTCCGGCCCGCTCCTGCTCGGCCTCGGCCCGATCCACATGGTGCTGCTCGCGCTGACCGTCGTGGTCAGCGCCCTCACCATCGTCCCCGGGCGCGCCACGCTCCTCCAGGGCGGCGTACACATCGTGCTGTTGGCCGCGTACCTCTTCCTGGCCGTCAGCCCATGAGGGGACCGGGACCGGGACCGGGCCGGGGGGAGGAACGCGGGCCGCGCATCACCGCCGTTCGCTGGCCAGGAGCACCTTCAGCTTCGGCGACGCGAGGACGTCCCGCTCGCAGAAGCGTGCCGTGTCCCAGCGCTCCTCGGAGTACATCCGGGTTCGGTCGGCGCAGTAGGGCGAGGGCGGGTCCGAGGACCGGCTGTACGTCAGCAGGGTGCGGGCCACGGGACAGCGGCCGCCGTCCCAGCCGACCGCCTGGATGCGGCTGGACCCGTGCGTGACTTCCGGGTGGCCGCAGGCCGCCGCGCTCCACGGCGCCTCGATCCAGTTCCGGACGCCGAGCGCCTTTGTACCGTCGCCCACCGGGAGCTCGTGTTCGCCCCGGACCACGAACTGGTGCTCGCCCAGCGGGGCGTCCGGCGCGATCCCGGCCGCCTTCAACTCCGCCACCGCGTCCGCGAGTGCCCGCCCGATGCCGGGCGCCGTCCGGTTGAGGGTACGGGGGGTGCGTACGGGGTCGGCCGCTGCCAGATCACCGGCCGGCACCTGGTTCCCGAACTGCTGCTCTTGCAGGCCGCCCGCGGCGAGTCCCCCACCCGCTACCTCGGCGACATCGCCTGACGCCATGGGGAGTATCGACGGCCGCGTCCCCGAAGGCGCCACCCCACCCGGCGCGGCTACCTCCACGACCGCCTGAACCTCTACACGGCCCCAGCACCCATCTCGCTGCCCCCGCAGCAGCCCTCCGCCGAGACCTCGACCGAGTGAACCTCAATACTGAACCACGGCTGCTCCACCACGACCTCCAGCCCGGACACTTCGTCCCGCACCGCTCGTGTTGGGTGGCACAAGAAGAACCGCCGACCCGGTCTATTCGCCCGGCTGGCTCCAGTACTTCCGCGTCAGTGCAGCCAGCATGGCCGCGTCCCACCCTTTTTCCGGCAAGTGAACATTCGAGGCTTCAGTGAGTGGATTGCGCGCGCCCTCCCCCCGGTCTACTGCTTGCTGTGAATCTATCGGTGCAAAGACCTGATTCGCCGGCGCTTCGACTAAACCGCTTACGGGAACATTGAGCCGGCTCTCCGTGGTGGCCTGGGTTAGCTTGGCTACCCTTTGGGCAATCGAGGATGCGAACTCTTGGGCGTCATGCCGCGCTTTCCCGGACTGGGATATTCGCTGTAGGAGTTCGAATGTAACATCGGGATCCAGATGCCCGAGAGCTTGGATTGCTGTCGTGAACTCTACAGGGGTGTACTTCGCGGTCGACGCCATTTCGGAGAAGGCTTCCAGCATTCTGACGGCGACACCTCGCAGCTCGTCCACGTTGGCCAGCGCTTCCATGGCCTGGACTCGTGCACCGAACTCGGCCTTGCGGTCTGTGGCCAGGTGGTACAGCGCCACCGTGCCGTCAGGGGTGCCCAGTCGGACCAGGGCGCGGGCTGCGGTCAGACGCTCGCCATCATCAAGCGAACGATCTCTGACGCGGCCGTTCAGATGTTGGATCTGCTCGCGATCCTGCGCTTCGTTGAGTAGCCACTGTTGGAGCGCCCGGTGCCGAAACTGGTAGGTGCGTCCTGTCGTGCGCAGCAGCCCTGCGCGATGGGCCCAAGCAAGGAAGTGAGCCAGGCGGAGGGGCACCATGCCCCGATGAACGCCTACAGCAATGGATGCCAAGTACCGCATCCATGCCCGGCCGACAACGTACGGCAGTACCGCCAGGGCCAAAATCCAGGCGACTTCGACCCAGAGCAGCGCACACGAGCCGACAACGCTGATGATCAGCACGCTGACGAGCGCGTCCTGCCGCAGTGGGGCGCTCGGCCTCAGTACCGGCTCCGTGTCAGCCTCGACGATGGGGGTCGGAATGAACTGAATTGCCACCGCGGAGGCCGCCACCAACAGGTAGCCGACCAGGATGAGCGCGTTCATTCCCGGACTGACCAATGCTGCTTGGCCCCAGCTGCGGGACGGGAACAGCAATTTGTGGAGCAACGTAGCGCCAACCAGAATGGCAAGCGCTCCCCATCCGACCCAGGGCAGGATCTGTCGACTTAATGAACCCTTCAGCTGGAACTTCCAACCCTCCCGATCGACTCGATGCATGACATCCCAGAAGGGTTCGCCTGCGTGGTGTTTTCTTGGCCTCAGGCGGATGAGTCGGATCGGCTCGCTGGAATGCCCTATGCCCGCAAGCGCGAGTCCCAGGATCCAGGCCAGGCGGGAGAAATCTTCGGGTGACGTGAGGGGGAGCAGCCCGCTGAAAACCAGAAAAAATACGACCCCGTGAAGCGCCACCACGCGCTTACGCCCGACGACGGACTCAAGCCGATGCAGCATGATGTCTACGGCGGGGCCGCTGCGGTCATTGTTGTTCGGGTGCGCTGCGTGGACGGCGAACGAAGTGAGCCACCGTTTCGTCCGGACGGCATCGTAGCGCGGGTGCGGTGAGGTACCGACGGCGACGGGTATGAGCCTCTCCAGGAGGAGGCGGTCGATGTCTCCCGGAGCAGTGAGAGTCAGCAAGTCTCGTGGGTCTCGCCCTCCGGAATAGACGGTCGTGGCCAAATAGAGCTGCCACGGAGTGCACAGGGCCCCGGCAGGGAGCTGGTGCAGATTGTCGATGACCTCAGCCCACGCGCGTCTTTCACCCTCGGAGCGTGCGGCGAGGGCCTGCTCGAGGTAACAGCGGACCTGCTCGGTGTCGAGTTCTTCGACTTTGGCCACGGCTGCTGAGGCAAGTCCTCCGTGATCGCGGCTTAGCCGCTCGTATGTCGTGGGGCGGCAGGTCACCACGAGTGGCGCAACGCCTCGCGGACCGTGGTAGCGGTTGATCTGATCCAGGCCGCGCGCCGCTCGCATGGAGGAGCCGGCCTCGCCATCCATCTCATCGAGGCCGTCGAGGACGGGCAGAATCAGACGTTGGGCCACCAACGCCTCTGCCAGGCGCGGGCGGACGCTGTACGTGTCGCTGATCTGCCGCACCAGCCAGTGTTCCAGCGGTGTGTCAGGGTCCCACTCGGCGAGGGAGAGCCGAACGGGGACCGGTTGTTCAGGGCGTCGCCGCTCAAGTAGCAACAGCACGAGTTCGAGTGCCAGTACGGTCTTTCCTGCGCCAGCGGCCCCTGTGATGACCAGCCGTCCCTCAGGCAGGGCCGCATAAGCGTTGACCAGTTCGTTCAGCGTTCCTGTCACCGGATCGCCAGGACCTCGAAGGAGAGTCACCCTGACGGTAAACGGAACGTCCGCTGCGGTCGCTGCAGGTCCCAGCAAGCTGCTGCGCGCGGTGCGTTCCACCACCACGACCTTCTGGGAGAGCCGGGTCGCTTGCCTCATCAGCGCCACTGCTGCCGGCTCGGCGTAGTAAGCCACGCTGGCGGCCTGGCCGACAGCAAGCCCACCGTGAGTGGCAGTGATGGCAGTGCGGGAATGGATGTGAGGGGCGTGGGTGTCGCCGGACGCGCTCAGCCCTGATGCGGGCCCGGCAACGGAGGGTTACCCAGAGTCACATCCCTCATCTGTAACGCCGCCACTCCATGGTCGACATGGATACTCACATCGCCGCCAACAGCAAGGCCGCCGTCTCCCGCAGATACCGTGCGGGGAGCGTCTCGTGCATTCAGGATGGCCCGCAGAGCACGGGCTGCCACCTCCCGCTCCTGGTCATCAAGGCTCTCAAGTGCCGTTTCGAACCGTGCTTGCCAAACAGCCTGCTCACCGAGCCGGACCCGCGCGATGTCTTCGTCACCTGCGGCATCGAGCGCTGCCGCGCTCTGCCCCAGGCGTTCCAGCACGGCGCGTTCTCGTGACTCTTGCCCGCGGCCGAACCAGCGAGCGACTTCCTGCTGAAGGCCCTGCCACAAGCTGCTTCCCGCAGCTTGCACCACGGCGGTTCCGCCGGCCGCTGCCAACGCCGTAAGTGCTTCTCCCAGCATTCACTGCCCCGTTCGTCAGACGCGTGACAGTCGTGACCGTAGCGCTACACGCTGTTCACCGACAGCGCTTCCACCAGAAGTGCCATCAGGCGAGTGCGCCTACCATGCACTCCACCAGCCGCGATCAGACTCGCAACAGCTGCGCACATGAGCACGAGCTGAGGAGACGCGTCACCTGAGCCCGAGTCAGAGGCGAGCCGATCAATCATCTTCGGAGGCCAGCACTCCGAGACTGGTGAGCTTCCCGCCGGGAGGGGGGACCGCGCGAGGGCGGGGCGCAGCGCGCACGATTGCGGGGCGGAGCCGTTGCACACCGAAGCCTGGTTTGCGCAATCACTGCGCATCATTCGCAGACATGGCGCATCGATCCGCAGGTCCTAGATCGGGCCAGCTGTCGAATGAGGTGCTGGGCCCGCAGTTCTAGGTCGCTCCTCAGCTCGGGATGGTGGCCGCGGGCGGCGACTTGGAGCAACTGCGCGAGCGCGACGAGTTCACCGATCCGGCCGTGGGGGGTGTCGAGGACGTGAGCGAACTCCTTCCGGATCCGTGCGGCCGTGCGTGGTGCGGCCAGGCCGTAGGCGTGGAGGAGCCCTTCGTCGTAGCCGCGGGGAACGGCGCCCCAGGACTCCCAGTCGAAGATCACCAGGTGGTCGGCGGACAGGTTTGCCCAGTGGAGGTCCGCGTGGCCGGTCACCCATGCGGTGATCCGGACGGGGGGAATGCCGAGGTAGGTGGGGAAGTTCCGGTCGATCCAGTCCTGGCGGACCGCGACGCGGTGGGTGGAGACACCTGCCAGGGCGGTCAGGGCGCCTCGCAGCTCGGCCCACCACACGTCGGGGAGGCCGGCTTCGTGTTCCAGGACGGGGCCGCCGTGCTGGAGGACCGGCCAGGGGACGAGTTCGGACACCTCGGCCCGGTAGCGGTGTTCGCCCGCATTCCAGTCCATCACGTCCACAAGTCGCGGGCGGGGGATCGCCCGTGGGAGGGCCGCGTCGGCGGCCGCCGCGCCGTCCCACAACCTGCTGACGGGTTTGGCCGAGGGCTGGGAGACCACGCGCAGCCACCGGTTGCCGACGCGGCGGCCGAGGGTGCGTCCCTGCCACCCCCAGGACTCGGGCCCTTGGGCTGCGGGCAGCAGGAGCGCCCGCGCGGCGGCCTGGTGCGCCTGCCTCATCCGCTGCTGCTCCACCGGCGTGCGGGGCGGCGAGAAGAGTTGATCCATCACCTTCTCCATCGGGAAAGAGGGAAAGCAAGTAGGGGCGGAGCCCGGAGGAACGCATCCCTCGCCTGCTCGTACGCGGCCTATTCGGGGCCGCCGGCGGGGTCGAGGACCTCGGAGGCCCGGTCGGTGAAGCCGAGGCGTTGTGGGCCCGCGAGCGCCGCGATCATCACGTCGGCCCCGAGCTCGCCCGCGTCCAGACGGACGAGGCGGGAGTCGGCGTTCCCGCGGATCGGCACCGGCGTCAGCTTCGGGTACAGGGCGCGCAGGAGTGCCGTACGGCGGGGTGCGCCGGTGCCGACCCTGGTGCCGGGCGGCAGGTCGGTGAGGGTGGCGGGCGGATGGCCGGCCGGTAGGACGAGGACGTCGCGGGCGTCCTCGCGGGGCAGGACGGCGCCGACGGTGATGCCCGGTGCCCGGTCGTGCGCGCCGGGCAGGTCCTTGGCGCAGGCGATGGTCGCTGAGACGCGGCCGACGAGGAGGGCGAGAGCGGCCTGGAAGGTCTGACCGGGGTCAGGGTCGACTTTCCCGGCCCCGAACGGGCCGTTGATCCAGATGATCACCGCGGCTCCTCGAGCACGGAGGCGATCACCGGCGGGCGGACGGTTTCGTGTCCGGGCCAGGCGAAGACCAGCCTCGCCGAGGGCTTGTCGAGTACGGCACCGTCCGGCAGGAGATCGTCAGGGGTGCCGGCCGGGTGGACGGTCATCGACGGGTAGCCGCTCTCACGGACCTCGGTGTCCCACGTGCGCACGCAGTCGGCGAACCGCCCGGCGAGTTCGTCGGCGGACGGCCCGTAGGCGTGGATGAAGAACTCGCTGCGACGGTCGGCGGCCGTCGGGGCGTCCTTGACGGTGCGGTAGGTCAGGTAGGCCAGGGACCTGTCCGCCACGATCGCGGCCGCGTCCGGCTGCGTGACCAGGGCGGATCCCCTCCGTGCGGACAGACGGCAGAATCCGGTCAGCACGGTCGCGGCGTAGATCTGCAGGGTCTCGAAGTTGAAGTTCCCCCGGACGACGAGGCCGGTGGGCCGCTCGTGCCGGGGGCCGCGCAGGGCCTCGTCGAGGCCGTCGGCGTCGCCGGGTCCGCCGTCCTCCCACCGAACGGTGACCTCGCCGTCGGCCAGAGCGATGCGCGGGGTGGTGCGGCCGGCGGCCCCGCGGTCCCGGACGAAACCGCAATGCGTCCAGTGCTCGCAGTGCAGGACGTCGCCACGACGCTCCAGGGCCAGGGAGCGGGTGTAGCCGCCGATTTCCAGCGGCACCACGAGCCGGGCACCTTGGGCGAGTTGCTCCCGCCAGGCGGGGGCGATGTCGGAGGCGTTGTGGGTGATCATGATGCCGTCGAATCCGCGGGCGGGAACGTGGTCCGGGGCGCCGAGGCCGCCGTCACCCAGGATCGCCGTGACGCGGCCGCTGCCGGCCTCGGCCCCCAGGCGCCGGGTGCGGTGGACCACGTACGGGTCCACGTCCACCGTGACCACGCGCCCCCGGGGGCCCAAGACGTGGGCGATGAGTTCCGCGTTGTAGCCGCCCGACCCGACTTCCAGCACCGTCGTCCGGCTCCCGGCCGGGGCCGTTGGCGTCTGCTGGAGGCGGAGTCGTTCGATCATGTCGGCCTGCAGCCAGGCCGCAGAGACGGAGCTGACCGCGGTCCGGGACTCCTCGCGGACCGTGACCACGGCCAAGTCGGCGTGGTACGCGGTGGCCGGGGGCACCTCGGGCAGGAACCGGTGGCGCGGTACCTCCCGCAGCGCGGCCCGCACCTGCGGGGAGTGGGTCCAGCCCTGCGCGATCACGGTGTCGGCCATCCGCTCGCGCAGCCGCACCGCCTCGGCCGGCTCACCGGCAACCGGCCCGGCAAGGTCCGCACCCGGGTAGGAGTGGACCGGCGCGAGGTCCGGCAGGACCCCCGGCCATACCGCGACCAGGGCGGCAGCCGTCGGAGCGAAGACGGTCCCGAGGCTGGCCAGTTGGTGCAGGTCATGGAACTCCCAGCGGACGAAGCGGTCGGGTTCGGGGAGGCCGAGTTCACCGTCCCAGGAGGTGATGCGGACAACGGCGGTGACGCGGCGCACGTCCGCGCGGTCGTCGTGGAGGATGGTGAGGAGGTGGGCGTCCTCCACCCGTGCCGTGAGCCCGCTTTCCTCCTCGAGCTCGCGCACGGCCGCGGCGGGTGCGGATTCGCCGCTGTCGATCCGGCCTCCGGGTAGCTCCCACATACCGCGTGTGGAGCGGCCCAGCAGCACCCGGCCCGACGGGTCGGTGACCACCGCCGCCGCCCCGAACACGGCCTGCGGCTCCGGCCGACCCTTCTCCTCCGACCGGAACACCCCCGGCCCGCGCAGCACCACCACTGCGAGACCCTCCGTGTCGGAACGCGTCACCTCCTCGAACCCGGCGGTGAGCGCGTCGAGCTCGGCGTCGTCCAGGGCGACGTGGCGCCGCTCGACACCGGAGTGCTCGGCGTGCGGGGTGATCACGATGAGCCGCCCGCCCTCGCGCAGGCGCGCGCACAGCAGACGAAGGACCCGGGCCCGGTCCCGGATGAAGGCGATCGACAGACGCAGCACGACCAGGTCGTAGCCGTCCTCGGCCAGGTCGGCGAGGTCGTCGTGCTCGACGTCCAGGCACAGCCAGCGCACCTTCTTCGCATCGGGGTGCTCCGCACGGGCCCGCTCCAGCGCACCCTCGGCGTAGTCCACCGCGTCGACGGCGTATCCGAGGCCGGTGAGGTGGACGGCCATCTCGCCGGTGCCGCAGCCGACGTCGAGCGCGCGTCCGCCGTCGGGTGCCGGGGCGTGTTCGGCTAGCAGGACCTTCTCCTCCTCCCCGAGTCGCCGGAAGTTCTGTCCGCCGCCGTAGTGCTCGGACCAGTCGGTCCGGGTGAATCCCACAGATCGCTCCTCGTTCGTGAAAGGCCGGGTGGCCGGTGTTCAGGTCAGTTCGACGGGTCGGTACAGGTCGGCCGGCTGCCCGGTCTGCAGCGCCCAGGAGCGATCCCCGTGAGACCGGTGCCACCACTCGGTCCCGGAGTCGATCAAGCCCGCTGCGGACGGGGCGCCGCTGAAGGTGGCGCGGTTCGTGCGGGCTCGGTCGCCGAGGTCGGGTGCATCGGTGTAACGGGCGCCGCCGGATTCCTCGGGGCTGGCGTCGACACGGGTGCCCATGTCGAGCTCGTGGCCGAGGCGGTCGATCGGTGTCACGTCGACGGCCGCGCCGGCGGAGTGGCCTCGCCGCACTCGTGGACGGGGATCGCGGCGACCCTCCGGTCGGACGACAAGACGATGCTGCTGGCGGTCATGCGTCCCCCCAGGTGTCGACGTACGCGGCCACCCCGGTCCGGCGGGCCTCCGCCACGGCGCTCAGCCGTACGAAATCGCGGGCCGGCATCAGCGCCCGCCACTGCGCAAGCGGCAGGACGCGGGCCTCGTCGTGCTCGTGCGGGTTGAGGGTGAGGCCGCGGATCTGGGCGCCGGTGAGGCGCCCCCCGTCGAAGACGAGCTGCAGGGTGCTGTACGGACGCTGGGCCCGGGGCTGCCCGTACACCGTGGCCAGCAGCCGGGGCGGACCCGCGGCGGTCATCCCGGTCTCCTCCCGGCACTCGCGCAGCAGGCCGTCCCAGGGACGCTCGCCGAACTCCAGAGCGCCGCCGATCATGTGCCAGGGGTGGCTCGGGGAGTAAACGGAGTGCAGTTGCAGCGGCTGGTCGTCCTCGTCGGTGACGTAGAGGCACACGTAGGCGGTCGCCCGCGGCAGCGAGTCGGCGTACTGCCGCGGCGGCACCCACGTCGAATCGGGCTGCGCACCGGCCGCTGCGGTGGATCGGCCGTGGCGGGTCATCCGCATGAGCGCCGGACTGCCGGCGAAGCCGAACTCCCGGTACAGGGGTGCGGCCTGCGAGCTGGTGTGCAGCTCGAACAGGGTGACTTCCTCGGTGTCGGCGAGGTGGTCGAGCAGGGCGCCGACCACGGCCCGGGCGTAGCCACGGCGCCGGTGGTCCGGGTGGGTGGCGACCACGTGGACGCGGGCGGCCAGGCCGTGGGGGTACGACGGTGCCGGGAGCACGGGGGCGATCAGGCCGAGGGCGCAGGCGGCCATCGTGCCGTCCGGCGCATCGATGACGAACGCGCGTGCGTCTCCCGCAGGCGTCAGCCGGGGAACCAGCTCGTCCGTGGTCCGTCGGACCCACTCCTCGGTCAGTGGCCGCGACAGGACGTGCTCGGAGCGCATTCGGGTGATCGCTTCGGCGTCGGCGGGTGTGGCCGCGCGGACCGCCGGCCGTGCGGCGGTGTCGGGCGGTTCGGCGATTCGGGTCGGTGTGGTGTCGGGGTTCACCGGGCTTCTCCTGTCGATGAGGGGAGCGCGTCGTGCTCGGCGCGCAGCCGGGCCGGCGTCCGCAGGCCGTGTTCGACCAGTACCAACGTGTCTTTCCGATCGACAGGGCGTGCGGAATGCGGGGGCGGACGCTGCCGGGCCGGGTGTCAGCGGGTGCGGGTGTCGGTGCGGGTGCCGGTGTCGGGCACGCAGGGCAGCCAGGGCACCGCGCTCTCGCGGTAGCTCTGGTTGACAGGGATCAGGTCGGCCGGATTCCCCAGGGCCGACAGGGTGATCGCGATGCTGTCCGCCCCGTCGTCCAGCGCGCACAGCTGGCTCCCGCATTTCGGACAGAAGCCCCGGCGGGAGTCCGGCCACGTGTAGTGCCAGCGCGGCTCGCCTCCGGCGCCCGTCCACCTCAACGTGTCCAGGGGGAAGGAGACCCAGGACATCACCGGGCCGCCGGACAAAGCCTGGCAGTGCCCACAGCTGCACAGATGGGGGTAGTCGGCTTCGCCACTGACCTCGAACCGGGCCTCCCCGCACTGACAGCGTCCCGTACGTGACGTGGTGCTGGATGACGTGGCCATGGGGCAACTCCTCGTGTCGAGCGCTGGGCTGATCGGGCGGGGGCCGGCGTGGTCGGGTGGCCGGGCCGGCGAGAAGCAGGCGGAGGCGGGGCGGCGTCGCGCTGGAGCTGGTCCTCGTCCTTCACGGCCTTCGTCGAGGACCGTGAAGGGGAGGGGTTCGCCCGGGGCCGATTCGGCTCCCGCCTCCGCCGAGCGAACACGTGGCTGTGCAGGTTCGGGATCTTGTTGCCCAAAGTCAGGTAGTTGATCTTCACGGGCTGGTAATGGGCCTCACCAGCCGAACGGATGCGCCGGGTGTGGTGGCCGCCCTCACCAGCCCATCTCCGTATACGGACGCTCGGCCGCGATCCCCTCGATGGCTGCCCGGGCGTAGGCGGCGATCGGCTCAGGAAGCTCGTCCGGATGCCACCACTGCCAGGCCAGGCACTTCTCGGGCTCGCGGACCTCCGGGACGCCCGTCCACCGGCGAGCCCGGAACACGAGGCCGATGCGCGGCCCGGCACCGGGCGGATCGACCAGGTGGACCGTATGCGCGTACTCGACGTCCACGGGGTCGATGACCAGACCGGTCTCTTCGAGGGTCTCCCGGAGGAGGCACGCGATCGCCGGCTCCTGCGCACAATGGCTTGCGGGAAAGTGCCATGTGTCCCCGGCGAAGGCGGAGCCCGGATGGCGCAGCCCGAGCAGGACGCGGCCCTGATCGTCCTCCAGGTAGAGATGGACGCCCAGGACGATCGGAACAGCCCCGTGCGAAGCGGGCGCCGGGCACGGGCCGGCGGCTGCCTCGCGGGCCGCGTGGCGGAGGATGAGCGCGCTCGTGGACGGGCTCAGCCGCAGCCGGGGTAGTTCGTCCGGGCTGAACCAGCGGAGCAGGACGCCTTCCTGGAGATCGAGGACGTCAGGGTCGCCGCGCCACTGGCCGGCGAAGACCTGGACGGGGACGGCGAGTCCGTCGACTCCGGTCGCGACCTCCACCGCGTACGGCTCCAGCTCCCCGAACTTCAGGCCGGGTGCCTGTTCGGCGAGCTCGCGGCGGACGGTGTCCTCAAGTGACCGGTCACCGGGTTCGCGGCCCCCTCCCAAGAGCGCGAACGATCCCGGCTCCCAGGTATCCGGATCGTTGTCGCGCAAATGCAGCAGGTACCGACCCGCGCCGTCGTGCAGCAGTGCGGACGCGTTCACCGGCTCGGGCCGGCCGTCGAGAGCGGACGCCAGGAGCTTGGCGCGCAGAGTGGGCGAGGTGACCTGCTCGAAGGGGAGCCATTGCGCACCGGAGACCTCGTCGTCCTGCAAGACGATCGGGGCAACGCCGTGGGCAAGGTTGAAGACGAATTGGACATCGTAGTGCTGATGTTCCGTTTCGCCCTTGGCCGGCCGGGCAGCGATGTCGTGGATGCCGATGTCGATCGGGCCGTCGAGGAGCTGGTGGGTCAGACACAGGTTGCCGGGCGCGATTCCCACCTCCTCGTGGACTTCGCGCAGCGCTGCGGCGAGCAGCGTGCGATCGGCTGCGTCGACGTGGCCGCCAGGAGGGAGGGCCAGGCCGCTGGCCCTGTGGTGAACGTGGAGAACACGCCGGTGGCGGTCGATCACGACGGCGCTGCACGTGATGTGTCCGGGTACGGTCGTGCGGCTCGTCGGCTCGTCGGGTTCGTCAAGGGCCTTCGACAGGGGCTCCAGGTGACCGTGCTCAGTGGGATGCCGTTCCAGGTATGCGGCCAGGAGGTGGCGGATCTCGGAGCGGGCGGGCGGCATGTCTGTCATGTCTGTACCTCTCGACGTGGGAACGGGCGTTGGTGGGACCGGCCGCTTCGGCCGCAGGTGATCGGTGGCAGACCGCTGCTGCTTGTGGGGCGTTCTGCGAGGCCCGCTGAGGTGAACTCCCCTTCTCGCGAGTCGGGTTGCGCTCAGTCGGCGCTGTCGGGATCAACGAGACGGAGGCGTGGTCGAACACACGTGTTTGAGACGAAGCGGATTCCGTACAGGGGCACGGAAGGCTCCTCGTGCAGGGTGCATCCACCCTTCAGGGGCGCGGCTTCCTCTTCGGGGTGGGGTGGCCGAAACGCCGGTGTTGATACACGTGTGACGGACGAGGTTCCGATGATCTGTCAACATCCCGTTTGGTATTGGGTGGTTGACCCCGGGCGTACGGGAGGACGAGGATCGCGCCATGACGGCAGCGCGGGCACTGCGGGCAGTGCGGGACAACACGGTCGACGGACTGGTGCGCGACAGTGCGCGGCGGGTCCCCGACCGCCCGGCCGTGCGCTACGGCGAGCGGAGCTGGACGTACGCGGAACTCGACGCGGCCGTCACCACCGGCGCCGCCGTGCTGCGGGAGCGGTACGGGCTGGCCGCCGGGGACCGGGTCGCCACCTTCGCCCACAACTGCGACGCCTACCTCCTTGCCTACCTGGCCTGTGCCCGGGCCGGACTCACCCACGTCCCGGTCAACCAGAACCTCACCGGCGAGGACCTCGCGCACATCCTGGACGACTCCGCGAGCGCCCTGGTCCTCGCCGATCCCGACCTGTCCGGACGGATTCCCGACGGGTACCCGGTACGGGCGCTGCGCGATGCTCCCGACTCCTTCCTGGCGGAGCTGGCCGAGCCGCTGCCCTTTGAGGCCGACCGGGAGCCGGGCACGCTGGCGCAGCTCCTCTACACCTCGGGGACCACCGCGCTGCCCAAGGGCGCGATGATGACCCACCGGGCCCTCGCCCACGAGTACGAGAGCGCGATCGAGGCGCTGGACCTGGCCGAGGACGACCGGCCCGTGCACTCACTGCCCCTCTACCACTCGGCCCAGATGCACGTCTTCCTGCTGCCGTACCTGGCGGTGGGAGCACGGAACACGATCGTGGACGCGCCGGTCGCGGAGCAGATCTTCGACCTGGTCGAGGCCGGGCAGGCCGACAGCCTCTTCGCCCCGCCGACGGTGTGGATCGGCCTGGCGAACCACCCGGATTTCGTGGCGCGTGAACTGGGCGCGCTGCGCAAGGCGTACTACGGGGCCTCGATCATGCCGGTCCCGGTCCTGGAACGCCTGCGCGAGCGGCTGCCGGGGCTCGGCTTCTACAACTGCTTCGGACAGAGCGAGATCGGCCCGTTGGCCACCGTCCTCGGACCGCTGGAGCACGAGGGGCGGATGGACTCCTGCGGGCGGCCGGTGCGCCACGTGGAGGCGAAGGTCGTCGACGAGGACGGCAAGGACGTGCCGGACGGAACGGCGGGCGAGGTGGTCTACCGCTCGCCACAGCTCTGCCTGGGGTACTGGAACGACCCGGACGCCACGGAGAAGGCCTTCCGCGACGGCTGGTTCCGCTCGGGCGACCTCGCGGTGCGCGACGCACAGGGGTACTTCACGGTCGTGGACCGGGTGAAGGACGTCATCAACTCGGGCGGGGTGCTGGTCGCCTCGCGGCAGGTGGAGGACGTTCTCTACGCCCATCCGGGCGTGGCGGAGGCGGCGGTGGTGGGGCTGCCCGACGAGCGCTGGATCGAGGCGGTCACCGCAGTGGTGGTTCCGCGCGGGGAGGCGGGGGAGGTGACGGAGGCGGAGCTGATGGCCTACGCGAGGGAGAAGCTCGCCCATTTCAAGGCCCCGAAGCGGGTGCTCTTCGTGGACGCCCTCCCGCGCAACGCCAGCGGCAAGATCCTCAAGCGCGAACTGCGCGACCGCTTCGCGAACCCCGGCCACTGACGCCCTACCGGGGGAGCCCGGTCAGTCCGGGCGCGGCGGGGGCGCGGCGGGGTCCTCGGGAGCGTAGAGCCCACCGCGCCGCAGTCGCCGCCGGGTGAGGTGCTCGTGCACGAGCCGGCCGACGAGCGCGCCGCCGTAGACCACGAAGCCGACGCCGACCAGCCAGGACTGGACGACGAGCAGGGTGCCGAAGGGGCCGTAGATCACCGCGTTGGAGGCGATGAGCGGGGAGAACACCAGCTGCGAGAAAATCCGCAGCCCCAGCAGCCCCAGGCTGGTCGCGACCGCTCCCGGCACCAGGGCGCGCCAGCGGACCCGGCCGCCGAGCAGCAGGCGCTGGGAGACGATGAAGAACAGACAGGTGCCGACGAGGTCCCCCAGGGCGCCGAGCACCGTGCCGATGGCGTTGTTCGACGGAGACGGGATCCCCACGAGCAGGGCGAGGTAGCAGACCAGCAGGGCGAGCCAGACGACGTGCAGCCACATGGTGTGCCAGCGCGCGTTCGGCAGGTCCCAGACCTTTTCGTAGCCGGTCTGCACGGCCGACCCGAAGGTCAGGCCGAACACCGCGAGGGCGGCCAGACCGAACGCGGTGGTCCGCTCCAGCGCCAGGTCCGCGGCGCCGAACAGCATCTCGACCCGGACCCGCGAGGCCTCGGTCACTCCCAGGGCCTGCCCGAGCCACCGGCCGAAGCCCGAGCCGCTCCCGGGTGCGGCGGCCGCTACGACCACCAGCAGCGGCACCAGGGTGAGGAAGCCTAGGGCCGCGAAGCCCATCGCCCGGTGCATCAGCTCCATCTCCCGGCCGCGGCTCCAGGCCAGCCCGATCTGGGAGCCCTGGAGCCGGTCGTAGAGCTGCCGGAGGGTGGAGATCACACCTCATGCACTACCCCCGAGCGCCGCCCCGCTCCCGGGAGCCACCCCGAAGTGAGTCCGAAGGGGTGGTTTCAGCCGCCCGGGCGCGTGTCCCTGACCTCCTCGGCTCCGCGGAGGTCGACCAGTCTCTTGATCTTCCCCACCGAACGTTCCAGCGTCTCCGGGTCGACCACCTCGACCCGGACGGAGACCCCTACCCCCTCCTTGACGGCCCGGACCACGGCGGCGGCAGCGTCCTGCCGCCGCTCGGCGTCCGTCTCCCGACGTGCCTCCACCCGTACCGTCAGGGCGTCCATCCGGCCCTCCCGGGTCAGTCGCAGCTGGAAGTGGGGAGCCAGGCCCGGCGTCCGCAGCAGAACCTCTTCGATCTGGGTCGGGTACACGTTCACCCCGCGCAGGATGATCATGTCGTCACTACGCCCGGTGATCTTCTCCATCCGGCGGAAGGCCGGCCGGGCCGTTCCGGGCAGTAGCCGCGTCAAGTCCCGGGTGCGGTAGCGGATGACGGGCATGGCCTCCTTGGTGAGGGAGGTGAACACCAGCTCGCCCGGCTCACCCTCCGGCAGCACCGCGCCGGTCAGCGGATCGACCACCTCGGGGTAGAAGTGGTCCTCCCAGATGTGCAGGCCGTCCTTGGTCTCCGCGAACTCCTGCGCCACGCCCGGTCCGATGACCTCGGACAGGCCGTATATGTCCACCGCGTCGATGTCGAGCCGTTCCTCGATCTCCCGGCGCATCTCCTCGGTCCACGGCTCCGCGCCGAAGATCCCCGTCCGCAGCGAGGTGGCGCGCGGGTCGATCCCCTGGCGCTCCATCTCGTCCAGCAGGGTCAGCATGTAGGAAGGGGTCACCATGATGACCTCCGGCCGGAAGTCCTCGATGAGCCGGACCTGCCGGTCCGTCATCCCGCCCGACGCGGGCACGACCGTACAGCCGAGGCGCTCGGCCCCGTAGTGCGCGCCCAGGCCGCCGGTGAACAGCCCGTACCCGTAGGCGATGTGGATGATCTGGCCGGGCCGTCCGCCCGCCGCGCGTATGGACCGGGCGACGACGTCCGCCCAGGTGGCGAGGTCCCCGTCGGTGTATCCGACGACGGTCGGCCGCCCGGTGGTGCCGCTGGAGGCGTGGATGCGGCGCACCTGCGAGCGCGGCACGGCGAACATCCCGAAGGGGTACTGGTCCCGCAGATCGGCCTTGGTGGTCAAGGGGAACAGGGAGAGGTCGGCGAGTGACCTGCAGTCGTCGGGATGTACGCCGGCCTTGTCGAAGGCCTGCCGGTAGAAGGGAACCTTCTCGTAGGCGCGGTGCAGGGTCGCGCGCAGCCGGGTGAGCTGGAGGGCGGCCAGCTCGTCGCGGCCCAGCCGCTCGCCCGTGTCGTGGAGATCCGTGTACACCGCCATGCCGTCACCTCATCGTGAGAACCGACCGATCATTCGGTAGATTGCCAGGAATTCGCAGGCTAAATCAATGACTCGAACGAGTGATCGCCCGTTCTGGTGGCCCGCACACCCACCTCCACCCCATACGCCGAGCGCCGTCCCATCCTGTGCGATCCGCGCGGCACGGGCGACTCCGGGAGACCGGCGGACGAGTCGACACCGCCCACGGGGAGGAGGACCGGGACCCGGCCGCGGAACCGGACGGCACCTCCCGCCCCGCCCCGGCGGCCCGGTACGCCCTGCGCCTGCACGGACCGGCGATGTCAGTGCGGGCGCCCACGGCGGGTGCGTGACCACGCGATGCGGCGGGGCCGGGACCCGGCGGGCGGTGGACCTTCAAGATCGGCGGGGTGGCAGACTGGCGGGCCCCACCGCGAACCGAGAGGACCGGGATCATCGTGCGACAGGCACGGGCGCGCACAGCCCTGGCGGCCATGGCGTTGGCGGCACTGACGGCGGCGGCGGCGACCGGCTGCGCGTTCCCACTGCGGGACCTCGGCCCGCTGCCCCGCGGTTCTCGGGTCCGCCGCTGCCTGCCGACGCGGTGGTGTCGGAGATGACCTCCATCCTGGCGGCGGAAGGCATAACGGTGGAGAGGGAACCCTCGGGGGTTCGGCGCACGTGCCACGAACGGCTCTCAGGACGGCATGCGCCGGAGAAGGTGGAGGCCGCCCTGAAAGCGGCCGTCGTGCGGGCCCGCTCCGAGTACGGCTGGCAGCCGGGCCCCGACCTGGGCGGGGAGTTCGTGACCCTGACGAAGAGCAACTGGACGGTCACGACCAGCTTCGCGGGTGACCCGGTACCCGGTCTGCAGGCACCGGTCGCCATGTCGCTGACCTGCGTGGAAGGTGACGACACCTCCACCGCCCCCACGACACCGTCCGCCCCGGCCCTCACACCTGCACCCGCGTCGTCCTGAGCGAGCGCCCGTGCGTCCGCCCGCTCCGCCGCTCGGCTCCTCCAAGTCGGCGGCTGGCCGGACGGCCATCGGTCGCCTCTGCCCGAAGCCCGCGCTTCAGCTGCGCGAGCGGCGCCCCCTCGATCGTCGAGCAGTCGAAGCGGCACTGCTGCTCCACGGCTCACCAGGTCGTCATCCCTTGAGGCGGGTCCCGGCGGCGGGGCGGCGGGGCGGAGGGGCGGCGGGGCGGCGGGGCGGAGGGGCTGAGGGGCGGAGGGGCGCGGACGGTCACTCCGTGTCCGCCTCCGTCGCCACCGCCTTCGCCCAGCGGTAGTCCGCCTTGCCGCTCGGGGACCGCTGGATGGCGGGCGCGATGACCAGTTGCCGCGGGATCTTGTAGCCCGCCAGCCTGGTGCGGCAGTGGCTCTGGATCTGCTCCAGGGAGGGCGCCTCGGCGCCCTCCCGCACCTGGACCACCGCGGCCACGTGGCTGCCCCAGGTCGGGTCCGGGACGCCCGCCACCAGGGCGTCGTACACGTCGGGGTGGGACTTCAGGGCCTGCTCGACCTCCTCGGGATACACCTTCTCGCCGCCCGTGTTGATGCACTGTGAGCCACGGCCGAGCACCGTGACGATGCCCTGCTCGTCGACGGTCGCCATGTCACCGAGCAGCACCCAGCGCTCCGCGCCCTTCTGGAAGAAGGTCTCGGCGGTCTTCCCCGGGTCGTTGTAGTAGCCGAGCGGGACGTGCCCGCGCTGGGCGAGGCGACCCGGCTCGCCCACCGCCACCGGCTCGTGCGTCACCGGGTCCACCACCTGCGTACGGTCGTTGACCTCCAGGCGGAAACCCCTCTCCGGGCCGGAGTCGTCCGTCGCCCGGCCGTTGGACCCCGACTCGGACGACCCGAAGTTGTTCAGCAGCAGCACGTTGGGCACCAGCCGCTGGAACTCGGCGCGCACCGTCTCCGACATGATCGCCCCGGACGAGGAGACGCTGAACAACGAAGACAGGTCCGTGCCCTTGAGCGGGCCGTTCAGGGCGTCGATCAGCGGCCGCAGCATCGCGTCGCCGACCAGCGACACACTGGAGACCTTTTCCTTCTCGATCGTACGGAGCACTTCCTCGGGCGCGTACTTCCGGTGGATGACCACCCGCTGGCCGTAGTTGAAGGCGATGAACGAGGTCAGCGTCGACGTGCCGTGCATCAGCGGGGGCGCCGGGAAGAAGGTGAGCCCGGCGCCGCGCGCCGCGACCCGTTCGGCCAGTTCCTCGGGCCTCTTCACCGGTTCGCCCGAGGGCTCGCCGCCGAAGAGCCCTGCGAAGAAGAGGTCCTCGGCCCGCCACATCACGCCCTTGGGCATGCCCGTCGTGCCGCCGGTGTAGATGATGAACAGGTCGTCGGGGCTGCGCGGCGGGAACCCGCGCCCGGGCGAGCCGGCCGCCTCGGCGTCCGCGTACGGGACCGGCGCGATCGAGGGCTCCGGGGCGCCCTCGGGAGCCTCGCCGACCCGGATCAGGTGCCGGAGCTTCGTCGTCTGCGGCAGTGCGGCCGCGACCCGCTCGGTGAACTCGCCCTCGAAGACGAGGGCCGCGAGGTCGGCGTCGTCGTAGAGGTAGACCAGCTCTTCCTCCACGTACCGGTAGTTGACGTTCACCGGGACCAGCCGGGCCTTCAGGCAGGCCAGCACCGTCTGTAGGTACTCGATCCCGTTGTAGAGGTGAAGTCCCAGGTGCTCGCCGGCCGTCAGCCCGCTGTTGAGCAGGTGGTGCGCGATCCGGTTCGCCGCCGCGTCGAGCTCCGCGTACGTCAGGCGGCGCTCGGCGCCGGTCCCGGGGTGGTCCACGTACACGAGGGCCTCGCGGTCCGGGACCACGTCCACGACCGACTCGAACAGGTCGGCAAGGTTGTACTCCACCGTTCCTCCTGACCCCCGTGACTGGTCTGCTCCGGCGGTCATTAGAGCGTCGGAGACGGCAACTGGGAAGGGCACCATCCAAGAAATCTGACTGGATGTCAGAAAACTATTGAACTGCACCCTCCCCTACTGCAACCTGTTCTAGGTCTTGAGACGGGAGGACGGCAATGGGTGGGACTGAACACCTGACCGTGGATCGCCGCGGCGCCACGCTGGTGCTCACCATGAACAGGCCCGAGGCGAAGAACGCGCTCTCGCTGCCGCTGCTGGTGGGCCTGTACGACGGCTGGCTGGAGGCGGACGCCGACGACGGGATCCGCTCGGTGGTCCTCACCGGCGCCGGCGGGGACTTCTGCGCCGGAATGGACCTCAAGGCCCTGGCCGGGAAGGGAATGGCGGGAGACCAGTACCGGGACCGCCTCAAGGCCGATCCCGACCTGCACTGGAAGGCGATGCTGCGCCACCACCGGCCGCGCAAGCCGGTGATCGCGGCGGTAGAGGGTTACTGCGTGGCCGGCGGCACCGAGATCTTGCAGGGCACGGACATCCGGGTGGCGGCCGAGGGCGCGACCTTCGGGCTGTTCGAGGTCAAACGCGGGCTGTTCCCGATCGGCGGCTCCACGGTGCGGTTGCCGCGCCAGATCCCGCGTACGCACGCCCTGGAGATGCTGCTGACCGGCCGCCCGTACTCCGCCACCGAGGCCGAGCGGATCGGGCTGGTCGGGCGGGTGGTGCCGGATGGTACGGCGCTGGCGGCGGCCCTGGAGATCGCGGAGCGGATCAATGCGTGCGGGCCGCTGGCGGTGGAGGCGGTCAAGGCGTCGGTCTACGAGACCGCCGAGCTGACGGAGCGGGAGGGACTGGCCTCGGAACTCCTGCGCGGGTGGCCGATCTTCGACACCGCCGATGCGAAGGAGGGGGCGCGGGCCTTTGCGGAGAAGCGGCCCGCGGTGTATCGGCGCGAGTAGTCGGGGCCGGCCGGGCCGCCCGTGGCTGCCGCCTGTGCCCGTGCCCCGGGTGCGGCGCCGTTGCGGGGGCGCTGCCCCCGGACCCCCGCGCCTCAAACGCCGGCGAGGCTGAAAGAGGGGGCGCTGCCCCCGGCGCCTCGAACTCCCCCAGCTACCGCAGGCGGGTCGAAACGGCTCGTGCCCACCGTCCGTACTGGAAACGATCGCATCGGAGAACCGTCATGACAGCTGCCTCCCCACCGGAGGTGCTCCGCGCGCCCCTCATCGTCGAGTTCCCCTTCACCCGGTCCCTCGGGCCCGTCCAGAGCGCCTTCCTCACCGGGCTGCGGGAGGGCGTCGTCCTCGGTGTGAAGACCTCGGGCGGCAAGGTGATGGTCCCGCCCGTCGAGTACGACCCCGTCACCGCGGAGGAGATCCGCGAGCTCGTCGAGGTCGCCGCCACCGGCACCGTCACCACCTGGGCGTGGAACGACCGCCCCCGCCCCCAACAGCCCCTGGCCACCCCCTTCGCCTGGGTGCTGGTCAAGCTCGACGGCGCCGACACCGCACTCCTGCACGCCCTCGATGCGCCCGGCCCAGACAGCGTCCGCACCGGCATGCGCGTACGGGTCCGGTGGGCCGCCCATCGCACCGGAGCGATCACCGACATTGCCTGCTTCGAACCGTACGACGGCCCCGCCGGCAAGGAGGCCGTCCCGCACGACGGGGGCTTCGCCGGCGCCGGCGCCGTCACTGGCATCGTCGCCGAGGCCCGCCTCGACTACGTCTACAGCCCGGGCCGGGCCCAGACCGCGTACATCGAGGCCCTCTCCGACTGGCGGACCGTCGGCGAGCGCTGCCCCTCCTGCCACAAGGTGTACGTCCCCCCGCGCGGCGCCTGCCCCACCTGCGGGGTCGCCACCACCGACCGCGTCGAGGTCGGCCCGGCCGGCACGGTCACCACGTACTGCATCGTCAACATCAAAGCCAAGAACCTGGACATCGAAGTCCCGTACGTCTACGCCCACATCGCCCTCGACGGCGCCGACCTCGCCCTTCACGGCCGGATCGGCGGCATCCCCTACGACCAGGTCCGCATGGGCCTGCGCGTCGAGCCCGTGTGGACCGAGGGCGGTCGCTACCCCGACCACTACCGCCCCACCGGCGAACCGGACGCCGAGTACGACGCGTACAAGGAGCTCATCTGATGGCCCGATACGCCCGCGAGGTCGCGGTGGTCGCCTTCGCGCAGAGCGACCACCTGCGCCGCACCGACGAGCTCAGCGAAGTCGAGATGGTCATGCCGGTCCTGCACCAGGTGCTGGCCGCCACCGGCCTCAAGGCCGGCGAGATCGGCTTCACCTGCTCCGGCTCCAGCGACTACCTGGCCGGCCGCGCCTTCTCCTTCACCATGACCCTCGACGGGGTCGGCGCCTGGCCGCCGATCTCCGAGTCGCACGTCGAGATGGACGGGGCCTGGGCCCTCTACGAGGCCTGGGTCAAGATCCAGACCGGCGAGGCCGACACCGCGCTCGTGTACTCGTACGGGAAGTCCTCACCGGGGTCGGTGCGCGACGTGCTGACCCGCCAGCTGGACCCGTACTACGTCGCCCCGCTCTGGCCCGACGCGGTGGCCCTGGCCGCCCTCCAGGCCCAGGCCTTGATCGACGCGGGCGAGACCGACGAGAGCGCCCTGGCCGCCGTCGGCGCCCG
Organism: Streptomyces sp. NPDC091682; assembly: GCF_044756625.1. Lineage (NCBI taxonomy): Bacteria > Bacillati > Actinomycetota > Actinomycetes > Kitasatosporales > Streptomycetaceae > Streptomyces > Streptomyces sp. NPDC091682. Next base: position 624,128 of record NZ_JBIVTH010000001.1, on the reverse strand, counting down.
CAGCCGGGCCGATGCGGAGGGCAACCCGCACGCCCAGCTCCGCGGGCCCGTCCCGCAGGGGGATTACCAGGTCAGGCCGCTGCGCACCGGAGACTGCCCGCCCGTGGGCGACGGCGTGGCCGCCGTCGTCCTGGCCGCCGGCGACCTCGCGCGGCAGCTGTGCGAACGCCCCGCCTGGATCACCGGCATCGACCACCGCATCGAGGCCCATAGCCTGGGCCTGCGCGACCTCACCGACTCCCCGTCCACCCGGCTCGCCGCCGAACACGCCGGCGTCTTCGAAGCCCCGGTGGACACGGCCGAACTGCACGCGCCGTTCTCCTCCCAGGAGGTCGTCCTCCGCAAGGCCCTCGGACTCGCCGACGACGTGACCGTCAACCCCTCCGGGGGAGCGCTCGCCGCCCATCCGATGATGGCCGCCGGCCTGATCCGCATCGGCGAGGCGGCCGCCCGGATCCACCGGGGCGCATCGCGGCGGGCCGTCGCCCACGCCACCTCCGGCCCCTGCCTCCAGCAGAACCTGGTCGCCGTCCTGGAAGGGGACGCAAGGTGAGCAAAGAGCCCGTGGCCATCGTCGGGATCGGCCAGACCAAGCACGTGGCGGCCCGCCACGACGTGTCCATCGCCGGACTGGTCCGCGAGGCGGCGGCGCGCGCCCTCGCGGACGCCGAACTGACCTGGGCGGACATCGACGCGGTCGTCATCGGCAAGGCCCCCGACTTCTTCGAGGGGGTGATGATGCCCGAGCTGTACCTGGCGGACGCCCTCGGCGCCGTCGGCAAGCCGATGCTGCGCGTGCACACGGCCGGTTCGGTCGGCGGGTCCACCGCCCTGGTCGCCTCCAACCTGGTGGCGGCCCGCGTCCACCGCACCGTCCTCACCCTCGCCTTCGAGAAACAGTCCGAATCCAACGCCATGTGGGGCCTGTCGCTCCCCGTCCCCTTCCAGCAGCCGCTGCTCGCCGGCGCGGGCGGCTTCTTCGCCCCGCACGTACGCGCGTACATGCGGCGCACCGGCGCGCCGGACACGGTGGGCTCGCTGGTGGCGTACAAGGACCGGCGCAACGCGCTGAAGAACCCGTACGCGCACCTGCACGAGCACGACATCACCCTGGAGAAGGTCCAGGCGTCACCAATGCTGTGGGACCCGATCCGCTACTCGGAGACCTGCCCCTCCTCCGACGGGGCGTGCGCGATGGTCCTCACCGACCGGGCGGGCGCGGCCCGTTCGCCGAAGCCGGCGGCCTGGGTGCACGGCGGGGCGATGCGCAGCGAACCCACCCTCTTCGCGGGCAAGGACTTCGTATCGCCGCAGGCCGGCAAGGACTGCGCGGCCGACGTCTACCACCAGGCCGGCATCACCGACCCGCGCCGGGAGATCGATGCGGTCGAGATGTACGTGCCGTTCTCCTGGTACGAGCCGATGTGGCTGGAGAACCTCGGCTTCGCGGCGGAGGGCGAGGGCTGGAAGCTCACGGAGGCCGGTGTCACCGAACTCGATGGGGACCTTCCGGTCAATCCGTCGGGCGGTGTGCTGTCCACCAACCCGATCGGCGCCTCCGGCATGATCCGCTTCGCGGAGGCGGCCCTCCAGGTCCGCGGCCAGGCCGGGGAACACCAGGTTCCGGGAGCCCGTCGGGCGCTCGGCCACGCGTACGGCGGCGGCGCGCAGTTCTTCGCGATGTGGCTGGTGGGGGCAGAAGAGCCGACCTCCTGAACACGGGCCCGGCCGACGACGGAGGGGCCGGCCGGGGAGTCGGACCGGCCACGGGTGACTCACCGTGGCCTGTCCGGCACCCGCCGCGGTGGTTAACCTTGCCCCCGGACGACGTACCGGGAGGAGCACGCACGTGGCCGAGAGCATGACTTCACAGCCCCTCGCTGGTTGGGGGAAGCCGGACCTCGATCTCACCGGGGCGGACTGGCAGTCGAGCAGCCGGGGAGTGGGCGACGTCCAGATCGCCTTCGTCGAGGGCTTCATCGCGATGCGCAACAGCGAGCGCCCCGAGAGCCCTTCGCTGATCTTCTCGCCGGACGAGTGGCACAAGTTCGTGCTGAACGCCCGGGGCGGTGAGTTCGACCTGACCTGACCAGGCACCGTACGTACGCGGCGCACCACCGGGCGCGGAGCCGCCGGCCCGGTGGCCGCCGAAATCCCCTGGATGTCGGCCCGGGGCGCCGGGCAGGATGGGGCGCATGACCTTCACCCGCCGAAGGGCCGATGCCGCGTAGCCGGCCGGGGGCGTTGCGCGCCGCACGAGGAACCCACGCCGGCCGCCGGGCACCCGCCTGGGCGCGTGAACTGCCCCTCGTGGACCGACTGTCACCCGCCGCGAGCGCGGAGGTCCACCGGACGGCCGGCGCCCGCCTCCATCCTCTCGGCGACCTCCTGCGCCGCTACCGCGTCTTCCTGCGCAGCCCCGGCCCGCGCCTGCGGCTGACCTACGCCGTCTGCCCGGCCCCGTCCTGCGCCATCGACGACGTCGCAACGGTCCGCGACGAACTGGCCGACGCCTACCGGACCCTGCCGCCCGTGGCCCGACGCGCGCTCGGCGACGTACTGCGTCCCTTGGACGCGGAGTTCCGCAGGCGGACCGTCTTCGACCGGGACGCGGCCACCACGGACCGGTCGGGCAGTCCGCGCCCGTGGTGGCACCGGCGGCTGTACGAGGACTGACGAGAGGCGAGCGAGGGGGCAGGACACCCGCCGCGTCGCCCGCCTCCCGATGAACCGACCACCCGCCGGGGCGATCGGTAGGGTGGCCACATGAGCGGAGAGCACGACCTGCGGAAACTCCTGAGCGGCATGCGGCCCGAGTTGAACGAGGGGCGGTACGTCTTCTGCACCGTCGACGGCGCCACCGTTCCCGCCGGAACCACCCCCGTCGCCACCGTCCTCGAACCCGAGGGCCTCACCCTGGTGCTGCGCCAGGAGGACGCCGACGCGGCCGGCCTCGCCTACGACTACACCGCAGGCTGGATCACCCTGCGGATCCACTCCGCCCTCGACGCCGTCGGCCTCACCGCCGCCTTCGCCACCGAACTCGGCGCACACGGTCTGAGCTGCAACGTCATCGCCGGCTACCACCACGACCACCTCTTCGTCGCCGCCGACCGGGCCGCCGAAGCCGTGGCCGTCCTGGAGGACCTCGCGACCCGTTCCCTACACGACTGACGCTCCCCTGAAAAGAAGATCGGATTCTTTTCCGCACTGGGATCCCTCGCGCTGCGCGCGGGCGTACGCTGAACCCCCGAACAGGCCTGGGGGGTACCAGCCATGACGGACCGCCGGACCCGCACACGGCGCACGATGGTCGAACGCGATGCCGAACTCGCGATCGTCGACGAAGCCCTGGACCAGCTCACCGGTCCCGGGCCGGACGCGGGCGGCGCGCTGCTCGCCTTCTCCGGCCCCGCCGGCCTCGGCAAGACCACCCTGCTCGCCGAACTGCGCCGCCGCGCCCTCGCCCGCACCTGCACCGTCCTCGCCGCCCGGGGTGGCGAACAGGAGCAGAGCCAGCCCTTCCACGTCGCCCGCCAGCTCATCCAGCCCCAGCTCGCCGGTACCTCCGAGCAGGAGCTGCGCGCCGCCCTCGGGGGCTGGTACTCCATCGTCGGCCCGGCCCTCGGACTCTGCGCCCCCGAACAGGGCGTCCCGCCCGACCCCCAAGGCCTGCGCGACGGGCTCGACTGGGTGCTCACCCACCTCGTCGTCAAGCGCGCCCCCGTCGTCCTCGTCCTCGACGACGCCCACTGGGCCGACCCCGAGTCCCTCGGCTGGCTCGCCGCCTTCGCCCCGCGCGCCGAACACCTCCCGCTGCTCCTCGTCGTCGCCTACCGCCCCGACGAACTGCCCGAGCACGCCGACGCCTTCCGTACGCTCCCCGGCCGGGCGGGACAGCGCCCGCTGCCCCTGGCCCCGCTCACCCCGGCCGCCGTCGCCACCCTGGTCCGCGAGGCCGTCGGCCCGCACGCCGACGACGCCTTCTGCCAGGAGGCCTGGGCCGTCACCACCGGCAACCCCTTCGAAGCCGTCGAACTCACCGCCAAGGTCCGCGGCAAGGGCCTGACCCCGGTCGAGGCGAACGCCCCACAGCTGCGCGACCTCGCCGCCGCCCAGCGCGGCAGCGGCCTCGTCGCCCGCCTCGAACGCCTCGGCCCCTCCACCGTCCGCTTCGCCTGGGCCTGCGCCGTCCTCGGCACCGCCATCCCGCAGGACATCGCCGCCCGGGTCGCCGCACTCGGCGCCGAAGAGGCCGTGGACGCCACCCGGCGGCTGCGCGACGCCCGCATCCTCTCGGCGGCCGCCGCCGAGGAACCCGATGCCGAAGTCGGGCTGGAGTTCGTCCACCCCCTCATCGCCACCGCCATCTACCGCGCCATCCCCGACGCGCTCCGCGTCGCCCTCCACGGCAAGGCCGCGGCGGCCGTCGTCGACGCCGGACTCGGCTCCTCCGCGGCCGCCCGCCACCTGCTGGAGACCCACCCCGAGAACGACCCCTGGGTGGTGCGCACCCTGCGCGAGGCCGCCGGCGAGAACCTCCGGGCCGGCGCCCCCGAGGCCGCCCGCCGCCAGCTCGCCCGCGCGCTGCTCGAACCCCCGAACTTCGACGAACGCGCCGCCGTCCTCTACGAACTGGGCTGCGCCTCCCTGCTCACCGAGCCCGCCAACACGGTCAACCACCTGCGGGCCGCCCTCGCGGAGCCCTCCGACGACCCGGCCCTGCGCCAGGGCATCGTCATCCGGCTCGCCCAGGTCCTCGCGCACAGCGACCGGCTCGCCGAGGCCTCGGAATCGCTCGCGCGGGAGATCCCGTACACCCAGGACGTACGCGCCCGGCTGCGCCTGCAGTCCGAGCAGTTCATGTGGGACGCCTTCAACGCCGCCGAGACCGACTCCCCGGCCCGCTCCCGGCGGCTCACCCGCCTCGCCGACCGGCTGACCGGTCGCGACCTCACCGAGCGGTACATCATCGGACTCCGCGCCTGGGACGCCTGCCTACGGGGCGAGCCGGTCGACGTCGTGCTGCACCACGCCGGACGGGTGCTGGAGCAGCCCTTCAGCTGGGCCCACGAGGACCGCGGCTTCGAGGTCCCGGTCCTGGTCGCGATGGTCCACATGTACACCGACCGGCCCGGACGCGCCGAGGAACTCTTCGAAGCGGGCACCGCCGAGTTCGAGCGGCACGGCTGGCGCGGGGCGCACCTCTCCTTCGCGTACAGCCTGCGGGCCTACGTCCGCTACCGGCGCGGGCGGCTCGTCGAGGCCGAGAAACTGGCCCGGGCCGGCCTGCACCTCGCCGAACGCGTCGGCCGACGCACCCCCGTGCACTGGTACGCCATAGCCATCCTCCTCACCACCCTCCTCGCTCGGGGCCGGCCCGAGGAGGCCTGGGAGCTGGCCCGGGAGCACGAGTACGGCAGCCCCTTCCCGGCGGCCGTGGTCTTTCCCGACTCACAGACCGTGTACGCCGAACTGCTGCTGTCCCGGGGCGAGGTGCAGGCCGCGATCGTCGAACTGGAGGCGGTCGACCGGCGGCTGACCCCGCGCGGCATCCAGAATCCGGCCTGGTGTCCGTGGCAGCTGCACCTCGCCCGGGCGGTAGCCGCGGACGATCCGGAGCGGGCCCGCGCCCTGGCCGACGACGCCGTCCGGCGGGCCCGCGCCTTCGGCGCCGCCTCGGGCATCGGCCAGGCGCTGCGGGTGGCGGCGCAGGTCGCCGCCCCCGAGGAACGGGCCGGGCTCCTCCAGGAGGCGGTCACCCTGCTCTCGGCCTCACCGGCGGGGTACGAACTGGCCTGCGCCCTGGCCGCGCTCGGCAGCGAGCTGCGGGACGCGGACGTGCTGATGCAGGCCGTGGTGACGGCGCGGGAATGCGGTGCGGACGGTCTGGCCGCGGAGACCACCGGCACCCTGCTGGGACTGGGCGGCGCCCTGCCGTGCGGGCTGGCCTGGGAGGACGGGCTCACGGAGGAGGAGCGGCAGGCGGCGGACCTCGCGGTGCGCACCGAGGAGGAGACCGTGCCGGAAGCCGTGGTGCTGCCCGCGCCGGACTGGGCCCTGTCGGCGGCCTGCCGCAAGCTGGGCACCGACCGGACCGGGCTGAGGGACGCACTGGAGTCGTTCGCCCGTAGCTCAACGTGATCGGAGCCGCCGCCCGGCGGGCAAGCATGCTCGTATGGATCATGACGAAAGACTCGCCCCCTTCCGGACCGAAGCGGCGGCGTTCGAGAAGGCGGTGCGTCGGGCGTTCGACCTCGGCGAGCCGGTGCCCGCAGTCCCCTCGTGCCCGGGCTGGACGGTCACCGACCTCGTCCAGCACCTGGGCGGAGTGCACCGCTACCTCGCGCACGTCCTGCGCGAGCGGCTCACGGCCCCGCCCGACCCCGCCGGCCTCGGCCTCCCCGACGCCCCCGGCGACCCGGAGGGGCTGACCGACTGGTTCGCGCAGGGCGCCCGGGAGCTTGCGGAGCTCTTCCACGAGCTCGGGCCGGACACCGCCGTCTGGACCTGGTCCGTCGAGCAGACCTCGGGGTTCTGGCTCCGGATGCAGCTGATCGAACTGGCCGTGCACCGCTGGGACGCCGAATCCGCGACCGGCACCGCGGGCCGCCTCGCCCCGGACGTGGCCGCGGACGCCGTGACCCAGACGATCGAGGTGATGGCCCCGGCCCGCCGCGGCTGGCAGCAGGCGCCGCCGGGCACGGGGGAGAGGTACCGCTTCCGGCGTACCGACGGTCCGGAATCCTGGACGGTCCTCTTCTCGGGGGACCAGGTCCTGCTGGAGCCCGGTTCCACCGCCCCGGCGGACGTCGAGGCCTCCGGCACCGCCTCCGACCTCGCCCTGTTCCTGTGGCGCCGGATGCCGCCCACCGCCCTGCAGGTCACCGGCGACGCCGCCCTGCTCCCGCACTGGTTCACGCTCGTCCCGCCGATCTGACGGGCCGATCTGACGGCCGGGCCGGCGGGCCCGGCCCGGACGGGTCACCGGATGCGGGCCCCCGGGCCGGAAAACCCGCGCGGCCACGTACCATGGCGGCATGTCCTTCCTCCGCCGCCACCGCGCCGCCACTCCCGCCGGCCCGGACTTCGACGTCCTGGCCATGGACCCGGGGGACTGGCCGGGCAATCTCGGGGCCGGGCTGCTGCCCGCGCCCGACGGCAGCTGCCAGGGTGTCTTCCTCCGCTACGACCTCTTCGGCGGACGCGGCCCCGCAATGATCATCGGGAACCTCCCGGAGGGATCCCCGGCCCGCGACCTCACCGACGACCAGATCCCCTTCGAGGTGGCCCAGCTCCTCGACGCACTGGAGAACGACGAGGACGTCGAGGTCACCGGCGTCGAGGACTGCCCCGTCATGCAGGGCGACAACCTCCTCATCGTCCGGAAGGTCAAGCTGTCGGAGTCCCGCATCTCCTGCGTCCAGTTCGACCGCAGCGACAACGTGCTGGTCACCATCGCCAGCTGGGACCGCCCGATCACCGATGACCTCTACGCCCTCCTGAAGCCGCTCCCCGCCGAGCTCTTCCAGCAGGGCTGACCGTCCGCATCCCCCATCGCGGGCGTCACGCGTCCGCGATGGCGTTCGCCGCCACGTAACCGAAGGTCATCGCGGGGCCGATCGTCGACCCGGCCCCCGCGTAGCTGTGGCCCATCACCGCCGCGCTCGCGTTGCCGGCCGCGTACAGGCCTGGGATCACCGAGCCGTCCGGGCGCAGGGCCCGCGCCCGGGCGTCCGTCACGATGCCGCCCTTCGTACCGAGGTCCCCGGGCACGATCTTGAACGCGTAGAACGGCGGAACCCAGACGGGTGCCAGGCACGAGTTCGGGTGCACGCCCGGATCCGTGTAGTAGTGGTCGTACGCCGTGTCGCCCCGGTGGAAGTCGGCGTCGTCGCCGCTCCAGGCCTGCGCGTTGAACCGGCCCAGCGTCGCCCGCAGCGCCGCCGCCGGAACCCCGATCTGACCCGCCAGCGCGTCCCAGGTCCACGCCTTTTTCGCCGCGCCCGCCCGGTACCACGAGTCCGGGAAGGGGAGCGTCGGCAGGACGTCCTTGAACAGGTACCTGTTGCGGTAGTTCTGATCCACGATCAGCCATGCCGGGATGTGCGAGCCGACCGCGCCGCGGTCCCTCTCGTACATCACGTGCACCACATCGCTGTACGGCGCCGCCTCGTTGACGAACCGCGCGCCGTTCGCGTTCACCATCAGCCCGCCCGGCAGGGTCCGTTCGGCGAGGCAGAAGTACGGCCCCCCGGGCAGCGGGATCGAAGGCCCCCACCACGCGTCGTCCATCAGCGCGAGCGAGGCACCGGCCCGCTGCCCCGCCCGGATCCCGTCCCCGGTGTTCTCCTTCGCGCCCACCGACCACTGGGTGCCGATCGGCTGCTGCTGGTACTGCGCCCGCATCTGCGCGTTGTGCTCGAAACCGCCCGAGCCGATGACCACTCCGCGCCGGGCCCGTACGGTGCCCCGTACGCCCTCCTTCTCCACCACCACGCCGGTGACCGCGCCGCCCTCCTGGACCAGGTCCACCAGCGGGCTGTTCAGCCACACCGGCACCCCGGCCCGTTGGAGCCCCGCGCGCAGCCCCGCCGCCAGGGCCTGGCCCATCGTCAGCGGCTTCTCGCCGCGCAGCGCCGCCTTCGTGCCGCGCGCCAGGCACTCGGTGGACACGGCGAGCCCCTTGGCGCTCACCGCGGCCAGGTTCAGCCACTTGTAGTCCTGGCTGAAGACCACCATCCCGGCCGGGACCGGCATGTACGCCGGATTCAGGCGGGCCAGTTCGGCGCCCAGGACGTTCCCGTCGATCTGGTCCGGCTCGATGGAGCGGCCGTTCGGCAGTCCGCCCGGCAGGTCGGGGTAGTAGTCGCTGTACCCCTCCATGAAGCGGAACCTCAGCGGGCTGTTGGCCATCACGAAGTCCAGCATCCGCGGCCCGTTGGCGAGGAACGCGGCCTGCCGGTCGGCCGGTACCTTGGGCCCGACGACGGCGGCCAGGTACGTCGCCGCCTTCTGCGGGGTGTCCGGTACCCCCGCCCCCAGGATCACCGAATTGTTGGGCAGCCAGATACCGGCTCCGGAGCGGGCGGCCGATCCGCCGAAGGTCGGGGCCTTCTCCACCACCAGCACGCTCAGCCCCCGCCTGGCGGCGGTGAGCGCGGCGGTCATCCCGGCGGCCCCGGAGCCGACCACGACGACGTCGTACTCCCCGAGCGGCGGGCCGTCCTGGGCGCCGTCGGCCCGGGCGGTGGCGGACGGCAGCACGGTGGCGGCGAGCACCCCGGCCCCCGTACCGGCGAGGACCGCACGTCTGGACGGGAGGGTGGCGGGGGCGGTGGTGCGTGAAGCGCTTGCGGACATGGGCAGGCTCCAGCGGTGTGGGGAGGAGGGGAAGTGCCTCCAGCATTTCTGATGCTAAGTCAGAAAAGGTGTTCGGGGGATCATGTGATGTCAAGACATCCGGCGCCCCGGGACAACGCCGGGCGGTCAGCCCTCCGCCCGCATCCGGGCGCCCAGTTCCTTCACGTGCCGCTTGAGGGCCACGGTCCGGTAGCTCTCCTCCACCCACTCGCACAGCACCTGCACGGAGGGCGCCCCCTGCCCGGCCAGCGGCAGGGACACCCAGCCGGAGCGGCCCAGGCCGTAGCCGGTGGGCTCCGCTCCCGGCGCGGTCATCGCGTGCCCGTGCAGCGCCTCGTCCTTGAGCTTGACGGACAGGCCGGGCGGCTGCGGCCCGTCGATGTTCCCCAGGAAGACGAAGATCTTCTTGTTCACCTTCACCACGCAGTCCTCGGGACCCCAGGGATGGTCCTCCACGGCCTCCGGAAGGCCGAGGGCGAACTCCCGGACCGCCTCCCACTTGCGCACTCCGGACTTCATCAGAGCCTCCCGTCGATCGTCTCCCCACGCTAACGGAGCCCGCCCGGGCATTCCCGTACCCGCGCACCCGTGAACCGGCGAAGCCCCGTGGCGGTGGGGGGCCACGGGGCTTCGCGTTCGGGGGGCGGTCAGCGCGTGCCCACCGCCGCGCGGACGGCACGGCGCGCCATCCCCGCATCGTCGTGCAGGCGGCGGAGCAGCAGCCGCTGCTCCTCACCGGAGGACAGGGAGCCCACCGGAAGCGCCTGGGTCGGGGCGGTCGCCAGCATCGAGCGCTGCACCGCCGTCTCGGACATCCGGATCTCCCGGGTCAGCACCAGCATCAGATTGACCAGGAAGGCGTCCCGCGCGGCCGGACCGGCCGACTGGGCGAGCCGGCTGATCTGGGCGCGGGCGGCCGGGGCGTCGCCCAGTACCGTCCACAGCGTGGCCAGGTCGTACCCCGGTAGGTACCAACCCGAGTGCTCCCAGTCGAGCAGGACCGGACCCGCCGGCGACAGCAGCAGGTTCGACAGCAGGGCGTCACCGTGGTTGAACTGCAGCGCCGTGCCCGACAGCTTCACGCCGTGCAGCAGCTTCTGCAGGTCACCGAGGTCCCGGTCGGTCAGCAGGCCCAACTCGTAGTCGCGGGCGATCCGCCGGGCGTAGTTCATCGGGGTGCCGAACAACTCCGCCGGCGGCCGCCACTGGTTGACCCGGGACACCGCGCCCAGGGCCGCCCGGAGGTCCACGCGCGGCGGCGGCTCCACCGGGTGCCGCTGCAGCGCCGCGACCCGGCCGGCCATCCGCTCCACCACGAGCGTGCAGTTATCGGGGTCGGCGGCGATCAGCCGGGGCACCCGGACCGGCGGGCGGTGCCGGACGAAGGTCCGGTATGCAGCTATTTCGTGCCGGTAGCGCTCACGCCACTCGGGCGAGTGGTTCAGTAAAACCTTCGCCACGGCGGTCATCCGTCCGGTGGTACCGACCAGGAGGACCGAGCGGCCGCTGCGCCGCAGTACCTGCACCGGGGCGAACTCCGGACAGATCCGCTGCACCGAGGCGAGCGCGGTGCGCAGTTGCGCCCCCTGCGGCCCCGAGAGGTCGATTCTTCCGCTGACGGGCAGTGATCCGGTACTCGGCATTCGCCGCGCCCGGACGGCGCCCTGTGTCGGAGCCGCCGGGCGGCCGGGTTCGAGGTAGGGGCCGCCGCCAGCCGGGAGCGTGCGGTGCGACCGGACCGGTGCGGACACGGAGGACGTTGCTGCGTACATGGTGATACGGATCCCTTCGTGCGCCGACGAGTTGCGTACGCCGCCCCGCCGGATCCCGTACTTCACCCTGGGGAGTTCCGCCGGTGAACCGGGTCGGGGAGGCGCATTCCTACCTGACACCCGGGGCAAGGTGGCGAACCATCGGGCGTGCCCTGGCGAAGCCTGGCGAATAGTCGCTGGGCACCTACCAGCGGGCTACTGTCAACTCAGCCGAGAACCTGGGGGCTTGACGTGAGCAAAGGTCCAAACACCCGCTTGAACGACCTGTTCGGCCTGGCCGGCTGGTCGAAGGGCGAACTGGCGAGGATGGTGAACAGGCAGGCGGCGGCCATGGGCCACCCGCAACTGGCCACCGACACCTCGCGGGTGCGGCGCTGGATCGACATGGGGGAGGCCCCCCGCGAACCGGTGCCCACGGTACTGGCAGCACTGTTCACCGAGCGGCTCGGTCGTGTCGTGACCATCGAGGACCTCGGGTTCGTACGGCAGCGGCGCACCTCCAGACGGCAGCCGGACGGGGCTCGTGAGAACCCCGACGGCATGCCATGGGCGCCCGAACGCACAGCCGCGGTCCTCACCGAATTCACGGGAATGGACCTCATGCTCAACCGTCGCGGTCTGATGGGCGCGGGAGCGGTGCTCACCGCCGGCTCCGCCCTCAGCAACGCCATGTACGACTGGCTGCACACCGACCCCGCCCTGGCCAAGGAAGCCCGGAACTTCGGGGAAACCTTCCAGGCCGACCCAGCGGGCTACGACCGCTACGAGGCCGCTCCGATCGGCTCCCAGGAGATCGAGGCCCTGGAGCGCTCCGTCGAGGTGTTCCGGGCCTGGGACGCGTCCAGAGGCGGCGGACTCCAGCGCAAGGCCGTCGTCGGCCAGCTCAACGAGGTGGGCGGCATGCTCGCCTACCACCACCCCGACCACCTCCAGCGCAGGCTCTGGGGGGTGGCGGCCAACCTGGCGGTCCTCGCCGGCTGGATGTCCCACGACGTGGGTCTCGAACCCACGGCGCAGAAGTACTTCGTCATCGCCGCGCACGCGGCCCGCGAGGGCGGCGACCGGCCGCGCGCGGGCGAGGCGCTCTCCCGTGCGGCCCGGCAGATGGTCCACCTGGGCAAGCCGAACGAAGCCCTGGACCTGATGAAGCTCGCCCAGTCCGGCTCGGGCGAACAGACCCTCCCGCGCACGCGCGCCATGCTGCACACCATCGAGGCCTGGGCGCAGGCCGCCATGGGCAAGGGTCAGGCCATGCGCCGCACCCTGGGCGAGGCGGAGGAACTCTTCGTCTCCGACAAGGGCGACGTGCCGCCCCCGAGTTGGATGCAGCACTTCGACGAGGCCGACCTGCACGGCATGCAGGCCCTCGCCTACCGGACCCTCGCGGACCACGACGCCGCCGCGGCGCCGATCGCCGCGCGCCACGCCAAGGAGGCCCTGCGGCTGCGCGGCGAGGGCTACCAGCGCTCGCAGATCTTCGACTACATCTCCATGGCCTCGGCCTGCTTCATCGCCGACGAGCCGGAGCAGGCCGACCGGTACGCGCGCCTCGCCCTGGTCTCGATGAACGAGACCTCCTCGCACCGGACCTGGGACCGGCTGCGGGAGATGTACCGGCTCACCGCTCAGTACGCCGGGTACGCGCGCATCGAGGACCTGCGCCAGGAGATCAAACTGGCCCTGCCCGACACCCCGGCGCCGCGCGGCCCGCGCGGTACGGGGGTGTAGTCCCACGCCCGCCCCCGCACGGTCCGGCCCACACCCTGCACAAAGCCACCCTGCACGAAGCCCCGTACGGAGACGAGAACGGCCGCGCCTCGTGGCGCGGCCCTGAAGCCCCACGGCTGGAGCCTGACGGTCCTGCAGTTCGAAAGCTCGAAGGCGGTTACCCGCCGACCCGGGCGACCAGCACGCAGGCGTCGTCCTCGCGCTCGCTCTCGCCGAACTCCTCGATCACCATGCGCACGCACTCCTGCGCCGACCGTGCCGCCGAGAACCGCGGCGCGAGCGCCAGCAGCCGCTCGGTCCCGTCCGCCCGGCTGAACTGGATGCTGCGCGACGTGAGTCCGTCCGTGTGTAGGACCAACAGGTCGCCCACCTCGAGGTGTTCCTCGGCCTGGTCGTACGAGGCTCCGGAGGTCGCGCCGAGCAGGACGCCCTCCGGCGGCAGCAGGGAGCGTCCCGACCCGTGGCGGAACAACAGGGGTGCGGGGTGACCCGCCTGCGCCCAGGACAGGACCCGGCGCGCGGGATCGTAGCGGCAGCACACGGCCGAGCCGAGCGCCGGCTGTACGGAGGTCTCCAGGAGCTGGTTGAGCCAGCCCATCAGCGGGCCGGGCTCGATGCCCGCCATAGCCATGCCGCGCAGCGCGCCGAGCATCATCGCCATCCCGGAGGTGGCGGTCACCCCGTGGCCGGTCAGGTCGCCGACCGTCAGCATGGAGCAACCGTCGGGGAGTTCGAGCGCGTCGTACCAGTCCCCGCCGATCAGCGCGCTGGTCGCGGAGGGCAGGTAGTGCGCGGCCACGTCCAGCGTGCTCGCGCTGCCGTACGGGAACCGCAGGGAGCCGCGCCACGGGGGGAGCACGGCTTCCTGCAGCTCGACCGCCAGCCGGCGCTCGGTCTGCGCGATCTCCCGCTGGCGCTGTAGCGAGTCACGCGACTCGCGCACCGCGCGCTGGCTCCGGCGCAGTTCGCTCACGTCCCGCAGGACGGCCCACATCGAGGCCGTACAACCGTCGGGGTCGAGTACCGGCTCGGCCCTCATGTGTAAGGTCCGGACCCGGCCGTCGGCCCGGACGATGCGGAACTCGCCGTCGATCGGCCTGCCGTCCACGAGGCAGGCGGTGACCCACGCGGTGAGCAGCGGCTGGTCCTCGGAGAAGAGGGTCGAGCCCAGTTCGTCGAGGGGGGGCGCGCCGGACTCGGGCGAACGGCCGAAGATCTGGAACAGTTCGTCGGACCAACTGACTTCGTCGGTGAGCAGGTTCCACTCGGCGCTGCCGACGCGGATCAGGGCCTCGGGGCCGGCCTCGGACGCCGCCTGCGGCTGCTCTACCTCGACGATGTCGGGGGCCGCCGGCAGGCCCTCCTTGAGCTGGCCGAGGTGCTCGCGGAGGTCGTCGAGGTGGTGGACGGCGAGATCGCACAGTGCGCGCTGCCAGCGGCCCTGGGCGTCGTCGTCGTCGACGACGGTGTCGCGGCGGACCGCGTCCACTTCCCCGCGCAGCCGTCGGGTCTGCGAGATCAGCGCGTCCACCGACCCCGGCTCGGGCGGCTGCGCGGGACGGTCCGCGAACAGGTGGGACGGCATGAGAACTCCGATACAGGCGCGGCACGGCCAAGTCTGAAGGAAGGACCGGTAACGACTGTTGCACAGGGCGCGACGGTGTGTAAGACGTTTGGCAACATCCGCTATGTTCTTGCTTCTGGTATATGCCGCAGGACTGCCGTCCCGCTCGTGGCGTGCGAACGAATCCGGTCAGGCAAATTCCGGGGCATCGCGGCGAGACCAGCCGGTGGGGCTCGTGACGTCGTGCGAACAGCGGCCGGAATCAGGCCATCCGGTGACCGTCGCTCGATCGTACGGCCGAGATGTACGAGCCCGGCCCGACGGGGGAATCGCGTAAGGAACGGATCAAGGCGGGCCGCCGAGATACCCCCGAAGGGGTGATGTCACCGTAGATGACGCGGCGTGATCGAGACTTCCCATCGCGCTGCCGGGTCGCTACCCTACGTGCCGGTAATAAGCCGGGGAGGTCTGCGCGGGCGGGCCCGCGCAGCGTGGGGGCACACAACGACATGACCGGGCAGAACCACGCCACGGGGCAGAGCCGCCGTTCCTTCCTCACCCACCTCGTGGCCGCGCCGACCCTGGCCCTGGTCACCCGGGCGGGCGCCGACGCGCTGAACCCGCAGCCCGCCCACGCCGTGGTGCCCTCCCTGCCCGCCATCGCCGACCTGGTCGACCTGGGCGACCTGTTCATCCTGGCCGGGGCACCCACCTCGGCCCTGCTGGCGCTCGCCGTCGAGGCGGACGGCACCATCCGCTTCCGGCTGCCGCGCGAGGAGGTCGGCCAGGGCCTCACCACCGCCGTGGCCATGCTGGTCGCGGAGGAGCTCGACGCGCCCCTGGCCCACGTACGGGTGGAACTGGACGACGCCCGGCCCGAGCTGCTCTTCAACCAGCTCACCGGATCCTCCAACTCCGTCCGCTCGCTCTACGGGCCGGTCCGCCAGTGCGCCGCCACCGCCCGGGCCCGTCTCGTCGCGGCCGCCGCCCACCGCTGGAACCTGAGCCCCGCCGCGCTGACCACCTCCGGCGGCACCGTCCGCGCCCCCGACGGCCGCACCGCCGACTACGGCGATCTCGCCGCGGCCGCCGCCGACCCGGCCCTGGTCGTCCTCGGCGCCACCCCCAAGAAGCGGGCCGGGCACACCCTCGTGGGCAAGCCGACCGGCCGCGTCGACGCCCGCGCCATGGTCACCGGCGCCCTGCAGTACACCCTCGACCTCGACGTGCCCGGCGCCAAGCCCTGCGTCGTGCGCCGGCCGCCCACCCTCGGCGGCACGGTCCGCACCGTCACCAACCTCGCCGCCGTCCGGGCCATGCCCGGCGTCCTGCACGTGGTGACCGTCCCGACCGGGGTCGCCGTCGTCGCCGAGACCTTCGGGCAGGCCATCGACGCCAAGACGGCCCTCCAGGTCACCTGGGGACCCGGACCCGCCGACCAGCTGTCCGACGACCAGGTCCGCGCCAAACTGCGCGCTGCCACGCCGCCGTTGCTGGTCCCGCCCCTGCTGACCCCGTACGTCGACGCCGAGTTCGACTTCGCCTTCGTCAGCCACGCCCCGATGGAGACCAACTCCGCCATCGCCGACGTGCGCGAGGACCGGGCAGAGATCTGGTCCGGCCTCAAGTCCCCGATCGTGGCCCGCGAGACCATCGCCGCCGAACTCGGCCTGCCGCTGTCCAAGGTCACCGTGCACGTGGTCCAGGCCGGTGGCTCCTTCGGCCGGCGGCTCTTCTTCGACGCGGCCCTGGAAGCCGCTCGGATCTCCAAGGCCTGCCGTCGTCCGGTCCGGCTCATGTGGACCCGTGTGGACGACACCCGGCACGGCCGGATGCGCCCCGCGACCCACCACAAGATCCGTGCCACCCACCTGCTGGGCGAGGTGCTCAGCTTCGAGCACCGCGTCGCCGCCGCCGAGACCGACTTCCGGCACGGCCTGGGCGAGATCATCACCGCCACCGCGGCCAGTCTGCCGCTCGGCATCGGCAACGCCACCCTCGCCCAGACCCTCTTCCTGACCACGGTGAAGTCCCCGTACCACTTCGGACGCACCACCCAGGCCCTCACCGAAGTGCCCACCGGGATCCCCACCGCCTCCTGGCGCTCGGTTTACTCCGCCAACACGCGCGGGGCCGAGGAGATCGTGGTCGACGAACTCGCCGCCCGGACGGGCCGGGACCCGTACCGGTTCCGGCGGACCTTCCTGAAGACCGACGCCCAGCGCGCCGTGCTCGACAAGGTGGCCGCGGAGGGGAACTGGGGACGGCCGATGGAGGCCGGCTGCGCGCAGGGCATCGCCTTCCACGAGGAGTACAAGTCCCGCACCGCGTGCCTCGTCGAGATCGACACCCGGAACCCCGACCACCTCCGCGTCACCAAGGCCGTGATCGCCGTGGACGTGGGCCTGCCGGTCAACCCGCGCGGACTGGAGGCCCAGATGATCGGCGGCCTCACCGACGCGATCTCCACCACCCTGCGCGCCGGGCTGCACCTCGACAAGGGGCTTCCGCTGGAGGGCAGCTACAGCCAGTTCCACTGGGCCAAGCAGCGCGACACACCGCACGACGTACGGGTCTTCGTGCTGCCGGCCACCGGCGAGGAGCCGGGCGGCGCGGGCGAGCTCGGCGTGCCCGCCGCCGTCGGTGCGATCGCCAACGCCTGGGCCAGGGCCACCGGTTCCAAGCCGCGCAGCTTCCCCCTCGACTTCGACGTCGACTTCACCCCCTACCCCCGCTAGTGCTGTGACCGGAAAGCTTCACCGGCTCACGACGCCCGGTACGGCACCTCGCCGCGTTGTCGGACCGCGCAAGTACGTCCAGTACGAGCCGCGGTCCTCCGCCCGGGGGCCCCTCCCAGCGGTAGCTGGGGGAGATGCACCGCACCGAACGCCGCGAACCGGCAAACCTTTCCGGCCACAGCACTAGCCCGAGCCAGGAGTACCCCGTGCCCTCGCACACCTTCACCGTCAACGGGCGCAGCGTCACCGTGGACGCGCCCGACGACCTGCCCCTGCTGTGGGTGCTCCGCGACATGCTGGGCGTCCGCGGCCCCAAGTACGGTTGCGGGGTGGACGTCTGCAAGGCCTGCACCAGCCACCTGGACGGCGCCGACATCCGTCCCTGCGTGGTGCCCGTCTCCGCGTGCGCCGGCAAGGCGGTGACCACCATCGAGGGCCTGGCGAACGGCGACGACCTGCACCCCGTGCAGGAGGCCTGGCTCGAACAGGACGTCGCCCAGTGCGGCTTTTGCCAGCCCGGCCAGATCATGGCCGCCGTCGCCCTGCTGAAGCGCACGGGCGAGCCCACGGACGAGGACATCGACGCCATCGCCAACATCTGTCGCTGCGGCACCTACTTCCGCATCCGGGAGGCCATCCGCAGCGCGGCGCGCAAGATGTGAGCGGCGCGGGTCACGCGACGAGCAGACGCAGGCCGAGGTCGGCCGTGTCGAGGTCGGCGAGCTCGCCGTTGCGCTCGGCCCACCGGCCGGATGCGAGGTCCTCGCGCAGCCTTCGTACCGCCCGCTGCTCGGCCTCCGGTCCGACCCTGGTCCACACCGACACCGCCCGCCGCACGCGATCCTCCAGATACGCCTCCGGCCGGCGCCAGTACGCCTCGAACAGGCCATCGGAGCAGTCCCACGGGACGGGCACCGGCTCGGCTCGGGCGCCGATCGCGTCGGCCATCCCGGCGAGCGAGGGGAAACCGGCGAGAGCGCCGGTGAACTCGGGCAGGTAGTCGCGGGTGAGCCAGAACCGGTCCTGCCATCCGGGCTCGTCGGTGTCGAAGGTGAGCACCACCACGCGGTGGGCCACGCGCCGCATCTCGCGCAGCCCCGCCATCGGGTCCCCCCAGTGGTGAACGGTGGAGACGGCCATCGCGACGTCGAAGGACCGGTCTTCGAACGGCAGGCTCTCCGCGGCGGCGGCCACGCACGGCGCCGAGCCGGCGGGCCGCTGCCTGCGCATCACCGCCGATGGCTCCACCGCGGTCACGTGGCGATCGGCCGGCTCGTAGGAGCCGGTGCCGGCCCCGACGTTCAGTACCGTCCGGGCGTCCCCGAGCGCCTCCCGGATCTGGGCGGCGAACCGCGGCTCGGTACGCCGTGTCGCGGTGTAGGCGCCGCCGATCTCCTCGTACAGCCGTGCACCCAGCATTTCCAGTTGCCTCTCCGGTGTCACCTTCAGTCCCTTCGCCCGTGCCTCGAGTTCCTTGTCGATGGCCACCACCATGGCCTCGGCGCGATCGCGCCGCTCCAGCAGCAGGCCGCGCAGTCGGCGCAGGTGCGCGACCGCGTCGGTGGACGGGTCGTCGACCAGTTCGGCGACCTCCCGCAGCCCGAAGCCCAGCCGCCGATAGGCCAGCACCTCGCGGAGCCGCTCCATGTCGTCCGCCGCGTAGGCCCGGTACCCGGACGGGGTCCGCGCCGAGGGCCGAACGAGCCCGATCTCGTCGTAGTGGTGCAGCGTGCGGACGCTCACGCCGGCCAACTCGGCCACGCGTCCCACGGTCCAGTGATCTTCCATGGCGCCAACTGTGCGGCCTGACGCCGCGTGAGGGTCAAGGCGGGGACCGAAGGCCCTGCCGGATGACACAAGCACCAAAAGTGATGATGAATGAACCAAATGCACGATCATGCCCGAATGAGGCGTATCAATGTGAAACGCATGCTGGTCGGCGAACCCCTCGACACCGCCCGCCTGGGCGAGACCCTGCTGCCCAAGAGACTCGCCCTGCCGATCTTCTGCAGCGACCCGCTCTCCTCCGTGGCCTACGCCACCGAAGAGATCCTGCTGATCCTCGCCCTCGGCGGCGTCGCACTGCTGCACCTCACCTGGTACGCGGCCGCCGCCATCGTCTTCCTGCTCATCGTCGTCGTCGCCTCGTACCGGCAGACCTGCCACGCCTACCCGGGCGGGGGCGGCGCTTACGTCGTCAGCTCGGAGAACCTCGGGCAGACCGCCGCGCTCACCGCCGCCAGCGCCCTGCTCGTCGACTACGTGATGACCGTCGCGGTCTCCGTCGTCTCCGGCGTCAACGCCATCACCTCGGCCATCCCCTCGCTCAGCGACCACGAAGTGGTCCTGTCCGTTGCCTTCGTGGTGCTGCTGACCCTCATGAACCTGCGCGGCGTACGGGAGTCGGGCCGCATCTTCGCCATCCCCACCTACGGCTTCGTCCTCGTCATCTACCTCATGTTCGCCGTCGCCGCCGTACGGCTCGGGACCGGCGACACCATCCGCGCCGAGTCCGCCGGCCTCCCCATCACCCCGGTCGACACCTACACCGGACTCGCCCTGGTCTTCCTCACGATGCGGGCCTTCGCCTCCGGATGCACCGCCCTCACCGGCGTCGAGGCCATCAGCAACGGTGTTCCCGCCTTCCGCAAGCCCAAGGCGGACAACGCCGCGACCACGCTCGCCGCGATGGGCGTGCTCTCCGTGACGATGTTCGGCGGCATCACCGCCCTGGCCATGTCGTACCAGGTGCACGTCGCCGCCGACCCCACCGAACTGGGCCTGCCCCCGGGCACCGCGACCTCCACGGCCCTCGCCCAGATCGGGCGCGCCACCTTCGGCAGCTGGGACTTCCTCTTCTACCTGCTCCAGGCCGTCACCGCGGGCGTCCTGATCCTCGCCGCGAACACCGCCTTCAACGGCTTCCCGATGCTCGCCTCGATCCTGGCCAAGGACCGGTACGCGCCCCGCCAGCTCTTCAACCGCGGCGACCGGCTCGTCTACTCCAACGGCGTCGTGCTCCTCGCCCTCACCGCCATCGCCCTCATCGTGGCCTTCGACGCCGAACTGACCCGCCTCATCCAGCTCTACATCATCGGCGTCTTCGTCTCCTTCACCCTCTCCCAGTCGGGCATGGTCCGGCACTGGCGCAAGGCGCTCGCCTCGCCCGCCACCCCGCGCGAGGAGCGGATCCACATCCACCGCAGGCTCGCCATCAACGCCGTCGGCGCCACCTTGACCGCACTGGTCCTGGTCATCGTCCTGCTCACCAAGTTCACCCACGGCGCCTGGCTGGTCGTCATCGCGATGCCGCTGCTCTTCCTCGGCATGAAGGGCGTCCGCCGCCACTACGACCAGGTCGCCCGACAGGTCGCCATCGCCCCCGACGCCAGCCCGCGCAGGCCCGCACGCCACCACGTACTGGTCCTGGTCGCCGCCGTACAGGCCCCGACGCTCAAGGCCATCGGCTACGCGCAGGGCCTGCGCCCGGACACCCTGACGGCGGTCACCGTCGCGGCGGACGAACAGGAGGCGATCCGGCTGCGCGAGGCGTGGGCCGAGCACGACACCGGCCTGCCGCTGAAGATCCTGCACTCGCCGTACCGGGAGGTGGTGGGCCCGATCCTGGCCCACGTCGAGGAACTGGCCGCCGGCTCCCGGGCGGACATGCTGTCGGTGGTCATCCCCGAGTACGTGGTCGGCCGCTGGTGGGAGCAGCCCCTGCACAACCAGAACGCCCTGCGGCTGAAGGCGCGACTGCTCTTCACGCCGGGCGTCGCGGTGATCGACGTGCCGTACCTCCTGGAGTCCGCGAGGCCCGCCGATCCGGCACGGCGGGACGGTTAGCGGGTTCCGTTTCGACGCGCTGCAACACGGCCGAGTGCGCCAGCGCCAGTTCCACCACCTGCCGGGGGTCGGCCAGGGAGCGGCCGGTGAGCTGCTCCAGGCGCCGCAGCCGGTTGGAGACCGTGTTGCGGTGGCAGTACAGCCGCTGCGCGGCGTCCGTGGTCGAACCCTGGCAGGCCAGCCAGGTGCCCAAGGTGGTCAGGAGCGTCCGCCGGTCCTGCGCGGGCAGCGCGAGCACCGGGCCGAGCACCACCTGGCGCAGCCGCCCGGCGAGTTCGGCCTGCGCCGCGACCAGCGCCGCCGGCAGCCGTTCGTCCAGCAGTGCGGTGCGCGGGCCCTCGGACTCGGGGGCGGTGCGCAGCGCGAGGGCGGCCAGCCGGTGCGCCCGGGCCACCTCCGCCGGCGCCGCGACGACCGGGCCGACCCCGGCGCGCACCCCGAGGGGTGCGAGCAGTTCCCGTACGGACTCCAGCGGATGGTGGCCCAGCTCCACCAGGCCGATCTCCCCGTCGGCGCGGATGCGCCACAGGACGCGCGGAGCGGAGGCGGCTCCGGGCCCTCCGGCCGGGGCGACCTGGGCGACCGGAGCGACCGGGGCGCCGGACGGATCGGCGGCCAGCACGACCACCGTGAAACGGCCCCGCTCCGGCAGCCCCAGCCGTGCGGCGGCCGCTTCCACGGCCGAGACCTCCGGGGCTGAGACTTCCGCTGCCGGGGCCGACGGCCCGTCCCCGCCGTCGAGCAGCACGTCCAGCAGGGCTGCTCGGTGTTCCCGGTCCCGGTCGCCGTGCGCGGCCTCCGCCCGGCGGTACGACTCCGTCATGGCGTCCGTCATCTGCTCCAGTACGTCCCACAATTCGGTCGCGCCGGGGAGCAGCCGGGGCAGCGCCGCCCGGTCGTGCGCGGTCACGGCCTCCGTGAGGCTCTGCCAGAGCAGCCGGCCGCCGCGGCGGTGGGTGCGCAGTAGGGAGGCGAGCGGCAGCCCCTGTTCGGCGCGGAGCGCGCCGACGGCCCGGGCGTCGGCGAGCTCCACCGGCAGGCCCCGGGAACTGCGGAGCAGCCCCTCGACGGCCTGGCCGAGGGTGCGGTGGATCCGCTCGCGCAGCTCGGCCCGGCCCAGCAGGGCGGCGTAGGCGGGGTCCTCGGCCAGCGTCCGGTCCGTGAGCCGGTCCGCCACCACGGCGATCCGGCGGGACAGGTCCTCGCGTATCTCCTCGATGATCCGCTCCATGACGCGCAGCCTGACACGGAGGAGGGGGCCGTGGGGAGAGGCCGGACCGGGCACGTCCGCTACCGTGTGCGAATCACTGCACCTGCAGTGATCACCCGATGCGCCCCTTCCACCCCCAGGGACCCGCCCTTGCGCCAGAACCCGCAGCGCCGCGCCGCACTGCTCGACGCCGCCATCGAAGTCCTGGCGCGCGAGGGTTCGCGCGGCCTGACCCTGCGCGCGGTTGACGCGGAGGCGGGCGTGCCCACGGGCACCGCCTCGAACTACTTCGCCAACCGCTCGCAGCTGCTCGTGCAGATCCTGCACCGCACCCGGGAGCGGCTGGTCCCGGACCCGGCGGACCTCGCCGGCCCGCTGGACACCGAGGTCCTGCTCACGCGGCTCCTCGACCGGATGCGGCGCGAGCGCAGTGTGCACATCGCCATGCTGGAGCTGCGACTGGAGGGCACCCGGCGTCCCGAACTCCAGACGGAGCTCGCGGCCTTCCAGGGCCTGGAACTGGAGGCCAACGTCAGGTGGCACCTGGACGCGGGCCTGCCCGGGGACCGACAGGGCGTGGTCCTGATGTACCTGGCGATGCTCGGTCTGATCGTGGACGACCTGACCGCGCCCGCCATGCTGGAGGCGCACCCGGCGCACGGGCTCATTCGGACGATGGTCGAGCGCCTCCTCCCGGAAGAGCCCGCGGTCTGACTATCGTGCCGGTGAACAAGCACCGGCGGGGTGGGCAAACCGTGGGGAGTGCGGACATGGCGGACACAGTAGAAGGCGTGACGGACGGGATCCGGTGGCTGGCCGACTGGGACCAGTGGTTCGCCGGTCTGACCTTCGCGCGGGGGATAGCCCCCGACGAACTCGCCGCACGCCTCGGCGCGCTGCCGGGCCTGCACCCCGGGCCGCTGGGCGCGCTCGACGCCTGGAGCATGGTCACCGAGACCGTGGACGGCGACGGCGTGGCCCGGGTCGGCAGGTGGGGCGGCTGGTCCTTCGCCGTCGAACACGGTCAGCCGGCCGGAGCGGAACGGCTCGCCGAGGTCTCCCGGGGCGGCGTGGAGGCCGTCCACCTCGACCCGCAGCCCGATCACCCGCCCAAGCAGTTCGCGTACGCCCGGGACGGCGAGCTGGTGTGCTGCTTCGCCCTCGGCGAGGAGTGCTGGCGCGGCGGCCACCGGCCGGACTTCCTGCTCCCGGAGCTGATCGCGGCCGGGATCCTCACCCCGGAGGGCGCGTGCGCCCGCCCGGCCGACGAGGCGGACGCGGACCGCGACCGCCACACCCTCGACGTCGTGGAACGCCGCTTCGGGCTGTCCCTGCCGCGTCACCTGATCGCGGACGCCCCGCTCCCGGCGTACGTGACCTGCACGCGCTAGCGTCCGCGCCGGGGCCGGGATGCGGTGATCTTATGCTCAGGTTTACGCGAGTCCGCTGGTTTTGCGCCGGGTGAGCCACTTTGATGGGTTTGCCAGGCCTCGTACCGGAGCAGGGGGACTAGTCATGGGCACCGACCACAGCCAGAAGGACAGCACACCCACCCTGATCGGCTCGGTGCAGCGCGCACTGCGCCTCCTGGAAGCGATGTCCGCGGAAGGCGGGGTGACGGCCAAGCGGCTCGCCCGGCTCACCGGCATCCCCCTGCCCACCGTCTACCACCTGCTGCGCACCCTCACCCATGAGGGTTACGTGCAGCGCGAGGGAGGGTCGTTCCGCCTCGCGGACGATCTTCCGCTCGCTTCGTGATCAAATATCGACGCGTTCTGGCCAAGCTCTCGCACCCTTCCTGGCATGTTCCAGCGGAAAATGCCAGAACGCCCTTTCGTACAGTGGAACTTGAGTAAGTTCCCTCCTGTCGCGCCGTACGACCGTGCACTCAGCACGTCCGGCCGGGAGGGGAGCCCGCGTGCCCGGGATCGACGAATGCCTGCTCGAAGCCATGGCCCTGCCTGGTGCGCGGGGGGCCGCGCTGGTCGACTGGAGCAGCGGACTGGCCCTCGGCACCGCGGGGGAGTCGCCCGTGGGCGACCACGAGACCACCGCCGCCGAGACCGCCGAACTGGCTCGGGCGGCAGCCGAGTACGAGTCCTTCGCCCCGGCGGAAGTCGACCCGGCACACGGTGGCGGAGCCGTTCCCTCCGCCGGTTCGTCCGCCGGCCTACCGGCCGGCCCGCCTGTCGAGGATCTGATCGTCACCACCCGCACTGGATACCACGTACTGCGCTTCGTCGAGACGAGCTTCGACAGCAGCGTATTCCTGCACCTGTGGCTCGACCGCGTCGACGGCAATCTCGCCCTCGCGCGCCACAGGCTCCGTGCCCTGGCGGAGGGGCTGGTACTCAGATGACCACCCCGGCCACCGCCACGGCCGCGAACGCCTTCGCCGCTGTCTCCCCCCTTCTCACCCGACTCGCAGCGGAGCGCGCCACCGGCGCCCTGCTCCGCGACCGCGGCACCCTCTTCTTAGAGGACGGCCGCATCGTGCACGCCGAAAGCCCGGCCACCCCCGGTCTCGACGTACTGCTCACCACCGGCGGCGGCCTCGCCCCCGAGCGCTGGCGCGAGGCCGTGGACCGGGCCGGTGCCCGCCGCCAGGTCGCCCGCTTCCTCGTGGACAGCGGCGGGCTCGCAGACGGAGAGCTGGAGATATGCCACCTCGCCGCCATATTCGACGCCGCCTTCTTCGCACTCTCCCCGGGCAGCGGGCCCTCCCGCTTCCGCCGCGGGGCCACCCACTGGATCGGCTCCGTCCGTTCCGTTCCCGCCGCCGCCGTCGAACGCGAGACCCGGCGCCGCCGGGACCTGCTCGACGCGGTCTGGCCGTACCCCCTGCTGGACACCTCCCCGGTCGTCCCCCGGGCGGCCGCGCCGGGCCAGACGATCACCTCCCGGCAGCGGACCCTGCTGGGCCGGGCCGACGGCTTGCGCACCCCGGCCGACCTCGCGTGGGTCCTGGGCAGGCCCGCCTTCCACACCCTGCTCGACGTACGGCGCCTCGCGGCGGCCGGACTGGTCGAGACCCCGCACACCCCGGCCCCGCCACCGGCCGTGGCGCCCTTGCCCGACTGGATGACCGAGGCCCAATCCCCGGACGTGGCGCTGCTCCGCCGGTTACGCGACGCACTGGAGGCAAGTCTGTGAGGCTCCCGCTGCGACCGGCCCTGCGCGCCGACCGCTCCGAGCGTAGGCAGCCCGAAAGGAGTAAGGCCGACATGAGTACGGTGCCCCCCGAGACGGAGGCCGAGATACTCGCCGAGCTCCGCAGGCTGCGGGCCCGGGTACCCCAGCTCACCGGTGCCCTCGCCGCGAGCGCCGACGGTTTCGTACTCGCCCAGGACAGCGCCGCCGCCGAGGCCGAGTCCGTCGCGGCGCTGACCGCCGCCGCCCTCGGCGTGGCCCAGCGCCTCAGCGACTGCACCGGCCAGGGAGCCTTCCGCGAACTGCTCGTGCGCGGTGAGGACGGCTACGTCGCCACCTACGCGGCGGGCCTGGCGGCGGTCCTCACCCTGACCGCCGAGCCGAAGGTCAACGTCGGACGCCTCCACCTGGAAGCCCGGCGCTCAAGCCTTCGGATAGCCGAACTGATCGACCACACCCTCGGGCGACGGGGTCCCGGATTCCCACCCGGGTGATGCGCCTTCCGGTCGGCGGCCGGGCCTGACACGTCCAGCGCGTGCCGCCACAGCCGCATCCAGCTACAGCCAGTCATCCCTCCCTCACGTCCCAGTTACAGAGAAACGAGAAAGAGGACCCTCTCATGGTCAATGTGGAGACCGCACTCAAGGAAGCGACCACCACGATCGAAGGCGCGATCGGTGCCGCGCTCGTCGACTACGGCAGCGGCATGGCCCTCGGCACGATCGGGGGCGGCAAGGACCTCGACCTCGCGGTCGCGGCGGCGGGCAACACGGACGTGGTGCGCGCCAAGGTCCGCACGATGGAGATGCTCGGCCTCAAGGACGAGATCGAGGACATCCTCATCACCCTCGGCAGCCAGTACCACCTGATCCGGCTGATGAAGGCCCGCGGCTCCACGGGCTTCTTCCTCTACCTGGCCCTCGATAAGGGGCGGGCCAACCTCGCGATGGCCCGGCATCAACTGAAGAAGATCGAAGCAGACCTGGAGGTCTGACCGGCCCCACCGGGCAGGGTCAGGCCGCCTCCAACCGCATCGCCGAAGTGGCGGACGGCTGAATTCTTTGCCGTCCGCTCCGACGGTTGGCTTCGTATGCCCCATATGGGTGGAGTTTATGACTCTGTTACAGAGTAGGATGCTGTGAGCAGCTGATCATCGACAAAGCATAAAACGCTGGAGAAACCGCCACCCATGCCGCCGCGCCTGAGCATCGTCGTCCCCGTCTACAACGTCGAGCTCTACCTCGACGAGTGCCTGGAATCCATCGCATCCCAGACCTTCGAAGACTTCGAAGTCATTCTCGTGGACGACGGGTCCACGGACACGAGCGCCGTCATAGCCAAGGCGTTCGCCGCCAAGGACAAGCGCTTCCGCGTCGTGATGCAGGACAATGCAGGCCTCGGTGCGGCCCGCAACGTGGGCGCCCGTCACGCCGACAAGGACAGTGAGTACCTGGCCTTCGTCGACAGTGACGACACGATGCCCGACTACGCGTACCAGCGTCTCATCGAGGCGCTCGACGAGACGGGTTCGGACTTCGCGGGCGGCAACGTGAAGCGTTTCCGCTCCGTCGGCATGCAGCAGTCCTGGGGACACCGGGCCGCCTTCGCCCGCACCCAGCTGAAGACCCACATCTCGAAGTTCCCCGCGCTGGTCACCGACCGCACCGCGTGGAA
The DNA here is from genome assembly GCF_044756625.1 of Streptomyces sp. NPDC091682. Classification (NCBI taxonomy): domain Bacteria; kingdom Bacillati; phylum Actinomycetota; class Actinomycetes; order Kitasatosporales; family Streptomycetaceae; genus Streptomyces; species Streptomyces sp. NPDC091682. The sequence goes on along the minus strand of NZ_JBIVTH010000001.1, from coordinate 597,083 downwards.
CAAGGTCTACCGGCGCAGCTTCTGGGACCGACACGGCTTCCAGTACCCGGAGGGCATCCTCTACGAGGACGCCCCGGTCAGCATCCCCGCGCACTACTTCGCCTCCAGCGTCGACATCATCAGCGACTGCGTCTACCACTGGCGCGTCCGCGAGACCGGTGAGCGCTCCATCACCCAGCGCTCCACCGACCCGATCTCCCTCATCGACCGCGTGAAGTCCGTACGCCTGGTCCGCGAGTCCCTCAAGGCCAAGCAGGGCGCCAAGTACGACCGTTACCTGCGCGACTACGACCACAACGTGCTGAGCGAGGAACTCCCGCTCATCTACAAGTACGTCGGCGAGGGCGGCCCCGACTTCCGCGCCGCGTTCGTCAAGGAGGTCGGCGGTCTCGTCCGCGAGATCGGCACCGGTCCCTGGTCCGACCTGACCGTCGCCGACCGGCTCAAGGCGTACCTGGCCGGCGAAGGCCGCGTCGAGGACTTCATCGCGCTCCAGCACCACCAGCGCGACTACAGCTACAGCGTGCCGGTCAAGGGCCTCGCCCGCCCGCAGGCGGACTACCCCTTCCTGCACGGCCGTCCGCCGGTTCCGGCCAAGATCCTCACCCTCGGTCCGCGCGAGCGCCGCGTCGTCAGCCGCCTGGAGCAGGCCGCCTGGGCCGACGGCAAGCTGCTGCTGCGCGGCTACGCCCTGCCCGGCCACCTCGGTGCGGAGAGCCGCCTCGGTTCCCGCAAGATGCTGGTCTTCCGCGAGGGGAACAAGCGTCGCCGCTCCGTCGTGAGCACCCGTACCGTCGCCTCCCCGATGGCCACGGTGAAGTCCCCGCACCTCGCTCTGCGGCACGCCGACTGGGCCGGCTTCACGGCCGTCGTCGACCCCTCGATCTTCCAGTCGGGCGGCAAGTGGAACCAGGGCACGTGGACCACGTCCATCGCCGTCACCGGCGCGGGCGGGCTGCACCGCGCCCGCCTGCGCGGCGGGGAGAACGACACCGGCCAGAACCCGCCCCCGCACTGGGTGGCTCCCGACGTCCGGATCGTCCCGACGGTTTCCGGTGCCCTCACCATCCAGGTGGAGATCGCCCGGGCCCGCGCCCTGGACGTCCACGCCGCGGGTGACGACGCCGTCGAGATCACCGGCGAACTCTCCGCCGAGGCGGTCGGATCCACCACGCTGCAGGCCGTCCACGTCACCACGGGTACGGTCCTCTCCTTCCCGCTGGAGAGCGCGGCGTCCGGCGCCGACCGGGCCTCGTTCACCGTCCGCGTACCGCTGGCCGACCTGGCCGCCGTGCCGGACGCCGAGTGCGAGCCCGGCGAGTGGGCCCCCGAGCCCTGGAGCCTCTCCGTCATCGGCCCCGACGGCACCGAGCACCGCGTGGTGCACGACGAGCGCGGTGGATTCGACGGCCTGGTCCTGCCCCTGCCCGGTGAGGACGGGGGACGCTCCCTCTTCGCCAAGCGCGGAAACACCGGGCACCTGACCCTCTCCGTGCAGCCCTCCCCGCCGCTGGTCGACGGGGTCACCGCCGAAGACGGCACCCTCACCCTGCGCGGCCGCTTCGTCGCGCCGACCGACGAGCCGTACGAGTTGGTCCTGCACAACGCCAACGGCGTGGAGTTCAGCTACCCCGTCACCCGTGACGGCGACGCCTTCGAGGCCGTCTTCCGGCCCGTGCTCCCCGAGGCGTACGCCGGCCGCACCACGCTCCCCGAAGGCCGCTGGTGGCCGACGATGCGCCCGGTCGCCCAGGGCGGAACCACCGCCGGACTCCTCGGCGTCGACCGCGGCGCCCCCGTACAGATGGGTCCGGGCCTGCTCTTCGCCGGGCCGCACCCGCTCACCGTGCAGGGCCGCCGGATGCGGGTCGAGACCCGCTTCCACGACCGCATGGTGCTGGTCGCGGACCCGCTCATCAGCCCGCACGACCGCTCCCACTACGCACAGCGCGTGGCCCGGTTCGAGACCTACCCGGCGCAGCGCGCCCTGCCGGTCAAGGACATCGTCGTCTACGACACCCACCACGGGCAGGGCTCCGGCGACTCGCCGCGCGCCATCCACGAGGAACTGGTGCGCCGCGGCGAGAAGCTGGAACACGTCTGGCTGGTCCGCGACGGCCAGACCGAGGTCCCGGAGACCGCCCGCGCCGTCCAGTACCAGAGCGTGGAGTCGTGGGAGGTGCTGGCCCGCGCCCGTTACTTCGTGACCAACGACACCGTGCCGGGGCGCTTCCAGCGCCGCGCCGGCCAGGTCGTCGTACAGACGTGGCACGGTACGCCGATCAAGGAGATCGGTCACGACTTCGTGCACGACTACTACACGAGCCCGGAGATCCTGGAAGGGCTGGAGCACGACAGCGCCCAGTGGACCCTGCTGGCCTCCCCGAGCTCCTTCGCCACGCCCATCCTCAAGCGCGCCCTCGGCTACGACGGCGAGGTCATCGAGGCGGGCAGCCCGCGTGCGGACGCCCTGGTACGGCCCGACGCGCAGCGGATCGCCGAGGTCCGCCGCCGGCTCGGCCTGCCCGAGGGCAAGAAGGTCGTCCTCTACATGCCCACGTGGCGCGAGAACAACGAGGGCTTCTCGGGCGGCTACAAGCTCGACCTGCGGATCGACCTGGACCAGGCCCGCCGTGAGCTGGGCGAGGACCACGTCCTGCTGATCCGTAGCCACCACCACGTGACGGAGCAGGTCCGTGACGGTGTCCGCGACGGGTTCGTCATCGACGTGTCCCGCTGGCCCGACGCGGCCGACCTGCTGCTGGTCGCCGACGTGCTGATCTCGGACTACTCCTCCGCGATGTTCGACTTCGCGCTCACCGACCGGCCGATCCTGCTCTTCACGTACGACCTGGAGCACTACCGCGGCACGCTGCGCGGCTTCAACTTCGACCTGGAGGAGAAGGCCCCCGGACCGCTGCTGGCGGACTCGGCGAGCCTGATCGAGGCCGTGCGCAACGCGGACGCGGTCGGGGCGCAGTACGCCGAGGCACGAGCGGCGTTCCGCGCCGAGTTCTGCGACCTGAACGACGGCAACGCCACCGAGCGCGTCGTCGAGCGCATGCTCGCGATGGGCGCGGAGCCCGCCAAGTAAGCCGAACGGGCGAATTACCGGCCGAATGCGGACCGGCCCCGGACCCACCGATGAATTTCGGGTCCGGGGCCGGTCTGTATGTGAGGGACGGCATCCATCGTCCAGCGACCGGCCCGGAGGCAGAGATGAGCGGCAAGGGATTCACCACGTGTCTGTGGTTCGACGGCAATGCGGAAGCGGCCGCCGACTACTACCTGTCCGTCTTCAAGGACGGCAAGCTCGGCCGGATCGGTCGGTACACGGAGGCGGGCCCCGGCCGGGCCGACTCCGTCATGGTCGTGGAGTTCGAGATCAACGGCCAGCAGTTCATCGGCCTCAACGGCGGTCCGCAGTTCCCCTTCACCGAGGCGATCTCCTTCCAGATCCGCTGCGCCGACGAGTCGGAGGCGGACTACTACTGGGACGCGCTGACCGGCGACGGCGGCGAGGAGGGCGTCTGCGGCTGGGTCAAGGACAGGTTCGGCGTGTCCTGGCAGGTCATCCCGCCGGGCGCCATCGACCTGATCGCCGACCCGGACCCCGGGCGGGCCGCCCGGGCCACCGCCGCCATGATGCAGATGAAGAAGCTGGACGTGACGGAAATGCGCCGGGCGGCGGACGCGGGCCAGAGCTAGGCCGGGGCGTGGGCGACGGGGACTAGGAGACGGCGAACCTGGCCAGCAGGGCCGGCAGGGCGGTGCCGATCGGCTCGCGGACGATCTCGTCGGCCAGCGGGTCGTACGGGGTCTCCTCCGCGTTCACGATGATCAGTCGGGCCCCGGCCTCCGCGGCCATGCCGGCGAGCGACGCGGCGGGTTGTACTTGCAGGGTCGACCCGACGGCGATGAAGACCTGGCACCCCTTGGCCACGGCCATCGCCTGCCCCAGCACCTCGGGGTCGAGCCGCTGGCCGAACATCACGGTCGCCGATTTGAGGATCCCGCCGCACACCAGGCAGGCGGGATCCGGTTCCCCGGCGGCCACCCGGGCCAGCGCCCCGTCCATGTCCGACCGGGCGTGACAGGCCGTGCACACCACCGATCGTGCGCTGCCGTGCAACTCGAAGACCTTGCGGTCGGGCATTCCGGCGAGTTGGTGCAGTCCGTCCACGTTCTGGGTGATCACCCGCACCGGGGTGCCGCCGCGCTCCAACTCCGCCACGGCCAGGTGCGCGGCGTTCGGCCGTGCTCCGAGCGCGCCGATCTCGGCGCGCATCAGCCAGGAGCGGCGCCGGATCTCCGGATCGGCCATGTAGTACGCGTAGGTCACGAGCTTTTCGGCATCGGGATCCTGCCGCCACAGGCCCCGGGGCCCTCGGTAGTCCGGAATTCCGGAGTCGGTGGACATTCCGGCCCCGCTGAACACTGCGACAAGTGGCTTCCCCATGCACCGACCCTATGCACGGGTACGGGCGGCCCGCGAGCCCATTTCCGCGTACCCGCCGGCGGGTCGTTTCTGCGGTGAATCCCGACCCCCACAGGAGTGAGATCCGGGCCCCGCCCTCCCGATCCGCCGGCCCGGCGGGTACAAGACCGGACATGATGCTCACGCCGTACCGCCTCGGTGCCCTGCTGCTGACCCTGCTCGCGCTCCCGGTCGTGCCGTCCGTCCCCGCCCTCGCCGCGCCCGCCGCCGTCGTGGGGAGGGGACACACCGCGGCCCAGATCAGCGAGTTCCTCATCGGCTTCTACGGTGACCACGGCCCCTCCGAGCAGGACCGGGAGAACCAGGTCTCGCAGATCCTCAAGGAGAGACAGCAGGTCAACGAAGAGGTCGACGTCCTGCTCTGCTCCCAAGAGGAGCCGCAGGACATCAGCGTCGGCCCGGTCACCGTCGCGAAGACCGCCTCGGTGGGATGGGCCACCGTGACCACCCATTGGGCCTCCGGCAACACCGACACCTTCACCGCTTACGTACGTCTGGACTCCAACCCCATCCGGCTCGACGACGTGATCTGCGCGGGCTGAAATCCGTACGGTGATCGACGGGGCCGTCCATAGGGTGGGTGCATGGCTACGACAACCACGACCGCCACCGTCCTCTACTGCCGCGACCCCCTGAACGAGCGCCGGGTCGACGCCCACTTCGCGGCGGAGGCCCGACAGTTGCGCGACACCGGGGGCACCGCCCTGCTCATCGACCACGACGCGCTGCTGGCCGGGGACGCCGAACGGGCCGTCGCGCGCGTGCCGGACGGGCCCGGAGCCGTCTGGTACCGCGGCTGGATGATCCCCTCGGGCCACTACGCCGCACTGGACGCGGTCCTGCGCCGACGCGGTGGTGAGCTGGTCGTCACCCCGGAGGCGTACCGCAGGGCGCACGAACTCCCCGGCTGGTACGAGACCTTCGCGGGTCTGACCCCGGTCAGCAGTTGGTTGCCGGCGGGGCCTGGGACGGTCCCGGATCCGGAGGGCCTCGCGGCCCTCACGGTGGGCCTGCCGCCGGGACCCGCCGTCATCAAGGACTACGTGAAGTCCCGCAAGCACGAGTGGGACGAGGCCTGTTACGTGCCCGACCTCGCCGACCGGGCCGCGCTGCACCGCGTCGTCGCCCGCTTCGTCGAACTGCAGGGCGAGTTCTTGGCGGGCGGGGTGGTGGTGCGGGCCTTCGAGCACTTCGTCACGCCGGAGGGGGCGGCCGCGGAGGTGCGGGTGTGGTGGCGGGACGGGGCGCCGCGACTGGTCACCGCCCACCCCGACAGCCCGGTCGGCGAGGTCCCGGGACCGGCCCTCGCGTCGGCCCTCGAACCGGTCCGGGCGGCAGTCGAGGCGCTGGGCTGCCCCTTCGTGACCACCGACCTCGCACTGCGCGCGGACGGGGTGTGGCGCGTCGTCGAAGTAGGGGACGGTCAGGTCAGTGACCTCCACCGGGAGGCCGATCAGGCCGCGTTCGTAAGTCTTTTGACGACGCATCAGGCACTCCTGCGCACACCGGCCCCATCTGGTACAACACCCGCATGACGGGATTCGAGATCGGCGGCGCGAGCGCCGCCGACATGAGGCTGATGCGCGACTGGGCCGACGAGGAGGGCTGGAATCCGGGGGACTCGGACCGGTTCGCCTTCGCGGTCGCCGACCCGGAGGGGTTCCTCATGGGGCGGCTGGACGGCGAGCCGGTGGCCTGCATCTCCGCCGTGCGGTACGGCGGGGGCTTCGGTTTCATCGGCTTCTACATCGCCCGGCCGGCCGTCCGCGGCCAGGGGTACGGCATGCGGCTGTGGCGCGCCGGGATGGAACGGCTCGACGGGCGCCTCGTGGGTCTGGACGGGGTCGTCGACCAGCAGGCCAACTACCGCAAGTCGGGCTTCCGCCCGGCCTGGAACAACTTCCGCTACGAAGGCGCCCCACAGGGGGGCGACGACGGCGGGGTCGAGGTCGTGGACGCGGGCACCCTGCCCTTCGGTCGGCTCGCCGCCTATGACCGGCGGTTCTTCCCCGCGGCGCGGGGCGCCTTCCTGTCCGCATGGACCGGACTGCCCGGCCGCACCGCCCTGGCCGCCGTCCGGGACGGCCGGATCGAGGGTCTCGGCGTGATCCGCCCCTCCAGCGCCGCCCATCGGATCGGCCCGCTCTATGCGGCCACCCCGGCGGTGGCGGCGGCCCTGCTGCGGGAGTTGTCCCGGCAGGCTCCCGACGGCCTGGTGTCCGTGGACGTACCGGACGCCAACCCGGCGGCCGCCGCGCTCTTCGAACGCCTCGGTCTGGCCCCGGCCTTCGAGACCGCCCGGATGTACACCGGCCCGGCGCCGGACCTCGCCCTGTCGGAACTCTTCGGGGTGACCAGTCTCGAACTGGGATGAGGAGCCGGAGCTGTTGACGGCATCGGCGGCTGCGCCCCGGTGAGCCGGGCCGGACGGCGGTCGCACGGCGCCGCCCGGCCCACCGCCTCACGCGGGGTCAGAAGCCGAACAGTACGCCGGAGGTGTTCCGCAGGCCGCACGGATTGGCGAAGGTGTACGTGTAGCTGAGCCGACGGCCCTGCCACACGCCGACGGCCGTCACCGTCATCGGGTTCCACTCCCTGGTACAGACGGCGCCGGCGGCCGGTGCGGCCAGCGGGTCGAGCCGTGAGCCGTTGGCACGTAACTCGGCGCACGCCGCAGCCGGGTTCGGGTGCGTCCCGCCGGGCGTCGGCGAGCAGACGAGGGTCACCGCGCGCAGGACCGTGCCCGTTTTGGCATCGGGCCCGGCCGTCACGCTGAGCACCAGCGCGGACGGCGCGTACAGGCTCTGGGTACCGGTCGGTGCGGCTCCGGCCGTACCCGGCCAGACCAGCGCGGTGAGCGCGGTGAGCGCCATGGCGGCGGAACCGAGCCCGAGACCCCTTGCGATGGACCGCATTTCGAACACTCCCTTGGGTTGGTGTTTCGGATAGCGGACGCAGTCTTGCCGACCCGAGCCATGAACGCCCGTTCGGACCTCCTTTTTCCGTCACCGATCGTGTACGAATGACTGCAGACAGCAGCCGTGCGATCGGGCTGACCTGTGCGGGAGCGGGCCGCCGAATCGGCCGAACACCGACCGGGACACCTCCCCGAAACCTGCCGCACCACGCCTGTGATCTGCCCGGACGGGGTCTGGGGCCCCTCCGGGGGTAGGGCCGGCCCCACCCCGGAGACACGGCCTGGGCCCGCTGTGCGGCGCCGCCCGCGACGGTTGGCTTCAGGCATGGAAAACGATGCGATCCAACTCGACGACGTCACCCGGGTCTTCGGCGCTGGCGACCGGGCGGTCACCGCCCTCGACCGGGTCTCCCTCGACGTTCCCCGGGGCACCTTCACCGCCGTCATGGGCCCCTCCGGCTCCGGAAAGTCCACCCTGCTGCAATGCGCGGCGGGACTCGACCGGCCCACCTCCGGTCGGGTGAGCGTGGGCGGCACCGAACTCGGCCGGCTCGGCGAGACCCGGCTGACCCTGCTGCGTCGCGACCGCATCGGCTTCGTCTTCCAGGCCTTCAACCTGCTGCCCGCCCTGACCGCCGAACAGAACGTCGCCCTGCCCCTGCGCCTGGCCGGCCGCCGCCCCGCCAGGGCCGAGGTCCGCGAGGCGCTGGCTCGGGTGGGCCTCGGCGACCGGGCCCGGCACCGGCCCGCGCAGCTGTCCGGCGGGCAGCAGCAGCGCGTGGCCCTGGCCCGCGCCCTGATCACCCGCCCCGAGGTGCTCTTCGGCGACGAACCCACCGGCGCCCTGGACTCGCAGACCGGCCGCGGGGTGCTCACCCTGCTCCGGACCATGGTCGACACCGAACGCCAGACCGTCGTCATGGTCACCCACGACCCCGTGGCCGCCTCCTACGCGGACCGCGTGGTCTTCCTCGCCGACGGCCGGGTGAACGGCGATGTCCTGGGCGCACGCGCCCAGGACATCGCCGCCCGCATGACCGCGCTGGAGGGAGCGCCGTGCTGACCATCGCCCTGCGCACCGCGCGCCACCGCTGGGTCACCCTCCTCGGGAGCTTCGTGGCCCTGGCCCTCGGCGTCGGCCTCATCGCCACCATGGGCCTCGGGCTCGCCGCCACCCTGGACGCCCCGCAGCGCCTCCCGGAGCGGTTCGCCCAGGCCCCCGTCGTCGTCAGGGGCGACGACGTGCTGCGCGTCCCCGTCCCGGGCGGGGAACGCACCGCCAAGCTCGCCCACCCCCGGCCCGTCCCCTCCGAACTCGCCCGGCGGCTGGCCGCCCTCGGCCCGACCACCGAGGACCGGTCCTTCCCCGTCCGAGCCGAGGGCGGGCCGGAGCACCTGGTCGGCCATCCCTGGTCCGTTGCCGCCTTCGCCCCGTACGCCCTCGACGCGGGCCGGTCCCCGCGCTCCGACGACGAGGTCGTCACCACCGGCTGGTCCCGGCCCGGGGCCCGGATCGGCACCGACCACGGCCCCGTGACCGTGGTCGGCACCGTCGCCGACCGCGGCTTCGAGGACGCCGTCTTCTGGACCGATGCCCGCGCCGCCCGGCTCTCGCCCGCCGTCGACCAACTCGTCGTCGCCGCCGACCCGACCGCCGTACGGGACGCCGTACGCGATGCCGTCCGGGCGTTCCCGGGCCGGGACACCGACGTACGGGTCCTGACCGGCCCGGACCGCCGCCACGCCGACCCCGACCCCGAACGCGAGCGCGAGGCCCTGGTCGCCGTGAACGCCGTACTCGGCACCGCGGGCGGCATCACCTGCTTCGTCGCGGTGTTCGTCGTCGCCTCCACCTTCGCCTTCGCCGTCGCCCAACGCCGCAAGGAGTTCGCGCTGCTGCGCACGGCCGGCGCCACCCCGGGCCAAATCCGGCGCACGGTGGTCGCCGAGGCGTTGATGCTCGGCGTGGTCGCCTCCGCAGCGGGCTGTCTGCTCGGGGCGTACGGAGCGCCCGTGTTCGTCTCGCACCTGGTGGACGAGGGCCTCGCACCCCGCTGGTTCGCCGTCGGCGACGCCACCTGGCCCTTCCACGCGGCCTTCTGGGCCGGCCTGCCCGTCGCGCTCGCGGGAGTCGTCGCCGCCTCCTGGCGGGCGGGCCGGGTCGCCCCCTCCGAGGCACTGCGCGAAGCCGCGTACGAGACGCGGACCATGACCCCGGGCCGCTGGATCTTCGGCGCCGGACTGCTGCTGACGGGCCTCGGCACCCTCGCCCACGCCCTGCTCACCGACCCCGCGGACCTGCTCCACCGCAAGACGTACACCAGCCGTCCGATGCTGTTCATCGTCGCCTTCGCGCTGCTGTCGCCGGTGCTGGTGCGCCCGTTGGTCCGGCTGCTCGCCTGGCTCCCCGCCCGGCTGCCGGGCGCCGGCGGGATGCTGATCCGGGAGAACGCGGCGGCCGGCACCCGGCGTACGGCGGCCGTCGCCGCCCCCGTCCTGGTCACCGTGGCCCTCGCCGGATCCCTGCTGGGCACCACCGCCACTCTGAACGAGGCCAAGGCCGCCGAGATCCGGCAGCGGACCACCGCCGACCACGTCGTCACGGCCGGCCCGGGCGGGTTCGATCCGGCCGCGGTCGAGCGGATCCGGGCCGTACCTGGAACGGAGATCTCCGCCACCGCCGCGACCGCCGTCCACGTGCTGGAGGAGGGCAGGGCGCTGATCCGCTCCGACGCCCGCGCCGCGGATCCCGCGGCCCTCGCCCGGACCGCCCGACTGCCCCTGACGGCAGGATCGGTCACCGACCTCGACGACGACTCCGTCATCGTCACCGCGGAATGGGAACGGCACACCGTCGGATCCACCGTCGAGGTGTGGCTCGGTGACGGCACCCGCAAGGCCCTGCGGATCGCGGCCGTGATGAGCACCGGCACCGGGGGCAACGGCGCCTACGTCACCCCCGCCAACGCCCCCGGCGCGACGGTGGACCGGATCGACGTACGCCTCGCCCCGGGCGCGGACGGCGCGGCGGTCGGCGCCGCGCTGGCCGAGGCCGCACGGCAGGCCGGGGGCCGCGCCCTCACCAAGGACCGGTGGTTGTCCGAAAACCGGCCCGGGACCCGACGCACCACCCGGACGGGCTTCCTGCTGGTCCTCGGCATCGCCCTGCTCTACACGGGGATCGCGCTCGCGGGCACCCTGGTCACGGCCACCTCCGACCGGGCCCGCGAGCTCGCGGTGCTGCGCCTGGCCGGAGCCACCCGGTGGCAGGTCCTGCGGCTAGTGGCGGGGGAGTCCCTGCTGGTCGTGCTCGTCGGCACGGTCACCGGCACCCTGGTCGCCGCCCTGAACCTGGCCGGTGTCGGGGCGGCACTGGGCCTCTTGGACGTCAGGGGCGCCCTGGTGATCCCGTGGGCCGCCCTCGGGGCGACGTCCGGCGCCTGCGCGGCCGTGGCGGTGGTCTCCGCGGTCGTCCCGGCCGGGCTGTGCCTACGGCGCAGGGCGGTCGAGACGGCGGGCCAGCACTAGCTCATCATGCGGTGCTGCTGAGGCGGGGGGCGTACAGCTCCAGCAGGCGGGTGCGGGTCTGCTGGAGGCGCATCGCGAGGACGCGCCCGACCCAGTGTCCGATCGCGGAGCCGAAGGTGGGATCGGCGTCCATCAACATCCGCACGGTCGCGGCGTCGAACTCGTACGCCCGTACCGGTGTCATCGCCTCCGCGCCGAGCTGCCACACGTACGGCGGGAACAGCCAGGACCACCCCACCAGCTCACCGGGGCCGAGGCTCTCCACGGGCGCGGGCCGGCGGCCGGCGACGGGGATTTCCAAGGTCACGGTGCCGGAACGCACGATCCAGAAGGAATCCGCCCGGGTGCCCTCGTCGAAGATGCGCGCGCTCTCCGGGAAATTGACCTCACGGGCCTGGGACATCAGCCGTCCACGGTGCTCGGTGGACAGGACGGCGGCGATCCGGATGGGGGAAGGTGTGCTCACGACGGCCTCCGATCACGACCCCCCACGACGCTCCTGCTCTCCCAGTGTCGCCGAAGCCCGCCATATCGCGGCCGGACGGGACGCGGTTTCTTCCGGGGCCGGTCCGGGAACGGGCCCCGGCGGCCTTCCACGCCAGTCAGGGGGTCGGGCGGAGGGTCCGTCGTACGGCGTTGCGCAGCCACTGGTGGGCCCCGTCGGCGCTGTGCCGCGGGTGCCAGGCCATGCCGATCGTCAGAGGTGGCAGCAGCAGCGGGATGTCCAGCAGGCGCAGCCCCATCGCGCGTGCCGCGTCGCCGAGTGGCGAAGGCGGCTCGCCCGGCAGCGCGGTCGGTACCAGGCAGACCACGTCGCCGACCGCGGCCAGTGCCATCGCCGCCAGATGCCCGGGCAGGACGGCGCTCACCTGCCGGCTGAGGCCCTGCTCGGCCAGGGCCGCGTCCAGCGGACCGGTGAAGCGGCCCCGGCGGCTGACCGCCACGTGCTCGGCCGCGGCCAGCCGAGCAGGGGTCAGGGTCCCTTCGGTGAGCGGGTGCCCGGCTCTGACACCGGCCGCCATCCGCAGCGTGACCAGCTCTTCGACCCGGGTCTCCGGGTCGACGTGGTCGATGGCCCCGATCTCCAGGTCGACCCGACCTTCGCGCAGCGCGGGGCCCGCCTCCCACTCCTCGGCCAGCACCCGTAGCGAGACCCCCGGCGCCCGGCGCCGGGCCAGCGCGAGCAGCCCCGGCGCCAGCGCGGCGCCGACCAGGTCCGAGGCCTGGACGGTGAACGTGCGCCGCAGTGCGGCGGGGTCGATCCCGCCGCTCGGGGTGAGCAGTGCCTCCAGCCGGCGCACCACCGCGGCGGCCTCGTCCCGCAGCGCCTCGGCGCGGGGCGTAGGCACCATCGCCTGGCCCGCCCGTACGAGCAGCGGATCCTGGAGCACCCGGCGCAGCCGGGCCAACGTGCGGCTCATCGCCGCGGGCGAGGTGCGCAGCCGTGCGGCGGCGCGGGTGACGCTCTGCTCGGTCAGGAGGGCGTCGAGGGCGACGGCGAGATTGGCGTCGAGGTGGGGAACGATGCTGGTCAACGGCGTTATTCCAATTCTGGCAAGGATTGGATGCTGAAGTTCCCATTGTGGCAATGCGGTGGGCGTTTGCACGATGAGGAGGCCTTACCGCTTCGACACGACTCCGAGGTTTTCATGATCGTCATTACTGCCCCCACCGGAAACATCGGCCGGCGGCTGCTGTCGCTGCTGGTCGAAGCCGCGCCCGCGCACGGAGAGGAGTTGCGCGTCGTCGTCCGCGATCCCGCCCGGCTCCCCGAAGCCGTACGCGGACGGGTCCAGGTGGTCACCGGCTCGCACGGCGACGCCGCGACCGTCGAGCGCGCCTTCACCGGGGCCGATGCCGTCTTCTGGCTGGTGCCACCGGACGCCTCGCTCACGCCCGAGGAGGCGTACAGCGGCTTCACCCGCCCGGCCGCGCGGGCGTTCGCCGCCCACGGGGTCGGCCGTGTCGTCGGCGTCTCGGCGCTCGGCCGCGGCACCCCCCTGGCCGGCCGGGCCGGGCTGGTCACCACCTCCCTGGCCATGGACGACCTGATCGCCGCTTCCGGTGTCGCCTACCGCGCACTGGCCAATCCGTCCTTCTTCGAGAACCTGTTGGAGGAGGTCGACTCGATCCGCGAGAACGGTGTCTTCACCGACACCGTCGCGGCCGACCGTCCGGCCCCGCTGGTGGCCGTCGCCGACATCGCAGCGACGGCGGCCGGACTGCTGCTGGACCGTTCCTGGACCGGCGTCGACAGTGTGCCGGTGCTCGGCCCGCAGGACCTGTCGCCCAACGACCTGGCCCGCATCATGACCGCGGAACTGGGCCGTCCGGTCCGCTACCGGCGCGAGTCGCTCGACGAGATGCGGTCCGCCATGCTCGCCCACGGCCTCCATGCGGCGTTCGTCGAGGGCATGGTCGACATGAAGCGCGCCAAGGACCAGGGCCTGGACTCGGGCGTCGCCCGCGGGCCACAGACGGGCCCTGGCCCGGCCACCGGCTTCGCCCAGTGGTGCGCGCAGACCCTGGGGCCCGCCGTCCTCGCCACCTCGGAGGCAGTCGATGCCCACTGACCGAACCGAGCCGCCGGTCACCGCGTTCATGCTGGTCAAGACCACGCCCGAGTGGCTGGCGATGACCTTGGCCGAACGCGTCCACGCCTTCACCACCGGTGTCGTCCCGGTGATCGAGGCCCGCACCCGCGGCGTCCGCTCCCGCTTCTACGACACGGAGTTCTACTCGGCGCGGGTCACCGACATCTGGGTCTGGGAGGCGGACGACCACGACGCCTACCGGCTGCTGATCGACGCGTTGCGCGAAACCCCCTTCTGGGACCGGTACTTCGAGGTGGTGGACCTGCTCGTGGGCACCGAGAACGGTTACGCCCGCACCTACGGCCTGGAGCCGGTGGCCACCCTCGCCACCTGACGCGGGCCCCGCCCGCCCGGTGCCGCCGCCCTGCGGGGGCACCGGGCCCTCGCCGGCCGCGCAGCGGGCTCCCGGGCACCGCACCTCACCGCGCCGCGGGAGCGACGTCGAAGCCTTCGTCCGGCACCCCGCCGGGCGCTAGGGGGTGTCCTCGGCGTTCGCCTCCAAGCAGGCCAGCTCCATCGCGTCGAGGACGGCCTCGTGGCTGCGCCCGCTCAGCTCGGCGACGTTCTCGATCTGGGCCGTCGCCCAGGCCGCCAGGGTCATCACCAGCACCCGGAGCCCGTCGGTGCCGTGCTCGGCCAGGACCGCGTCGGCGACCACCATGGCCTCCTCGGGGACCTGCTCGGGCGGCTCGAGGCCCGCCAGGCCACGCAGCAGGGTGAGGGTGCGGCGGGAGATCTCCGGCGTCATTCCCGCCAGCCGCATGTCTTCGTCGTCGTCCATCCGCCCCGTCCTCCGGTGCCGTGCCACATCACCTCAGGGCACGGTAGAGGGGCGCGGCCCCGCGCGGGGCCGTTTCGGCAGGGTGACGGTGCGTCACTGGGGGTCCACCGGCTGAATCTGGTGGGTGCCGTCCGGTGCCGTCCGGGCAGGCCGCGGGTCATCCGGGCCGGAAAGCGTCCGCGCATTCGACTTCCCCCGGAAGCGACCCGCCGGTAACCTGCCCGCGGCAGCCGCCCGCCGGGACGGCCGAATTTCCGGCAGGAGCGAGATGAAGAACCTCTTACGCGCGATCCTCTGCGCCCTCCTGCTGGTGGTCGGCGTCCTGTCGACGCCGCCCGCGCAGCCCGCCCGCGCCGCCGCCCCCCACCCCGAGGCCGCCCCGGGCACCACCGAGGCCTGGACCCCGCCGCTGTCCACCCGGGGCCGGTACGTCGTCGACGCACAGGGCAACCGCTTCCGCCTGCGCTCCGGGAACTGGGACGGAGCCCAAGGGTCCTGGAACGGCTCGGGCGACCGCAACGACCCCGCCACGCACCACAGCGGGCAGAACGCCCACGGAATCCCGATCGGCCTGGACCGCGTCCCCCTGCCCACCCTGCTCGCCGACTTCCGGGCCGCGGGGCTCAACAGCATCCGGCTGCCCTTCTCCAACGAGATGCTGCGCGACACCACCCCCGTCCCGGACTCCGCCGTCGCGGCCAACCCTGCCCTGCGCGGTCGCACGCCCCTCCAGGTCTACGACGCCGTGGTCGCCGCCCTCACCGACGCCGGCTTCGCCGTCATCCTCAACAACCACACCGTCAGCACCCGTTGGTGCTGCGGCCTCGACGGCAACGAGCGCTGGAACAGCGGTCGCTCCACCGCCCAGTGGGCCGACGACTGGGTCTTCCTCACCCGCCGCTACCGCGACAACCCGCGCGTGGTCGGCGCCGACCTCTACAACGAGGTCCGCCGCGACTTCTTCGACGACCCCAACTGGGGCCTCGGCGACGACCACGACTGGCACGCGGCCGCCCAGGAGGCCGCCGACCGCATCCTCACCGAGGCCAACCCGAACCTGCTGATCGTCGTCGAGGGCATCAACTGGTTCGGCCTGCCCGTGGACGGCTTCCCGCACGGCCGCCCCACCCTCACCCCCGTACGCACCCTGTCCCACACCCTGGTCACCTCGAACAAGCTGGTCTACTCGGCCCACTTCTACGGGTACACCGGCCCCCGGCACAGCGGCGCGACCGGCATCGGCGAGACCCATGACCTCCGCTACCAGGACATGACCGCCGCGGAGCTCGAACAGACCCTCTACGACCAGGCCTTCTTCGTGTCCGCGGAGACCGGCACGCACTTCACCGCCCCCGTTTGGATCAGCGAGTTCGGAATCGGGGCCGACGAGGGCGGCGCCGCCCCGCGCGCCTGGTTCGACCGCCTCACCGGTTACCTGACGCGCTCCGACGCCGACTTCGCGTACTGGCCCCTCGTCGGCTGGAGCACCACCGCCCAGGGCGCCCCCGGCGGCGACAGCTGGGCGCTCCTGCGCTACGACGCGACCGGCCGCCGCTCCGGCGTCCTGGACCCGGGGGACTGGCGCACCGCCCGGTGGTCCCCGCTCGCCGCCACCCCCGGCCGCACCGGACCGGTCCCCGCCACCACCGCCTGGTACCAACTGACCACGGACCACCGCGACCACAACGCCTCGCTGCGCACCCGGGCCGCCGGGGACTGGGACAGCGGGGCCCGCAAGGCGGTCTGTCCCGACGGCGCCCGTCTCAGCGGGCTCGCCCACACCGGTGGCCGGGGCCTGTGCACCAGCTCCGACCTGCGCGCCCCGACGGGCGGGCACACCGTGGTCCGCGACGAGCGGTACGTCCCGGCGGGCGGCGACTGGGCCACCGGATACACCAAGTTCCAGTGCCCGGCCGGCCAGTTCCTGATCGGCTACAGCCTGCGCGGCGAGCGGGTCTCGGCGGCGTTGTGCGCCCCGGCCCGTACGGCGCTTCCCGGGGGCGGCCGGACGGTGTGGTTCGACCGGGGCGACGACCGCCCGGCGGGCGGCCCCGGCGGCGAGTTCGCCTACGGGAACTACAAGGGCCAGTGCCTGCCCACCGAGTACGCGGCGGGCATCGCCTTCACCACCCGCGCCGCCACCCGCCCCTCCCCGGCCGCGCTGCTGTGCCGTCCCCTGCCGGGTCCGGGCGCCCGCTGACCGGCCCGCCGCGGCGACGGCGGCGAGCGCGACGAGGATCAAGGCCGCCGCGACCAGGAAGGTGAACCGCATCCCGGTGGCCACGGCCCCCGCGGGCGCCGAGGCGATGTCGGCCGTCGCCGACCCGTGCGCGAACACCGTGCCCATGAGCGACGCACCGCTGATGAGGCCGAGATTGCGCGACAGACCGAGCATGCCGGAGACGACGCCCCGCCGGTCGGGGCCGACGTCCGCCATGACGGCGGTGTTGTTGGCCGTCTGGAACACCGCGTAGCCCGCCGTCACGACCGCGAGCGGGGCGACGTACCCGGGGACACCGAGCGAAGCCGGCGTCAGGGAGAGGGCGACGGCGCCGGCCGTCATTGCCAGGAGACCGAGCAGGGTCGTGCGCTGCGCGCCGAAGCGGTCCGCGAGGCGTCCCGCGGGCATCCCGGTCACCGCGGCGACCAGCGGACCGGCCGACAGGACGAGTCCCACCGGGGCCTCGCCGAGCCCGAGCGCCCGGGAGAGGTAGAACGGCCCGACCACCAGTGTCGCCATCATCACCGTCGACACGAGCGCGCTCGAGGCGAGGCCCGCACCGATCACCGGAGCGCGCAGGAGCGTCCGTTGGACCAAGGGGGCGGCCGCCCGCGACTCCACGTGCACGAAGAGGACGACCCCGCAGACGGCAGCCAGCAGGAGGGCGGTGCCGAGCGTGCCGGAAAGGACGCCACCGCGGGTCATCGCGAGGGCGTAAGCGGCGAGCGTCAGCGCGAGCAACAGCGTCCCCAGGTGGTCGAAGGGGGGCCGGTCGCCCCCGCGTTCCGGCCGGTCGGCGGGCAGATGGCGGTGGGCGAGCAGGAACGCCGCCAGGCCCAGCGGCACGTTGACGAGGAAGAGCGCCCGCCAGCCGGCCCCGGCGAGCAGGACCCCGCCCAGCGACGGACCGAGGGCGGTGCCCACCGCGGACATCGAGGCGAGCAACCCCATGGCACTGCCCGTCCGCCCCTCGGGGACCGTCTCACCCACGAACGCCAGGGTGAGGGCCGTCAACACGGCGGCTCCCAGGCCCTGGGCCGCCCGGGCACCGACCAGCAGCCAGAGCGTGGGCGAGGCGGCGCACAGCACCGAGGCCGCGGTGAACAGGAGGATTCCCGCCAGGAGCAGCCGCCGGCGGCCGACGAGGTCGCCGAGGCGTCCGGCACCCACGACCAGGGTGGTGACGGCGAGGAGGTAGGCCAGGACGATCCACTGGACCTCCTGGAACGACGCGGAGAAGACCTGTGCCAGGGTCGGCAGGCCGACGTGGGCGATGCCGGTGCCGAGCGAGGACAGCAGCACGCAGAGGGAGAGGGCGGCGAGCGCCCACCGGGCCGCGGGCCGGTGCGCGCCGGCGTCAGCGCCGTCATCGTCGCCGGCGGTGGTGGTGCGGCGCTGTCGGGGTCCGGTCGCGGAATCAGTGTGTGGGCTCATGCCGGGGAGGGTGCGGGCGCCGGGTGGTGGACGGCAAACCTTGTTGCCGTTTCCGGGACGGCCGGGTGCAATGTCCGGATGGACGACAAGCCAACCCCCCACCAGGCGGTCCTCGACGAGGTCGCCCCCCGGCTCAGACGGCTGCGCGCCCGGCGCGGTCTCACCCTGGCCGCGCTCTCCGAGACGACCGGCATCTCGAAGAGCACCCTGTCCCGGCTGGAGTCGGGGCAGCGCCGCCCCAGCCTGGAACTGCTGCTGCCGCTCGCGGCCGCGTACCAAGTGCCCCTGGACGACCTGGTGGGCGCTCCCGAAGTGGGGGATCCCCGGGTCCGGCTGACCCCTCGCACCCTCCCGAACGGCGGCACGGCCGTCCCGCTGACCCGGGGCCCCGGCCCCCTCCAGGCCTACAAGATGCTCATCCCGGACCGGGGCGGCGAGCCGGATCCGCGGACGCACGAGGGCTACGAGTGGCTGTACGTGCTGGAGGGCCGGCTGCGCCTCGTCCTCGCCGAGCACGACCTGGTCCTCGGTCCCGGTGAGGCCGCCGAGTTCGACACCCGGCTGCCCCACTGGTTCAGCAGCGCGGACGGGCGGCCGGTGGAGATCCTCAGCCTGTTCGGGCGGCAGGGCGAGCGGATGCACGTCCGGGCGAAGCCCCGCGCGTGACGGCAGGGGCAGGTGTGCGGGCCGGCGCACTTTCGCATCCGATACGTCAAGTGGGATGAATCGAGCCGTGAATCGCTCTAGGGTGCGCCCTTAGGCACGGTCGTGGACTGCTGTTCGGTGGTTTTCGGCCATGGCTCATCCGGCCGCACCCTACGGCCGTACCGCACACCGAACTGGGGGATTCATGCGTAGATCCCGAGGGGCGGCGGCCGCGCTCGCCCTGTCCCTGGCCACCACCGCCCTGGGGGTGGGCCTCGGCCTCGCCCCGCAGGCGGCCGCGGTCACCCCGCCCGTCGCGTTCACCGCCGACCCGCTGGCCACCTGGCAGCCCGACGGGGTCGTCTGGGCCCTCGCCGAAGCGGCCGGCCAGGTCTTCGTCGGCGGCACCTTCTCCACCGTGCGTCCGCCCGAGGGAGGATCCGGAAACGAGAAGTCGGCCGTGAACTTCGTCGCGCTCGACGCCGCGACCGGCGCCCCGACCTCCTGCGAGCTGTCCTTCACCGTCGCCTCGGGCAGCGCCACGGTCCGCGCGCTCACCCTCTCGCCGGACAAGACGACCCTGTACGTCGGCGGCTACTTCGGGGCCGTCAACGGCACCCCCGTCTCCAGCCTCGCCGCCGTCGACGTGGCGAGCTGCACGGTGAAACAGGGCTTCCGGCCGGCCTTCGCGGCCACCGTGCGCGCCCTCGCCGTCACCGGCGACACCGTCTACGCGGGCGGCGACTTCCTCAGCGTCGCCGGCCAGCCGCGCCAGCGCTTCGCCGCCGTCGGCGCGGCCGACGGCGCGCTGAAGCCCTTCACCGCCGACGCCGACGAACCCGGCCGCGCCGTCGAGGTCACCCCGGACGGCGACCACGTGATCCTCGGCGGCGACTTCTTCACCGTCAACGGTACGAACACCCACGCGCTGGCCGTCGTCGACGCGACGAGCGGCGCGCTCACCAAGTCCTACGCCGGATTCATCGAGACCAACTCCGTGGTCAAGGACATCGCGACCGACGCCACCGGCTTCTACACCGCCAACGAGGGCACGGGCGGCGGGGTCTTCGACGGCCGGATCGCCCTCAACCTAGGCGACTTCGGCCAGCGCTGGCGCGACACCTGCCTCGGCGCCACCCAGGCCGTCCTGCCGTACCAGAGCGTGCTCTACAGCGCCTCGCACGCGCACGACTGCTCCAGCGTCGGCGAGTTCCCCGACGGGCAGCGCCACCACCTGCTCGCCCAGCCCACCACCGGGACCGGCAAGCTCGGCTGGGCCCCCGACACCAACGACGGCATCGGCGAGGGCATCGGGCCGCGCGTGATGACCGTGGGCTCCAAGGGCGGCGTCCAGTACCTGTGGGTCGGCGGGGAGTTCACCACCGTCAACGGTGCGCCGCAGCAGAGCCTGACCCGGTTCGCCTCCACCGGGGACACCGGCGCACCCACCGTGCCCGTGGCCAGCGCGGTCAGCTTCCGGCCCGGTGAGGTCCAGGTGCGCTGGCGCACCAGCCTCGACCTCGACGACAGCGCGCTGACCTACCGGATCTACCGCAACGGGGCCGCCACCCCCCTCGCCACGGTGACCGCCGACTCGCTGTTCTTCAAGCGGCCGCAGGCCTCCTGGACCGACACCACCGCGGCGGCGGGCCAGTCGTACACCTACCGGGTGACGGCCACCGACGCGGCCGGCAACACCAGCGCCCCGTCCGCCACGGCGAGCGTGACCGTACCGACCTCGGTGGAGGGCTACCCGAACCAGGTCCGCACCGACGGCGCCCAGCAGTACTGGCGCTACGACGAGTCGGCCCTGCCCTTCGTCGCCGATTCCTCGGCCGGCGGCAACCGGAGCGGCACGCACCTGAACGCCCCCGCCCTGCGGCAGACGCCCGGCGCGGTCTCCGGCGCGAGCACGGCGATCGGCTTCAACGGCACGGACACCCAGGTGTACGGGGACGTGCGGCAGACCGTGGGCAGCACCTACACCATCGAGACCTGGTTCAAGACCGACACCACCCGGGGCGGCAAGCTCGTCGGCTTCGGGAACAACCAGAACCGCGGCAGCAATCAGTACGACAAGCACATCTACATGACGAACAATGGCCGGCTGGTCTACGGCGTCTACACCGGAGCCACCCGCACCATCACCACCCCGGGCTCCTACAACGACAACCAGTGGCACCACGTCGTCGCCACCCAGGGTCCCGGCGGGATGACCCTCTACGTGGACGGCGTCCAGAGGGGCACCCTCGCCGTCACCACCCACGAGAACTTCTCGGGCTACTGGCACGCCGGCGGCGACAGCCTCGGCGGCTGGCCCGACCGTCCCACGAGCGAGTACTGGGCGGGCCGGCTCGACGAGACCGCCGTCTACCCCACGGTCCTCAGCGCGGCGCAGGTCCAGAACCACTACGCCCTCGCCACCGCCCCGGCCGACTCGGTGGTCCAGGTGCCCGCCACGGAGGACACCTACGCCAACGCGGGTGCGCCCGCCACCAACTACGGCACCTCGGGATCGCTCGCGGTGCGCGGCACCTCCTTCTACGCGAGCTACCTGCGCTTCGACCTGCCCGCCGCACCCGCCGGCACGGTGCTGAAGTCGGCCGTGCTCAGCGTGAAGACGAGCACGCAGAGCGGCGCCGGCACCACGGACACCGTCTCGGTCCTCCCGGTCACCGGTTCCTGGAGCGAAGCCGGGACGACGTACAACAACCGTCCCGCGCTGGGCGGTCCGGCGCTCGGCACCTTCGCCGCGATCCCGGACGGTTCGGCGGTGCACACCACCGGGCTGACCACCGCCGGCGTCGCGGCGGCGCTCGGCAGCAGCTACGGCCTGGCGCTCAGCAGCACCGGTACGGACGCCCTGTGGTTGTGGTCCTCCGAGGCGCAGGCGAACGAAGGGACGCCGCAGCTGACGCTGACCTTCGGCGCACCGTGACCTGACCGTCCCGTGAACCAGGGGGCGCGAGGCGGCCTTCGGGCCGTCCCGCGCCCCCTCCCGCATCAGCCGCGCGCGTCCACCACGGCGAGGAGCCCCTCCCCCGCCGGTGGACCCGTTCAGTTGCCCGTGGCGGGAGCCCCCTCGTTGCGGCGGAGGGCGTCGCGCAGCCGGACGGCCTGGGTGACCAGGCGCGAGGTGCCGCCCCGGGCCGCGACGGCGGCGAGCCCGGCCGGTTCGGGCGCCGCCGCCCCACACCGTTCCGCGCACTCGGCGGCCGTCGACAGCAGGTCCCCGGCACCACGGGGATCGGCCGTCCTGGTGAGCAGCGCGGGCAGCGAGTGGTCCAGTACGGCCCAGGTCGTCGCGTACGCGCCCGTCGCGGAGAGGGTGCGCAGCGAGTCGGCGAGCCGGGTGGGCTTGACCGTCCCCAGGGTGATCAGTTCGGCCAGGTCGCACCCGAGACGTACGGTGTCCAGCTCGCCCCGGGCGGCGAGGGTGAGGAGCGCGTCCACGGCCCGCAGCCGGTCCTCGGGGTGCCGGGCGCCGAGCCCGCTGGCCACCGCCAGGTGCAGGGCCGGGCCGGCCGGTCCACCGGCCGCGGCGAGCAGGGGCAGCGCGGTGGTCGCCTCCCGCGCTTCGCTGACGGCACCGGCCGTGACCGCCGGGAGGCACCAGGCGGCCAGGGCCTCCCGGTCCTCGGGCAGGACCGCGATCAGCGACGCGTCGGCGCGGCCGTCCCAGCAGCGGTCGGCCGCCTTGCGCTCCCTCGCCAGTTCGTGGAACGGGTGCGGGAACTCGCGCACTACGGTGATGCGCTGCTCCGTGTCCAGTACGAGGCGCGCCGGCGTTTCGCCGCCCCACCGGTGCCACACCGTCGGCGCGGTACGCCGGGTGACGGCCACGGGCCGGCCGGCGTCGCCGAGCCAGGCGGCCAGCCGGTCGCCGGCGGGCGTGCCGAGCGCGGCGGCCTCGGGGACAACGGAGGCGTCGCGGCGGACCCGCAGCAGGGCCTGCGCGAAGTCCGCGGGCCCGGGCTCCGCACCGAGGCGCCCGTACTCGACCAGGCGGGCGACCAGCACGCGGGGGTCCAGCGAACCCGTCTCCACGGTGGGCGTGGCGAGGAGGAAGGGCGCCGGCCGGGACCCGATGCGCCGCGCGGCCTCGACCACGCGCGCACGGGTGGCGGCGCCGGTCGCGGTGTGGTGACAGTCGATGCGCCAGGACCCGGGGGCCGGCTGCGGCGTGCCCGTCGGCGACGCGTCCAGGACGCACGCGGCCATGTGCTCCAGACCGGGCAACTCGTGCGTGGAGTAACGGGACTGCTCGGGGTCCAGCAACCAGCGGTCCGCCAGTGCGGGACGCAGTGCCTCGGCGAGGGCCGCGCGGTCCCGGTACGCGTGCCGTACCAGCCCGTCCAGGGCGCGCTCGAACTCCTCGACGGTGGCGGTGCGCGCGTTGATCACCGCGGCGACCAACTCCACGGTTTCGGCGACCGTCTCCGGGGCCGGTGCGAGCGGGGCCGGGACCGGGAACGGCGGCAGGATCTCCTGGTAGGGGCCGCACTCCTCGGTGGGAGCGGCGTCCGGTCCCAGGACCTCCACCGCCCGGGCCCGGTGGGACGGGCTCAACAAGTGTGCCCGGTGGGCGAGTTCGGAGCGCAGCCCGGGATCGTCGGTGAGGTGGGCGGCGACCAGCTTGAGCGCCCGCTCCTGGATGCCGGTGTCCGCGTGCCCGAACGCCTCGGCGAGCTCCGGCAACAGTTCGGGGGCGGCGGCCGGGTTGCGGGTGAGTTCCCTGCCGATCAGCACGAGTTGCGAGCGGACCAGCTTCTTCTCGGGGCGGAAGAGGACGGCGGCCGACATTTCGGCGAGCAGGCGGGGGGCCAGCTCACCCGCCGCGGCGAGCCGGGCGAGGGTCTGCTGGGCGCTCCCGGCGACGGCGGAAGGGGCGTCGGCGGCCAGCGCGACCCAGTCGGCGGCGCGCTCCCGCTCCTCCTCGAGGGTCGGACGCAAGGCTTCCAGGATCTCCTGGTAGGGCTTCAGCTGGGCGGGCTTGCCGCCGCGCAGCAACCGTGCGGTGCACCCGTCCAGCAGGACGCGGCGGTCCAGGCACCCCTCGTCGGCCAGGGCGGCCAGCGCGGTCGGCCAGTTGTCGGGGCCGTCCGGCTCCCGGTGCCAGGTGAGGACACCGACCGGTTCGGCGGTCTCGAAGAGCCGCGGGGCGAGGGCGGTGAGGTACGGGTCGTGGCGCAGGGTGACCACGAGAGGGGAGCGGGACGCGCCCACGGCCGTCGCCCAGCCCTCGACGCAGCCGTCGGTGGTGGGCATCGGACAACCGGCGAGCCGGACGAACTCGCGTATCAGCGGGTAGTCCTGTTCGGCGGTGGCGGACCGGGCGGCCAGCCGGTGGGCGAGGTCGCCGAGCCACTTCGGATCCCGGCCGGACAGTACGTCGAGCAGCGCGGCGACGGGCGGCCGCGGCCTCCAGCGGCGCAGATCGGCGGCGCCGATCCAGGCGGCCGCGGCCGCCGCCCCCGTGAGGCAGCCGGCTCCGGCGACCACGAGGGCCGGGCTCGTCCGGTTGCGGTCCTCCCAGCGCTCCCACCGCGAGGAACGCAGTTCGCGGCGCAGCTCCTTCAGCCCGGTGAGCAGCGCCCGGCCTTGTGCGGGTTCCAGGGGCTTCAGGAGACCGGGCAGCTCGGCGGTGCGGCCCGCCCGTACGGCTGCGAGGACGTCCTCGGTGGTGTCTTCGGTGATGTTCACGCTTGGGGTCGCGGTGGGGGTCGCGGTGGGGGTCATCGTGCGGCTCCGGAAGGGGCGGGGGAGACGGAAGAGGTGGCGGAGACGGCGGCCCGCAGGGCCATCCGGGTGGCCAGCGCGTGCTTGCAGGGGCCGCGGCGGCCCCGGTGGTCGGCCCACCACTGGCAGGTGCAGCTGAGCGCTCCGCCGGATTCGCGCACCTGGTAGCGGCGTTCACCGGAGGCCACCAGGGCGGTACCGGCCCCCGCCAGGGTGACCGCTCCGGCCGCCAGCAGGGCGCGGGCGGCGACCAGCCGCGGGTTGTGCCGCTCGGCGCGGCGGGCGTCGTAGGGGAGTTCGCGGTGGAAGTAGGCGGCTTCGGCGATGTCGTAGCCGACCCGGCCGGCCGTGCCGAGGCGGGTCAGGGCCGCCCGGACGCGGTCCACCGGGAGCCCCGACTGTTCGGCCAGGTCGGCCGGATCGATGCGCGGCTCCCAGGCGAGCAGTACGGAGATCAGCTCGGCGTCCTCGGCCGCTGCGTCGGTGGCCAGGGCCTCCAGGACGCCGCCCTCGCCGGAGAACCCGCGGGAGGCCTCCGGGGAGAGGGTGAGCGTGAGCCGCATTCCGGGCAGGGCGACCTCCCAGGCGGAGGCGGTGGGCTCCGCCCCGGCCGGCGCGGGACCGTACACGCGCAGGCCCGTGGCGTGCCGCAGCACCCGCTGGAGGGCGGCGAGGCGCTCGGGGCCGGGCAGGCAGACCGCGCCGGGCACCGGCCGGGTGGTGGGGCGCAGCGTACGACCGGCGGGAACCACCCACAGGGCGGCGCTCACGGCTCCGCCGCCCACCGCGGTACGGGGCAGCGAACGCAGGAAGCGCGTCGCCTCGGCGGCGGTCAGTTCGGCCCGCAGGTCGAAGCCGGTGGTGATGGCCTGGGACTCGGCGAAGCCGCGCAGCCAGCGCTCCGGCAGCGGAACCTTCTTCTCCACGACCGGACCGTCGAGCGTCGTCACCGCCATCTCGTCGGGGCCGACCCGCAGGTGCAGCGGGTCGTCGCCGCTCAGCCGGGACAACGCTTCGCGCAGCGGGTTGTTGACGTCGACGTTGGTGGTGCCGTGGCCGGTGTCGGCGCCCCGCAGCCCGTCCGGCAAGACGTCGAGCCGGGCGTACACCCCGCAGCACCCGGAGAAGGACTCGAAGCGCAGCCGGTCGCCGTTGCCCGTGACGACCGGGTCGAGCGAGGCGGGCAGGGTGCGCCGGTAGTAGCGGGCCGCGGCCACGTCCGCGACGGCGAGCAGGGCCCGCGCGGCCGCCTGAGGGGCGCTCAGGAAACCGGCGAAGAACCGGGGATGGAGGTCCGCCCCGGCCGGGGTCAGACCACCCGCCGTCTCCAGGCCGAGGGTCCTACCCGCGTCGGAGGCGGTCAGTGAGGAAGGGCGTGCGTAGGCGAAGGTATATGCGGTCCGCGTCATGTCCGAGACGCTAGGGGGCTCCACTGACAATGCCGTTCGCCCGCCGCCGGGAGGCCCCGGGAGCAAGGAGCGGACGCCGGTCGGCAACGAGCCCGTCGAGACGGCGGACGGGTGGGCGGCGATGCCTCGAGGAGCGCCGCCACGCGCGCGGTGCGAGGGGCTCACGAACCGTCCTCCGGGCCGGAGCGCGATGGTGCGACGACACCGCCGTCCTCGCCTCCGGCCGGGAGCGCCGGTTCAGGTCCCTCAGCGGGCCGGGTCTTCCCCCACCTCGTAGGTGAAGGTGTAGGCGACGGAGGTGTCGCCGTGCCGGTAGGTGAACCCTCCGGAGCCCGTCAGTCCCGCGAGGTCCCCGGTGCCGGAGCCGGGAACCACCTCGAAACGACAGACCGTCCCGCCGGCGTCGAAGCTGCCGCGCTCTTCCAGTACGAAACTGCCCTTGCGGCCGTCGACGCTGCCGCGGACCAACTCCATCCCGCTGTAGGAGCCGAGGTTCTCCCCGGTGTAGGCGATCGTGTAGTCGCAGGCGGTCTCGGCGGCCGCGATCCCACCGGTGAAGGCGTTGTTGACATGGGCGTGGGCGAGCCGCGGGACGGCGTCCACGGTGTCCACGGCGCCGACGGGGCTCTCCTGCCAGTTGGCGAAGGTGAAGCGGCCACCGGTCTCTACGGGCGTGGGCATGACAGTCCTTTCGGCCGGCCTGACGGCATCTCCGCCCGGCGTTCCCCCAGGCTGGCAGCCGTACCTGACACCTTCTGTCAGGTACGGGCGACAATGGCGCCATGCGCGCCGACCGGCTCCTCTCCCTGCTCCTGCTGCTGCAGAACCGCGGCCGGATGACCGCCCCCGAACTCGCTGCCGAGCTGGAGGTGTCGGTGCGCACGATCCACCGCGACATCGACGCCCTCGGCGCCTCGGGCGTCCCCGTGCTCGCCGACCGCGGCCCGGCCGGCGGCTACCGGCTCGCCGACGGCTACCGCACGCGCCTCACCGGCCTCACCGACACCCAGGCCGGCTCCCTCTTCCTCGCCGGCGCCCCCGGACCCGCACAGGAGCTCGGCCTCGGTGCCGACCTGGCGGCCGCCCAGCTCAAACTCCAGGCCGCGCTGCCGGCCGCGCTCGCCGCACGGGCCCGCCGGATCCAGGACCGCTTCCACCTCGACGCGCCCGCCTGGTTCCGGGAGGCCGACCCCGTCCCGCACCTCGCGCAGATCGCCCAGGCCGTCTGGGACCAGCACGTGCTGCGCACCCACTACCGCCGCTGGCGCGGCGAGGTACGGCGCGAGCTGCATCCGCTCGGCCTCGTCCTCAAGGGCGGCATCTGGTACCTCGTCGCCGATGTCGACGCCGCCGTCCGGACCTACCGGGTCTCCCGGTTCCTTTCCGTGGACACCGCGGCGGAGCGCTTCGAACGGCCCGCCGGGTTCGAACTGGCCGCGTACTGGCAGGAGTCCACCAGTCGCCTGGACGCCGTGCTCCACCAGCAGACCGCCGAACTACGGCTGTCCCCGCGCGGACAGCGGCTGCTGCCGATGCAGTTCGGGGCGGCCGGTACCCGGGCGCTCGCCGCCGCAGGCCCCGCCGACGCGGACGGTTGGGTCCGGCTGAGCATCGCCGTCGAGTCCCAGGTCGTCGCCGTCGGCGACCTGCTGCGCCTCGGCACGGAGGCCGAGGTGCTCGGCCCGCCCGAGCTGCGCCTAGCCCTCGCCGAGACGGTGACCGCGCTGGCCGGACGCTACGCCTGACACGGGACCCCGTCCGCCCCGCGCACCTCGTAGGGTGGGCCGTCAAGATCGAACACCGGGGAGAGGGAGCGCGTACGTGGAGATCGAGCTGCGCGAGACGAGCGACGACGACCTGGCTCTCTTCTGGGAGCAGTTGACGGACCCGGGCCTCCAACACATGGCGGCGATCACCCGGAAGTACCACTACGACCGGGGCCACTTCGACACGCACTGGGCGAAGGTGCGCAACGACCCCGCCTTGCTCCTGCGCACCGTGCTGGCCGACCGGGTCGTGGTCGGTCACGCCGCCGTGTTCGGGCCGCCGGAGGAGCGCGAAGTGACGTACGTGATCGGCCCGGAGCACTGGGGACGGGGCATCGCCACCCGGGCGCTGGCCCAGCTGATCCGGCTGGAGGGCACCCGCCCCCTGCACGCCGGGGCGGTGGCCGACAACACGGGCTCGATCCGGGTGCTGGAGAAGTGCGGATTCACCGTCACCGGCCGCACCCGCGATTTCGCGATGGCCCGCGGCCAGGAGGTGGACGTGGTCCTACTCACCCTCAGCTGAGCGGTCTCCCGCCCGGTCCTCAGGAGCCTCCCTGTCCTCCCGGTCCTCAGGAGCCTTCGGGCGCTCCCGGCCCTCCCGGGGGCTCCACTTCCAGGAAGCGGCGCCGCCGAGGGCCCCGGTACAGCAGGCACACCCAGCCCAGCCGTTCCAGCACGGCCGCGCAGGCCGTCAGCCGCTCCTGCTCCTCACCGGCCGCGCCGCCGCCCGCCGGGCCCAGCCAGGTCACCTCCACCCGCCCGGGTTCCGCCGCGGCCGCCACGCGATAGCCCGTCCGCGTGCGCCTCCCCTGCGCGTCCAGCGCCGACGGCGCGATCCCCGCCGCCTCCAGCGCGAGGGCCACCGCGCGCGGCAGCTGCCGTACCTCCCACGGCGCGGGAACCGCCGCGCCCGCCGGCCCGTTCACCAGACGGCGGATCTGCAGCAACCCCTCGTACGCGGTGCGCAGCTCCGCCGCACGCCCACCGGGCGCGGCTGCCGGGCCGTCGCCGGTCGCGGGCTCGAAACCCCGCCCGGGTACCGCCATCACCCACCACCCGTCCCGCCCGTCTGAGTACCTCGCACCCAACGACCTGAGTATCCACCCCGATTCCCCGAAGGCGCTCCGCTGGTCGAATGGGGACATGACTTCAGACGCCCCGAGCGGCCGGGCCGCCAGCCCGCGCATGCAGCACGTGACCACCGCCGGCTCGGCCCTGGCCGTGGCCCTGGTCCCGCTCGTCGTGGGCGTCCTGTTCGCCAAGGCGATGGCCGCCGACCCGATGACCCCGGTCAACGCCCTGATTGCGGGCGGCGGCCAGCGGGCCGCGCTGCCCCGGGGTGAATGGAAGCGGCGCGGCCACAACACCGTGCGCAGGCTGCGCACGGCCCGGCGCGACACGGCCCGGCGGTGCGCCCGCGCTTGCGGACGCCGCCCCTGAGGGTCCGGGGCTCGCCGGGGGTGCGCGGGGCGTGGGGCGTGGGGCGTGGGTTTCAGGACGCGGCGGCCAGGGGCTCCTGGAGTTCGGTGACCCACCGGTCCGGGTCCTCGGGGCAGGCCAGGGTCAGCTCGCGCGCGTACCCGGCCGAGCGGTGCCCGTGCGCGTCGATCCACCGTGCCAGGGCCTGCGACGTCGGCAGCACGCCGTCCATCGAGCCGCGGTGCACCACGGTGGCGGCCCGCTCCACCGCCGGCAGCGTGACGATCCGTACCTCACCCCCGAGGTCCTCGGCGCGGACCGAAGGCGCCACCGGCAGGCCGGCATGGACGAGGACCGCCCCCGTGGGTCCACCGGCGGCCGCATCCTCGTAGTAGGCGGTGCCGGGGCCGGTCGGGACGACCCCGGCCTCCTCGATCCGGCGGCACAGCTCCGCGTAGAGCGGCCCGATGACCGGCCCGATGTCCTGCGGTTCGTAACTCGCGGCCGTGCCGATCAGCTCGGCGAGCCGCACGGCCGGAAGGCTCTTCACGACGATGTCGTCAGCGGGCATGGTTCCCTCTTCCTCAATGGTCCGGAGCCTCGCCTCGACCTGGACCAGCCGGGCCGCCGCGGCGGCCATGGCGGTCTCCAACTCGGCCTGCCGCAGCCGCAGCATGCCGCGCAGTTCCTCCGCACCCACCCGCTCGCCGAGGATCGTCCCCACCTGGTCGAGGGAGAAGCCGAGTTCCTTGAGCGCGATGATCCGGTTGAGGCGGGCGAGCTGCCCGGCCTCGTAGGAGCGGTAGCCGGTGAAGGGGTCGACACGCGCCGGGCGCAGCAGTCCGAGAGCGTCGTAGTGACGCAGCATGCGGACCGACACCCGGCCGTGCTTGGCGAAGTCTCCGATGGTGAACATGACGCTCTCCACTACAAGGTCTGACACAGGGGGAGGGTCAAGCTTCGCACCGGCGACGGACGCGGCGGTCAGCGGCCGTACTGCCGCAGACAGAGGTCGACGATGGACGGCGGTACCGCGCCCTCCGCGGCCGCGCACAACTGGTCCAGGCGGGGCGGCGGGACCGGCCGCCGCCGCGGATGAGCCGTTGCCGACCCGGGCGTCCGCTTGCGCCGGGGCGGCGCCGCCTTCGCGGCCCGCTCGCGCGGGGGCTCCGGCTCCGGAGCCGACTTCGGGACCTGCCCCGGGCCCGCGCCCGGCTCCCGGGCCGCGTCCGGAGCGGGCGCGGTGGCCTCGGGCAGGGCCCCCAACGGCAGGGCCCGGGGCGTCGGGACCTCGGGTGCCTCGGCCGGCGGTACGGATCCGCGCACGGGAGCAGGATCCGGATCCCGGGGCCCGACGGAGACGCAGCCGGTGCTGGCGAGGAGCACGACGAGGGAGAGGGGCACGGCCCGGCGCAACTGCATCCGACCACCTTGCCGTACGGCCGGGCCGGACCGGTTTCCCTCTCACGCGTGCGGGTGAAACCCGTCCGGCGGGAATGGAACGGGGTGTGTGGGGACGCTCGCGGCGGCCGTCACCGTGTGGGGCGGGCGGGCGGGCGGGCGCTGCGGGAGCGGCATGCGCGACAGATCGGATGGACGGGGGCGGATCGGACACCCGGCTTGACCCGGCCCCCGCCGGAGGGCAAGAGTGCGCCGATCGAGGACCACAGCGTGAGCCGCACTTCGGAGAGACGTCAGATGCCCATATCCGTTCGCCCGTCGATCGACCCGGCCGAAATCGACGGTCCTCCGGCGCGCAACGCAGACGACCTACTCGGGACGCCCGGCGCCCCCGCCGCCGGTGCGGCCCCGTCTCCCGCCGCCCGGCGGCACGGAGCCTGACCGACCGGGCGGGGGCCGGCGCCGCACCGCCGCGCCGGCCCCCGTTCCCGCCGGGAAACCACCATGCGCCAGGACCCTGATGAGAGCGGGATCGTCCCCGACGACCACCTGTTCGTACGCCCGTACGTCGCCCCCTCGGGCCCACCGCCCCGATCGAGCGCGCCCGCCTGGCCGCAGACCGGCCCCCTCGCCTTCCCCGGCCCCGCGCACGTCCAGGAACCCGGCGTTCCCGTCGCCGTTTCCGCTTCCGTTCCCGTTCCCGCGCCCGTTCCCGCGCCCGGTTCCGCTCCCGACCCGACTGCGGGCCGCAGTGCCGGCCGGGGTCGTCGCAGCCGGCTCCCGTTCGCCGTCCTGACCCTGCTGGCGCTCGCCGCGGTGGGCGCCCTGGTGCTCCTGCTGGGCGGCCCCGACCCGCAGCCGCCCCGGGCCGGGGCGCCCGCCGAGCTGTCCGTACCGAGGCTCCCGGGGCACGGTCCGGACTCCGTCCCCGAGACCGGCGGGCCCGGCCCGACCGCGTCCGCACCGTCCGCCTCCACCTCTGCCGCCGGCTCGCCGGCTCCCTCCCGAGAACCGGGCGCCGCCGCGAGCCGGGGCCCGAAACCGCCCTCGTCGCCCAGCGCTTCGGTCCCTAGCCCGCCGAGCTCTCCCGGAACGCTGCGGATGGGCGACAGCGGCCCCGAGGTGCGCGCCCTTCAGGAGCTGCTCCACGGGCAGGGGTTCACGTACGTCTCCGTCACCGGGGTCTACGACAGCCAGACCAAGCGCGGCGTCGGCCAGCTGCAGCGCGACCGCTCCATCAAGGGCGACCCTCCGGGCGTCTACGGTCCGGCCACCCAGGCGGCGATGGGCTGACCGACCGCCGCACCCTCCGACCCCGTGGGGATTGAACGCGTTCAAATCTCGTGTCAGGCTACTGGTGAACGCAGAACGGGCGCTTTCGAGCGCTTCGTTCCCGTGCCATCCGTACCCGTGCCCAAGGGGGTTTCCTTGTCCGTCCCGGTCCCACCGCCCGGCCCGCCGCCGCCCCCGCACCCCCGACCGGTGCCCGCACCCCCGCCCCCGCCGGACGAGCACAGGGTGGCGAAGGCATTCGCAATGTCCTGCTTCACCGCCGTCGTCGTCGTGCTGCTGCTCTTGATGGCGCTGTTCAGCCTGGGAGGGTGGATCTGAACCCTGGAACCGTCGGCCCCCGCGGGATCAGCGGCCGCCGGAGACCCGCAGCACCGTGCCCGTCGTGTACGAGGCGTCCGCGGAGAGCAGCCAGGCGACCGCCCCGGCGATCTCTTCGGGCCGGACGGGCCGGCCGAGCGGGATCCCCGCCGCGGCCTTCGCCGGACGGTCGGGATCGCCCATGGCCGCGTGCATGTCGGTCTCGATGATGCCCGGAGCCACGGCGTTGACCCGGATCCCGTCCGGGCCGAGCTCTTTGGCGAGCCCCACGGTGAGCGCGTCGACGGCCGCCTTGGTCGCTGCGTAGTGCACGTACTCCCCGGGACTGCCGAGGGTGGCGGCCGTGGAGGAGACGTTCACGATCGCCCCGCCGTCGCCCTCCGCCATGTCCCGGGCGGCCCGGCGGCAGCACAGCAGATACCCGAGGAGGTTCACCTCGACGACCCGCCGCAGGTCCTCGGTGCGGGCATCGGCGAGCCGGCCCAGCGGGCCCGTCACCCCGGCGTTGTTCACCAGCCCGGTCACCCGGCCGAGTTCGGCGCCGGCGATGTCGAAGAGCCGCTCGACGGCGCACTCCTCGGAAATGTCACCGCGCACGGTCACACAGCGTGCCCCGGCGGCCCGCACCTGCTCGGCGACGGCCCCGGCCGCCGCCGCGTCGCGGGTGTAACCGAGCGCCAGATCGTGCCCGTCGGCGGCCAGCCGCAGACAGGTCGCCGCACCGATGCCCCTGCTGCCGCCGGTGACGACGGTGACCGGACGAGCTGACATGGGGCCTCCTGCGGGACACGGAACCTGGGACAGCGGCGCCCTAGCGACGCCAGGGGCGCAGCGACGCCAGGGGCGCCAGCGGCGCGCCGGGGCGGGCAGGCTAACACCGTGATATTCGCTGGACCAGCGGAAATGGCCAGAAGCAGAGTGGTCGTCACCGACGCACCGCACCACCGGGCGTCGTCCGTGTCCCCGATCACTGTTGGAGCCGTCCCATGTCGACCCTGCGCGTCACCGCCGAAGAACTGACCGTCCACGAGCACCCGAACGCGGATGCGCTGGAACTGGCCCAGGTAGGCCTGTATCGCGCCGTGATCGCCAAGGACGCCTACCGCACGGGTGAGTACGCGGTCTACATCCCCGAACAGGCGGTGCTGCCGGCGGATCTGATCGAGGAGCTCGGCCTCACCGGGCGGCTCGCGGGCGGCTCCGCCGACCGGGTCAAGGCGGTACGGCTGCGCGGCGAACTCTCGCAAGGACTGGTGTGCCGGCCGCGCGCGCTCGCCGACGTGGACCTGGCGCAGGCGGCCGAGGAAGGGACGGACTTCGCGGAACTGCTCGGCATCACCAAATGGGCCCCGCCCATACCCACGACCATGAACGGTGACGTCGAAGCCGCCGCCGACCTGATGCCGTGGGTCGACATCGAGAACCTCCAGCGCTACCCGCATATCTTCGAGCCCGGCGAGCCGGTCGTCCTCACCGAGAAACTGCACGGCACCGCCTGCCTGTTCACGTACGTGGCCGAGGGCGAGCGGTCCTTCGTCTCCTCCAAGGGGTTCGGCTCGAAGGGGCTGGCGCTCAAGGAGGACGAGCGCAACCTCTATTGGCGGGCCGTACGCGGGCACGGCGTGGCGGCCGTCGCGGCCGCCCTGGCCCACCGCCTCGGCGCGACCCGGGTCGGGATCTTCGGCGAGGTGTACGGCAAGGGCGTCCAGGACCTGTCGTACGGGACCGACGTCCGTACCGCCGACGCGCCACCCGGATACGCCGTCTTCGACGTCTCCGCCGAGATCGACGGGCAGACGTGCTGGCTGGACCCGGCCGCCGTCCTGACGGACGGTGAGCTTCCGCTGGTACCACGGCTGTACGAGGGCCCGTACGACCTCGACACGGTGCTGGAACTGGCGAGCGGCCGCGAGACCGTCTCCGGCAAGGCCGTGCACCTGCGGGAGGGTGTCGTCATCCGGCCGTCGGCGGAACGGTACAGCCCGGTCACGGGCGGCCGCGCCATCGCCAAGGCGGTTAGCCCGGCGTACCTGACCCGCAAGGGCGGCACCGAGTACGAGTGAGCCCCCGCGCCCTGCCGCGCTCTGCCGCGCCGCGCCGCGCCGCGCCGCGCCCGCCCCGCTTCGTGGGGCGGGCGCTTCGTGCATGGTGGGATGGGCCAGGGGCGGGTTCCACCAGCACACGGAGAGGCCGGGTACATGTCCCAGTCGGGCGGCAGCAGCCAGGAAACCATGCGGGCGATGGCGTACGAGACGTACGGCGGGACGGAGGTGCTCTCCGAGACCCGGCTGCCGATGCCCAAGGTCGGACCCGGTGAGGTCCTCGTCCGGGTCAAGTGCGCCGCGGTCAACCCCGTCGACTGGAAGATCATGGCGGGCGGGCTCGACCCCCTGATGGACGTGGTCTACCCGGTGGTCCCCGGCTGGGACGTGTCCGGCACCGTCGAGCGGGTCGGCATCGACACCCCCGAATACGCCGAGGGCGACGAGGTCATCGCGTACGCCCGCAAGGACTACGTGCACGGCGGGACCTTCGCCGAGTTCGTCACCGTCCCCGTGCGCGCCCTCGCGCACAAGCCCACCTCCCTCACCTGGGCCGAGGCCGCCGGACTCCCGCTCGCCGGGCTCACCGCCTACCAGCTGCTCACCCGCCTGGGCACCGGCAAGGACGACACCGTCCTCATCCACGGCGCGGCGGGCGGCGTCGGCTCCTTCGGCGTGCAGATCGCCCGCGCACTGGGCGCCCGGGTCATCGGCACCGCCTCCCCGCGCAACCACGACCGGGTACGCGAACTCGGCGCCGAACCCGTCGAGTACGGGGACGGGCTCGCCGCGCGCGTACGGGCCCTCGTACCCGACGGCCCCACGGTCGTCGCGGACTTCGTCGGCGGCGTCGGCGCCGTCACCCGGGAGGTGCTGCACGACGACGGCCGGCACGCATCCATCGCCGACCCCAGTGTGCTCGGTGCGGGCGGCGAGTGGATGTGGGTCCGCCCGGTCGGTAGCGACCTGGCCGAACTGGGGCGGCTCGCCGACAGCGGACAGCTGAAGGTGCCGGTCGCGACGACCTTCCCGCTGGGCGAGCTGGCGGCCGCCTTCGAGCTGAGCCAGGGAGGTCACACGGCAGGGAAGATCATCATCGAGATCTGATCCACGTGACCCCGGACCCGTGACCCCGGACCCGTGACCCCGGACCCGTGACCCCGGACCCGTGACCCCGGACCCGTGACCCCGGACCCCTGCGCGCTCACTCCTCACACCAGGTCCGGCACCTCGCCGCCGGCCGCCCAGGAGACCTCGACCCCCGCCAGGCCGGTCCGCCAGGGGCCGGCCAGGGAGGCCAGGCGCGCCGCGTCCGGCGGAGCCGCGCCGAGGCCGATCGCGTAGCAGGCCAGGGCCGGGCCCGACTCGAAGGGCCGGGGCCAGGCGTGCGCATCCGCGGCACCGGCCTCCTCCAGCGCGCCGAGCAGGGCCCGCAGCCGTCCGCGCACCCGGCCCAAGGTCTCCTCGAACTCCGCCTCGGAGGCCGTCCGTACGGTCACCACCGCCCAGGCGGCGTGCCGACGGTGCAGCGGCGGTGGCCCCGGGGCCCACACGGCGTCCACGGGGCCGGCTTCCAGCAGCTCCCAGGCCGCGTACAACTCCTGGACCAGCAGGTCGCGCAGGCCCGGCCCGACCTGGGCCGTGCAACTGCGCACCGGCTCCGAAGGGGTGAGGACCGTGACCGCGTCCGGCCCGCCCTCCGCCGCGCCCGGGCCCGCCGCCGACAGCGAGACGGGCACCCGCCAGTCCCAGGCGGCCCACCTGCCGAAGAACTCGCGCAGCAGGGCGTCGGGCGGCAGCACTCCGACCTCCTCCACCGTGCGCGCCGCGAGCACCGCCCAGGCCAGCCCGGGCAGCCCGCCGAACGGCGCCGAGTCCAGCCCGCGGGCCCGCGCCCACGCCTTCACCCGCCGTGCCAGCCCGGCGAACGCGGCGTGCCGCTCCGTTCCCACCCGTTCCCGTACGGCATCGGCGTCGCTGACCGCGCTCAGCGCGAGCGCGGCCGCCTCGCCCAGCTCCGCCCGCCGTGCCACTGCCTGCGCCGGATCCAGCCCGCCGGTGGCCACCGCGACCAGGTCCACCGACAGCCCGCCGACGCTGAACCGCAGCCCCGGCACCCGCGCTCCCGTCACCTCCCGCAGCCGCCCCGCCTCGGGCAGCGCCGCCGCCACCCGGTCCCGTACGAGGGCCACATCGCCCGGCCCGGGCAGCACCGCCACCAGGTCCAGGTCGGCCTCCGGCAGCGCGCAGCCCATGCGGCGGGACCCGGTCACGTGCACCTGTGCGCCGCCCAGGGCCGCCCGGACGCGCGCGGTGACCGCCCCGGCGGCCTCCTCCGGGACCGCGGTCCCGGGCCGGCCCGCGGTCTCCGGCTCCAGGCGGACCTCGCCCGTACCCAGTGCCACCGTCGCCCGGACCCGCATCGGCCCGTCCCCGCGCCGCGAGAGGACGGCCAGCTCCCCGACCCGCGCGGCCACCGGGCCGCCGAGCCGCGCCGCGAAGGCCGCGACCGCGCGCTGCGGGTCCCGGCTGCGCCCCAGCGTCAGATGAGGGGTGTAGCCGTGGTGATCGCCCGTACGCCCCCGGCAGCCCGGGAACCGCTCCGCCAGGGCGCTCCGGAGCTCCTGCCACGGCGCCTCACCGGCCGCTGCCGGGTCCAGCCAGACGGTGGCGTCCTCACGGTGTCCAAAGCTGTGCACGCCCTCCAACCGGACGGGGAACGGCCCGGTCGCGGCGGCCGCCTCCGCGAGGAGCGGCACCGCCTCGGCGAAGGAGGACTCCGGGACGAAGCCGAAGAGCAGGTTCACGTGCGCGGGCCAGCGCCCGGCCTGCGGGTCGAGTTCGCGGCGCAGCTCCCGAACCGCCTCCGGCAGGGGCGGTGCGAGCCATGCCACGGCCGTCCGTGCCGTCGCCGGTACGTCCAGGCGCGCGGGAGCACCGCCCCGCTCCCCGAACTTCACCGTCGCCTCCACACCGAAGTGGTCGGAGATGAACAGCCCCTCGGATGCCGGGGAGTCGCCGCGGAGCGCGGCCCGGGTCACCCGTGCCGGGGTGGACCGCAGCAGGATCCGGTCCAGCCGGGCCGCCCGCCCCGACAGCGAGCCCACCGCGGCCAGCGGATTGGCCACCGGGTCGAAGGTCGGCGTGTCGTCGGCCGCCCCGTGCACGTCGCTCCAAGCATCCCGCATGCCGAGCGCGGCCGCGGGACCCCAGGCGCCGTGGCGACCGTCGTTGAAGTCGCCCAGCAGCGCCACCCCGGCCCCGATGCCGCCCAGTCCCTCGGCGAGCCGCGCCAGTTCGGCCTCCCGCCGGACGTCCCCGTTCTCGGTGTGGTCGCTGGTCAGGTGGGTGTTCGAGACGACCAGCGGGCCGGCCGCGGTGTCCACCGTGACCGCGGTGACCGCCTTGTGCGGACGGAGCAGGTGCCTCCCCGCCTCCCGCACCGGAAGCCTGCTGAGCAGCAGCAGCCCGCACTCGGCGACGTCCGGGCCGCCCGGATCCGTACCGAGGGTGTACGAGGCCCGCACCCACGGCGCCGCCAGCAGCATGCCGAGCAGCTCGGGTTCGACCTCCTGCAGCGCGATGACATCGGCATCCGCGGCCGCGAGATCGGCCAGCAGCAGCGGCCTGCGCCGGGCGGTCGAGATGCGCGGGGCGTCGTACCGGTCCCAGAGCGTGTTCCAGGTCAGCAGCTGCACCGAGGCGGGCGCGACGGCCGTCCCGCCCCCGGGCACCGGCTCGGCGGGCCGCCAGGCGCCGCCGCCCGCCGGGTCCCACGCGTGCGGGGTCCGGGCGGTGAAGAACGGAGCCCGCAGCAGCCGCGGATCGCGAACCCGGCCCGCCGCGGTGACATCGATCCGGTCCACGCCGGTGGCGCGGTCCCACACCAGCTCACCGTCCGCCTCGACGAACAGCACCCGGTGCCAGGGGATGTCGCCGCCGGGCACGAAGGAGGGCAGCGGGACCCGCTTCGGCGCGGCCCCGCGCTGGAGCAGGCCGAGCACGAACCGGGCCGGATCGAACCGGGAGTCCCAGCGGACCTGGTGGTAGAGCTCCTCGCTGGTACGCATCAGTACGGCCCCTGTCCCTGTCCCTGTCCCGGTTTCGTGTCCGCAGGCGCGGCCGCGAGGCCGCCCGCCGTGTCCTCCACGACCCCGGCCGCACCGATGTACCACGTACGGTGCGCCTGACCGGCGTACGGCGGGTTGAACCGGTGCACCTGCGAGGTGAGCACCTGCGGCGGCACCGGATGCGGGCGCACCCCGTTGCGCCGCACCAACTCCGCCTTCTCCACGAGCACCACGGCGTGGGTGACCAGCGCGTTGCGGCGCCGTGCGACCGAACCCGCCAGGCCGCGCTGCTGGTCGGTGAGCGAGGTGGCGTCCCACACCACCGTCCCGCCGCGGGCCAGGGCCGCGTCCAGCCGGTCCAGGCCCTCGCTCAACACCTCGGCGTTGGCCCCCTGGTCCGCACGGGCACCTCGGGCCGTGCGCAGATCGTCCAGACCGATGTACGCGTCCACCCCGGGCAGTTCGCGGCCGAACGTGCTCTTCCCGCTGCCCGAGGGCCCGCACAACTGCACTAGTCGCGGAAACGTTCCGTCACGCCACTGCCACGTCGCCGCCACCGCTTCCTCCACCGCCGACCCCGAGATCGCGCCCCGCGCGAAGGCCCGCCGGGCCTCGGCCCAGCAGCGGTCCGCAGCCTCCGTGCCCAGCCCAGCGAGCGCCTCGCGCAGCCCGGCGCGCAGGGCCTCCAGCGGATCCGGGCCGAGCAGCCCGGCCTCCTCGGCGCACAGCTCCGACCATTGCGCGCACTCCCGCGCCTCCGGCCCGTCCGCCAGCGCCCCGGCCAGCGCGTGCAGCACGCCGAGATCGGCCGCGGCGGCCATCCGGACCAGCCCGGCCCGCCGGTCCTCGTCCGGGAACGGCCGCTGCAGGTACGGGTACAGCCCCACCAGATCGGCGACCCGTCGCGCGAGCCGCATACCGGCCG
This sequence comes from Streptomyces sp. NPDC091682, assembly GCF_044756625.1. Lineage (NCBI taxonomy): Bacteria > Bacillati > Actinomycetota > Actinomycetes > Kitasatosporales > Streptomycetaceae > Streptomyces > Streptomyces sp. NPDC091682. The sequence goes on along the minus strand of NZ_JBIVTH010000001.1, from coordinate 558,080 downwards.
GGCCCGCCGCGATCCGTGCCGCGATCGTGGCCCGCGGCTCGCGGTGGAGCACGGCCGCCAGGACCCCGGCCAGCCGGTCCTCCCCGGTCCGCCCCGCCCCGTCGATCCGGGCCACGACCTCGGCCACCTCGTCCGCGGCGGCGGCCCCGGTGCTGCCGGCGGCTCCGGTGGTGCCGGTCCCGGGCATCCCGAGAGCGGCGGACAGCCCGGGCACATCGGCCTCGGCCCCCGAGCGCACCGCCCACAACGCGGCCGTCGGTCCCAGCCCGTTCGGCACGACCTGCGCGAACATCCAGTGCGTACTGGTCTGCACGTGGCCGCCCCGCACCCACTTGGCCACGCACCGGCCGAAGTCCTCGCGCGCGAAACCGGCCGCCGTCCGTACGACGTACCCCTCCTGACGCGTCGTGTCGAGCTTCAGCTTGCGCAGCGCGCGCTCGTCGAAGGTGCCCCGCCACAGGACGCGCGGGGTGGGCACGCCCAAACCGTGCAGGAACCGTACGGTCCGGTCCCAGTCCAGGCAGTGCTCCCCGTCCCACACGGAGAACCCGTAGAACCAGCTGTCCAGGTCCTCGTACGGGATCGAATGCCGGGCGTAGAGGTTCTCCCCGCACACCCGCCACCCGGCCGGGATCCCGGGGCCGATACGGCCCTGGAGGCCCTTGACCCAGGCGCGCGAGGGGTGGTGCGCCGAGTCGAGCGAGCGGGCGTGCAGCCCGTCCGCGTACAGGGTCGTGTTCTCCCCGTCGAGCTTCTCGGTCACCACGACCTCGCGCCCGACCAACCCCGCCAGTCCGACGGCCCGGACGTCGTCCGCCGCCGCCCCGGGGGACCAGGGGAGGTGCGGCGTACGGGGATAGTGGATGCGCATGGTCCGCTCCTGCTCGACATCGGGTACCTCGTCACTGTAGGTAACCCGACCGGACGCATCCACCCGATATCACCAGCCGCAGGCCATCCTGTCAGCCCGGTACCGATACCGGTGGCGGCACCGGCACGGCTGCGGCGAGTTGGCCGGCCGCCGCGAAGTGCAGCCGCTCCAGCCGGGCCGCGTACGGCCAGCCGGCCGCCCGGTAGAAGCACAGGTCGCTCGGGATCGGTACGGCCCGCAGGTCGGCGGCGTGCGTTCCGTCCGGGAGCTCGGTGGCCGCCGCGAGCAGCGGGTCCGCCGAACCGGCCCACTCACCAACCGGGGCGGGCCGCGGCCACGGCTCCCCGGTGTTGGGGAACAACCACCGGGTGTCCCGGGCCATCCGCGCGGCGAAGTCAGGGCCCGCCGCGGCCCGCCGGGCCAGCCGTGCGAAGGTCAGCAGCAGGTCCGGCAGGGACTCGGCGAGCAGGGCCAGCTCCGGGTACTCCCGCAGGCTCTCGCCGTTGCCGGGCACGGACACCACGTACCCCCACCGGCCGGTCGCCGGGTCGATGCGGATCTGCGCCAGGGCGTGGTCGCGCCCGTGGTCGATCCGGGCGAGCGGCCAGTACGAACCGTCGCCGCCCAGCATGCGGTGCAGTTCGGGGTCCACCGCGTGCTCGGGCGCCCCGGGCAGCAGCCGCAGGGCCGGAAGTCCCGCGATCGCCACCCCGCCGATCTCCCGGAGCACGGTCCGGACCTCCTCGGGGACCGGTACCGCCCAGCCGTCCATGACGGAGTCGGCGCACCCCGCATCGAGCACGACGAAGCCGGGCCGTTCGTCGGCCAGTTCCCGCAGCTCGGCCACCGCACGCCGAGCGGCATCGGCCGGCACGCGGTGGCGGCGCACGGCCCGGCCGAGGAAGTCCCCGCTGACCACGCTGCGCAACAGGAGGGCCCTGCCCTCACCCACGATCTGGAACTGGATCTCGCTGCTTCCGGTGTCGGCCGTGTCGTGGAAGGTCGAGAAGTACGGCTCCCAGTCCACGGCGCACGGATAGCCCGGCAGGCCGTGCAGATCGACGAGATCGGTGAGCGGGTCACCGCGGCCGACGAGCGCGACGAGCTCGCCGTCGAGCCCCTCGCCCCCCTCGTCCCCCTCGCCCCCTTCCGCTCCCTCGGCGAGTTCGACGGTGGAGGTGGCCGGCACGGAGAACCTCCCCCGCGGCCGGTCCGCCACCCCGTCCGCGAACCGTTCGGCGAACCCGGCGAGCCATGCGGTGAAGTCCGGTGCCTCGACGGTGACATCGGGGTCGGACCCCCACGGATTGACGGCCACGACGGGCCCCCAGCCGGTGCCCCCGACCCCCACGATCAGCGAGCCTTCACCGAAGTCGGTTTCCCCCAGGGTCCAGCAGCCGTCGGCGAACACCTCACGGCCGCGCGGTCCGAAGCGGTACTCGTGGTCCTCGGTCTCCAAGCCGCCGATCTCCCGCAGGACCCCCCGCACCTCCTCGGGCACCGCCACGGCCCAACCGTCCAACTCCGCGTCCGTGAACCCTTCGAACAGCTCCAGCTCGTCCGGTCGCTCCCGCGCCAGTTCCCTGAGCGCCCGCACGGCATCCACCGCCGACGGCCCCGCCTCGTACATCTTCTTGGCTCCCCGTGTCGTCCGTTCCGCGGCTTTGAGGGTATCCCCGCGACTGCGGCCGCGGCGGCCCCCGGGCGCACTCAGCGGCAGAGGGCGACGATGGACGGATGCACCGTGCCCTTGGCCGCCTCGCACAGGGAGGCCATGTCGTACGGACGCTGCGGCGCCGGCCGGGGCTTGACCAGTGTCGGCGGCCGCTTGCGGGGCTTTGCCGGAGCCGCGGTCTTCACCCGCTTGGCGGGCCGCCGGGGGCGCGGGGGCTTCGTGTCGACCCGGTGGGGGCGATGCGGCCGTTCGACCGCCGCCGGTGCCGGTGCCAGAGCCGGAGCCGGAGCCGGCCCGGCCTCCCGGAGCACGCGCGGTGCGGGCGGTGCGGGCGGTGCGGGCGGTGCCGGTGGGACGGGCAAGGAGGTGTCCGGCGATACCGGGAGCGGGCTCAACGGCAGCGCGAGGGGTGCCGGTTGCCGGACCGGCGTACGGGCCGCCGCAGGCTCCGCCGGTCGCGGCGCGGCCGGCGGAGCGGTGGGACGCACCGTCAGGCACCCGGTGGCCAACACGAGAGCGGCAAGGGTCACGGGCAGGGCGAGGCGCAGCTGCATCCGCCCACCCTGCCGTACCGGCACCGCGCGAGCCGAACCCCCTCACACGGACGGGTGACGGCGCGCGTTCAGGCCCGGCTGCGCCCCCGCGTGGCCAGCCGGAGCACGTGCTCCACCGGGCCGCGGCGCAGCGGGCTTTCGGCCCAGACCAGCTGCCAGGACCAGGTCAGGGCCAGGGCCGCGCCGCTGAAGGCCAGCCAGGCGGACCAGGACGCGGCGCCGTGCGCCGGACCGGCCAACACCAGCGCGTGGACGACGTACGCGCTCAGCGCCATCGCCCCGAGCACCGTGAGCGGCCGCAGCAGGCGCGCACCCACCCCGTGCCGTGCGGCGAGCGCGCACAGGCCGATGAGGGCGCAGCCCACCCCCGCGTTGCCCAGGGTCTCGAGCGGGGTCTGGCTGTAGGGATCGGCCACCAGCAGCCAGTCCCAGGAGGTGCTGGGCACGGCGCCGTACTGGCCTTGCAACACCTCCCGTACGGGATCGGCCGCGGCCAGGGCCTCCGGATGGTGCACGGCGATCGCCTCCAGCAACCGCTGCCGGGCGCCGAACACGTGGCTCGCGAGCCACGCGGAGCCGTATCCGGCGAAGGCGGCCACCGTGCCCCACACCGCCATCCGCCGGGCCACCGACCGCTCCCGCACCTCGCACAGCCGGGCGAGCGCCATTCCGGCCAGGACGTACGGGAAGTAGGTGGCCAGCGGATAGGCCCCGGTGAGCAGCAGCTCCAGCACCACCGCACCCAGCCCGGACCAACTGGCCAGATCGGCGACCTCGGGTACCAGCCCGCGCCCGGACGCCTCGTACCCGAACACCGGGCCCAGCAGGAACGACAGCAGCGGCCCCGCCACCACCGAGACGCCCGCCACGACGGTGAGCACCGGAGTCGACAGCCGGGTGAAGGGCTCGGCCGCCAGGAAGTACACGGCGAAGAAGGCCAGGATGACCAGGATCCCGGGCCACAACGAGGCCAGCCACACGCCGAGTACGGCCAGCAGCGCGCAGCGGACCAGTAGGGGTCGCCAGCGGTCCGCCCAGCCCTGCGGGCGCTGCGCCGGGTCCAGCCCGCGCTGGGCGAGGACCAGGGAGAAACCGGCGAGCAGGGTGAAGAGGGCCGGGGCGCGCCCGTCGGCCGCGACGAGGAGGTATCCGGCGCCCTCCGGCTCCGGGCTGGGGCCGACGTGCACGGCGAACATGCCGAGGACGGCCAGTCCGCGTACGGCGTCGACCCCGGCCAGCCGGCCGCCGGACCCCGCGGACGGCGGCGCCGCCGCTCCCGCGCCCGGGCCCGTCACGCGCCGCACGTCACGCGGTCGCGCGGGGTGCAACGGGTCTTCATCGTCTCCCGTCCGAAGCGGCCCGCCGAAGCCGACGGCCGCGGCACCGCGGCCGCACCGGCGATCCCCGTCGCGGTCCACCTCCTGCCGGGTTCCGCCGGGGTGCCGGTGCCCGTGGGGGAGGCGCGTCGCATGTGGGGGTCCCTCCTGGGTCCGTCGGGTCCGTCCGGTGCCTGAAAGCTGGTCGGACCGACGGCTTTCACGCCGCCAGTCCGCATCCGGAAGGTACCAGGGAGTACATAACCAAGTAATAAGGAGGTATAGGGGCGGTAAAGGCGAGGGGCGTCGGAGAGGGCGGGCCGGGCGCCGTAACCCGGGAGCCGTGCCCGCTGTTGCACAGTCCGGCAGGTCCACCCACGGTGAACGGAGTCCGATGCCGCAGCTGACCGACCAGGGCGCGATCGACGAACACGACGCGATCGACGAACACGAGCGGGAGCGGACGGGGACCTGGATGACCCCGGCGGAGTACGGGGCCTCGCGGGCCGCCGTGTGGACCGCGGCCGTCGTCCTCGTCACCGACACCCACGGCCGGATCCTCGTCCAGAGCGTCGACTACCGCGCCGACCGGCTGCTTCCCGGCGGAGCCGTGGACGCCGGCGAGGCACCGTCCGCGGCGGCCGCCCGGGAGCTGCGCGAGGAACTCGGCGTCGACGGCCGCTACCCGCGCGGCCTCGCCGTGGACTGGATCCCGGCCGACACCCCGGGCTTCCCGCCCGAGATGCGCTTCCCCGGCGAGATCCTGCACGTCTACGACGGCGGCACCTGGACCCCCGACCGGATCGAAGCCGTCCGCCTCCCGGCCCAGGAGATCACCGCCATCCACTTCGCCGAACCGGCCGACCTGCCCGCCCTGATGGACCCGGGCGACGCCCGCCGCGCACTGTCCGCCCTGCGCGCCCGCATCAACGGCTCCGGCGCAGTCCTGCTCGAGGACGGCCGTCCCACCGCGCCGACCGCCCTCGACCGGCTCGGGGTCCTGCGCACCCGGCGGATCCCGCAGCACGGCGCCTGGCACCCGGGCCCGGTTCCGGAGCGGCTGCCCGTGCGGGACCTGTCGGCCTGGCTGTTCGCCCCCGACGGCCGGGCCCTGGTGCTGATCTCCCGGGCCACCGGCGCCGTCCACCTCCCGCCCCCGACGGCCGCAGCCACCGAGGACGCCGTCCCGCTCGGCTACCGGGACGGCGAGCAGGGCGCCCACGCCCGCACCGCGGCCCGCCTCACCGTCCTCCCCCCGGGCACGGACGCGGCGTACGCGCGCCTGCTGGCCACCCCCGAACAGGTCCGCGAACTGAGCGACTGGGGACGGGCGGGCGACGACGAGCTCACGGCGGTCCACGCCGCCCGCGCCCGTTTCGGCCTCCCCGTCCCCGCCCGCACCCCACCCACCGAACTTCCCGGGGAGGACGTCCGTCGCTGAGGTGTCCCTGGTGACGGCGGTGGTGTCCGCGGCGTTGTCAGTGGCGCCCCCTACCGTCGACCGCATGGGTTTCACCAGCGCCTGGTCGATCAGCTGCCACGAGGACTCCGTGATCGCGGACCTCGCGCCGCGGACGGCGGCGGCCATCGAGGCCGACCGCAGCTGCCCGCACGCCCGCCGCCGCCTGGCCGCCTGGCAGCGTGCCCCGCTCCCCGACCACCGCACCTGGTGGACCTGCACCCCGGCCGAGGACGAGGCGATCCGCTCCTTCCAGGACCTGACCCGCCCCGGCCGCCACGTCGACGACCTGTGCGAGTTCCCGTTCGTGGACGACGTCTGGGAGCGACAACCGGACCAGGAGCTCATGTTCGTGTCGGTGCACAGCAAGGCGCACCCGGTCAGCGCACTGTTCCACGCCGTCGGCCCCGAGCGCGCGGTCCTGCTGCCCGGCTGGTGCGGGAACTTCCTGCTGACCGCCGCCGAAGCGCGGCGGGCCCTGCCCGCCGTGGAGCGGGCCTTCGGATTCGGCCCGGCGGAGCGGGCGCGGGCGCAGGAGCAGGTCTGGCTGGACCCCGAGCCCCGCGAAAGCGTCCTGGACGGCCCGCTGCGTGTCTGGCGGGCCGCGGTGCGGGCCGGCCTCGGGCTGTGCGGGCTGGCTTTCCACGTGTACTGACCCGCCCCGTTTGGTCACCGCCATGATCGGGAAATCCGGCGTCCGCGGTCCGCGGTCCCGCAGCATGGGGCCATGAGCGACAGCGCGATCACCTACACCCTGTACATCCAGACAGATCCCGCCAGGGTCTGGCAGGCCCTCACCGAGCCCGCCTTCACCCGCCGGTACTGGGGGCTGAGCTTCGAGACCGACTGGGCGGTGGGCTCGCCGATGGACTGGGTCGAGCGGGGGGCTCGTACCAGCGACCCCGAGCAGGTGGTCCTCGACTGCGTCCCGGACCGCCTGCTCTCCTACACCTGGCACACCTTCACCCCCCAGTGGGCGGCCTCGGTCGGGATCGGCGAGGAACTGCGGGCCGAACTGGCCAAGGAGCGCCGCACGAAGGTGACGTACGAGATCGAGCCCGTCGGCGACACCCTCGCACGACTGACCATCCGGCACGAGGACTTCGAACCCGGCGGAACGCTGATCGGCATGTGCGGACGGGCCTGGCCGATGCTCGCGTCCAGCCTCAAGACCCTGCTGGAGACCGGCGCTCCGCTGCCGGAAGCGGAGCAGGAGGCGGGCGAGGTCTGAGGCGCGACGCGGAGGGCCGGTACGCGTCCGCGATCGCGCCCCCGGTCGTCCCGTACGGCCCGGCTCTCCGCGGTCCCCCTCCCGGCCCAACCGACCCGCACCGCACCTGAGATCATGTGTATAGACCACGAATCAGGAGCGCAGACATGGCACTGGAGCACCACCGCGTCGTCATCACCGCCGCCGGCCGCGACTTCGGGCGCACCCTCGCCCTCCGTTTCGCCAGCAGGGGCGCCGAAGTCCACCTCTCCGCACGCACCCTCGAAGCCGCCGAGCGCGTCCGCGAGGAGATCCGCGGGCAGGGGCACGACGCGGACCGGGTCCACGCCTACCCGTGTGACCTCACCGATCCTTCGTCCGTGCGGGAGTTCGCCGCCGCGGTCGCAGCCCGCACCGACCACGTGGACGTCCTCGTCAACAACGGCTCCCGCTACCAGCACGGCACGGACCTGCTGTCCGCCTCCGACGAGGACGTGACGGACACCCTCGCCTCCGGCGCCACCGGCACCGTCCTGGCCACCAGGGCCTTCCTGCCGCTGCTCCTGAAGTCGGCGAAGCCGGACGTCGTCACCATGGTCTCCGGCTGCGGGGAGACCGGCCACCACCGGTCCGACGCCCACGCCGCCTTCTACGCGGCCAAGAGCGCCCAGGCCGGTTTCACCGAGATCCTCTCCCGCAGGCTGCGCGACCAGGGCGTCCGCGTCATCTCCCTCTACCCGCCGGACTTCGACAACCACGACCCGCTCTCGGAGTCCTGGGAGGGCGCGTCGCGCACGGCGAAGGACCCGCTCACGTCGCAGTCGCTCGTGGACTGCATCTTCTTCGCGATCGGCCAGCCCCGCGACTGTTTCATCAAGTCCTTCCACTTCGAGCAGGTCTGACGGCCGTGGGACGGACACTGGCGGAGATCCTGGACGCCGCCGCCGAGGGGCGGTTCCCGCCACCTGACGGCGCCACGACCGTGGTCCCGCAGGAACACCGGCGCGACGCGGGCGTCATCGCCTTCACCGCACACTCCGTGGTGTTCACGGACGAGGACCCGGACTGGGTCCGCGCGACCCTCGACGCCCTCGACTGCGACGCGCTGGCCGCCACCATGAACCCGCGGTTCCTGGCCGCGCTGCTCGACCGCACGGGACGCGCCACCGACACGATCGACCTGCTCACCGTCGCCGGTCCGCTGCCCGGCGCACCGGCACTGGAGCTCGTGGAGACGACCGACCCCGACCACCCGCGCGTGCGCAGGGCCCTGCGCCGCCGCCACGACGTACGGGTCTGGTCGGCCGCAGGGGGAGTCCTCGTCCTCGGCCGCGGCGTCGCGGGCCGCTGGGAAGCAGCGGTCGAGGTCGACGAGGGCGTGCGCCACCGCGGACTGGGCCGGGAACTGGCCCGCGCCGCCCGCCACCTCGTCCCCGACGGGCAGCCGGTCTGGTCCCAGCAGGCCACCGGCAACGCGCGCAGCATCCGAGCCTTCCAGGCCGCGGGCTACCGACCGGTCGGTGCGGAGTCCCTGATGCTGGCTCCGCACCGCTGAACAGGCGCTGACGGCACCCTGATCGCCGGCTGCACATCGAGGTCGTGTGGAATGGGGGCCATGGCGCCAGTGAACGATCAGCAGCGACCCGCCACGGGCATACCGGCTCGGGCCCCCGTGAGCGGCCCCGACCCCGACGAGCCCCCCGAGCACTGGCGCTACGCCCGCCACCTGGAGTCCCTGGCCGCGGTGCCGGACTCGGGCGCGGGCGCGGAGGCCGAGGCGGAGGTCGTGGCCGCGGTGCTGTCCGATCCCGACCGGGTGATGGCCGAGAGCGCGGTGGTCACCCACCTCGACCGGCGCGCCGTGCACCTGCTCGCCGACGAGGAGTTCCCCGCCTGGGCCCGGGCCATGGCGGGCGTCCTCGCCGGGCGGGCCTTCCCCGAGCGCCGGCTGCGGGAGTGGAGCCTGCTCGAGGCCGTCACCCGGGGCAGGCCCTGGTCCGCCGAGGAGCTCACCGCAGCCTCCGACTGGTGCCAGCGCACCGCCGTCCGGGTGCTGACCTCGTACGAGGCCCTGACCCTGCTGGCCACCGAGGCCCGCACCCGCCGCGTTCGCAACGCGGCCGTCGAACGCCTGCGCCGCGGCACCACGTTCTGAACCGGAGGCGAGTTGACGACGAGAAGCGGCACCCCTACACCGGAGGTCAGCGTGTTCCTAGCGGAAGAGGTCGATTTCGACGCCGACGAGATGCTGATCCTGTACGGCTCGGTCGGCTGGGAGGGCTACACCAGCGACGTCGGCAGACTCTGTCGCGGTCTCGCCAACTCCCACCTCGTCGTCACGGCGCGAGACGGTTCAGGAACGCTCCTCGGACTGGCCCGGACCATCTCCGACGACGAGCACGTCTGTTACGTCCAGGACGTCGTGGTCAATCCGGCGAGCCACCGGCAGGGAGTTGGCAGGGCCTTGGTCGAACACCTGAAGCGGCGCTACTCCCACTGCCGCTTCTTCCTCCTGTCGACGGACCACGAGTCGTCACCAGAGGGCGAGCGCAACCACGCCTTCTACCGGAGTCTGGGTTTCCTGTCCTACGAGGAAAAGGAGATGGCGGGCTTCGGCCTGCCGAGGAACCGCCCCGACCTGCGGGAGACGGCTCCATGAGGAAGCCCCGTACGTTTCAGCGGGCGAGCTGCCGCACCGCGAGGTACGGGCGGTGGTGCACCGCGACCGACAGAACGCGCGGTGCATCGCGCGTCGGAGACCGTGCCTTCGTATACCCGCCCGAAGGCCAGCCCTCCCCGAATCCGCGCCCACTGCGCATCTGTCACCACGGAGCCGTGGTCCCACCCGCGCCCGGACCAGCCGGGGGCGCTGTCGGTGGGGTGTGGTCAGATGGCCTCACACTCTAGTCCGCCTGCTGGGAGACCGTATCCATGCCCGTGCACCCGTCGCTGACCCTTGCTCTGACGGAGGCCCTGGTCGACGTCCTCCGGTTCATCGACGGCAGCGAGGACGAGCAGATGGATCAGGACGACGCCGTCAAGATGCTGGAGTGGGTGGGCCACCTGCTGAACCGGCTGCCGGACGACCAGCGCAGCGAGTTCGTCGACCTGCTCGGGCAGATGGCGGAGGAAGAGGGCGATCCCGCGCGCCGCGCGTTCCTGCGGGAGTTCCCCGAAGACTTCGGGCTGGTCGAGGAACCGGCCTGACCCGGCCACCGTACGCATCGGGGGAGCCCCGGCCCCGGCCGGTGTGCCGGACATTGCGTGTCCGCCCCGGTGTGCGCGCCCGTAGTCCCGGGGCGTGCTCCAACTCGTCCTCGCGGTATCCGCGTTCACCGCGGCCGCCGCCGAGCTGCTGCTCGACGGGTACCTCGACATCGACGGGGCCGGGGCGGCGCGGCTGACCGAGGAGGGCCGCGGGCCTGCTGCGACGACGCACACCACTGCCACCACCCGAGGTCGGGTCACGCCGCGCCAACGGAACGGGGGAATCGGTGCGGTGCTCCTCGAAGCACTCGAACTGCACGCGCGCAGCGCCGAGTTCGACACCCCGATCGTCTGGCCGTCGGATCGCAGCAGCCCGCTCTACCGGCGCTCCGGTTTCCAGCCACCGGAAGAACCGGTGGAGTTGCCGCTCGACCCGTGAAGGGTTCCATTTCCGGCCGCGTCACGCCGGCCGCGTCACGCCGGCCGCGCCGCACCACCCGAGCACCGGCACCGCAGCCGCCACCTGGAGACCCTCGGCGTCCCGCCGGGCGAGCGCGCCGAAGCCGGGGCCGTCGTGCCAGCGGGTCGGGCGTTCCGCTCAAGGTCATCACCCGCGGAGCGCCAGGGGCCGCCGGATAGGAATAACCGGAAGATCTTGCTCACATCTCGTCACGCGTCGATTCAGGGCTTAGGGTGCCGTTACCCGGCCGGGTATCAGCGTGAAGACCGATGCCACTTCGCTGGAGGATGACTCTCCGTGTCGCACGTTCCACAAGTTTCCGTCACGACCCCCGACGGTGAGCCAGCCCCGCTCGTCCCCACCACGTACGACGAGGTCAGAGGCTGGTTCTCAGCGCACGACCAGGTGCTCTTCGACTGGTTCCTGACGCGTCAGAACAGCGGCGAGGGGCAGCCGGGCGACCTGCTGGAGCTCGGTGCCTTCATGGGGAAGAGCGCGATCTTTCTCGGCGGGTACCTCCAGCCCGGTGAGGAATTCACCGTCTGCGACCTCTTCGACTCGCCCGCGACGGACGACTTCAACGTCGCCGAGAACCGCGAGTCCTACCCCACGCTCACGCGGCGCGGCTTCGAGACGAACTACCTGGCCTTCCACGAGGCGCTGCCGACGCTGATCCAGGCCCCCACCTCGGTCGTCGCCGACCAGGTCAAGCCCGCGAGCTGCCGATTCGTGCACATCGATGCCTCGCACCTCTACGAGCACGTCGTCACGGACATCGCGTCCTCGCGTCTCGTCGCGGCCCCGGACGCCGTGGTCGTCTTCGACGACTACCGCTCCGAGCACACCCCCGGCGTCGCGGCCTCCGTGTGGACCGCGGTGGTTACGGGCGAACTGCGCCCGATCTGCGTTTCGAACATGAAGCTCTACGCGACCTGGGGCGACCCGGAGCCCCACCAGGCGGCGCTGCTCGCGTGGCTGAAGGGGCGCACCGACCTCCGGTACGACGTGGACATGATCGAAGGCCGCCCGCTGGTGCGCACCACGGACCAGGGCGTGGTCGTGCCGGTGCCCCCGCAGCCGCTGCACCCCGCGCCGCCGGCCGCACCTGCGCCGGTCCCCGCCCCCGCCGCCGTGCGCAGGCCGGGCGTCCGCTGGCGGAAGCTGGCCAAGGACCTGCTCCCGCCCGTGGTCACCCGCGCGATCGTGGCTCGCAACCGCCGTCGCAGGCGCTGACGCCGAACGGCCTGACACCACGCCCCCGTACCGGGTCCGGTACGGGGGCGTGGTGCTGCGCACGCGTGTCAGACGCCCCGGCGTACCCGGGCCGCGCGGCGGGCCTCGGCCTGCTGGCGGGCCTCGATCGTCTTGCGGGACTCCTTGCCACGGCCCGGGCGGGTGCCCATGCCGCGGAAGGCCAGGTCAGAGCCCGAGGGCTTGCCCTTGGCGTCGGTGGGTGCGGAGCCCGCCAGCGGGACCCCGGAGGGGGCCTTGGCGCCGGTGATGCGGGTCAGTGCCGCCTCGCCGGAGCGCACCTGCGTGATCGTCGGACGGATCCGGGCGTCGGAGAGCAGGCGGACCATGTCCCGGCGCTGGTTCGGGGTGACGAGGGTGACGACCCGGCCGCTCTCGCCGGCCCGCGCAGTGCGGCCACCCCGGTGCAGGTAGTCCTTGTGGTCGGCGGGCGGGTCGACGTTGACGACGAGGTCGAGGTCGTCGATGTGGATGCCGCGCGCGGCGACGTTCGTCGCGACGAGGACGGTGACGGCCCCGCTCTTGAACTGGGCCAGGGTCCGGGTGCGCTGCGGCTGCGACTTGCCGCTGTGCAGGCCCTCCGCCCGCACGCCCATCGCCCGCAGGTGCTTCACGAACTGGTCGACCCCGTGCTTGGTGTCGAGGAACATCAGCACCCGGTTGTCCCGGGCCGCGATCTCGGTCGCCGCCGAGACCTTGTCGGCCGCGTGGATGTGCAGCACGTGGTGGTCCATCGTGGACACCGCCCCCGCCTGCGGGTCGACGGAGTGCGAGACCGGGTCCTTCAGGTACTTCCGGACGAGCTGGTCGACGTTGCGGTCCAGGGTCGCCGAGAACAGCATCCGCTGTCCCGCGTGGTGCACCTGGTCCAGGATCTCGGTGACCTGCGGCATGAAGCCCATGTCGCACATCTGGTCGGCCTCGTCGAGCACGGTGATCTTCACGCGCTCCAGGTGTACGTCCCGCCGCCCCACCAGGTCGCTGAGCCGGCCGGGGGTGGCCACGACGACCTCGGCCCCGGTGCGCAGGGAGCTCACCTGGCGGCCGATGGACAGCCCGCCGACCACGGTGGCCATCCGCAGCTTCAGGGCCGCGGCGTACGGCTCCAGCGCCTCGGTCACCTGCTGTGCCAGCTCACGCGTCGGTACGAGGACCAGCGCCAGCGGGCGCTTCGGGTCCGCCTGCTGGCCCGCCGTACGGGCCAGCAGAGCCAGGCCGAAGGCGAGGGTCTTGCCCGAGCCGGTCCGGCCGCGACCGAGGACGTCCCGACCGGCCAGCGCGTTCGGGAGGGTCGCGGCCTGGATCGGGAACGGCTCCGTCACGGCCAGCGAGGCCATGGTCTCCACCAGCTCATGGGGCAGGTCGAGCTCGGCGAAGGACTCCACCGGCGCCAGCGCCGGCTCCTTCGGCGCGTGCATCGTGAACTCACCCTGCGGGCCGAGGGTCCGGGGGGCCTTGGCGGGGGTCCGGGCACCGGCCTTGGCACCGCCCTTCACACCGAAGCGCCCATGAGCTGACGGGTTCCTCATGCAGGACCTTTCGAAGCAGAGAGAAGGAGGGGGAGAAAGAAGGAGATGGTCAACCGCCCATGGTACCAGCGGGGGCTAAGCCTCCCCGGCGGTCGGTTCCCCGGTCAGTTCCCCGGACCGCACCTGCGCACAGTGCGCGCGGATCTCGACCGCCGCGCGGCCGAACCAGTCGGCGATCACGGCGACCTCGTCGGGGGTGTAGTCGGCGAAGAGGGTGGCCAGCCGGTCGTACATCGGCTGGTACACGGCGACGACCCGCGCGGCGGCCGTGGGGTCGGCCACGACCCGGACCCGGCGCCGGTCGGCCGGGTCGGGGACGCGCCGCGCGTATCCGGCGCGTTCGAGGCGGTTGAGCACACCCGTGACGGCTCCGGTGGTGAGGTCCAGCAGTCCGGCCAGGTCACCGGCGGCGAGCGGGGCGTCCCCGGCGCCCAGGATGTGCCCCAGGCAGGTCAGATCGGTGACGTTGAGCCCGAGCAACTGCGCCACCTCCTGCTGGCCGACGATGCCCAGGGCGACGTACTGGTCCATGCGCGCAATCGCCTCGCCGGCCGTGGCCGGGGGGCGGGTCTTGCCCTGCACCCAATTTCTCCTTAGTATCTAAGTTACTTAGCAAGTGAGATGCTTACCTCGCGAAATAAGCTTCCCGCTTCCGAGCGTACTGCTGACTGCTGCCGGTCCGACCAGGGAGAACCATGAGCGCGCACGGCCACGTAGACCTCGGCCACACGGTGGCCGGCTGGACCGGGACCGGCCTGGCCCTGCTGGGCTTCGCGGGAGCGGGCGGCGCCCTGTGCGCGTCCTGGATCCCCGGGATCTGGATCGGCCTCGGCGTCGTCGCCGCGGCCGGGATCGTCACCTGGCTGCTGCACCTCGCCGGGTGGGGCAAGCCGAGCGGCCCCCGGCCGGAGGCCGACTGGGACTGGCGCACCCGGGACGCCGGCGCGCACGCGGGGCACGCCGACTGCCTCGGCTGCCGCGCCGGCGGGCCGCGGAGGGCCCTTGCGGCGGCCGCTCGGCCCCGATCCACCGCGTCGCTGCCCGCTGGGGACGGCAACGCGTGACCGGCGCCCGGGTATGGCCGCGGCGGCCCGGCCCGAGCGCCCCTCGAAGCGCTCTGCGCGGGGCCCCTCCCTCTTTTCACGGACAAGTCGGCCGTAAGTTCGAATGCACGCCGCGCCCCGGTTGGCCGCGTTCAGCGTGTGCTCCGGGGGACGGTTGGGCAGGATCGAGACGGCCGCGCGTGCGGCCCGCAGTGGAACGTTGTGAAGGATCAGCCAGATGGCAACAGGCATCGTGAAGTGGTTCAACTCGGAGAAGGGGTTCGGCTTCATCCAGCAGGACGACGGCGGCCCCGATGTGTTCGTGCACTTCTCCGCGATCGAGACCACCGGGTTCAAGTCGCTGGAGGAGAACGCGCGCGTCGAGTACTCCGTCTCGCAGGGCCCCAAGGGTCCGCAGGCTGAGAAGGTGGTTCCCCTCAGGTAGTCCGCTTCACGGGCCCGGCCCGTGGCGCCAAGCCCCGCCGGTCCGCCCGGCGGGGCTTCGCACGTTCCGGGCGGTCCCGCTACCGGGTCCGGGTCGCGTTCGGCCCGCCGTCGGGCCCGATCGCGCGGTGGAGGGCCAGGAGCAGCTGCCAAAGGTGGTCCGCCAGGGCTTCGGGATCCGCCCGGATGTCCTCGTGCAGCCAGTCCGCGAGTACGCCGGTGAACGCGGCTGCGACCGCCGACGCGACCAGCTCGGGGTGGGGGGCGCCCACCGCCGCCCGTTCCGCCCGGGCCCGGGCGCGCAGCTCCCGGTGGAGGCGTCGGCCGAGCGGGCCGTCGCCGCCCGGGAGGAGCAGGGTCCGGTAGAGCGGTGCCCGGTCGGCCACCTCCGTCAGGAACGCGGCCAGCGCGGCGGGCGGCCGGGTCGGGGGGAGCGGCGGCGGGCCGGTCTGCCAGGCGTGCAGGGCGTCGACCGCCGCGTGCACCACGTCCGCACAGGCGTCCACGGCGAGCGCGGTGAGGTCCTCGTAGTGCAGGTAGAAGGTGGCGCGGCCGATGCCGGCCCGGCGCACCACCGCCGAGACGCTGACCTCGGCGAGCGGCCGGACCGCGCATTCGGCCAGCAGGCTCGTCCGCAGCCGCCCCTTCGTCCGGGCCGTGCGCGGGTCCTCGGCGCGCCGGTCCTGCGGGCTCACGCGGCCAGCAGCGCGGCGCCGAGGGCGAGGGCGCCGGGCAGGGCCTGGGCCACGAGGATCCGGCGGTTGGCGGTCGCGGCCCCGTAGATCCCGGCGACGACCACGCAGATGAGGAAGAAGATCTGGGTGGCGAGCGAGTCGATCACGAGCGACCAGACCAGTCCGGCGGCGAGGAAGCCGTTGTAGAGGCCCTGGTTGGCGGCGAGCGGAGCCGTGAGGCGGGCGGTGTCCGCGTCGAAGCCGGACAGTGCGCGGCCGGGGGGCCGCTGCCACAGGAACATCTCCAGGACCATGAAGTACGCGTGCAGCGCGGCCACGAGGCCGATCAGGACCGATGCGACCGTGTGCATGGCCGCCTCCACTTCTCGGGGTCGACGTACGGGCGGTGGTGCGGGCGGTGGTGCGGGCCGGTATTTCCTGGACAACTGTACAGGAAATTTTACGCGTGCCCGGAGGAGGAACGGACCGCCCCCGGCGCCACCCGCCCGCTCTACGCGGACTTCCTCGACCTTGCGGGACGGCCGGAGGGCGGCCGCTCTCTTCCGCGACTCGGCCGACAACCGGTCCCGGGTCGCGGAACCGGCGCGGGCGGCCGGCCCGGACACGGACGCACCGGGGCGGCGGGCCCTCTTCGACGAGCTGGCCGGCCTGGCGGACGGCGCTCAGAGGTGGGCGTCCAGGAACGCCCGGAACTCCTCGCGCGTCATCGGCCCCGCCTGACTCGCGACCGCCTCACCGTCCTTGATGAGCACGGCGGTCGGCGCGCCCGTCACCCCGTAACGCCTGGTCGGCCCGGGGCAGCGGGTCATGTCGGTGCGGACGGGGGTGAAGCGCGTCCCGTACTCCTCGGTCAGTTCCCCGACGACGGCGTCCATCGCGCGGCACGCCTCGACGGCCTTGGGCCAGGAGCCGCAGAAGTACGCGAGCACGGGCCCGGTCGTCATCGAGAGGATGAAGTCGAACTCCTGGTCCTCCAGTGGCTGGTGCACCCGACGTGCCATGCGTGTCGCTCCTCGCTCGTACGCCTCCCCGGACCGGGAGGGCGGCCCCCATCATCGCCGCCCCGGCGGACCGCGACCGCCGGGGCCGTTGTCAGTGGTGGCTGTGAAGCTGAGCGGTATGGACGACAGGATGCTCCGACGCCGGGTCTACGGCGCCGACCACGAGGACCCCGACCCCGGACCGCGACCCGGACACACCTACGGCGAGCTGGTCGGCGGGCCGCTCGACGGGCTCCTCCTGGACACCACCGGCTGGAGCGGCCCCCAACTGGCCGAAGAGGCCAGGCTCCCCACGGAGATAGGGCGCTACGGAGCGGGCGGCCGCGCCCACTACCGCCGCCGTACGGGGGACCCGGGCCACTGGGACTGGACGGGAGACAGCCGCTGACGGCGGGGCCCGCCCCGGCGGCCGGACCGGCCGCCGGTTCCGCGCCCTCAGGCCTCCCGGCTCACCTTGCGGGCCCAGAGCACCAGCGGCACCTGCAGGGGCATCCGGACCAACGTCGCGGCCCGGACGGCGGGGGAAGCGTGGCGCGCATCGGCGGCCATCTTCACGTGCGCCGGGAACACGCCGACGAAGAACGCCGCCGTGGCCAGCGCGGCCACCCGGCGGGTGCGCGGATGGGCGACGCCGGCGGCAAGGGCGAGTTCGGCCACCCCGCTGCCGTACGTCCACGCGCGCGGACTGCCCGGCAGTGAACGGGGCACGATCGCGTCGAACTTCCCGGGTACGGCCGCGTGGGCGACCGCCGCAGTGGCCAGGAGACCGGCCAGTAGGACGGGGGAGGAGGCGCGTGGCATCGGGGGATCCTCTCGAGGGTGTCCGGGCCCGCGATCCTACTCGCCGGTAGTCGGACGTGGGTGAGCTCCGTGCGGTCCGGCCGCACGATCCCGTCCGGCCGCCCGTGCCCCCGTGCGGCGGCCGGACGGGGGACCGCGGTGGCCGTGTCGGGACATTCTTCGAAGAATTTCCCGGAGGCTGTCGATCCGGGCGTCTCCCGTTCGACGCAGGAGTGAGAGGCGGGGAGGTTCCCCGCCCTCCTGACCGAGGAGTCACCATGCCGCGCTTCCTGACGATGATCCGCATCGACGAGCAGGACCTGCCCAGCGATGAGTTCCCGCCCGAGTTCGAGCAGCGCATGGGCGCGCTGCTGGAGGAGATCACCAAGGCCGGGGTCATGCTCGACACCGCCGGGCTGCTCCCCACCTCCGCGGGGACCCGCCTCAGCTGGTCCGGCGGGAAGATCAGCTACACCGACGGACCCTTCACCGAGACCAAGGAGGTCGTCGGCGGCTACTCCCTCACCCAGTGCAAGGACAAGGCCGAGGCCATCGAGTGGACCCGGCGGTTCCTTGAGATCCACCCGGTGGAATGGAAGGTGAGCGCCGAGGTCCGGGAGATCCAGGAGATGTGATCCCGGCGCGCCCGCGCCGCGTTTGCCCTGCCCCGTCACGGCTGCTCTGATGGGTGGCCGTGACGGCAGTGAGTGCGGCCCAGGCGGTCGAAGCGGTGTTCAGGATCGAGTCCGCGCGGATCATCGCCAGTGTCGCCCGCGTCGTGCGGGACGTCGGCATCGCCGAGGAGATCGCCCAGGACGCCCTCGTCGCGGCGCTGGAGCAGTGGCCCCGGACGGGGGTTCCGGACCGGCCGGGCGCCTGGCTCATGACCACCGCCAAGCACCGCGCGATCGACCTCGTCCGCCGCAAGGAGACCTACGCGCGCAAGCTCGCGGAGGTCGGCCGGAGCCTGCAGGACGTGCCACCGCCCGCCGAGCCTGCGGACCCCGAGGACATCGACGACGACCTGTTGCGCCTGATCTTCACCTCCTGCCACTCCGTCCTCGCCACCGAGTCCCGGATCGCGCTCACCCTGCGCCTGGTGGGAGGGCTGACCACCCAGGAGATCGCCCGCGCGTTCCTCACCTCCGAGGCCACCGTCGCCCAGCGCATCGTCCGGGCGAAGCGGGCCCTGGCCAAGGCGGGGGTGCCCTTCGAGGTTCCGTACGGCGCCGACCGCGACGCACGGCTCTCCTCGGTCCTGGAGGTCATCTACCTCGTCTTCAACGAGGGGTACGCGGCCACCGCCGGGGACGACCTCGTCCGCCCCGCCCTGTGCGAGGACGCCCTGCGCCTGGCCCGGGTACTGGCCGCCCTGATGCCCGAGGAGCCCGAGGCGCACGGGCTGGCCGCGCTGCTGGAGTTCCAGGCCTCCCGGATCGCCACCCGCACCGGCCCCGCCGGGGAACCGGTGCTGCTCGCCGACCAGAACCGGGCCCGGTGGAACCGCCTGCTCATCCACCGGGGCGCCCGGGCGCTGGGCCGGGCGGGCAGCGGACCGTACTCCGTCCAGGCCGCGATCGCCGGCTGCCACGCGGCGGCGGTCCGTTACGAGGACACGGACTGGTCGAGTATCGCCACCCTGTACGGGCGGCTCGTCCAACTGGTCCCGTCCCCGGTCGTGGAGCTCAACCGGGCGGTGGCCGTCTCGATGGCCGAGGGGCCGGCGGCGGCCCTGCCGCTGGTCGACGGCCTGGCCCGGGAACCGGCCCTGCGCGCCTACCACTTGCTGCCGAGCGTACGCGGAGACCTGCTGGAGCGGCTGGGTCGGACCGAGGAGGCCCGCGCGGAGTTCGAGCGGGCGGCCTCCCTCACCCGCAACGCACAGGAACGCACCCTGCTCCTGACCCGCGCGGCCCGCCTCTGAGCGGCGCGGCCGTCCGAGGAGGGGCCAGTCGTGCGACACCCTTGCCGAGGATGTTTACGTCCTATACTTTGTGTAACACGTAAACATCTGCTGGGGCGCGATGCGGCACCGCTCGCGCGGCGAGCAGTCGGAAAGGAGGGGCCCGATGCCCCGTGAGCCCCGGGGGCCGGGCGGATCCGCCGCCCCGCCCGATCTCGCCGCCGTCGCCGACCTGTTGTGGCGGGTCGACGCCGAGCGGACCATCGAGGGCCGACCGCGCCTCACCCCCCGCCGGATCGTCGACGCGGCCGTGGCCGTCGTCGACACCGACGGGCTGGACGCACTGTCGATGCAGCGCGTGGCCACCGAGCTGGGCTGTACGGCCATGGCCCTCTACCGGCACGTGCCGGGTCGCGAGCACCTGCTCGCGGCCATGGTCGACGCCGCCTGCGGCCGCCCGCCCGCGGCGACCGGGGCGGGCTGGCGCGCCGAGGTGGAGGCCTGGGTCGACGCGCTCTGGTCGAGGTACTGCAGCCATCCGTGGATGGTGCGGGTCCCGACGGTCAGCGCCCCGGTCGGACCGAACGAACTCGCTTGGTTCGAGGCACTGCTGAGTCCGCTCGCCCGCTCCGGCGCCGCCCGCGGCGAGCTGATCCCGCTCGCGACCTTCGTCTCCGGCGCCGTGCGCGACCTGGCCCGGATCGCCACCGAACTCGACCCGGCCGGCGCCGCCTCGTACGGACGGGTCCTCGCCGAGCGCCTCGACCCGGGTAACTTCCCCACGCTCTGCGCGCTCGCGGGCGAGCCGGGTCTGGACGAGGAAGAGGACGGCGCGGTCGCCCCGATCGTGGCCTGCGGCATCGCCCGCCTGCTCGACGGCATCGAGAAGGCCCCCTCCACAACCGACGAAAAGGGAAACCGATGAACGAGAACCACGTCTTACGCCTCACGGGCATCTGCGGCATCGCGGCGGGCGCACTCGCCGCCGTCGCCGTACCGCTGTACTTCGTCCACTCCGGACCGCCGCCCGCCGGCAACGTCCTGGCCCGGATCCTCCTCAACCTCCTGACCTGCGCGGCCCTGCTCGTCTTCCTCGCGGGCCTGCGTCACGTCATCCGCAGCGCGGGCCCCGCCTTCGCCTGGCCGGCCAGCGTGGTCTTCGGCGCCGGACTGGCCTACGTGACCGTCACCCTGGTCGCCGCGTCCGTCGAGGCGGGCATCGTCCTGGAGAACCCCGGCGGGCGACTCGACCCGACCGTGGACGGCCCGCTGGCCCACGCCAACATGCTGCTGCACGGCTCGGCAGCCCGGCTGTTGACGGCGGTGCTCCTCGCCGCCGCCGGGTACGCGATCCTGCGCGCCGGGGTCCTGCCGCGCTGGACCGGGTACACGGCCCACGCCGTCGCCGCGGTCAACCTCGCCTTCGTCCCCTCCCTGTTCTTCGGGACGGACGCCGCCCGCTTCTACAGCGCCGTGGGCTGGGGCAACACGGCACTGACGGCCGCCCTGCTCGTCTACTGGGCCTTCGCCGTCGGGATCGCCCTGCTGCGGCGCACCTCGCCGGCCGGTGGGCGTGCGGCGGCCCGACCGGCCTGAGGCGGCCGAGGCTCAGCCGCGGCGGGCGACCGCTGCGACGTCCAGCGGGGTTCCCAGGGGCCGCCGCGGGGTGGTCAGCGCGATGGGCCGACGGAACCCGCCGGACCGGGCGATCTCCTGCACGGTCAAGCGCAGTCCTTCCTGGAAGTCGCCCATGGTCCGGCGGGCCGCCGGGGTGTCGACGTAGATCGAGTTCATGTGCATCCCCTCCGTGTCCCGTTGGAACCACGAACAGGCCCCGTTGGCCCGCGCCGACCACACGTGTGTGGTGGGCCGCCACTCGTCGTGGCGCTCGGCCCCGGGGCACTTGCGCATGTCGATGTACGAGAAGAAGTTCACCGGGTACGGCCAGGAGCGGGCGGCGAACTCCTCGGGCGCCAGCAGCTGCCACGCCCGGACGAACGGCACGTCGAGATGGCTCATCATCTCGCTGAAGCCGGCCCGGACGGAGGCCATGACCTGGGTGAAGTCCCGGCCGGGCGAGGCGTCGAACTCGATGGGCAGGGTGTTGACGAACCAGCCCACCGAATGCGCCCAGGTGTCCCGGCCGCGCTCGCTGACCGGCATGAAGCCGCGGTAGACGCCCGGGCCGCCGGCCTCGCGCAGGCAGACGGCGACCGAGGCGAGCACCCCCATGAACGGCTTGCCGCCGGCCGCCAGGCACGTCTTCTCGAACACCTCGGCCTCGGCGGCGTCCAGGAGGGTGGAGGACTCGTTGACGATCGGGTACATCCGGCCCGGCTCGACCCCGAGGTCGAGCGGGAAGCGCGGGAAGAACTCGCCGGCTTCCCCCATGAACGCCTTCCAGTAGTCCAGGCGTTCGTCACGGTCGTCGATGGACAGGTAGCGGCGGCGCTGCTCCTCGGCGAAGTCGAGGTAGCTGGGGGCGGGCGGCAGTTCGACGTCTTCGCCGCGGCACAGGGCCTCGTAGCCCATGGACACCTCGCGGGCCACGATCGGCATCGACATGCCGTCGCAGACGATGTGGTCGAAGGCGAGGTAGACCGTCGCGGAGTCCTCGCGTTCCACCGCACCCATGATGAACAGCGGCCAGGAGAGGGTGTCGATGCTCCGCTTGAACCGCTCGACGAGGAAGTCCCGCAGCAGGTCGGAGGTCTCGAACGCGCCCATCTGCCGGGGTTCGAGGGTCAGTCCGGCCGGGTCGAACGGCTCGCAGGCCACTTCGCCCGCCAACCGGCGGAACGCACACCGCAGGACCTCGTGCCGCTGCACGAAGGAGAGCAGGGACTGCGCCAGGGCCTGCTCGTCCAGCCGCCCGGTCACTTCGAAGGTCACCGCGACCCACGACGCGACCGGGTCGTCGGCGGCCCTGCTCTCCTCGGCGACGGTGAAGTGCTTGTCCTGGTTGAAGGACGCCTTCCTGCCCACCGGATCACCCGTGTCGGCGGCCTCCGCCGCCGTGGACCTGAGCCGCCACTCGACCACCCGGCCGGGTGCCATGTGGTGCATCTCCAGAGGAAACTGCCGCATTCCGTCATCCCTTCGCCCCCGAGTCAACCCCCAGGCCCTAACGACCCCCGGCCCGGGGAAGTGACGAATTCCCTCGGGCCGGGCGGGACGGAGCGGGACGGGGCGGGGCTTCAGCGGGAGTTCACGGGAAGTTCGGTCCGGCGGCGCCGGCCACCGCCTCCTCAGCCCGGCGGCCGTGCCGCGACCGCGGCGTCGAAGAGGGTCCAGCCGTCGAACTCCTTCGAGGCGCCGCCGGGCTGCCACCCCTGGGCCCGGGCCGCTGCCATCAGGGCCAGGGCGGTTCCGGGCTCGTACAGGTTCAGGCTCCCCCCGTCGATCTGGGCGACCTCTCCGGACTGCCCCAGATAGCCGCTCGGGGAGAACCTCCCGGTCTCCCTCTTCCGGAAGACGACGCGCAGGCACCCCGGGGCCCCGGCCAGGTGGACGGTGACGGTCTCGCGGCAGTCCTCGGCCGGGCCGGTGGCCGGCCGGTGGTGGGCGTGCCGCACCGACCACGTGTACGCGTCCCCGCCCACCACGAGACGTCGGGCCTTGGCACGAGGACGGGGCATCAGGACACCCCTGGGGGAGACGTCGGGGACAGGGTGTCGATCGGACGTGTTCGCACGGCTTCGGAAACTACCCGCGCGGTCACCGGGGACGCGAACGGATAGACCGCCCCGGAGCACGGCCCTATTCGGTGTGCAGGGCCGACGCGATCGTCATCCGGGCCGCCGACCGGGCCGGCACCAGCGCGCCGAGGACGGCGATCGCGACCCCCGCCAGCAGCAGGCCGGCCACGAGCGGGGCGTCCCAGACGTCCTTCATCGACTCCGGGAAGCTGACCACCCCGACGTGGTCCACGACCAGCCGGTGCGCGATCAATCCGAGCGGGACACCGAGCAGCCCGCCGACCGCGCCCACGCCCGCCACCGAGGTCACGGTCATCGCCACGACCTGCCGCGGGGTCATCCCGATCGACTTGAGCATGCC
Source organism: Streptomyces sp. NPDC091682 (assembly GCF_044756625.1). Lineage (NCBI taxonomy): Bacteria > Bacillati > Actinomycetota > Actinomycetes > Kitasatosporales > Streptomycetaceae > Streptomyces > Streptomyces sp. NPDC091682. The sequence goes on along the minus strand of NZ_JBIVTH010000001.1, from coordinate 534,623 downwards.
GAGGTCCCGGCGGCGCTCCCGGATGCTCAGGAGGACCGTGTTGAAGACGCCGAGCGCCGCCACGGTGCTCAGCAGGACGGTGAACACCGACGAGAAGGCGACGACGGTGACGGTGGCGGCGTTCCGGCCGTCCAGCACCGATACGCGCAGGTCGGGATCGACCGCCTCGGCCGCTTCCACGTACGCCGGCACGTCGGCCCCGACCGCGAGGCGCACCTCGTACTCGACGGCGCGTGCCTCCGGCGACAGCCGGAGGAAGGTCTGCCAGGTGGCGTCCAGGGCCTGCGCGTTGCCCTCCACGAGCTCGCCGACGACGGTCGCCGCCACCTGTCTGCCGTTCATCGCCAGGGTGACCCGGTCGCCGACCTTCAGCCCGTTCTGGGTCAGGAAGGCGGGCCCGGCCGTGATCTCGCCGGCCGCCCGTGCCTCCCGTCCCCTGGCGATCCGGCCCGCGGCCGCGGGGTCGTCCCCGCGGTAGAAGTTGGCGTAGACGGGCCGGATCTGCCCGACCAGGCTCACCTGGGCCAGCCCGCGGGCCCGTACCCCCGTCGCGCCGGGCAGGGACCGCAGCCGCTCCTCGGTCGGGCCGTCACCGAGTACGGGAGCGGGCCGGTCGTTCAGCGGCCCGCCCGCCTCCACGTGGATCCGGGCGCCGCCGCCCCGGCCGGCCTCGCCGAACGCGAGCATCGTGCTGGTCAGGCCGGTCGCCAAGGTCACCGTGGTGACCCCGAGGACGATGGCCGCCATGGTCATCAGGGTGCGTCCGGGCCGGGCGAACGGCTGGCCGAGGCCCAGGCTGACCGGACGCGGCAGCCGGGTGCCGCCGAGCAGGCGCTGCACGCGCAGGCCCCGCCCGGTCCGGGGGGCGCCGCCCGCACTGATCGCACGGGCCGCCGGCAGCCGGTGCGCCCGCAGCGCGGGAACCAGGGCGGTGAGCAGCACGAGGGCGGGCATCCCCAGCAGGCAGACGACGGACACCCACGCACCGACGTCGCCGACGGTGGCCCGGCCCATCTCGATGCCGGAGAACGCGACCCGGAGGACGGGCACGGCCAGTGCGTTGCCGAGCAGGGTGCCGAGGACGGCGCCGACGACCGCGGGCACGGCCATCATTGCCAGGTACACGGTGACGACCTGGTTCGGGGTGAAGCCCAGGGCCTTGAGCACCCCGATGTGGCGGTACCCGGACACCACCGCCCCGCTGACGACGTTCCCGACGATCAGGGCGGACACGAGGAGGCCGAGCACACCGAACAGCGTCATGAAGGGGAGGTAGGCGCCGGCCAGGGCCGAGAAGGCCTGCTGGAGGGCGAGATGGGTCTGTGTGCCGGTCAGTGACCCTTCGGGCAGTCCGGCGGTCGCCCCGGCCAGCGCGGCGGACAGCTCGGCGTCCGTGGTGGAGCGCGTGAAGCGGTACAGCATCTGCGCGGCGGACGGTCGCAGTGCGGTCATCTGCTCGGGCGAGACCCAGGCGCCGGCCGACCTGCTCACGCCGGCCGCGACCCCGACGACGGTCAGCGGGGCGGATCCGGGGACGTCCAGTCTGGTTCCCAGCGGCCGAGGTCCTGGGGAGCCGTACGAGTTCCAGCCGACGACGATCTCGCCGGGCGCGGTCGCCCAGTGGCCCTCCAGGAGCTCGATCCGGTCCACCGGGCCCCCCGGGTCGGCCCGACCCACCACCGTGAGGGAGCCGCCCGCCATCCACAGCCAGCCCGCAGGGACGTCCAGGACGGTCTGCTCGAACGGCCCGGCCGCGGCCTCCACCCCGGGCCGGTCGGCGGTCCGCGCGAGTTGCTCCGGAGAGGCCTTCGCCGTGTCGAAGGTCGCCACGGTGTGCGGGCCGCGCTGGGCGGCGTACGCCCTGTCGAAGGGGCTGGAAGCGGCGTCGAGCAGCCCCAGTGCGAGGAGGACGGTGGTGGTCGAGCAGAGCACGACGAGCCCGATGACGAAGGTCTGGAGCCTGCGGCGCCGCACGGCTGCGCGCGAGGCCCGCCACACGGCGCTCACGCGGTCGCCTCCAGTGCGCTCTGCCGGGCGACCCGGCCGTCGGCGACCTCGACCAGGCGGCTCGCGCAGCGGGTGGCCAACTGCGGGTCGTGCGTGACGATCAGGAGGGTCTGGCCGATCTGGTTGAGGTCGATCAGCAGGTCCATCACCTGCTCGCCCGAACGGCTGTCCAGGGCACCGGTCGGCTCGTCCGCCAGCAGCAGGGCCGGACGGTTCATCAGGGCGCGTGCCACGGCGACCCGTTGGCGCTCACCGCCGCTGAGCGTCGCCGGATAGTTGTTGCGGCGGTCGGCCACACCGAGCTCGTCGAGGAGCTCCAGGGCCCGGCGGCGCGCCTGCCGGGCCGGGGCGCCCGTCAACTGGGCGGCCAGCGCCACGTTGTCCAGGACCGGCAGGTCGTCGATCAGGTTGAAGAACTGGAAGATCATGCCGATGTGCCGGCGCCGGAAGAGCGCCAGCCCGGTCTCGTTCAGCCCGCCGAGGTCCTGGCCCTGCACCTCTACGGTGCCCGAGGTCGGCCGGTCGAGCCCTGCCACCATGTTGAGCAGCGTGGACTTGCCGCAGCCGGACGGACCCATCACGGCCACCGCGTCCCCGGCGCGGATCTCCAGCGACAGTCCGTCCAGGGCCTTCGCGTCGCCGTACTCCTTGTGCACGCCGTCCAGCCGTACGACGACCTGCCGCGTGGTGTCATGATCACTTGTCATGACCCGAAACTAAGGCGGAGCCCGCGGTCACGGCGTCGGCCTGCGGATGTAACCGTACGGGCAGGTCATCCTGGGGATGTACGGCGGCCGTCCGGCACAATGGCGTCGAGGCTTACGGGGCGGGGGAGTTCGAGGTGGGGACGGTCATCGCCGCGGTCGCGGCCTGCGTGTCCGCGGCGGCGGCCGGTGCGCTCGGCGTGGCCCTGCTGCGCGCGCGGCGCAGCCACCGCGTGGCGCTCGAGGAGCGAGGCTGGCTGCTGGAGCGGGAGCGCGAGGGCGCGGCCCGCAGCGCCGTCGACGCCGAACGGGCCAGGATCGCGGCGGAGCTCCACGACGTCGTCAGCCACAACGTGAGCCTGATGGTGGTCCAGGCCGGGGCCGCCCGCGAGGTGCTCGCCACCCTGCCCGAGGAGGCCGCGGCGGCGATGGGCGCCGTGGAGCGGGCCGGGCGGGACACGATGACCGAACTGCGGCACCTGCTGGGCCTGCTCGCCCCCGCCCAGGACGGCGCGGACGAACCGTACGGGGCCCCGGGCGCCACCCGGTTGGCGCCGCAGCCGAGCCTCGCCCGGCTCAGCCCGCTGATCGACCGGTTCGCCTTCGCCGGGCTGCAGGTGGAGGTGCGGATATCCGGGGAGCCGCGCCCGATCCCGGCCGGGATCGACGTCACGGCGTACCGGATCATCCAGGAGGCGCTCACGAACGCGCTCAAACACGGGGACGGGGGCAGGACCGAGGTGACCGTGCGGTACCAGGAGCACGCGCTGCGCGTGGAAGTGCTGGGCGGCGGCCCCAGCGTGCTGACGGGACGTGCGCCCGGGCCGGGACCGGCCGGCGGCCGGACCGGGCCGAAGGCCGAGGGTGCCGGTCGCGGGCTGCTCGGCCTGCGCGAGCGCGTCGCCGTCTACGGCGGCGACCTCGATGCCCGCCGCCGCCTCGGCGGCGGCTACCGGGTGCGCGCCCGGCTCCCGCTGGAGCGGTCGTGACCACCCCGGACGGGCCCGCCGTGCCGGACGTGCCCGAGGTGCCCGACGGGCCCGCGCCGCGGGTGGTGATCGCCGACGACCAGGACCTGGTCCGCACCGGCTTCCGGCTGATCCTGACCGCCCGCGGGATCGACGTGGTCGGGGTGGCCGCCGACGGCGTGGAGGCCGTCGCCGCGGTGCGCCGGCTGCGCCCCGACGTCGTGCTGCTCGACATCCGGATGCCGAACATGGACGGCCTGGAGGCCGCCCGGCGCATCCTCGCCGAAGCCCCGGACTGCCGGGTGATCATGTTGACCACCTTCGACCTCGACGCGTACGTGTACGCCGCCCTCGCGGCCGGGGCCAGCGGCTTCCTGCTCAAGGACGTCACCCCCGAACACCTCGCCGCCGCCGTCCGGCTGGTCAGCACGGGTGACGCGCTGCTCGCCCCGTCGATCACCCGCCGCCTCGTGGAGCGCTGCGGCCCGGGCGCGGCCGCGTCGGACCCCGCCGCGGCGGACGCCGTCCGGCAGGAGCTGGCCGGGCTGACCCCGCGCGAACGCGAGGTGCTGACCCTGATGGGGCACGGGCTCTCCAACGCCGAGCTGGCCCGCGAGTTGACGCTGAGCGAGGCCACGGTGAAGACCCATGTGGCCCGCATCTTCGCGAAGTCGTCGTTGCGCGACCGGGCCCAGGCCGTGGTCCTCGCCTACGAGACGGGCCTGGTGACCCCCGGCTCGGTCACCGCTCCCCGTCCGGGACACCCTCCGGCGCCCGCGGGGTGACAGGCCCTCCGGGGCCGCCGTGCGGGCACCCGACGGTTGGCGGCGCCGCGCAGTGGGCCGTACGTCCGCCGGCCGGCCCATCGGGACCGAGCCGCCGTCAGGGCATCAGCTCCACCATCACGGCGCGCGGTAGCGAGGGGTTGCCCGCCGCCTCGCTCGCCACCCGGTGGTCCTCGTCGGCGAGCAGCTCGGTGATGGCCTCGGGCGGCAGCGCCGGGTGGGCGGCGGCCAGTGGCCGGGACGTTCGGTGCGCCAGGCAGGGGAGCAGGGCCGGGCCGGTCGCGTTGGGGTGCTTGGCGACCTCCTTGAGCGCCTTGCGCACACCCGGTCGGTGCTGCGTCACGTGCTCCAGCAGCGGACCGGACGCGTCCGGGTTGGCGGCCACCGCGGCGAGGACCTGTTCGCCGTGCCGCGCGATCATGGCGCGCAGCAGCTCCTCGGACAGGCCGGGGTGCCGCGCGACGGCCCTGACCACGGACGCGTCCGGATCGACCGCCAGCGCGTCGCGCAGCTCCGGGGGCAGGTCGCGCCGCTGCCCCACGAGCATCCGTACGGGGCCGTGGCGGGAGCCGGCCAGCTCGGCGAGTTCGGCGGGTGTGGCGGCGGCGATCCGCGGCAGCACGTTCCACGCCGCCCGGTCGCCCACGACGAGCTCGACCAGCAGGTCGAGCGGTACGTGCGGATGCTCCGCGACGGCGCGCCGTACCTGGATCTCCGGATCGGCGGCCAGGAGGCGGATCAGCTCCTGGCCGATCCCGGGGTTGCTCGCGTACGTGGCACGGAGACCGGGATGCGCCTCGGCGACGAGCCGGGCGTAGAGCGCCTGCGGCAGATCGGGGCGCTCGTGCAGCGCCCATCCCAGGGCGAGTTCGGGGTCCTCGGCCAGGGCGAGGACGACTTCGAGCGGGGTGGATGGGTTGGCCGATACCGCGAGGCGGACCTGGGGATCCGGGTGGAGGGCGAGGCGGGCGGTCACGGGCGAGTCCGTCCAGTGGGCCAGTTCCTGCACGATCTCCACGTCCGGGTCGGCGGCGAGCAGGTCCACCGCATCGGGCGGCAGGCCCGGGCAGGAGGCCAGCTTCCAGCGGATCTCGGCGTCCGGGTGCGCCGCGAGGAGGAGGGGCCACTCGGGGTGCCCGCGGCCCTCGTCGATCAGGGCGACGGCCGCGTACGGCCAGCACAGGGGATCCACGTCGTCGGCGGTGAGCGTCCCGTGGTACGCGAGGTACGTGGCGGTGCTCCTCGCGTATGCGGCCAGCGCCAGCACCTGGTCGCGGCGCAGATCGGTGCGCCCGGCCAGATCGTAGAGCAACTCGTCGGCGTAGTCCCGGGGGGCATCGGGCTGGGTGCCCGCCTCCTTCAGCGCGCGCGTCAGCAGGCGGTCGACGAGTTCCGGCGGCAGCGCCGGATTGGCGGCAAGTCCGCACAGGAGGTGGTTCAAGGGCGCTCTCCGGTCGGTGTGTGGGTCGGGGCGGCGGCAGCAGCGGTCAGGGCGGTGGCCAAAGCCTTGGTGTGGGGGTGCGGGCGTCTGCGCCGGGGCAGGACCAGCCCGATGTGTCGGGCCGGCCGCGGGGGGTCGACGCGGACCGCGGTCGACTCCCCGGCCCTGGTGAGCGAGACGTCCGGGATGAGGGAGACCCCGACCCCGGCCGCGACCAGGGTCTGTGCGAAGAAGTAGTCGGTGGTGGAGGCCGCCACCCGGAGGTCGAAGCCGGCGAGCTCCGCGTACCGGCGCAGGTAGGCCTCCGTCCTCAGGCAGCCCAGTACCCAGCGGTCGGCGCCCAGTTCGGCGAGGTCCACCGACGGCCGGTCCGCGAGGCGGTGGCCGGGCGGCAGCACCATCCACAGCGGATCCTCCATCAGCGGAACCCAGTCGAGCCCCGGGCGCTCACCCGGGCGGACGGGCGGCGGCCCGTCGAAGTGGTAGGCCAGCGCGAGATCGGCGTCCCCGGTGCGCACCATCGCCGCCGCGCCCTCCGGCTCGCTCTCCAGCACCGTCAGCTCCACCTCCGGGTGCGCCGCCACGAACCGGGGCAGCGCCGCGGGGAGCAGGTGCCGGCCCCCGCTGGTGAAGGTGGCGACGGTGAGCCGAGGCCGCTCCGCCGTGAGACGGTCGATGGCGTGGCGGACCTGGTCCAGCTCGGCGGAGATCGACTCGGCGGCCTCCACCAGCAGCCGGCCGGGCTCGGTGAGGGTGACCCCGCGCGTGCTCCGCACCGCCACCGGGTGGCCGATCGTGCGTTCCAGCGCCGCGATGTGCTGCGAGACGGCCGAAGGGGTCAACAGCAGGGCGCCGGCGGCCCGGTTGAAGCTGCCGTGCTCGGCCACCGCCCGCAGGACCCGCAGCCGGTGCACATCGATCATCAGTTTTCCTTACGATGCGTTCAGCGGCTGGTCGGTTCCGCTGGGGGACCATACAGCGGCACAGTCGAACGCATGAAGCGAATTCTTGTCATCGGCGGCAGTAGGTACTTCGGAAAGACCCTGGTCACCCGGGCGCGCGAAGCGGGAGACGAGGTCACCGTCCTCAACCGGGGCTCCGGCGCACCACCGCACGGCGTGGACCGCCTTGTCGCCGACCGCGACGACGAGGAAGCACTGCGGGCGGCTCTGGGCCCGCGCGAGTTCGACGTGGTCGTGGACCAGGTCTGCTACACACCGCTCCAGGCCGCCGTCGCCCGAAGGGTGTTCGCCGGGCGGACCGGGCGCTACGTCATGACCTCGACGATGGAGGTCTACGACCCGGCCACGCTCCCCGCCGGCCTTCCCGCCGGCCTTCCCGCCGGCCTTCCCGACCCCGACCCCGCGCCCGGCACCACCTCCGTCCCCGTCCGGGCCTCCGGCCCCGTCCCGGTCACCGAGGCGACGCTCGACCCCGCGCGGTTGCCGCTCGCAGGGGCTGCGGGCCGCGCCACCGGGCCCTGGCCCGCGTACGTCTACGCCGAGGGGAAGCGGCAGGCCGAGGCCGTCTTCCTACGGGACCCGACCTTCCCGTACGTCAGCGTGCGCGCCGCGCACGTCCTCGGCGGGGGCCCGGCGGAGTTCACCGGCCGGCTCGCGCACTACGTGGAGCGGATCGCGGCCGGAACCCCCGTCGACGTCCACGAAGCCCCGTACGCCACCTCGTTCATCCATCACCACGAGATGGCCGAATTCCTGCACTGGACGACCGCGCAGACCTTTACCGGGCCCGTCAACGCGGCCTCGCACGGCGCGCCCGACGTGCTCGCCCTCTGCGAGGCGGTCGCGGCGCAGGTGGGGCGACGGCCCCGGTACCGGGTGGTCGGATCGGGAGTCGCAGCCTCGCCCTTCTCCTTCGACCGCGCCTACGCCATGGACAACGGCCGGGCCTCGGCCCTGGGCTTCGGCTTCGGTCGCGTCGTCGACTGGCTGCCGGGGGCGATCGCCGAGACCCCGCGCGCCGCCGGCTGACGCGGTCACTGGTCTCCGACCCGCCGCTCCAAGGGAGTTGCTACCGATGAGTTGCTCACACTGAAGGTCACGCTGCCGGCCCGGTACCGGTCGTCGGACCACTCGATCGGGCGGCCGGTCGCCGTCGCCGAGACGTGCCGCTGGCGCAGGAGCGGGCTGCCGCGCCGGATCTCCAGCAGCCGGGCGTCCTCGCTGCCGGCCGGAAGCGCGTCGATGAGGTGCTCGCCGTAGTGGGCGGTGACCCCCGACCCCTCGGCCAGGCTGTCCATGACGGAACGGCAGTCCACCGGCAGCGCCTCGACGGCGGCCGCGACCCAGTCGGCGTAGGCGGTCCGCTCCACCATGGTGGGCTCCCCGTCGAGCAGCCGCAGCCGCAGTACGGCCAGGACCTCCGTGCCGGGGGCCAGCGCGAGCCGGTCCGCCTCCTCGGCCGTGGCGGGCCTGCGGGTGCGCGACAGGAAGCGGCTGGCGGCCCGGTGCCCGAGTCCCTCGGCCCACTGGGCGAAGCTGTTCAGCTCGCCGAAGCTGTGCCGGCGCTCCCGGCGCAGGACGATGCGCCGCGCGCCCTGGCGGGAGCCGATCAGCCCCTCCGCCGCGAGGGTGGCGACCGCCTGGCGGACCGTCCCGCGCGATGCGGACCAGTGCGCCGCCAGGTCGCTCTCCGAGGGCAGGTGCGCCCCCACGGAGAGCTCGCCCGAGAGGATCTGCCGTCGCAGGGCCTCGGCGATCTCCAGATACCTGGCCGTGCCCGCGCTCGTGCTCATGCCCTTCGCCCCCTGCTGGCCGTGTTCCGGCGGTGCCGTGTCGGAATAGCCGTGCACCGGTCTCCCATGATCATTCCAACAGGTTCTGTCACGGCTCCTTCCGGTCATTCTTCTCTCTTCCTCGAGACGTGCTCCGGGCGACAGGCGCCGTTCACCGTCCGTACAGCGGGCCCGGGCGAACTAGAGCCAACTTGTTCAGACAAGTGAACCCACCTTCGTCTCCGGGAGAGACCGTGCTCAGTTCCTCCGCCCGTCGCGGTGCGGCCGTTCTGCTCAGCGCCGCCGTACTCACCACGCTCAGCGCTTGTGGTGCCGCACCCGACCAGAAGTCCGGCGGCGCCGACGGCGCCAAGAACGGCGTGCAGCCGGGCGCCGCGACCTCGGTCGCCGACTTCGGCTCCTTGGAGGCCCTCGCCGCCGCCGCGCAGAAGGAGGGCGAGCTCAACGTGATCGCGTTGCCGCCGGACTGGGCGAACTACGGCGAGATCATCAAGGCCTTCGAGGCCAAGTACAAGATCAAGGTGAACAGCGAGAACCCGGACGCCTCCAGCTCCGACGAGATCGCCGCCGTCAAGTCCCGCAAGGGCCAAAAGCGCGCCCCCGACGTCCTGGACCTCGGCATCGCCTTCGCCCGCAGCGGCGCGGCCGAGAACCTCTTCGCCCCGTACAAGGTCACCGGCTGGGACAAGATCCCCGCCGCCCAGAAGGACGCCGAGGGCCGCTGGACCAACGACTACGGCGGCTACGTCTCCATCGGCTGCGACGCCGCCCGCATCCCCACCTGCCCGCAGACCTTCGCCGACCTCCTCAAGCCCGAATACAAGGGCAAGGTCGCCCTCAACGGCAACCCCACCAAGTCCGGTTCGGCCTTCGGCGGCGTGTACGCGGCCGCCCTCGCCAACAAGGGCTCCTTCACCGACATCCAGCCCGGCATCGACTTCTTCGGGCAGCTGAAGAAGAACGGGAACTTCATCCCGGTCGAGTCCACCCCGGCCACCGTCGAGAAGGGCGAGACGCCCATCTCCATCGACTGGGACTACCTGAACGCCGGCTACGCCGACCAGTTCAAGGGCAAGGGCGTCGACTGGAAGGTCGCCGTCCCCACCGACGGCGTCTACGCCCAGTACTACTCGCAGGCCATCAACAAGGAGGCCCCGAACCCGGCGGCCGCCCGCCTGTGGCTGGAGTTCCTCTACAGCGCCGAGGGCCAGAACCTCTGGCTCAAGGGGTACGCCCGCCCGGTCCTGCTCCCCGGCATGACCCAGGACGGCACCGCCGACCAGGCCGCCGTCGCCAAGCTCCCGCAGGTCCAGGGCACCCCGACGTTCCCCGCCTCCGAGGAGCTCGACAAGGCCAAGGCCACCCTCGCCGAGAAGTGGGACAAGGCCCTCTCCTGATGTCCTCCACCACCGACCCCCGCGTCGCCGGCGGCACCCGTCGCCGGCGGCGCGGCCCGCGCACCTGGCTCGCGACCCTCCCGCTGCTCACCTTCACCGGGCTCTGCTTCGGCATCCCGCTCGGCGCCATGGCCTACGGCGCGGTCACCCGCACCGACCCGGCCGGCGGCGCCACCCGGGTGACAGGTGAGCACCTCGCGCGCTCCCTCCAGGGCCCCTACCTCGACTCCCTCATCGGCAGCGTCCAGCTCTCCGCCCTCACCGCACTCGTCGGCGGCGTCCTGGGCGTGGTGATCGCCCAGGCCGTGGTCACCTCCCGCTCCGCGGGCCTGCGCAGCGCCGCGCTGACCGCCTCCGGGGTGCTCGCCAACTTCGGCGGCGTACCGCTGGCGTTCGCCTTCATCGCCACCGTCGGGATCTCCGGCGTCGTCACCCAGCTCGCCGACCTCACCGAACTCGGCTGGAACCTGTACTCCTTCACCGGCCTCACCGTGGTCTACCTGTACTTCCTGATCCCCTTGATGGTGCTGGTGATCGCCCCCGCGTTGGACGGGCTGCGCCCGCAATGGCGCGAGGCCGCGCAGAGCAGCGGAGCCACCGCACTGCAGTTCTGGCGCCACGTCGGCCTGCCCGTGCTCGCGCCCTCCCTGCTCGGCGGGTTCGTGCTGCTCTTCGGCACCGCCTTCGCCGCCCACGCCACGGCCGCGGCCCTCGTCGGAGGCTCCGTACCGCTGGTCACGCTCAAGATCGCGGACGCGCTGTCGGGGAACGTGCTCACCGGCCAGGAGAACGTGGCGCTGGCCCTCGGCCTCGACATGATCCTGATCGCCGGCCTGGTCATGGCCGTCTACCTGCCCCTCCAGCGACGGAGCGCCCGATGGCTGCGATGACCCCGACCACCCCGACCGCCCGGTACTCCGACGGCGCCCGGGACACGGAAGCATCGGAGACCGGTGGCCCGGAGCGGACCCCGGCCCGCCGGTCCCGTCGGCCCCGCCCCAGGATCTGGCGCGGAGCCGTCCTCGCCCTCGCCGGCGCCTACTTCCTCGTCCCGCTCGTCGCCTCGTTCGTCTTCACCGTGCACGTGCCCGGCCACGGCATCACCTTCGAGGCGTACACCGAACTGCTCTCCGCGGACGGCTTCACCGAGAGCCTGCTGCTCTCCCTCGGCCTCGCCGCCGCGACCATCGCAGTGTCGTTGCTGCTCGCCGTACCCGCGCTGGTGGCCGTACGCCTCGGCTCCCCGCGGCTGCGCCCGGTCGTCGAGGTGATGTGCATGCTGCCGCTGGTGGTGCCGCCGATCGCGCTGGTCACCGGCATCAGCACCGTGCTGCGCTGGGGCCCCGAACACCTGTCGCGGACCCCGCTCTACCAGACCTTCATCGCCGTCCAGAACGAGGAGTTCCCCGTCGTCCTGGTCCTCGCCTACACGGTCCTGGCGCTGCCCTTCGTCTACCGCTCGCTCGACGCCGGCCTGCGCGCCGTCGACGTACCGACCCTGGTCGAGGCCGCCCGCAGCTGCGGCGCGAGCTGGCCGTACGTCGTCCTGCGCGTGCTGCTGCCGAACCTGCGGGCCTCCCTCGCCGGCGCCGCCTTCCTCACCCTGGCCCTGGTGCTCGGCGAGTTCACCATCGCCTCCCTCCTCGGGTTCCAGCCCTTCGCGGTGTGGATCGTCTCGATCTCCGGAGCGCAGGCCCGGATGTCGGTGGCCGTCTCCATCCTCAGCCTCCTGATCACCTGGCTGCTGCTGATCGTCCTCTCCCGGGCCGGGACCACCCCTTCCACGGCCGCGGCCGCACCCGCCACCACCTCCCGCAAGGAGTCCTGAGTCCATGTCCACCACGCCCACCACCCTTCCCGCGGCCAGGAAGCCGGCGGAAACCGACCGGCCCGCGGGCGCGCGCGTCGAGTTCCGCGGCCTGCGCCGGGCGTTCGGGTCCGCCGTCGCCCTGGACGGGCTCGACCTCACCGTCGAACCCGGTGAACTCCTCGCCCTGCTCGGTCCGTCCGGCTGCGGGAAGACCACCGCGCTGCGCGTCGTCGCCGGTTTCGAACAGCCGGACTCCGGAGAGGTCCTCGTCGACGGACAGGACATCACCCGGGTCCCGGCCAACCGCCGCGACGCCGGCATGGTCTTCCAGTCGTACAGCCTCTTCCCGAACCTGAGCGCCCGCGACAACGTCGCCTTCGGCCTGCGGGTACGGGGGGTCGGCGCGGCCGAGCGCCGCGAACGCGCCGCCGAACTCCTCGACCTGGTGGGCCTGCCCGACCACGGCGACCGCTACCCGCACCAGATGTCCGGCGGGCAGCAGCAGCGCGTCGCCCTCGCCCGCGCCCTCGCCCTGCGCCCGCGCGTACTCCTGCTCGACGAGCCGCTCTCCGCGCTCGACGCCAAGGTACGGGCGAACCTGCGCGAGGAGATCCGGCGCCTGCAGCTCTCCCTCGGCATCACCACCGTCTTCGTCACCCACGACCAGGAGGAAGCCCTGTCGATGGCCGACCGGGTCGCCGTCCTGAACGCCGGGAAGCTGGAGCAGTGCGCCGCCCCGGCCGAGCTGTACGACCGCCCGGCCACCCCCTTCGTCGCCGAGTTCGTCGGCACGATGAACCGGCTGCCCGGACGGCTCGGCGACACCGGCCTGGTGGAGGTGGCGGGAGTGCGCCTGCCCGTCGACGGCCCGGTCCCCGCGACGCCGCAGGTGCAGGTCCTCGTACGGCCCGAGAACGTCACCGTCACCGCCGACGCGGAGGGCACGGCCACCGTGGTCTCCGCCTCCTTCTTCGGCTCCGTCACCCGGCTCCAGCTGGAACTGCCGGGCGGGGTGAGCGTCAAGGCGGACCTCCCCTCGCGGGACGCGGGAGCCCTGGTGCCGGGAAGGCGCGCCGCCGTGGGACTGGCCGAGCGGCCGGTGCTCGTCGTGGCGGGCTCCTCGTGAGCACCCTCGCCGCGGTCCTGTTCGACATGGACGGCACCCTCGTGGACACCGAGGTGCTGTGGTGGCGCACCACCGAGGAGATAGCCGACGGCCTCGGCCACCGGCTCACCGACACGGACGCACCGGAAGTCGTCGGCCGGGCGGTGGAGGACACCGCCGCCCACCTCGTACGGGTCTCGGGAGGCGGAGACCCGGCCGAGGTCGCGGCGGCGCTCACCGAGAGATTCTTCCGCGGGGTGCAGGCCGGGGCGCCGATGCGGCCCGGCGCGCAGCGGCTGCTGACCGCGCTGGAGGCGGAGGGCGTGCCCTTCGCCCTGGTCAGCGCGTCACCGAGGGTGGTCGTCGACTCGGTGGTCGGGGGCTCCCTGGCCCATGTCCCCTTCGCCTTCACCCTGTCGGCCGACGACACCGCCCGCACGAAGCCGCACCCGGACCCCTACCGGGCGGCCGCCGGGCGCCTCGGCCTCGCACCGCGGGCCTGTGTCGCCGTGGAGGACTCGCCGGACGGCGCCGCCTCCGCCGAGGCGGCCGGCTGCGCGGTCCTCGTGGTCCCGTCCCTACTGGCGGTTCCGGCGTCACCGCCGCGGACCTTCGCCGAGTCCCTGGAGGAGGTCACCGTGGCGCGGCTACGGCGCTGCGTGACGGCGGCCGGCTGACCCCCGGACTCAGGTCGGCAGGCCGAGGATGTCCAGGATGCCTTCCGCGTAGGCGGCGCTCCCGGAGCCGGGGTCGGCGGCGATCTCACGGCGGAAGCCGTCGATACCCGTACGGATGAAGGCGGCGCACTGCCCGTGCAGTCCGGCCTCGTGGGTGCCGCCGTCGTCCACCGTGCACAGCAGGGCCAGCAGGGTCCACAGCAGGGCCTCGCGGCTCGCCCGCCGGGGCGGGTGCGCGGCCCAGGCGGCCATCAGGACACCGCACACCGCCGGGGCGGGCGGTTTCAGGTGCTCGGCGAAGAAGACGTGCCCCTCCAGCGCGTGGAACGCGGAAGGATGTCCCTCGGCGGCGTCCCGCACCGCGTCCACCAGATGGCCCGCCGAGCGGCCGCAGCCGCACTCGATGGACTCCCAGTCGTGCCGCGCGATCTCCGCCGCCACGGCATCCGGAACCAGCGGGCTGCGCAGCACCGCGGACCGGCGCAGCAGAGCCTGCTGCCGCTTCTCGCTCCCCGTCATGGGGCACAGTATGAGGCCAGGTCGCAGTGGTCGGCGAGGGGGGTCGGAACCGGATCGCGGGGGCCTTCGTCACAGACGCCGTGAGGATGAAACGAAGAATTGTGGCACTGCTGTGCGCCCTGCTCGTGACCCAGCTGGGCGCACTGGTCAACCCCGCCTACGCGTGCGGGTGCGGGGCCATGATTCCCGACGGCCAGTCCCGGATCGGCGTCGACCGCGAGACCTCCGTGGTGCGCTGGGACGGGCGCACGGAGCAGATCGTCATGCGGTTCACCGTCGGCGGGGACGCCCACCGGGCCGCCTGGATCATGCCGGTACCGAGCCGGGCCGCGGTGGAGCTGGGCGACGGCAAGATGTTCGACGAACTGGGCCGACTCACCCTGCCCGAGCACAAGAACCGCGGCTACTTCTGGCCGCGCGAACACGACTGGCCCTTCTCCTCGGGCGGCATGCGGGACGGGGCCGGCGCCCCAGCGGCCGGCGCCGCAGCGCCACCGGTCGGCGTCGTCGGACGCGAGCAGCTCGGTGACTTCGACGTCGCACGGCTCACCGCCACCGACCCGGACGCCCTGAAGAACTGGCTGGAGGCCAACGGGTTCAAGCTCCCCGACCGCCTCGCCACCGAGGTCAAGCCGTACGTGGACCAGCACTGGGAGTACGTGGCGGTACGGCTCGCCCCGCGCGTGGGGGACGAGCCGCTGCGCGGCGACCTGGACCCGCTGCGGATCCGCTTCGACAGCGACCGGCTGGTCTATCCGATGCGGCTCTCCCGGATGGCCAGGACACCGCAGTCCCTCGGCCTGTACGTCCTCGCCGACCACCGCATGGAGCCGGCCTCTCCGATCGGCGGCTCCGCACCCGAGGTGACCTTCGCCGGGACCATCCGCCCCGGGACCGGCCCGCTCGCCGAACTGGCGGGCGCCGAGTCCGTCTTCCTCACCGCCATCGACCAGCGGTTCCCGGAGCCCGGGCGGATCGACGCCGACCACGAACTGCGCGCCACCGCCGAGGACACCCCGTACCGCAGGGCGATCTACCACGACGAGCTCCTCACGGTGGGCGGCGTCCCGGTCTGGCTCCTGACGCTGGCGGCCGCCGTGGCGGTCCTGACGGCCACGTCCCTCGCGGTGCTCCGCGTCCGCGGCCGCCGCCGCCACCCCGGCCGGGGTTGACGCGCGAGCCGTGGGACACCAGCCTTGCACCGGAGTTACCGAGAGGTAAGGGGAAAGGGTGGTGTCCATGGACGAGGACGGCGTACGGCGGCGGGAACAGGACCGGGACGACGCGGAGTTGATGTTCCAGGGGGTCGCGCGCCAGGCCGAGCTGGTGCGCACCGGCAAGACCACCTCGCGCGCCCTCGTCGAGGCCGCGCTGCGCCGCACGGCCCGGACCGATCCCGTGCTCGGGGCCTTCCGCATCGTCCTCGCCGAGCAGGCCCTCGCCGAGGCCGATGCCCGTGACGCGGCAGAGCCGACCGGTCCGCTCCACGGCGTCCCGGTCGCGGTCAAGGACGAACTGGACGTCGCGGGTCAGGTCACCACCTTCGGCGGATCCGCCAACCGGACCCCCGTCACCGCCGATTCCGAAGCCGTACGCCGCCTGCGCGCCGCCGGCGCCGTCGTCATCGGCAAGACGACGATGCCCGAGTTCGGCCAGTGGCCCTTCACCGAATCCGCCGCCCACGGTCACACCCGCAACCCGTGGGACACCACCCGCACCCCCGGCGGCTCCAGCGGCGGCAGCGCCGCCGCCGTCGCGGCCGGACTGGTCGGGGCGGCCCTCGGCGGCGACGGCGGCGGATCCATCCGCATCCCGGCCGCCTGTTGCGGTCTGTTCGGCCTCAAGCCCCAGCGCGGCCGGGTCTCCACCGCCCCGAACCCGCACCTCTGGTACGCCCTCGGCACCGTCGGGCCGCTGACCCGCAGCGTGGGCGATGCCGCGCTGCTCTACGACGTGCTCGCCGGCACCACCCCCGCCGACCGCTGGAGCGCCGGCCCCTCGACCACCAGCTGGGTGGCGGCCCTGGAGAGCCCGCCGGGCCGGCTGCGCATCGGCTACTCGGTCAAGCCGGCCGTGCCCGGGGTGCGTCCGCATCCGGAACACGTCGGGGCCGTCCTGGAGTCCGTACGGGCGCTGCGCGAACTGGGCCACGACGTAAGGGAGGTCGACCCCCGCTATCCCGACGCGACCGCGCCGTTCGCCGCGCAGTTCTGCGGTGGAGTGCGGGCGGAGGCCGATGCCGTCGAGCGCCCCGACCTGCTGGAACGGCGCACCCGACGGACCCTGGCGCTCGCCCGGCTGGTGCCGGGATCCGCCGTGGAGCGCGGGATCCGGGCGGGGGAGCGGCTGGCGGAACGCGCCGACCGCATGTTCACGACCATGGACCTGCTGCTGACACCGGTCGTCGCCGAGCGCCCGCGCCCGGTGGGTGCGCTGGACGGCGCCGGGCTGCTGACGGCGCTGGCGCGCTCGCGCCCGATGGTCGCCTACACCGCGCTGTGGAACGTCACGGGGCACCCGGCCGCCTCCGTCCCGGCGGGCCTCGGCGAGGACGGTTTGCCGCTCGCCGTGCAACTGGTGGGCCGCCGGGACGACGAGGTGACCGTCCTGCGGGTCGCGGCGCAACTGGAGGAGGTCCGGCCGTGGGCGCAGCGACGCCCCCGGCTCCCGTCCGCCTGACGGGATCCGGCGGCCGTCCCCCGGGCGCCTCGGGCCGGTGAGACCCGTACGGGCGGCGGGGCCATCGTGACCGCCGGGAACTCTCACGCGGAGCGGTACGCCCTGAGCGCGAGCGCGCCGATCGCCGGTGAGCGGTGGTGGGCGTTCGCGACGAACACCGACACCACCAACCCGGGCACGCTGGAGGTCTACGCCATCTGCGCGAAGGTCGTCAACAACCCGACGCTCACCACCCCCTGACTCGGGCCGCACGGGGCCGCGTCCGTTCCGGGAACGTTCCCCGGAACGGCCCTCGTGCGAGCTGCTTCGCTGAAGGGCCGGGTGGGCCGTCGCCAGTGGGGCCCCACCCGCCCATCCCCTGGTGGACCCGGCGCTCGCGCCCGGGCACCGGTGAGGGAACGGCGCCTTCTACGCCAGGCCGGTCGCTCCTGATCGGACGGTGCTGCTCGCCTCCGGGACCGTCCGGCACGGTCCGGCCCCGGACGGATCGCCGGAGACCGCCCGTACGGATTCCGGGGTGCGGGCGGGTCCAACCGGGAGGCCCGTCTCGCGGTGGAACTCCTCGTGGGGGATCCCGGATCGCGGTGTCAGAGCGGCCGGGGAGGCCGGGTCCGCCAGAACGTGCAACCGTGCTCCGCTGCGAAGGAGGTGCTCGGCCGCGTCGCGACCGGGCCGAGGGTGAGCACCGTGGCTGCTCCGGGACCGGCCGCCGGCCACGGGGCCTGGCCCGCCACCACGGGCGCGCCGAAGCGGGCGAACGCCGCCCAGTAGCGCTTCATCCGGTTCCCGAGCGCGACCTGCACCGGCGTCAGCGGGCGCTCGCCCATCGTGAAGTCGTACAGATAGGCCAGCTCCGCACTGTGCGCGTTCGACTCGTCCAGGCCCGGCACCTGTGCGCCCGCGAGCGTCGGAGAGGCCGGGTCGTCGAACTCGTAGACGTACGTCGGCACTTGGGCTGCGAACAGCTGCGCCGTCCACGCGGTGTGGCACGCGAAGGTCGAGTCCGTCATGACCGCGGACAGCGCCAGGTACGGCGAACCGTACTTCGCGACCGGATACCGTGCGACCCGGATCTCCGCCGAACGCGCCGATGTTCTCCCGGGTCCAGCGCAGCGCCGCGAGCTGGTCCATCAGCCCGAAGGATCCGGGCGAAGGGCTCCGGAGTCTCGGTGATCGCCGGACAGCGCTTCGAGTGGAAGCAGGGCGACATCTTCTGCGTCCCGTCCTGGGCCTGGCACGAGCACCACAACCTCGACCCGGCCGAGGACGCCTGCCTCTTCTCCTTCAACGACTTCCCCGTCATGCGCTCGCTCGGCTTCCACCGGGAAGAGGCCTACGCCGACAACGGCGGCCACCAGCCCACCACCTGAACCGCTCCGCCGTGCCGGACGCCGCCGGCCCCGACACCGGCCCCGGCACGGCGGAGCACCGGCGAGTGCCGCCGCCGACCCACCCCCGCGCACCCTCCCCCTCATCACGCAAGGAGCACCCATGCAGTTGGTCAGCTACACCCTCGACGATGCTGTCGTGCGTCTCGGCGCGCAGGTCGACGACCTCGTCGTGGACCTCACCACTTTGGCCCGGCGGGCCGACGTGCAGCTGCCGCCGGACCTGATGTCATTCATCCGGGCCGGCGCGGCCGCCCAGGAGACCGCACGCGGACTTTTGGCCGCGGGCCCCGAGGCCTGGCCCGTCGAGGCCGTCCACCGGATCGACGCCGTGTCCCTGCGGGCCCCCCTGCGCCCCGGCAAGATCATCGGCGTCGGACTCAACTACATCGAGCACGTCGAGGAGTCCAGCCGCAGCCTCGACACCGACAAGGACCTGCCGCCGCGCCCCGTCCTCTTCGGCAAGCCCGCCACCGCCGTCACCGGCCCCGGACAGCCGATCCTGCACAACGCCGACCTGACCACCCAGCTGGACTGGGAGTGCGAACTCGCCGTCGTCATCGGCCGCCCCGCCTTCCGGGTGAGCGAGGAGGACGCGTACGAGCACGTCTTCGGCTTCAGCATCGTCAACGACATCAGCGCCCGCGACCAGCGCCGCTCCGGCCAGTGGTTCTTCTCCAAGGGCCAGGACTCCTACGCCCCCTTCGGCCCGGTGGTCGTCACCCGCGACGCGATCCCCGACCCGATGGCCCTCGACCTCTCGCTGCGCGTCAACGGCGTCACCAAGCAGAAGTCGAACACCCGGCACATGCTCTTCCCCATCGCCCGCCTCATCGCCGACATCAGCTCCGGCATGACCCTGGAGCCCGGCGACGTCATCGCGACGGGCTCACCGTCCGGCGTCGGCGCGGGCATGGTCCCGCCCGAGTTCTTGTGCCCCGGTGACATCGTCGAGGCCACGGTCGAAGGCATCGGAACCCTGACCAACCCCGTCGTCGACGCCCGCTGACCCGCCCGGGCAAGAAGGAGCACCCGTGTCACCCCGCACCTACCGCATCGGCCAGATCGTGCCGAGTTCCAACGTCACCATGGAGGCGGAGGTCCCGGCCGTCCTCCGGGCCCGCCAGGCCGTCGTGCCCGACGAGCGCTTCACCTTCCATTCCAGCCGGATGCGCATGACCCACGTGACCCCGGAACAGCTGAGGGCCATGGACGCCGACTCCGACCGCTGCGCCGTGGAACTCTCCGACGCCCGGGTCGACGTCCTGGGCTACGCCTGCCTGGTGGCCATCATGAGCATGGGCCTCGGCTACCACCGCACCTCGGAGCAGCGCCTGCACGCCCGGACCGCCGAGAACGGCGCGCCCGCCCCGGTCGTCACCAGTGCCGGAGCCCTCGTCCACGGGCTGCACACCATCGGCGCCGAGAAGATCGTGCTGTTGGCCCCCTACATGCGCCCGCTCACGCGGACCGTCGTGGACTACCTGACGCACGAGGGCATCGAGGTCCTGGACCATCGGGCCCTCGAAATCCCCGACAACCTGGACGTCGCCGCCCACGACCCGGCCCGGCTGCCGGGTCTCGCCCGGGCGCTGGAGTACGCCGATGCCGACGCGGTCGTGCTCTCGGCGTGCGTGCAGATGCCCTCGCTCGGCGCCATCGAGGAGGCCGAGCAGCTCCTGGGCAAGCCGGTGGTGTCCGCGGCCGTCTGCACGGCCCACCAACTGCTCCGGTCCCTGGACCTGGACGCGGTGGCACCGGGGGCGGGCCACCTGCTGTCGGGCGCGTACGCGCGGGCCCCGCTGCCGGGGTAGCCGGTACGGCCCGTCAGCTGCCGAAGGCGGTCAGGGCCAGGCGCTGGGCCACCGCCGGGAAGCTGTTGAGGGAGGACGAGGTACCCACCGAGTAGACCGCGCGCCGGTCGAGGTCACGGGAGGCGAAGACACCGCTCCTGTACCCCGGGTCGGACCCCGTCTTGCCCCACAGGACCGAGCCGTCGGGCAGCGGTACGGACATCAGTCCGACGCTGAAGCAGGCCGTACCCCTGCCGCGACCGGTGTTGCAGTTCGCGTCGTTGGCGTACGGCAGCGGCTTGCCGTCGATGCCCTTCGGCACCGTGAACAGCTCCGCGGCCTGGGCCGGGCGCAGCAGTCGGCCGTCGAACAGGCCGGAGATGAAGCGGTCCAGGTCACCCGTGGTGGACGTCATGCTGGCGGGCAGCCCGCCCTGCACGTTGACGTCGACCAGCTCGCCGTTGCCCTTCGGCTGGTAGCCGGGCAGGTAGGGCCGTGGCACGGGCGTGCTGCGGCCCGGCGCGACGGCCCGGGTCTCCCGCATCTTCAGCGGCTTCAGGATGCGGGCCGTCACCTCGTACTGGTAGGAGTGCCCGGTGATCTCCTCGATGAGCTTGCCCGCGACGCGGTAGCCGAAGGAGTTGTACTCCTGCCGCGTACCGGGGTGGAAGCGCGGGCCGGGTGCCGGCCTGCCTTCCGGGCGGAGCGTCTGCCGGATCACCTCGTCGAAGGTGACGTAGTCGAGGCGCCGATCGATGTCCTCGTCCGGCGAGGTGGGCGGGGCGCCCTCGAAGTCCTGGGGCAGGCCGCTGGTGTGGTTGAGCAACTGCCGTACGCTGATCGGCTCCTCGAACCGGTCCTCCGGCAGCAGCCCGGGCAGGTAGTGCTGGACGCTCCGGTCCAGGTCGACGCGGCCCTCGGCCGACAGCTGGAGCAGGATCACCGCTTCCATGGGCTTGGATATGCTGCCGATCCGGAAGTGGGCGTCGGGGCTGACGCGCCGACCGGTGACGATGTCCCCGGACGCACCCCGCCAGGTCTGCCCGTTCTTGTGCACCTCGGCCACCACCCCGGCGGCACCGTCGCCCGGGCGCACGGCGATCGCCTCGCGCAGGGCGGCACGGTCCAGGGGCGCGGGGGGCCCGGCGGTGGCGGCCTGCGCGGGGGCGACGACTCCGAGCACCAGGGCGGCGGTGGTCAGGGACAGGGCCGGGAAACGGCGCATGGGGGGTAACTCCACTCGGAAGGTAATGATCATGTCCCGGCGAGTATGTCCGCCGGCCCGTCCGTGTTCGACGGGGATCGCCCCTACGCCGACCCTGAAGCGACCCTGACCCCGCATCAGGGACGCCCGCGGAGCCCGGACCAGCTCCCGCCCGCTCACGGCGCGCCCTCCCCTGCCCGGGCCAGCGCCAGTACGCCCGCACAGATCAGGGTGATGCCCAGCAGCTGGGGGAGCAGCCACCAGCCCGACCGCAGGTGCTCCTCGTACAGCACCACCCCCAGCGCGATGCTGATGCTCGCGTCGCCGAGGGTCAGCGCGGGCTGCGACGCGACCAGCGGGCCGCCCTGCATGGCGTGTTCCAGCAGGAGCAGGGCACAGATGCCGGTCGCCCCGAAGGCGTACGTCTCCCAGGTCGTCAGGAAGGCGACGAAACCGTCGTCGTCGAGGACGTGCACCGCGGACTTCATCAGTGCGGCGGTGAGCGCGTAGCAGACGGCGGTGGCCGCACCGAGACAGCCGGCCCTGGCC
Organism: Streptomyces sp. NPDC091682; assembly: GCF_044756625.1. Classification (NCBI taxonomy): domain Bacteria; kingdom Bacillati; phylum Actinomycetota; class Actinomycetes; order Kitasatosporales; family Streptomycetaceae; genus Streptomyces; species Streptomyces sp. NPDC091682. The sequence continues at coordinate 512,842 of NZ_JBIVTH010000001.1, read as the reverse complement.
CGGCCGGGCGGCAGGCGCAGTCCGGCCACGGCCAGGGCGGCCACGACGACCGCGCACGCCGCCAGGGCCACCACCCAGCGCTCGGGCGGCACGTCGGTCCGGTTGCCCATGGGCGAGGCGGCCACGAGCGCGACCCCGAGCCCCGCCACCACCCCCGCCACGGCCAGCCACAGCGCCCGCGGGAGCCGCTGCCGCGTCATCAGCGAGGCGATCAGCAGCGCGAGCGGCAGCTCCAGTACGAACAGCGGCTGTACGAGGGCCAGTGCACCCGTGGCCAGGGCGAGGGCCTGCCCCGCCCCGGCCGCGATCACGGCCAGGATGCCGCCGATCCACAACGGACGCCGCAGCAGATCGAGGACCAGGCCGGGGCGGAAGCCGTCGCTCTGCGGCACGGTGAGCGCGGCGCGCCGCTGGAGCACCGTGGCGAGCGCATTGCTGAAGGCCGCGAACAGCGCGAAGAGGACCGGCAGGACGACGCCCATGCGCCGATCCTCACGGCGTCCGCCGCCCCTCCGCGTCACGACACCGGGCCACGGCCGTCCGACCCCGCGCATTCCCCCGTCCGGACCTGCCCGGCAGGACCAGGGCCGGTTCCTTCGGATCACCAGCAGGGCTGGAGGGGCGACCTTCAAGGTCTGTAAGCTCGCTCGATCCTGATGGTGCGCCCGTGAGGGGCCGAACGCGGATCCCGGCGGCCGGCAGACGCCGGAGAACGGGAGCGGACCACGGGCTGCGAAGCGCTCAAGTAGGCAATCGGAGAAACGACATGGATCTGCTCCTGGCACCGCCGACCGCCGCCGGGCCCGTACGCCTCGGAAGTCCGTACGGGAAGGCCGTGGCCGCGGTCCGGCCCTGGGGCAAGCCGCGGGTGGTCGGCCCCACCTCGCGGAGGGCGCGTCGGCTGATGGGCGACTTCGACGGGGTCGGCTACACGGTCTTCTTCGATGCGGTCGACCGTGTGACGGCCGTGGAACTGTGGCGGCCCGGAGAGGGTCGGCAGTGCACCACGCGGGTCCTGCTGGACGGGCACGACGTCTTCACCACCCCGGCCGACACCGTCCTCGCGGAGCTGCGCGAGCGCGGGTGGACCGTGGACGACGAGGACCCGGGGAACGTCTTCGTGCCGGGCGTCTCGCTGGGTTTCACCCGCCAGACCTCCCAGGAAGTACCGCGCGACGGGCAGGGCCTGCCCGTCTCCTTCACCTCGGTCCTCGTCGCAGGCAAGGGCTACTACGACTTCCGCTGCGGGCAGTAGAGAAGACGCGTGGCACGCGGCCGGCAGTCTTCCGTGCGGGTCAGGCGAGATCCGAACGTCTCCCCCGGTGGCGCCCCGCGGCCCGGCGCAGGGCCAGCGCCGCGAGGGCCTCCGGGGCTCCGGCCTGGCCGCGGATGCCGGGGAAGGCGTTGATGTCCACGATCAGTGGTGTTCCGCCGCCGGTGTCGATGACGTCCACGCCGTAGACGTCCAGCGCGAACACCGCGCCCACCTCGCGCACCAGATCGGCCCAGCCGGAGGGCAGTTCCGCCAGGGGCAGGGGACGGGTGGGGCCACGGCCGCCGGGGGAGAGCTCGGACCGGCGCAGAGCCGAGAAGACCTGGTCCCCGATGGCCCACAGCTTGTGGTCCCAGCCGCTGTTGGGCGCGTACTCCTGCACCACGACCGGCTCGTGCGGCCACTCCCGCGCCAACTCCCGCAGGCGTGCCGCGTCGTCGACGCGGGCCACCAGGTCGCCCCGGCGGCTGTACCGGCTCTTGACCACCACGGGGGCGTCCGGTCGGGCCCCGGCCGCCCACGCCCCGAGGGAGTCGTGCGTAAGGGTCGCGGCGAACGGGAGCCCGGCCCGCAGGGCGAGCTCGGCCATCGCCGTACGGTCCTGGCACAGCGCGGTGGCCGAGGCGGAGTTCACCACGGCCGCTCCCCGCCGTTCCAGGTCGCGCGCGAGACCCAGCGCGTGCGGCGTCCGCGACTTCAGCAGGTACACCTCGGCGAGCGGCAGCGGCACGTCCTCGAGGGCGGCCGGATCGAGGGCTTCGACCTCGTGTTCCGGGGCCAGCAGGGCCGTGGTGTCCGCCAGCAGCGGATGCCCGGGTTCCGGGGTGATCAGGCCGATCTTCACGCGCCGTCGCCCCCCACGGCCGAGATCTGCGCCGGGATCGACAGGGGCAGCGGGTACGGCAGCGCCACGGGCGCCGGCTGCTGCGCGCAGCCGCCCGCCCGCGCCAGTTCCAGCACCGCCCGGGCCACCCGCGCGGCCGCGTCCGGCACCTGACGGAAGCTCGGGAAGTCGTTCACGTCGACGACCACCGGCCCGTCCGGGCCCAGCAGCACGTCCACGCCGTACAGGTCCAGCCCGTAGACCGCCCCCACCTGTGCGGCGATCGCCGCCACCTCGGCCGACAGCGGTACGCGGCGCTCCCGCACGGAGGGGTCCGGGTGCAGAGGCGAGCACCGCTCGGTCGCGAACAGCTCCCCGCCGACCGCGTACACCTTGATGTCCGTGCCCGAGTTGGGCACGTACGGCTGGGCGATGAGCAGGCCCTCGCCCGCGAGCACGGGCAGCAGCGACTCCAGCCGCTCCGGCGAGGACACCAGGTGCACGGCCCGCCCGGAGCTGCCGTCGGCGGGCTTGACGACGAGCGGGTACTCCGCGGCCGGGACCTCCCTGAGCAACTCGGGGCGGGCCACGGCGTACGTCGGCGGCAGCGGGAGCCCCCGGCCGCGCCCGAGGGCGGCGGCCAGCGCTTTGTCCCGTACGCCCCGGATCGACCGGGCGTCGTTGACGGTGGTCGTACCGGCCGCGGCGGCCGCCTCGAGCAGCGTCAGACCCGGGCCGCCCGAGACCGTCTTGAGGACCCACGCGTCGTGGGCACCCGCGTCCACCACCTCGGTCATGCGCAGGAGCGAGCCGCCGGGCCGTACGACGTCCACCCGGTGCCCCCACGCGGTCAGCTGCCGGATCACCTCGTTCGGCATGCCGTCGTGGCGGTAGTGCTCCTCCACCAGGAAGCAGAGCCTCATGGACCTTCCCCATATTCCCCGGACGTCCGCCGATACGTCCGGCGAGTCATGACGTCACAGGATGTCATGGACCGCAATGTGATGATCGGTCCGGCTGTGGGCTTCCTTGTTACGCTCCCGCTTCGGCAAGGGGGAGGGACAGGGCATGGGCGATCGGTGGACCGGGCTGCTGCACGGGCTCGTAGCGAACACGGCCGCACCGGCGGATGTGCTGGTGCGCCTGCTCGGCCACGAAGACGAGTGGGTGCGACGGGCGGTTGCGCGGCGCGCCGTGCTGCCGCAGGAGGTGGTCGAGGCCGTTCTGGTCCACCCGGACCGCCACGTACGGATCGCCTTCGCCGAGAACGGCAACGCCGCACCCGAACAGCGCGCCCGGCTGGTCGAAGACCCGAGCCCGGGGGTCCACCTCGCGCTCGCGGTCGGCCCCCTGACCTACCGGCAGCAGGTGGCCCCCCTGCCCGACTGGGCCTACGAGCGGCTGCTGAACCATCCCAGGGACCTGGTGCGCCGGGAACTGGTCGAGTGGGGCGGGACGCCCGCCCGCGTCCTGGCGGGGCTTGCGGACCACGTGGATCCGATGTTCCGTCGGGCTGCCTGTCGAGGTGCCTGGCGGGAGCTCCCGGACGCCGCACGGCAGCGTCTCCTCCACGACGACGACCACGAAGTGCGGCGGGAGGCCGCCGAACAGGTCTGCCACGAGGACGAGGAACGGACTACTTGGCTGGTCGGGGAACTGGGCGACGACTGGCGGGCGACGGACGTCCTGCGGAACGGCCGGCTCAGCCGGGAGCTCGCCGAACGCGTGGTCGTCGAGGGGGAACGGCTCCCGGCGATCGCCGGTAACCCGAGCCTTGCGCCCGACCTGGTGGCGCGCCTCGCCGACGACCCCGACCCGTGGGTCCGGCTGGCGGTCTCCGCACGCCCCGAGCTCAGTGAGGCCGAGCGCGCCGCCATCGACTACACCGTGGACCCCGAGGCCCGGCTGGGCACGCTCGACTGGGTGTGGGGGCGGCGCGAGGACGCCGAGTTCCTGCGCCGGTGCGCCCGGTCCGCGCACACCTGGCTGCGCCGCAGCGCCGCGGTCTGTCCCGGCCTGCCGGCCGATGCCGTCGAACTGCTCGCGGGGGACGAGGACTTCGCCGTACGCCTGCTGCTCGCCGAGTTCCACCCGGAACCGCCCCCCGAGCTGCTCCTCGACCTCTATCTGAACGGCACCCACCGCGCCGTACTCATGCTCGTCGCCCGGCCGGGCTTCCCCGCCGCCGGGCTCGCCGCCCGCTTCGGCGCCTCGCCCGATCCGGAACGCCGGCGGCTGGCCCTGCGCGATCCCGGTCTGGAACCGGAACTCCTCGACCGTCTCAGCCGGGACCCCGATACGCGTAAAGCTGCCGCCCGGCACCCCCGGCTCCCGGTGGCCCGGATCCGCGAACTGCTCGCCGATCCGGACACCGAGGCCGCCGCGGCCGCCAACCCCGCGCTGCCGCCCGAGGACATGCGCCGGTTGCTGGACCGGGCGGGCGTGCCGGAAATCCCGGTGAATGATCGGACAATCGACTGCTAGGTTGATCACGTGCCGAAGCTGAATCAGATCATCGCAGTGGAAAAGGGCGTCAAGTCCAAGTCCCTCCAGGAGCTCACCCAGGCTCACCACGACGTCCAGAAGCCCGCCCTGCTGGCCGGAATCTCCCGGACCTACCAGCCCAAGGACGAGGAGGGCGAGCAGCTGCCGCCCGAGTCCACCCGGGTGCAGGTCAAGGCCGAGGACGTGCTGCGGGCGACGGCGGGAACCCTGACGCGGCTGTTCGACGTAACGGCGACCAAGGACTGGGCCAACCGCACCGCGGCCGCCGACGTCGTCGTGGACGGGACGGTCCTGCTGGCTCAAGTGCCCGTGCCGTACCTGCTCTTCCTGGAGAAGCAGCTCACCGACATGCACACCTTCGTGCGGAAGCTGCCGGTACTGGACGCCTCCGAATCCTGGAACCTGGACCCGTCCACGGACTCTTGGAAGACGGACGCGGTGCGCACCATTCGCACCAAGAAGGTGCCGCGCAACCACGTGAAGGCCGAGGCCACCGAGAAGCACCCGGCCCAGGTCGAGGTGTACTACGAGGACGTGCCGGTCGGGTACTGGACGACCGTGAAGTTCTCCGGTGCGCTGCCCGCCCGGCGGGTCAACGAGCTGATCGACCGCGTGGAGAAGCTCCAGCAGGCCGTCAAGTTCGCCCGCGAGGAGGCCAACAGCGCCGAGGTCACCGACCAGCGGGTCGGCGACGCGGTGTTCGGCTACCTGTTCAGGTAGCCCACAGAACCCCTCCCGTATGTCTGCGGGAGGTGCGCGAGAGCGCAAGCTGAAACTGATGTTGAAGCTGAACGAGGGTGTCAGTTGGGGGTTCGAATCCCTCCCCCGGCATTGCGAGCCGGGGTGGCCCAAGCTGGTAGAGGCGGCCCTTCAATCTCAGATTATCGCTCCAGTCTCAGTATTCGCCGCCGAACACCGGATCGACCGAGCGTGGACGATCATCGATGGATAGGGGTTCAAGTCCCCTCTGCGCCTCTCCTCGTGGCGCGGTAGTTCAAAGGTAGAACACGTCGATCTAAGAATGATCCGCGACTCTTAAACGTGCCGGTGTGCGCAATTGGGTGGCACACAGGAGCCCGGGAGCTGGATATGCTCCCGGGCTCCGTCACGTTCCGGTCTGACCGTTCCGGTCAGACCGGAACGGTCAGACCGGAACGGACACGAACGTCCGGCCCGACTCGTTCTCCACCAGGATCGCCTTGACGTCCGCCGGGTCCACGGCCGCCGAACCGTCCAGCGCCGCGCCCTTGGCCTCGCCGTTCTCCTGGCTGCCCGTGACCCAGCCGGCGGCCGTGGTGCGCGTGCCGTTCTTGGAGACCACGACCAGCCGGCACCGCTCGCCCGGCGGTACGCCCGTGACCGCTGCGTGCACCCGCACCCACTTGGTGGCGGGCGTCATCTGTACGGTCATCCGCGCACCCGTGGCCTTGTCGGTCGCGGAGAGCACCTTGGTCCCGGCAGGCGGTGGGGAAGGGTTGGCCGTGGCCGTCGGGGACGGCGGCACGGGCAGCGCCTCGGTGTCCAAATCGCCCGTACCCAGCTGGGTACCGGCCCAGAACACGGCGGCCAGCGAAGCGGCGACCGCCAGTCCCGCGAGGCCCGCGCGCCGCCGCGAATCACCGGCCCGCTCCCCGCGCATCTGCCGCAGGGTGCGCTGGAGCAGCAGGTCACCGCCGTGCGGCGGTCCGTCGAGGAACGCCTCGTCGGGCACCTCGCCCAGAGCCGCCTCCATCTCGCGCAACGCGGCCACCTCCTCCCGGCACTGCCCGCATCCGCTCGTGTGTTCCTCGACCCGGCGGATCTCCTCGGGGTCCAGGACGCCGAGTACGTAGGGGCCGAGCAGTTCCTCCTCGTGCCTCTGCCGGTTCATGCCACCACCTCACGCAGTCCGGCGGGCTGCTGGGGCGGCCTGCCCGATCGCTTTCCTTCTCTGGAACCGATGTCCCTGAATCCGTCGCTCTTGAAGACGTCGCGCAGCGCCTTGAGGGCGTAGTGCGAACGAGATTTGACCGTACCCGCCGGGATGCCGAGGCTGTCGGCCGCCTCCGCGACGCTGAGCTGTCGGTAGTACAACTCCTTCAGGACGTCGCGGTGTTCCGGCGACAGCTGATCGAGGGCCCCCAGGACCGTCATGCTGTCCACCACGGAATCGGCGTGGTCCGCCTCCACCGGGGGAGCGGACGAGGCTCCCGAAACCTCCGGCGGCCGGGCGGCCTTGGCCCGGTAGCGGTCGGTGATGATGTTGCGGGCCACGGTGAGCAGCCAGCCGCGCACCGAGCCCTTTCCGTTGACCAGCACCTCGGAGTGGCGCCAGGCGCGGATCAGCGTTTCCTGTACGACGTCCTCGGCGGCGGCCCGATCTCCGGTCAGCCGGGTGGCGTACGCGAGCAGGGCGTGGCCGTGCTCCTCGTACACCGACTTGATCAGTGCCTCATCGGTCGAGCCCCGCCGAGTGCGGGGCCACAGTGGTCCGGCCATCTCACCCTCTCCGTCTTCCTCGCATATGTGGTGCGGTCGGAACACGCCACCGGGGCGGATTCGGTTCACGTGACCTGCGTCACTCAGGTCCGGCAGGCGCGGCCCTTGTTGAGGCAGTCCACGACCGCGGCCATCTGCCGGTCGGTCATCGCGTTCACGAACATCGCGTGATCGGTCTTCGGGCTGTGCCGCTGCTCGGGGAAGGAGTCGAGGGCCACGTTCAGCCCCGGCGGGATCTCGTAGGCGAGGGAGACGCGCAGTTCGGGCACCGGGAAGGTGTCCTTCGGGCAGACGCCGTTCGCAGCGGTGAAGAGCAAGTGCGAGCGGTGCGTGACGCCGACGGTGTCGAGGCCGTTCCAGCAGCTCGGGAAGACCAGGGTGCGGGTGACGCGCTCGCCCGCGGGACAGCGCGGGTATCGGGTGGTGGCCCGGTCCGGGGAGCCCGAACATCCCCAGCGGGCCCGGACGTCGGCCTCGGTGTCCGCCGTGTACGCGACGGCGTCACCGGTCATCGCGCGCAGGAAGCGCGGCATCGGCACCACCTTGCTCACGGGGTTGCCGCGGAACTCCACCAGGACCGAGGTCTCCGGCACGATCTCGCCGACGTTCCCGTGCCCCGCCGAATCCTCGTGCGGGCGCGTGCCCGGGCGGTCGGGGCGGCGCAGGACCGGCCAGTAGTACGTGGACCGGTCGCCGCCCGCACAGCTCGTGGCGGCCGCCTCCAGCGAGGCCTCCGTCGACAGCGCGTTGGTGGAGAGGTTGCCCACGTAGGCGTGCGTGTGATGGGCGCCGCCCAGCAGGCCGGGCGAGACCACGAGATTGTCCTCGTTGTAGTGGCCCTGCTCGTTGCGGCCGCAATCCACCACCATCGATCCGGCCGATCCTTCGGACCCGGCGGCGGGAGCGGCTGCAGGGAGGCGCGGGACGTCGCCTATGTCCACGTAGTCGGACGCGACCGGCCGCCCGTCCGCCGCCCCGGCGTGCGGACCGGCCGCCCGCGACGCCCCCAGGACCGCTGCGATCAGTCCGCCGGCCAGGACCAGGCAGACGGCGAGAGTGAGCAGCCGGTGTTCGTTACCCATGCCGGTCACGGTTGCCGGTGGCGCCCCCGCCGTCAACTGGTCATCCGCATGACGGGCGCGGCGCCGTGATTCGTACGTTCCGTGGGTCGCTCGCCCGCCCGGGAAGGCGAGGCCGATGGTTCACTCGGACGGATAGCCTGCCTCCATGAACGAAGGCGAGAGGACCGTGGGCATGGTTGCGGAGTTAGTCGGTGAGGACTGGGGTGCCACGCGCTCCTGAGTGGAGAAGGGGTTGCCCGCGACGGAACGCATCGAGCAGGTGGTACGGCTGCGCGGAGGCTGGACCTCGCAGATGCGGCGGCTGGACCTCGGCGGCCCGGACGGACGGCGCTCGCTCGTCCTGCGGTCCTTCGTCACGCCCTTCTACGTCCGGCACGCGGAAGGCCTGCTGACGCGTGAAGCGGCGATCCTGCGCCTGCTCGGCGACACGGGCGTGCCCGCGGCCACGCTGGTGGCGGTGGACGCGACGGCGCAGTACTGCGACCACCCCTCGCTCCTGATGTCCCTGCTGCCGGGAACCGTGCGCCTGGACGAACGGAACGCCACCGCGCGCGCCGAACTGCTGGCCCGCCAACTGGTGCGCATCCATCAGCTGCCGGTGGCCGCAGCCCAGCGGCCCCGTACGTATCAGGCCTGGGCCTCTCCCGAAGGGGTGAGCCCGCCCGCGGACACCCGGCGGCCCGAGCTCTGGCGGCGGGCGGTCGACGTCATCCGCCAGGATCCCCCGGAGTACCGGGGCCGCTTCCTGCACCGGGACTTCCATCCGGGGAACGTCCTCTTCACCGGCGCGGACGAGGACCTTCGGATCAGCGGCGTCGTGGACTGGGTGGAGACCTCCTGGGGGCCCGCCGACCTGGACGTGGCGCACTGCTCGACGGCCCTCGCCCTGCTGCACGGGGTCCCCGCGGGGATGGGCTTCGCGGACCGCTACGTCGCCGCGGGAGGAACCCTGACCGAGGACCACGCCGCCCACCTCTACTGGCGCCTCCTGGACGCGCTGGGCTTCGCTCCGGACGCGGAGAAGGTCGGCGTGCCCTGGCGTGAGCTGGGCCGGGTCGACCTGACGGCACGTGTCCTGACGCAGCGACTGGAGGATTACATCCACGCCCTCTTCGAGAGGTATGCCTGAATCGTCGCGTTGTCCCGGCCTGCCTTCGCCGATGCCGGCCGGGACGCGGCGAGCACTCAGTCGAGGGTGTCGGCCCGGAGGATCTCGGTGATGACGGCCTCCGCCTGCCCCGGGTTCTGCTCCAGCCAGGCGCCGAGGTGCTCCCGCACGGCCTCCCCGACACAGGCGCGTACGGGGCCGTTGCCCAGTTCTCCGCGTGCCGCGCCGACGAACTCGGGATGGTCCAGCTTGACCGACACGACCGCCGTCAGGCCTTGGCCGATGCGGTCGGCGCCGAGACCGGGGTCCGCCGCCGTCAACAGCCCCCGCGCCCGCGCGTACGCGTCGAGCGCGGCCGCCGCTCCGTCGCGCAGGCCCACCTCATGGGCGCCGCCGTAGGGAGTGGCCATGCTGTTGGCGAAGCTGCGGACCCGCTCCTCGCGGGAGCCGCACCACCCCAGGGCCACCTCCATCGTCCCCGCCATCCGCGGGTCCTCCCGCTCGAAGGCGACGACGTCCGTGCGCAGGTACGCCCCCGACCGCGCCCGGAGGGACGTGACGAAGTCCCGTACGCCGCCCAGGAAACGGAACCGCGCCGCCTGGGGACCACCCGGAGGGCGCTCATCGGTCAATGAGATGTCCAGGCCCCGGTTGAGGAAGGCCAGCTCCCTGAAGTACTCCGCCAGCACGGCGAACGAGCACTCCGTCGTCTCGAAGAGCGTGGCGTCGGGCCGGAAGGTGATGGTGGTCCCGCTTCCCGTCGCCGGACCCGCGGCGGTGGGCGGCGCGATGGCGACGCCGCACGCGTACTCCTGGACCCAGCGGACCCCCTCGCGCCGCACCTCGGCCGTCAGCCGGCTGGACAGGGCGTTGGTGACGGCGGGCCCCAAGCCGACGAGGGCCACGGTCACGGTGCGGCGGTCAACGGGCCTCGCCCCGGCCGACAGCTCGGTCAGCACGGCTTCGAGGCCGGGGCCGTCGGTGTCCTCGGCCGCCCCGAAGGGGATGCCCGGCCCGTCGTCGTCGACCCGCACGCCGCCGTCGGCCATCAGGGTCACTCCGACGGAGCTGGCGCGGCCGGCCACGGCCTCGTTCACCGCCCGTTCGGCGACCTCGAAGACCATCTGGTGCAGGCCGCGTTCGCCGGTCGAGCCGATGTACATCCCGGGCCGCTTGCGCACGGCTTCGGGCCACTCCAGCACCTTGATGTGGCTGGCGTCGTACTTGATCGCTTCGTCACTCACGAAGTCCCCCTCCGATGGTGTCCGGGTGATGCCACCAGGCTAGGTGAATCGGAGGAAAAGGCCAGGTCAGGGGCAGTGTGTCGAGCGTGTGGACGGGTGGGTGAGCGGCTGCCCGGAGCCGGGCCTCCCCGGGGTCGCGCACGACGGTGAAATCGCGGCCGTGGGCCCGCCGGGGCCGCGCACGACCCCGTTTCCGGCGCCCCCGAGGTCCCCGATTCCGGTGCGTGCCTCAGCCCGGTGTGAGGCACCGCGTCAGCGCGGCGAGTTCGGGCCAGCACGGCCCCGGGCCGATGCGGTCCTGATCGTCGGCGGCAAGCCGAAGGGCACGGGACCAGTCCGGGTGAGTGAGGAAGTAGTCCGTCGTCGTGAACTCCTCGCCACTGTTGTAGTGCGCGACGATGACGAAGCCGCCGCTCAGCGGCACGGAGAAGACCGGCCAGGCCGACTCGTCCCGGAGCCGCTCCCACATGTCCTGGGCATCCCAGGCGTCCACCCCGAAGGCACCCGCCGCGAACCCCTCGCAGAGCTCGGCCAGGTGAGCCGGCCAGAACCCCGGCTCGTCCAGGAGCGGATGACCGTTCACGACGGGGGACGAGGAATACGGGGGGAGCACCATCACCATGTCGCCATTGTGAGCCTTCGGCGCACCCCGGGACGCCGTGCGTACGATCGGCCGATGATCACTTCCGTCACGCTCGGGGCCGCCGCCACATCGACCGCTCCCGCTCTCCTTCTCAGGCCCTGGTGCGTGGAGGACGTCGCCGCACTGGTCGAGGCCTCCCCGGATCCCGGGCTGGAGAGCGAGGACGACGGACTGAGGTGGGTGCGGGCCCAGGAGCGGGGCTGGGCGGCAGGGGGCCGGTTCGGATTCGCCGTCCTGGAGGCGCCCCGGGGCGCGTTGCCGGCGCGGTTGGTGGGCAACGTCGTCCTCAAGGAGGTCGCGCCCGGCAAGGCCTCCGCCGAGGTCGGCTACTGGACGGCGGCGGAGGCACGGGGCCGGGGCGTGGCTCCGCGAGCCCTGGAAGCCCTCACCGCCTGGTCCTTGGAGGCCTTTCGGACCGACGGCCTCGAGCGCCTCGAACTCCTCCACCAGGTGGACAACCCCGCATCCTGCCGCGTCGCCGTCAAATGCGGCTACGCGTACGACAGGACGCTGGTGTCCGCGCCTCCCGCCTACCCCCTCGACGGCCATCTGCACGTGCGTCGCGCAGCCGCCTGAAGCGTCACCGGCGCGACGGCCCTCGGGGGTTGTCCGTGGGGCCGCTTGTCCAGCTGCGCGGCCACCGCGCACAGTGGGGCGTATGACATCAGAGCTGACACCCGCCGAGCTCCTGCACGCATTCGCCCGCACCCGCGCCTCGCTCGACGGCGCCGAGGTCACCTACTGGTGGACCGGGGACGTCCACTCCTGGGCCCCCGGCGAGCCCTACCGGCGCCTCTTCGGCTTCGAGGGGCTCAACGTCGCGCGCCTCGTGGCGGACGAGGAGCTCGGCGGCTACCAGCTCCTGTCCAGGGAGGCCGCGTTCTACCTCGACCCCGGGACCCGGGAGATCCTGGAGACCTGGCAGGACAAGCAGGTGATCCACGTCTGGAACGATCCGGCGAACCAGAAGTGGCGGCCCTTCCCGATCCCCCTGACGGAACTGGGCGACCAGGTCTGCTTCAGCCTGGAGATCCCGCTGGCCTACCCCTCGCCCCTGCCGGTCGCGCAGTACCCGGCCCACTCGGCCGACGACACCTACCGCGCCCTGGAGCTGTTCCAGTTCTTCGCGCCCGCGGCCACCCTGACCACCGACGCGGTGAGCGTCCCCGCCACCATGTCGTGGACCCGGATGTCCCCGTGGCTGCCCTGGATGGAACAGGGGCAGCGCCCCGGCGGCCTCACCTTCCACTGCCGCGGCCGCAAGCTGGACTCGTACGCGCAGGTCCCGGAGCGCACCCGCGCGTACGTCGCCGAGCACCACCCCGAATTCGCCCACGCGCCGGAGAAGTGGAGCGAGCCGAACGAGACCAGCTGGACGTACTTCCGCACGCTCTTCCCGCCGCGGTAGGGCCAGCTCCGGTTCCGTTCCCGGTCTCGGCCCCGATGGTGCGCGGCGATCGCGCGGACGACGAACATGCCTGGTCATCGCCCCTACCGAGGGACCCCCGGCGGGATCGGCAGGGGGCGGACAAGGGTTTTCCCCGTATCGAGTTCATCCCCGTGTTGCCTACTGTCTGCCCACCGGCGATCTTCCCCTGACCCCAAGGCACACACGCCAACCCCACATGGCGTGAAGGCCGTACCGGTCGGGGGGAGAGCCGGGACCGCCGTTGCCCAGCCCCGCTGTTGCGGCTCGGGCGACGTGGCGCGCGGCGGAGCCGGGGCGAGCTCGACCAACTCGCTCCCGGTCCCGCGGCCGCCGGAACCTCCCACACTGCACTGACCGGCCGATCCGGCACGCCCGGAAACGGCCCTCGAAGGGGAACACGTGCACTCTTCCAGACGTCGGCTCATATCCGTGGTGGCTATGTCCGTCACCCTGCTCGCCGGCTCCGCGACAGCCTCCGTGGCCCTGGCCGCCGAGACCCCCGCAGCGGCCCCCGCCGCCACGGTCGCCCCCACCGCGCCCGTCGAGAACCTCATCGTCGGATACAAGTCCTCGGCCACCGAGGCCAGCTCGAACACGGCGGCGGCCGACGACGCCACCGCCAAGGGCAAGAAGGCCGGCAACAAGAAGGCGAAGTTCGACCGTCGCCTCGGCACCGGTGCCGCCCTCGTCAGCCTGGGTGGTGCGACCGCCCCGGCCGACGCGGCGGACGTGATGGCCCAGTTCCGCGCCGACCCGGACGTCGCCTACGTCGAGCCGGACACCCGCGCCTACGCCCAGGCCGTCACCCCGAACGACACCGAGTACGCCAAGCAGTGGGACCTCTTCGAGTCCACCGCCGGCATGAACGTCCCCGGTGCCTGGGACAAGACCACGGGCTCCGGCGTCACCGTCGCCGTGATCGACACCGGCTACGTCGCCCACTCGGACGTCGCGCCGAACATCGTCTCCGGCTACGACTTCATCTCGACCGCTTCCGAGGCCCGCGACGGCAACGGCCGTGACGCCAACCCGGCCGACGAGGGCGACTGGAACGCCACCGACGGCGAGTGCGGCACCGGCTCCAAGGCCAGCAACTCCTCCTGGCACGGCACCCACGTCGCGGGCACCATCGCCGCGGCCACCAACAACTCCAAGGGCGTCGCCGGCATCGCCTACGGCGCGAAGATCCAGCCCGTCCGCGTCCTCGGCAAGTGCGGCGGTGCCACCTCGGACATCGTCGACGCCATCACCTGGGCCTCCGGCGGATCCGTCGCGGGCGTCCCGGCCAACGCCACCCCCGCCAAGGTCATCAACATGAGCCTCGGCGGCCCGGGTGCCTGCGGCACCAGCTACCAGAACGCCATCAACGCGGCCGTCGCCCGCGGTACGACCGTCGTGGTCGCCGCCGGCAACAGCAACGCCAACGCGTCCGGCTACTCGCCCGCCAGCTGCAACAACGTGATCAACGTGGCGTCGACCAACCGTGCCGGAGAGCGCTCGTACTACTCCAACTACGGTTCGATCATCGACATCGCCGCCCCGGGCGGTGAGACGCGCCGCGCCACCGACACGCCCGGCACCGTCACCACCCCCCAGAACGCGATCCTCTCCACCCTGAACGGCGGGACCACCACCCCCGGTGCCGAGATCTACAAGCCCTACCAGGGCACCAGCATGGCCGCCCCGCACATCGCGGGCCTGGCCGCCCTGCTGAAGTCGGCGAACACCTCGCTGACCCCGGCCCAGATCGAGTCGGCGATCAAGACCAACGCCCGCCCGCTGCCCGGTACCTGCACCGGCGGCTGCGGCGCCGGCCTCGCCGACGCGGCCGCGACCGTCGCCGCCGTGACCTCGACCCCGCCCACCTCGGGCCGCGAGAACACCACGGACTACGCCATCGCGGACAACGCCACCGTGGAGAGCCCGATCACCGTCACCGGTGTGACCGGCAACGCCCCGGCGGCCCTCAAGGTCGGCGTGAACATCGTCCACAGCTACATCGGTGACCTCAAGGTCGACCTGGTCGCCCCGGACGGCAGCGTCTACAACCTGCACAACCGCTCCGGCGGCAGCACGGCCAACATCAACCAGGTCTACACCGTGAACGCCTCCTCCGAGGTCGCGAACGGCACCTGGAAGCTGCGGGTCAACGACAACGCCGGCGGCGACACCGGCAAGATCGACTCCTGGAACCTGACCTTCTGATCAGGAGCCAACTCGGCCTGACGGCCAGATAGTACGGACCAAAGCCAGCCCGCGGACCTGCTGATACACCTCGTATCGGCAGGTCCGACGGGTTTTCCCGGCACGCGGCTGATTTCTGCGTCACAATCCGTGTCCGCCCGCCACTCGACCTCGTATTGTCGCCTCTCACAGGAAGGGCGCCGGAGCTGGGGACCGAGAGGCTGGTGGCTGTGCGTGGTGGCGGCGACGGGGCACGCTGACACAAGTGTCGGACACGGAGAACTGATCAGGGCGGTCGACCGCGCGCTGGCCGCGCACGGCCGGGCGCTCCTGACCGGACCCGCCGGCGCGGGCAAGACCGAGGTCGTGCGCGCCGTCACGGCCGCGGCCGCATCGCGCCACGAGACCGTGCTGTGCCTCGCCCCCGAGGCCGCCGACCAATGGATACCCGAGGCGTCCGCCGCCGCCCTCCTCGCCTCCGTGCCCGGCGGCGCCCTGGAACAGCTCTCCGGCCCCCAGCGCACCGCCATCGCCCTCCTGCGCCGCGAGGCCGACGCACCCCGGGCCGGCCGCGACCACATAGCCCTGCGCCTCGCCGTGGTCGAAGTGCTGCGCACCCTCGCCGACCGCGACCCCGTCCTGCTCGTCCTCGACAACGCCCAGTGGCTCGACGCCGAGAGCACCGACCTGCTCCGCTTCGCCCTGCGCCTCACCCCGCCCCGCGTACGGGTCCTGGTCGCCGAATGCGTCCAGGGCGGAGTCCCGGTGGGCGAACCCCTCTGCGGCCCCGGCGTCCCCGCCATCCGGGTCCCCCCGCTGGGCGCCGACGAGGTCGCCGAACTCCTCCTCCGCCACGGCCTTCCGGCCCGCCTCGCCGGCCGGATCCACCAGGCCAGCGGAGGCAACCCGCGCCTCGCCCTCGCCCTCGGCCACTCCCTTGCCGAAGCCGCCGAGGCACGCGACAGCAGTGCCCACCACGCCGACGCCCTACCCGTCTCCGGACAGGCCCGCGAGGTGGCCCGCCGGCTGCTCGCCGGGGCCCCCGCCCAGGCCCGCCGCACCCTGCTGCTCGCCGCCCTCGCCACCCGCCCCACCATCTCCCTGCTGCGCCGCGCCGGCCGCCCCGACGCCGAGGCCGAGCTGGCCGAGGCGGAACGGGCCGCGCTGGTCAGGGTCGGCGAGGACGGCTCCGTGGAGTTCACCGCCGGCGCCCTGCCCACCGCCCTCGCCGCCGACGCCGGCTGGCCCGAACGCGCCGCCGGACACGCGGCCCTGGCCGCCGCCGTCGACGACCCCGTCCAAGCCGTACGCCACCGCGCGCTGGCCGTGGACACCCCCGACCCGTGGCTCGCCGCGGAGATCACCGAAGCCGCCGCGGCCTGCCGCCGCCGGGGACAGCGCGCCCTCGCCGCCGAACTGGGCCTGCTCGCCGCCGAACGCACGCCGTCCTCGCTCGCCGGCGAGGAACTGGCCCGCCTGGTCACGGCCGCCGAGGACGCCGGTTGGTCCGGCCGAGCCGACCTCGCCCGGCGCGCCACCGGAGCCGTCCTGGCCCGCGACGCCTCGCCCGCCGACCGGGTACGGGCCCGGCTCGCCGTGATCGACGCCGCCGGGCAGGCCCTGGGCGCCCTCGACGAGACCATCGCGTACGCCATGGACGAGGCCGCCGGTGACCCCTCGCTCCAGGCCGCCGTCCAGCTGCGGATCGCCTGGAAGCACAACCTCAGCGACGGCGACCCGGTCCGCTCCCGCGACGCGGCGGCTCGCGCCGGGGCGCTCGCCGCACTCGGCGGCGACCAGGTCGCCGAGGCCATGGCCCTGACGGTACGGGCCCGCATGGGCCGGATCCTCGGCGACCCGGGAGCCGAGGCGATCCTGGCCGAGGCCCTGGTCCTGCCCGCCCCCGAGGTGCCGCTCGGCATGCGCAACGCGCCCCAGTACCTCGCCGTCCGGCACGCCCTCTTCGACGACGGCCTCGACGACGCCCGCCGCCAACTGATGGTCCTGCTGCCCGCGGTCCAGCGCACCGGATCCGCCGAGGACGTTTTCGAGGTCCTGCGCAGCCTCACCGAGGTCGAACTGCGCAGCGGCCGGTGCGAGGCCGCCTCCGCCCACGCCCGCCGGGCGCTCGAGCTCACGATCGACGCGGGCCTCTCGCCCGGCCCCGCCTGGTACGTCGCCGCGATGGCCGAGGCCATGGGCGGCAGCTTCGCCCGGGCCGCCGGCTACGCCCGGCGCGGCATCCAGGCCTCGCAGGAGGAGCAGGACCAGGTCTTCCTCTCCCGCAGCCTGCACGCGCTCGGTCTCGTCGAACTCGCCACGGGAGAGGCGGCGAAGGCCGTCGCCACCCTGCGCCGGGTCGCCGAGCTGGAGGCCGCCCAGCAGGTGGTGGACCCCTCGATCCTGCGCTGGCACGGGGAGCTCGCCGAAGCCCTCATCGCCGCCGACGCACCCGAGGAGGCGGCCCGCCTGCTGGCCTCCGTCCGCACGGTCGCCGTCGGGCTCGGCCGGACCGGAGTGGTCGCGGCCCTCGACCGGGCCCGCGGGCTGTGCCTGTCCGCCCAGGGCGACGCCGACGGGGCCGTCCACCTGCTGGAGGCCACCGCCCAGCGCTTCGACGCCCTGCGGCTGCCGCTGGAACGCGGCCGTACGCTGCTCGCCCTCGCCCGGGTGGAGCGCCGCAGACGTCGGCGCGCACCGGCCCGCGCTGCGCTCCGGGCCGCGGCCGAGGTCTTCGACCGGGCCGGGGCCGCCCCCTGGACGGAGCTCGCCAGGGAACCGGCCCCGGGTGACGGCGCCGGTGTGCGGGTACCGGCGGCCGCGACCCTGACCGAGGCCGAGACCCGGCTCGCGCTGCTGGTCAGCCAGGGCGCCAGCAACCAGGAGGCCGCGGCGAAGCTGTTCCTCAGCGTCAAGACGGTGGAGGCCCGGCTGACCCGCATCTACCAGAAGCTCGACGTCCGCTCACGGGCCCAGCTGGCCACCGCGCTGCGCGCGCGGTGACCGCCACGGCACCGCTGCTCAGCAGCCGAGGTTGTTCCCGGGGGTAACCCCGAGCAGCTGCGTGAAGCTCTGGTACTTCGAGATGCGGCTCTGGACCTGGGCGGGGTTGCCGCCGTTGCACTCCAGGGCGCCGTTGATCGAGCGGATGGTCTCCCCGAAGCCCGCGCCGTTCACCATGGCGGCGTGCGCGGTCATGGTGCCCGGGCCGTTCTGGGTGTTCCAGTACCAGAGCGCCGTCTTCATGGCGACGGTCGGATCCTGCTCCACGAGGTACGGGTTGGCGAGCAGGTTGATGCCGAGGGCGTCACCGGCGGCCTTGTAGTTGAAGTTCCAACTGAGCTGGATGGGTCCGCGGCCGTAGTAGGCGGCCTGGCCGGCGGGACAGCCGTACGGCTGGCTCGCGTCGCAGTAGTGGGGGTAGTTGGCGGTGTTCTGCTCGACGATGTGCACGAGTCCGCCCGTCTCGTGGGACACGTTCGCGAGGAAGGCCGCTGCCTCGCGCCGCTTGGTGGTGTCGTCACCGGTCTTGGCGAACCCGGGGTAGGCGGACAGCGCCGCGACCAGGCCGTTGTAGGTGTAGAAGGGGTTCCGGTTCGGGAACATCTGGTTGAACTGGGCCTCGGAGACCACGAATCCGTTGGGGTTGCCCGGATCGGGGTCCTGGCCCCCGCCGCCGCAGGCACCCTGGTCCGACCAGACGCCCCACTGGCCGGTGGTGCCGGGCGTTTCGCCCTGGGTCCACCACTTCGCCTGCCAGTTGTGGCCGCCGTAGGAGGCGTTCATGCCACCCGTGTACACGGCGGAGGAGGTCCAGGCGCCGGCGCAGGGGGCCGCGGCGACGGCGGGGGAGGAGGGGAGGGCGAGGGCGAGGCCGGCCGTGAGGGCCGAGGCGGCGGCGAGTGCGAGGGCGCGGAGGCGAAGCGCACGCATCACGTAACTGCTCCTTCAGTGGGGGGACTTGCCGTGGGGGGCAATGGTGCCCACTGAAGCGAAAATGGTCTGAACCTGTCAAGGTCTAGACCAAATGAAACGCGCCGGTGTCACGCGTGACGCGTGACACCGGCGCGGAATCGAACCGATCAGCTACCCGCGGAGAGGTTGCCGGAGAGGACCGGGATGTTGCTGGCGATGTGCGAGAGGGCCTCGTCACCCTTGGCCTGGGTGGAGTTCTCGGTGCACTGCTGGTTCTGGGGGCTGGCGAGGACGTTGACGTCCTGGACGCCGACATTGGCGAGGACCGCGAGCAGGGACTGGGCGTTGACCTTGGCCGGCAGGCCGACGCAGAGCTTGTTGAGCGAGCCCTGGATGGCGCCGAGCTGCGGGCTCATCTTGCCGTGGGTCTCCTGGTTGCCGTAGATCTGGGACGAACCGTTGCCGTTGACGGTGTTCACGCCGTTGTCGTTGCCGATCGCCATCGCCGGGGAGGCGACTGCGGCACCCGCGCCGAGCACGGCGGCGGTGGCGGCTGCGGTGGCCATGAACTTCTTGAGCATGTGGGGATCCTTCTGGTCGCACTGTCGCGTGTGATGGCTGCCCTCGGCGGGACGTGCTGATCAACTGTTGACGGTGCTCGGGGTTATCCCCACTCACCCGAGTGGCCCAATGCCGGATCGAGCCACCCCCGGCCGTGACGGCGGGGGCGGGCTCCTCGGGCTCGAGCGTCAGCCGGTCTTGCGGCGGACCTTCTTGTTCTTGCCGCCGGGGCCGCTGCTGGCGCCGTGGACCTTCGCCCGGCTCTGGTGGGACTGCTGGGACTGGGCGTTCGCAGCGTTGCGCTCCAGGGCCTCCCGGAACTTGCGCTTGGCCGCGTCGGCCGGGGACTCGTCCTGCGGGGTGTCGGTTTCGTCAGCCATGTTGTCCTCCTGGGGTGATCAAGCGGTTTCAGTCTGTCAGGTGGCGTCCGTGCTGACCAGCGAGTTCCTCGATGCCCCAAGGGGGGCTTGGGGAGGTCATAAGTTTTGATTATGGGGCTATAAAGAGACACCGGGTGCTGAGTTAGGTTTACCTTCGTTTAGGGTTCCTTTTGATCCACCTTGCTGTCGCTCGAAGGGAACCCCTGCCATGCCTCGCCCTCTGCGGGTAGCCATCGTCGGTGCCGGCCCCGCCGGTATCTACGCCGCCGACGCGCTGCTGAAGTCCGAGGCAGCCGTCGAGCCCGGTGTGTCCATCGACATCTTCGAACGGATGCCCGCGCCCTTCGGTCTGATCCGGTACGGCGTCGCTCCCGACCACCCCCGGATCAAGGGCATCATCACCGCCCTCCACCAGGTTCTCGACAAGCCGCAGGTGCGCCTCTTCGGAAACGTCGACTACCCGAACGACATCAGCCTCGACGAGCTGCGGTCCTTCTACGACGCCGTGATCTTCTCCACCGGTGCCACGGCCGACCGCGCGCTGAACATCCCGGGCGTCGACCTCGACGGCTCCTACGGCGCCGCCGACTTCGTCTCCTGGTACGACGGCCACCCGGACGTCCCGCGCACCTGGCCGCTGGAGGCCGAGAAGGTCGCCGTGCTCGGTGTCGGCAACGTCGCCCTCGACGTCGCGCGCATCCTCGCGAAGACGGCCGATGAACTGCTGCCGACCGAGATCCCGGCGAACGTCTACGACGGGCTCAAGGCGAACAAGGCCCTGGAGGTGCACGTCTTCGGTCGCCGGGGTCCGGCGCAGGCCAAGTTCAGCCCCATGGAGCTCCGGGAGCTGGACCACTCGCCCAACATCGAGGTCATCGTCAACCCCGAGGACATCG
Source organism: Streptomyces sp. NPDC091682 (assembly GCF_044756625.1). Taxonomy (NCBI): domain Bacteria; kingdom Bacillati; phylum Actinomycetota; class Actinomycetes; order Kitasatosporales; family Streptomycetaceae; genus Streptomyces; species Streptomyces sp. NPDC091682. The sequence continues at coordinate 492,321 of NZ_JBIVTH010000001.1, read as the reverse complement.
ACTACGACGAGGGCTCCATAGCCACCCGCCGCGGCAACAAGCAGGCCGACATGGTCGCCAAGACCCTGGAGAACTGGGCGATCCGCGACATCGGCGAGCGCCCGCACAAGCTGTTCCTGCACTTCTTCGAGTCGCCCACCGAGATCCTCGGCGAGGACGGCAAGGTCGTCGGACTGCGCACCGAGCGCACCGAGCTCGACGGCACCGGCAACGTCAAGGGCACGGGCAACTTCACCGACTGGGACGTCCAGTCCGTCTACCGGGCCGTCGGCTACCTCTCCGACGAGCTGCCCAAGCTCCCCTGGGACGTCGAGTCCGGCACGGTCCCGGACGAGGGCGGCCGCGTGATCGAAGCCGGTGCCCACCTGCAGTCGACGTACGTCACCGGATGGATCCGGCGCGGTCCGGTCGGCCTGATCGGCCACACCAAGGGTGACGCGAACGAGACCGTCGCGAACCTGCTCGCCGACCACGCGGAGGGCCGCCTGGGCGAGCCGGCCGCCCCGGCCCCGGAGGCCGTCGAAGCCTTCCTCGCCGAGCGCAGCGTCCGCTACACGACGTGGGAGGGCTGGTACCGGCTGGACGCGGCCGAGAAGGCCCTCGGCGAGCCCCAGGGCCGCGAGCGCGTGAAGATCGTCGAGCGCGAGGACATGCTCAAGGCGAGCGGAGCGTAGTACGAGGGGGCCGGAACCCGGACGGGGTCCCGGCCCTCCGCACGTCCCGCGGTGCGAGCGGTCGCGCCGCCGTCCGGCAACGGGACGGGGGCTCCCTCAGAGGCCCCGTTCCCGTTCCAGCACGCCCCGTACGAAGGCCGCCTGCCCGGCGTGCTGGAGGTCGTCACCCAACACGCTGACCAGGCGCACCCCGAGGGTGACCGGAGGATCCCAGCGTTCGTCGACCACCCGGTCCAGGTCGGTGGCGGCGAGCCCGTGCACGAACCGCGCGGTCCGCTCGTGCACCGCGTCGAAGTACCCCAGCAGCAGCTCGCCCGAGTCGACCCGCACGGTGTAGACGTCCTGCGGCGAGTGCCCGTATCCGGTCGAACCGGCGGGCAGCGGCAGCGCGAACCGGTCCGACCAGCCGCCGGAATCCCAGACCTGCTCGGTGCCGGCCGCGTCCGCGATGTGGTCGTCCTGGATCCGGGTCAGGTGCCAGACGAGCCAGGTGACCGAGTTCGCCGCAGGGTCCACGCGCCCGTTGAGCAGCTCGGGCGGGACCCCTTCCACGACCTCGTGCACGATCTCCCGGATGCGTCCGAATCCGTCGGCGATGACGTCCGTAGCCTTCATGCACCCACCATGCGGGGCCCGGAGGCCCGACCCCCGCGAGCGACACGCGGAGGTCGGACCCCCGGGCCGGCGAGTCGGGTCACGGGACCTGCGGTCGGTCAGCGGGTGGCGTCGACCGTCTCCACCTTCTCGGCCTGCTCGGCCTTCTCCGCCGTCCCGGGCACTGCCGCGCTCCGTCCGGCGGCCGCCGCCACGGTGCCCTGCCCGCTGCGCAGGCCGACCCAGCTGATCAGCGCGACCAGCGCGAAGGCCACCGCCCCGATCCCGAAGGTGAGGGTGAACCCGGACTCGGCGGGCAGCGGGGGGACCCCCGCCGGCAGGTGCTCGATGGTCTTGGAGGCCAGGATCGTGGTGACGACGGCGCTGCCGATCGCACTGCCCGTGGAGCGGGAGATCGAGTTGATGCCGTTGGCGATGCCGCTCTGGTGGTGCGGGACGCTGGACATGATCACGGCGGGCATGGCGGCGTAGCCGAAGCTGACGGCCGCACCGACGACCAGCCCGGCGCCGATCACGGAGAGGCTGTGCTGGTGGTCCAGGACCAGCCAGCCGAAGCCGGCCGCGCCGAGGGCCGCGGCCAGGGCCAGGGCCGTACGCGGACCCCGGTGGCGCACGATCTGGCCGCCCACGGGCGAGGCGAGCAGCGAGACGATGGCGCCGGGCAGCAGGAACTGTACGGAGGCCCGCAGGATGGACGCGTCGAAGCCGTAGCCGGTGAGGGCCTCGGGCATCTGGACGAGGTACGAGACGCCCAGGAAGTTGGCGAACATGCCGAAGCCGACGAGGACGCCGGCCAGGTTGGCCATGAGCACGGGGCGGTGGACGAACATCTTCATGTCGACGAGCGGCTCGCGCACCTTGCGCTCGACGAGCACCCAGACCGCGGCCATGACGGCGGCGCCGGCGAAGCTGCCCAGCGTGCGGGCGGAGCCCCAGCCCCACTCGTGGCCCTGGGAGATCGGCAGCAGGAGCAGCAGCAGCGCGATGCCGAGGGTGAGCGCGCCGAGGAAGTCGGTGCGCCCGCCGGTCTTGTGGCGGGTCGCGGGAACCAGGAACACCACCGCGAGCAGGGCGAGGAGCGCGAAGCCGGTCGCCATCCAGAAGGCGTTGCGGTAGTCCGCACCGGAGCCGGAGGTGAGCAGCCCGGTCGCGACGAGCGCGAGCCCGCTGCCGAACGCGAGGGTTCCGCTGACCAGGGCCATCGCGCCCGGCAGCTTCTGCGGACGGACCTCTTCGCGCAGGACGGACAGGGCCAGCGGGAAGATCGCGGTGGCGGCTCCCTGGAGCACCCGGCCCAGGATCAACAGCGGCAGCGAGGTCGCCAGTGCGGCGATGACGGAGCCGGCGACCATGACGCCGAGCACGGCGACCAGGGTGGGCTTCTTGCCGTGCTGGTCACCGAACCGGCCCAGCAGCGGGGTGAAGACGGCGGCCGACAGCAGGGTGGCGGTGGTCACCCAGCTCACGTTCGCCGTGGTGGTGCCGAGGTCCTGGCGGATGAGGCCGAGGATCGGGACGGGCAGGGTCTGCATCATCGACACGACCATGGCGGCCAGGCTCAGGGCGAAGACGATGACCGTCTCGTTCCGGTGCCCGGAGGCCGGGGTGGCGGGGGAGGGGGTGCTCATGGCTGGGGTGAACCTTCTTCGTGTTTCGGAGCTGAAGAGCTTCGGAACGCAGATGTTTGACCTTCTCAAGTAACTCGACCGACGGTAGACGTGGATAGTTAAGGTGGTCAAGTAAACAATTGATAATGTGAAGCATCCTGAGTACGCTCCAGGTATGAGCGACACCGCCACGCAGACCCCCACCAAGCTCCAGCTGCTGGAGCTGCTCGCCGCGATCGGCACCGCCCAATGGCGCGAGTTCGCCGCCGCCGCGGCCCAGCACGGCCTGACCTCCACCCAGGCCCGGGTCCTCGCCCAGCTCGACGGCCCCGTGCCGATGCGCGGCCTCGCCACCCTGCTGGTGTGCGACGCCTCCAACGTGACCGGCATCGTCGACCGGCTGGAGGCCCGCGAGCTGGTGCGCCGGGAGCCGGACCCCGCCGACCGGCGCGTCAAGAACGTCGTCGCGACGGATGCGGGCCGCGAGGTGATCCGGGTCGTGCGCGAGGAGATGCAGGCCATGCACGGTGCGCTGGACACCCTCGACGAGGCCGAGAGCGCGACGCTCTACGCCCTGCTGGGCCGCCTGCGCCCCTCGATGGAGAAGGGCGCCTGAAGTACCCTCGGCCTCCATGAGCACTTTGCAGACGATCAACGATGTGTCCGTGCTGATGTGCGAGGCGGAGGGCGAGGTCATCGCCGGTGAACGCGAGGCGCTCGACCACATCGGCGACGCCGGCTACCAGGGTGCCCAGTGGGTCGTCATCCCCGCCGGGCGGTTCGACGACGCGTTCTTCCAGCTGAGCACCCGCGTCGCCGGCGCGATCATCCAGAAGTTCGTCCAGTACCGGGTCGGGATCGTCGTCCTGGGCGACATCTCGCGCCACACGGAGGCCAGTCCGGCGCTGCGCGACTTCGTCCGCGAGTGCAACCGCGGGACGCAGACGTGGTTCCTCGCCGATACCGGAGAGCTGGGCGAGCGGCTGGCCGGGTCGGCGGCGTGAGCGGAGCCGGCGCGCTGTGCGTCTTGCGGGCGGTCGACCGGACCCCCACCGTCTGGAAGAACGGCGGGGGAGTCACCCGGGAGATCGCGGCTTGGCCCGAAGGCGCGGACATGGAGGGTTTCGGCTGGCGCGTGAGCCTGGCCGAGGTCGCCGCCGACGGCCCGTTCTCGGCCTTCCCCGGCATCGGGCGCACCCTGACCCTCGCCGAGGGTGCGGGCATGGACCTCACGGTGGCGGGCGTACGCCGGCTCGTGGACGAGCGGTTCGCGCCGCAGGACTTTCCCGGGGACGAGCCGACCGACTGCCGGCTGCTCTCCGGCCCCGTCGTGAACTTCAACGTGATGTACCGCAGGGGCGCGGTGGAGGCTCAGACCGCTGTCGTACGGGGCGCGCTCGCCCTCGCGGTCCCGCCGGGCGGGACGCTGCTGGTGGCCGCGCTGGAGGGGGCGGCGACACTGGAACGGGCCGCTGACCGCGTGGAGCTACTCCCGTACGACGCGGCCCTGCTGACGGGGCCGGTCGACTGCCGGGTCCGTACGGGCGGGCGCGCGGCCGTCGTACGGTTCACCCCGGCCCCGGCCCCGGCCTCCGCCCCCGTCTAGTGCTGTGACCGGAAAGGTTCACCGGCTCACGACGCCCGGTACGGCGCCTCGCCGCGTTGTCGGACCGCGCAAGTACGTCCAGTACGAGCCGCTGTCCTCCGCCTTGCGATGCACCGCACCGAACGCCGCGAACCGGCAAACCTTTCCGGCCACAGCACTAGCGGGTGCGGGGGCGGGTGCCCAGCTTGATCCACTTTGCGGTGCTGGGGACGCCCTTCGCGTCGAGCAGGAAGAGCATGTAGTACCCGGGCGGGGCATCGGCCGCCCCCGGCGGTGTGCGGAGCCCGATCGTGGCGCCGCGGACACCGGTGATCCGCAGGTCCAGGTGGCGCTGGCTGGTGTTCACCGAGTGGGTGACGGTCGTCGGAGCCAGCAGGACGGCCCGCGTGACGTCCTTCGCCGTCGAGCTCGTGACCTGGAAGGCCGTGTCGTGGCCGAGGTCGCCCGCCGGGGCCCGGTCGAGCGCCGGCCGGGCGCCCCGGTGCAGGTAGGCGGGCTCGTAGAGCTCGATGCTGCCGTCCATCCCGTCCCCGATGTCGGGGTCGTTGGCGATCTGCTGGAGTTCGTCCCCGGTGACCATGATCCGGCCGTCCGGCAGGACCAGGGCGTTGGAGTGGTAGCCGCGGGGCAGCCGCTGGGCCGGACCCAGCTTCCAGTGGCCGCGCGCGTCGCGCAGTTCGATCTGGCGGTACTTCAGGTCGGCCTTCGGGTTGAAGGGCCCGTTGCCGTAGTCCCGAGTGTCCAGGGCGCCGTTCACCGTGAGCAGGGTCCCGTCGGGCAGGATCAGCGTTCCGTCCTGGGTGCGGCCGAAGGCCCTCGGCTCCTCGATGCTCCAGCGGCCGCCGGACAGCCGGTACGTGAGCGGGTCGCGCGGGTCGCCGCCGAGCACCAGGACGGAGTCCGGGCCCCGGAAGCCGGCCGGCAGCGGCACTGCGGAGCCGTAGCCCCGGAAGTCGGCGGGCCGCCGGGGCAGGTCGGTGCGGACGTCCTCGACCGGGTCGAACAGCCACTGCTGGTCGGCGTCGCGGCCGAGCCCGTAGATCTTCCCGTCCCGGAGCGAGAAGAGGTGCGGATAGTCGTTGCGGAAGGGGGCCCGTGACCGGAGCGGCTCGGCGGGGACGTTCGCCGGGATGTCGTACGAACGCCAGGGCACGGGCCGCCCGAGCGCGGGGAAGCGCTCCACCACCGGAGTGGGCGTGCCCGTACCGCGCTCGGACTGGCCGGACATGATGATCTGTCGGCCGTCCGGCCCGGTCACCACCGAGGGGTACCAGCGGCCCACGGACATGTCGCGGTTGCGGAACCACTTCTCGGTCCACGGGTCGAACACGAAGGACAACTTGGCGCCGCTGCCGCCCTTCCCACCGACGTTTCCGCCGAACACCCCCACCATTCCGTTGGGGAGGTAGGAGTGACCGGCGCAGAAGAACGGCGCCGGGCGCGGGGCGTAGGCGCCGTCGGGCATCAGCACCACCGGTGGCGGCACGTTCTTGAAGGCATTGGCCCCGGTCCCCCTGGTGGGGTCCCAGAGGTAGGCGCGGCCCGCGTTGGTCCGGCCGACCGTGTTGGTCGGTCCGGTCTCCTTGGTGGGATCGGCTTCCACACGTTCGAAGGAGAAGAGCAGCACCTTGCCCGTCGGCAGCTGGGCCACGTGGACGCCGAAATCGGGGGAGGGGAAGAACTGCGTGAACCGGCCGGAGCGGGCCGCCTCGAACTTCGCGTTGCCCTTGCGCTGGGACTCCTCCAGCGAGGCGAGGCTCGACGTGCGCTTCGACTGCGGATAGCCCTGGTTGCTCTTGGCCGCCTCGCGCAACCGCGCGTGCGCGCGGGCGTGCTCCTCGCCGAGCACCGCGGCCTCGTCGCCCGTGTGGTGGGTCGCGGTGAAGGCGGGGGCGGCCCCGGCCAGCGCGATGGCGAGGGCAGTGGCGAGGGCGGTGGCGACGGCAGTGGCGCGGGGCAGCGCCGATGGGGCGGCGGGGCGTGGCCGTGGTGCGCGGGACGGGCGTGGTGCGCGGGACATGGGACTCCTCACCGCTGGAGGGCCCGGCGCCCCGGCGCCGAGGCCGGCTCCAGAACCCGCTGGTTGCCTGAAGGACCTCGCTGATATTAGGAAATATCGCAACGAGTGACCGGTTCGACTCGGCACTGCGCGCCACCTGGGGCCATCCGGCGGAGGGGTTTGAGTAGATTTATCGTTTCTCCGGTGAGAGGCTTCGGCCATCGAGGTGAGACCGCGTGCCCGTCGGCCGGCCGGGGCCGCCGCGGGCCGCTATCCATGGTGATGTGATCAAGTCCCTCCGCACCGGATTCACCGCAGCCGCCGTGACCGCGACCTTCGTCGCGCTCACCCCCGCCGCCGGGGCCTCCTCCTCGGCGCTCTCCGCCCCCACCGACCAGGTGACCGTGGACGTTGCCTCCGTGAACGGATCGGGCTGCCGTCCCGGCAGTGCCGCCGTCGCCGTGTCGCCGGACAACTCCGCCTTCACCGTCACCTACAGCGAATACCTGGCCCAGGCCGGCGGCGGTGTTTCCGCCGTCGAGGGCCGCAAGAACTGCCTCCTATCCCTCGACGTCCACGTCCCCCAGGGGTACACCTACGCCGTGGCCAAGGTCGACTACCGGGGCTTCGGCAGCCTCGCCCCGGGCGCGGTCGGCACGCAGAAGGCCAGCTACTACTTCCAGGGCATGAGCCAGACCGCGTACCGGACCCACAAGTTCAACGGCGAGCTCGTCGACAACTGGCAGGCGACCGACACCACGGGCGTCGAGGCCCTGGTCTTCGCCCCCTGCGGTGAGCAGCGCAACTTCAACATCAACACCGAGCTGCGCGCCGAGGTGGGCACCTCGGACCCGGCGCACACCAGCTTCATGGCGCTCGATTCGACGGACGGCAGCATCAACAGCGTGTACCACTTCTCCTGGAAGAAGTGCCCGGCCCGCCGCTGATCCGGGAGCGCCCGCTCCCCGTTCGTAGGGGTCCGCCGTCCGGCGGGCCCCTACGACGTGTCCGGCGCCGGTCCGCTGCCGGTCGGTCGGGCTCAGGCCGACGCGCGCCGCACCAGCGCCGTGGCGGTGATCACCGGATCGGGTGCGGCCGGTCGCCCGTCCGGACCGCCGTTCAGGCGGCTCATCAGCAGCCGCGCCATCAGGCGGCCCATGCCCTCGATGTCCTGGCGTACGGTCGTCAGCGGCGGGTCGGCACTCTCCGCCACCGGTTCGGCGTCGTCGAAGCCGACCAGCGCCACGTCCCCGGGCACCGTCCGGCCGCTCTCCCGCAGCACGCGCAGGGCGCCGGTCGCCATCAGGTCGTTCCCGGCGAAGACGGCGTCGATACCGGCGTCCCGGTCCAGCAGCTCCGCCATCGCGCGGGCCCCGCCCGCCGGGGTGAAGTCCCCTTCGGCGAACAGCTCCGGGCCGGCGGCCGCCAGGGCGTCGCGGTAGCCGCTCAGCCGGTCGGCCGCCGAGGTCTGGTCGAGCGGGCCGGCGATGTGTGCGATCCGCCTCCGGCCCTGCGCCAGCAGATAGCGCACGGCCTCCCGCGCGCCCCCGCGGTTGTCGGCGTCGACGTAAACCACGCCCTCGCCTTCGCCCTCGCCCTCCCCGGTCCCGGTGGTCCAGCCGGGCCGGCCGCCGTAGACCGTGGGCATGCCGATGCGGCGGGTGATCGCGGGCAGCGGGTCGTCGGTGTGCAGGGAGAAGGCGAGTGCCCCGTCGACGTGGCCGCCGGCGAGGTAGCGCTCGATCCGCTCGTAGTCGCCGCGGTCCTCGACCAGGAGCAGGACGAGCTGCGTGTCGTGCGCGGTCAGCTCCTTGGCGATGCCGCGGACCTGGCGCGAGAAGAAGGGGTCCGAGAAGATCCGGACCTCCGGCTCGGCGATGATCACCGCGACGGCCCCGGTGCGCCGGGTGACCAGGGTGCGGGCCGCGTGGTTGGGGACGTACCCGAGCACGCGGATCGCCGTGCGCACTCGGTCCACCAGATGTGCGCGGACCCCGTCGCCGCCGTTGACCACGCGGGACGCGGTGGCCCGCGACACCCCGGCGTGCGCCGCGACGGCCTCCAGGGTGGGGCGGCTGTCGGGACGCGGTTCGGTCACGGATGCTCCTCCACGGTGCCTGCGGGCGGTGGCTTCGACGGGCAGCAGGGTAACCGGTGATCGCCCCCGGTCGCTGCCCCGCAGGCGGGTTACGGCCGCGTGACGGCCCGCTCCAGCAGGCCCCGTAGGACGCCCTGTTCCTCCGGGGCGAGGCCGGACAGCGGCGAGTCCACGGCGAGCAGCGCGAGGAGGCGCTCGCGCAGTGCGATCCCCTCGGCGGTGAGGACGAGCTGCTTCGCGCGGCGGTCGGTGGGGTGCGGATGGCGCCCGATCAGGCTCTGCTTCTCCAGCTTGTCGACGACGAAGGTGGTGTTTGAGGGCTCGCAGCTCATGCGTTCGGCGAGCTCCCGCATGGTCATCGGCCCGCTCATCTCGCGTAGCGCGGTCGCCTGCGACGCGGTGAGGCCCAGGGCGGAGGCGCGCTCGCGCACGTGCTCGGCGATCCGCTGGGCCAGCCCGTTCACCAGGCCGCACAGCTGTCGCTCGGCGATGGCCTGCAGCTCCGGGGGCGTCGTCATGCCCTCACCCTAGCAAGTCCGTGAAGCCGAAATATTTATAACTTGAATGATTCGAACTTGATGCTTATGGTGATCGTCGCCGCGGCGGACCGCGGCGACCTGATGGCAACTCACAGGAGATGACCCATGGCCGACATGACGATGGCTCAGGACGAGCGACTGCGCCGACCCGCGGGAATCCGCTCGATACGGCTGGGCGACACCACGGTGTCCTACGTGCCGGACGGCGACGTACGGCTCCGGCCCCTGTCGCTGCTCCAGGACAGCACCGACGAGGTGTGGGCCGCGCATCCGGAGTACCTGGATCCCGCCGGCCACCTGGTGGGGAGCGTCGGCGGACTGCTCGTGGAGCACGGCGGCCGCGCCCTGCTGATCGATGCCGGCTTCGGCCCGCAGTCCCACGAGGCGCCGGACGGTCCGCTCGCCACGATCCGGGGCGGCGCGCTCGTGCGGAGTTTGGCCGAACTCGGTCGCAGCCCCGAGGGCGTGGAGGCGGTCGCCTTCACCCACCTCCACGCGGACCACCTCGGCTGGGCCTGCCACCCCGCGCCCGGCGGTGACCGGCCGGTGTTCGCCCACGCCGAGTACCTGGTGTCCGAGCCCGAATGGGAGCGGCGCGACCTCCTGGAGGCCCAGGGCATGGCCGAGCAGGTCGCGGCCCTGGCGCCGCGCGTACGTACGATTACGGACGGTCAGGAAGTCTTTCCCGGCGTGCGGGTACGGATCACCCCCGGCCACACCGTCGGACACGCCGAGTACGTCATCACCGGCGGCGGCCGCCGTCTGATCGCCTTTGGGGACGCCGTGCACTCGCCCCTCCAGATCGACCACCCCGCATGGTCCTCGGGCTTCGACCACGACGGCGCCCTCACCGCCGGCCACCGTCGGCGCCTCGTCGCCGAGCTGGCGGAACCCGGCACCATCGGCTTCGGCGTCCACTTCGCCGACGTGGTGTTCGGACACGTCGTGCAGGACGGGGACGGCCCGGCCTGGCGCCCCCTGGACGCGTGACCCGGAGGTCAGGGGCGGGTCAGAATTCGGGGACGAAGGGGAGGTAGTCCGCTTCCGGCCCGGAGGGGATCACCACGTAACTGCTCTCGGGGAGTTCGTTCCACACTCCGGGCAGGTCGCCCAGCGGCTCCGACACCACGAGGCGCGTCTCGTCCGAAACCTCCCTGAGGTAGGGCACCTCGGGGTGCAGGTGCCGGACGGTCTCGGCCCTGGAACTGTAGAAGAGCGAGCGGGACCTCCCCTGGCTGGAATAGCGGAAGGCCCACACGTGCGTGCCGTCACTCACCGCCACCGTCATCTGGAGCGGTTCCGACACGCCGTGCTCCTTGCCGAGGCGCTCCACGAACCCCGCCATCCTGGCCACCGCACCCGGGGCGTCCTGGTCGAGACCGAAAGTGACCGCCAGGTAGAACATCACCTCGGAATCGGTGGACCCCTCGATGGACGGGAAGAGCGCCGGGTCGACGGCCATGCACAGGTCGCGCTGGAGCCGCTGGAAGTCCGCGATCGCGCCGTTGTGCATCCACAGCCAGCGTCCGTGGCGGAAGGGGTGGCAGTTCGACTGCTGGACGGCCGACCCCGTCGAGGCGCGGACGTGCGCGAAGAACAGCGGCGAGCGGACGTGCGCCGCGAGCTCCTGCAGGTTGCGGCTGCTCCACGCCGGGCCGACGTCCCGGAAGACCGCCGGGGTGCCGTTGCCGTCCGCGCTATACCAGCCGATGCCGAATCCGTCGCCGTTGGTCGGTTCGGCGCCCATCTTGGCCCGCAGGCTCTGGTTGATCAGGGAGTGCTCGGGGCGGTAGAGCACGGTGTCGAGGAGCATGGGCGAACCCGAGTAGGCGAGCCAGCGACACATGCGCACCATCCCCTTCGCGACCTGCTCTGAGCCTAACCCCGCTGACGTCGGGGTTCTCGCGGGACGGGCCGTCCGCGGCGGCTGCGGGTCAGGAGAAGAGCCAGCGCGTTTGGCTGTAGCCGCCCTTGCCGAAACCGAAGGCGGTGCCCGGGCGGACCGCGAAGACCACCGCTTCGCCCGCGTCGGGATTCACGAACACGCCGTCCCCCACCTCGAAATGCCATTCGGCGCCGTACTTCGCCTCCCAGGCGGCGGCGAGCCGGCGCAGCCGGTCGGGGTCCTTGACCCGGACGGCCTCACCCTCTACGACCAGGTCGAATCCCTCGTGGAGGGTGTTGGTCCCGGTGGTGAGGACGACGTGCGGGTTCCCGCGGAGGTTCTTGGCCTTGCGCTCCTGGGGCCCGGTACAGAAGTGCAGCGCGCCGTCCGCCCAGACCCCGATCAGCGGGGTGACGTGCGGCCGCGCGTCGGGGCGCACCGTCGTCAGCCAGTACAGCTCCGCCGCGGCCAGTCGGGTGACGGCCTCCCGCCAGGGCACGGCCCTCGCCCGCTCGTCGCTGTACCGCGCGTCCAGCTCGGCGCGGGGTTCCTCGTCGGGCACGGTCGTCCTCCTGGTTCGGCCTCCGACTGCGTTCGCCCACCAGCCTGTCCCGGGGCGTCCCGGCCGTCCACCGGAGGCGGTGCCCCACCCGGCTCCCGGGCCGAGTCCGCCCGGCGGTCCGGGGCGCCGTCCCCGCGGAGTCCGCGGGGACGGCGCCGCCGCGCATCAATGGCCGAAGTCGAACCAGTTGACGTTCACGAAGTCGGCGCCCTGGCCACTGGCGAAGGTCAGGTAGACGTCGTGCGCACCGGTGACCGCGGTGATGTTCGCCGGCACCGTGCGCCAGCTCTGCCAGCCGCCGGTGGACGCGATCGAGAAGCTGCCGATCGGAGCCGAGGCCGGGTCGTCGAGCCGCACCTCGACCAGCCCGCTGACCCCGCCGGCCGCACCACTGGCCACGCGCCCGTAGAACTGCCTGGCCGGGGTGGAGCCGAAGTCGACGCCCCGGAACAGTGCCCAGTCGCCGTTCCCGATCGCCGCGAGGTCCTGGCCGCCGCCGCTGTCCGTGGTGTTCTCCTTGAGGACGCCCGACTGGCCGTCGTACGACTCGGCCTGGATCGCCGTGTACGCGTCGCGGTGACCGGGCGGCGCGGTCGGCGGGGTGGTGGGCGGTGTCGTCGGTGGAGCGGTGGGCGGGGTGGTGCCGCCGGTCGACCGCAGCACGGAGACGTAGTCCACGACCATCGCGTGTCCGGGCTGGGTGCCCGCGTCGGGGCCGCCGCCGAAGGCGTCCGGGAAGCCGCCGCCCATGGCGACGTTCAGGATGATGAAGTAGCCGTGGTTCGTGGCGTTGGTCCAGGTCGTCGCGTCGACCTGGTTGGCCCGCACCGTATGGAAGTTGAACTCGTCGACGTAGAAGCGCATCTCCTCGACCGCGGTCGAGCGGTCCCACTCGACGGCGTACGTGTGGAAGCCGGCCTGGCAACTGGCGCCGGGGCAGGCGCGCTGGCCGCCGATTCCGGAGGTCTCGTTGCAGGGGCCGCCCGGACTCGTGCCGCAATGCAGGGTGGCCCAGACGTTGTTGAGGCCCTGGACGTTCTCCAGGACGTCGATCTCGCCGATGCCCGGCCAGTTCCACCAGTTGCCCCGGTAGGGGGCGCCGAGCATCCAGAACGCCGGCCAGTAGCCCTTGGCGGCCGGGCCCGTCACGTTCGGCATCTGGATGCGGGCCTCCGACCGGAGCTTGCCGCCCGCCGGGGGCTCGAAGTCGGCCCGCCGGGTCTCGACGCGGCCGGACGTCCAGTTGCCGGCGGCGTCCCGGCGCGGGGTGATGCGCAGGTTGCCCGTGCCGTCGAGGGAGACGTTGGAGGGGTCGGCGGTCATCGTCTCGATCTCGCCGGTTCCGAAGTTGGCGGGTCCGCCGGGGTAGGAGGTGCCGGTGGTGTACTGCCAGTCGGCGGTGTTCACCCCGGATCCCGCAGGTCCGTCGAAGTCGTCGAGGAACACCCGGGACCAGCCGGCCGGAGCGGGGGGAGCCGCGGCGTTCGCGGGCAGGACCACGGCCGCGGCGGCTGCCGCGCCCACGGCGATCGTACTGAGCGCGGCTAAGAGGGCCCGCCGGGCCCCCGGCCGCTTCCTGCCGGATATCTCGTGCATGGCTGCCCTCTCTGAAGCGCGCCGAAGCGCGGTGCGGGGGAAGGGTCAGTGGCTCCGGTGCCTTGAGAGCGCTCTCAATCCGGCGCCGCTGGACACTGTCCTCCGCGCCCTCACGCGCCGTCAAGAGATGCAACCGGCACGGCATTCGCCGGCAGGGCGAGTTCAATCAGTGAACGCGGGGGGCCCGGTCGACGGCACGGCCGTCGATCGGGCCCCCGGCCGCCGGTCGGCGGGGGGACGCTCACCCGTACGGATCAACTCGCCGTACGTCAGACCGGCGGACCGAGCACCTCCTCGGCGCCGGGCAGGTCATGGACGCAGGCAGCCGTCCCGGTCAGCGGCAGCAGGCCGGACAGCGGGCACAGCACGGGCATCTCGTGGTCGACCTCCCACTGCCCGACCGCGTTTCCGGACGACTTCCCGCCCGTGTTGCCGGCCGCTTTGCCTGCCGCCTTGCCGCCCGCGTTCCGGCCCGCGTGGTCCATGGTGCAGACGGCGTACAGGTTGCCGGCGCAGCCCCGGCACAGCAGCGGCCGGTGGCCGGTCACCACGACCGGTCCAAAGTGCCGCGCGCGGCACGCTCTTGTAGCGTCGGTCGCGACAGGGTTCCAGGTGATCCCACCGGAGCCCGCAGGCCGGTTCGCTCACGCGGAACACGTCCCGTCAGCGCGCCGAGCCACCCGTGTGCCGCCCGCGCCGGAGCCCGGCCGGTCCGCCCCTCGCGATGGGACCGGGCGCACGCGCAGCCCCCGTGAGAGAGGCCGTGCCGATGCCGAAGGATGTCCCGATAGCGAGCCTGCTGCGTGTGGAGCGGGGCGTCGCCGCCCCTGAGGAACTGGCCGCGATCGCGGTCGTCGTCGCGTGTTACGCCGGGCGGGCCTCCGGCGGCGGCGACGCGGCCGCAGGCGCAGGGCCCGGCCGCCGGCGCACCGCAGTACCGGCATCCGGCTGCTGGGCAGGTTGCTGGGCCTGCCGCTGAACCGCTTCCGCCGGCCGCACGCACGGCCGGCGGAAACGGGGACGAGGTTCTCACGCCCGGCGCAGCACCGTCGTGAGGACCTCGCGCAGCGTCGCAGGGGCATCGGCCACGGCTCCCTCCGAGCGCCAGGCCACGAACCCGTCCGGCCGGACGAGCACGGCGCCCTCGGCGCTCATCGCATGGACCTCGGTCCAGTCGGCGCGCCCCTCCTGGACCAGGTCCACACCCGACCCGGAGCCGATGGTGTAGGCCTCCAGCCGCACCGGCAGTTGTCCGGCCACCTGCTGCGCGGCCGCCTGCCACGGCGTTCCCGCGCCGCTGAGCAGCACGAAGGAACGCTCGTAGAGGTCCAGGGTGGAGATCCGCTCACCCGACCGGGTCACCCACATGTGCGGGGCCCGGGTCCCGGTGTCGCCGACCAGGCGCAGCGTCTCCGGGATGACGGGCCGTCCGGGCTCGCCGCCGACGAGCGCGCCCTTCGGGTAGCAGTAGCCCATGGCGGTGGTGAGGACCCCGCTGCCCGGCCCGCCGCCCATGGTGGGCGGGGGCGCGTACCCCGGGTGGCTGTGTTCCGCCGACCGGGCCGACGCCCGCTCGCTGGTGGCCCTGGCCACCGGCAGCCGCTCGGCCTCGTAGGTGTCGAGCAGCTCGATGCCGGCCGAGCCGTCCAGCACCGCGGCGATCTTCCACGCCAGGTTGTGCGCGTCCTGGATCCCCGTGTTGGAGCCGAACGCCCCCGTGGGGGACATTTCGTGGGCCGCGTCTCCGGCCAGGAACACCCGACCGGACGAATACCGCTGCGCCACCCGTTCGGCCGCGTGCCACGGGGCCTTGCCGCCGATCCGTACGTCTAGGTCGGGTACGCCGATCGCGTCGCGGATCTGGTCCACGCACCGCTCGTCGGTGAAGTCCTCCAGGGTTTCGCCCTGGTCCGGGTGCCACGGGGCGTGGAAGACCCACTGCGTCTTGTTGTCCACGGGCAGCAGCGCTCCGTCGGCTCCCGGGCGGATCAGGTAGCAGACGATGAACCGCAGGTCGCCCAGCACCTCGACGAGCTTCTCCGAGCGGAACGTGACGCTCACGTTGTGGAACAGTTCCCCGTTACCCGTCTGGGGGATCCGCAGCTGTTCCCTGACGGGACTGCGCGGCCCGTCCGCGGCGATCAGGAAGTCGGCGCGCACGGTGATGTGCTCGCCCGTCTCCCGGTCCTTCACCACGGCGTTCACCCCCGTGGCGTCCTGGTCGAAGCTCATCAGCTCGGTGGCGAACCGCACGTCGGCGCCCATGCCCCGGCTCTGTTCGGCCAGTACCGGCTCGACGTTGTTCTGGCTGCACAGACACCAGCCGGTCGGGCTGAACCGGGCCAGTGCCCCGGCCGGATCGATCGACTTGACCAGCCAGTTGTGGTCGCCGTCGGTCAGCGAGCGGGCCTGCAGAATGCCCTGGTTTCCCTCCAGTACGGACGCCGCCCGGCGGATCGCGCGCTCCGCCCCTGCCGTGCGGAACAGCTCCATCGTCCGGGCGTTGATGCCACGGCCCCGCGGGTGCGCGGAGGTGCCGGAGTGCTTCTCGACCAGCAGGTGCCTCACTCCGTGGCGGCTCAGGAAAAGCGAGGTGGACAGGCCCACGAGGGAGCCGCCCACGACGAGAACCGGTACGCGAACATCGGCGTTGTCTTCCATCAGCTGCGGGCTCCTGTTTTCTGTGTGGGGGAGTGGACTCTTTATGCCCGCGATCGGGGATGAGGCCCAGTTGATTCGCCGGTTGTCACCCGCTTGATCCGGACATGTAGCGGTACGTCCCCACCCGGATGACGATGAGCGACAGCGGCTCCCCCTGAGACGCGCCGGCCTGCCGTTCCCCACCGAGGCGGCCGCCGGCCCGGGCGGACGCCACCGGTGACGGACGAGGGGTCCGTACGCGATGGATCTCCACCCCCTCATGAAGGAGTGAGTAGATGACAACCACCCTGTCCGAACGGGTGTCGCAGTCAGCCTTCGACGGCTCCATGCTCCGGGTCGTCCTGCTGATGGACCTCCACGAGGGGACCCAGCAGCAGTTCTTCGAGGCGTACGAACAGCTCCGCCACGACATCGCGTCGGTTCCGGGCCACATCAGCGACCAGCTGTGCCAGTCCTTCGAGAACCCCTCCCAATGGCTCATCACCAGCGAGTGGGAAAGCGCCCCGCAGTACCTCGCATGGGTCAACAGCGACCATCACGCCGAACAGGTGAAGCCGCTCGGCGCGTGCGCCCGCGCCATGCGCCCGCTCAAGTTCACCGTCCTGCGGGAGACCGGCCGCGGCTACGGCCAGGAGTCCCGCCCGGCCACGGCGCGCCTGCAGCAGACCCCCCGGCTGGGGGCCGGCATCGTGCGCCACGCCCTCACCTTCACCGTCAAGCCGGGAAGCGAGCGGGACGTCGCCGCCATCCTCTCCAGCTACGCCTCCCCGGCGGCCCGGGTCGACGACCACACCCGCCTGTGCCGCACGTCCCTGTTCATGCACGGCAACCGGGTCGTACGGACGGTGGAGGTCCAGGGCGACCTGATGGCGGCCCTGCGGCACGTCTCCGAGCAGCCCGAGGTGCGCGCCGTCGAGGAGGCCATCAATCCCTACCTCGAACGGGACCGGAACCTGAACGACCCGGAGTCCGCTCGCATGTTCTTCATGCGTGCGGCGCTCCCGGCGGTCCACCACATCGCCGCACCCGAACCCGAGTCCGTAGAGGTCCAGCGGCACGCGGTCTTCTATCCGGCCAAGCCCGGCTGCGGCGCCGCGCTCGCCAAGTTCCTGGCCCGCCAGGACGAGGCGGCCGCACACCACCCGGGGAGCCCCGTTCGGAGCAGCAGCATCTTCCAGCGTGACGACATCGTCGTCCGGCTCATCGACGTCCGCGGCCCGCTCGACGCCGAGCCCGACACCACCTTCGGAGTCTCGGGACCGCGCAAGGCGGCGGTGCTCGACCGGCTGACGGCCCGGGCCGGCAGGCGGGTTCGGACCGCCGGCCACACCATGAACCTGATCACGGACCGCCGGGCACCCGCGGATTCCTGATCCTCCCCGGCCGTCCGGCCCACCCGTTCCACCCCCACGATCCCGCCCCATCCGCACCCAGGCTCTCCCCACACGCAGGAGGAACCCGCCATGACCCAACAGCGCCCACGCATCGTGGACCTCAGCGAGACGCCCCCCAACCGCCGGCGCGGCGGAGACCTCAGGGCGGTGCTCACCCCGACCTCCGTGGGTTCCACCAGCGGCTTCATGGGCCTGGCGATCATGGCCCCCGGGGAGTCGATCGCGGAGCACTACCACCCGTACTCCGAGGAGTTCGTGTACGTGGTCAGCGGCCGGCTGGAGGTCGACCTCGACGGCGAGGCCCACCCGCTCCGCACCGACCAGGGACTCCTGGTCCCGCTCAACGTGCGCCACCGCTTCCGCAACGTGGGGGACACCGAGGCCCGCATGGTCTTCCACCTCGGCCCGCTGGCCCCGCGCCCCGAGCTCGGCCACGTGGACACCGAGCAGGCCCCGCACCCGGAGAGCACCGCGTGGGAGCAGCCGCCGGACCGTACGGGAGCGGTATCGTGACCCGCCGGCGGGTGGCCGTCACCGGAGTCGGTGTCGTCGCGCCCGGCGGGATCGGCGTCCGCGACTTCTGGGACCTGCTCTCCAACGGCCGTACGGCGACGCGCGGGATCAGCCTCTTCGACCCGGCCGGGTTCCGTTCCCGGATAGCCGCCGAGGTCGACTTCGACCCCGCCGCGCACGGCTTCGAACCGGGCGAGGCGGACCGGGCGGACCGCTACATCCAGTTCGCCCTGGTGGCCGCCCGGGAGGCGGTGAAGGACGCGGGGCTCGACCTCACCACGGACGAGGCCTGGCGGACCGGAGTCTCCCTCGGCACGGCCGTCGGCGGAACCACCCGGCTGGAGCACGACTACGTGGCCGTCAGCCAGTCCGGCTCCTGGTGGGACGTGGACCACAAGCGGGCCGGCCCGTTCCTGCACCGGGCGTTCACCCCCGCCACCCTCGCCTCCGCCGTGGCGGAGCAGACGGGTGCGCGGGGCCCGGTCCAGACGGTCTCCACCGGCTGCACCTCGGGACTCGACGCCATCGGGTACGCCGTGCACTCGATCGCGGAGGGCCGGATGGACGTGTGCATCGCGGGAGCCTCCGACTCACCCATATCGCCCATCACCGTGGCCTGTTTCGACGCCATCAAGGCGACCTCGCCGAACAACGACGACCCGGCCCACGCCTCCCGGCCGTTCGACGCCGACCGGGACGGGTTCGTCCTCGGCGAGGGCGGCGCCGTCCTCGTACTCGAAGAGCTGGAACACGCCCGCGCCCGCGGTGCGACCGTCTACTGCGAGATCGGCGGCTACGCCACCTTCGGCAACGCCCACCACATGACCGGGTTGACCACGGAGGGCCTGGAGATGGCCCGGGCCATCGAAACCGCCCTCGCAGAGGCCGGGGTCGCCGCCGACGAGATCGACTACGTCAACGCGCACGGCTCCGGCACCAAGCAGAACGACCGTCACGAGACCGCGGCGGTCAAGCGGGTCCTGGGCGACCACGCCTACAAGACGCCGATGACCTCCATCAAATCCATGGTGGGGCACTCCCTCGGCGCGATCGGCGCCATCGAACTGGCGGCCTGCGTACTCGCCATGACCCACCAGGTGGTACCGCCGACGGCGAACTACGAGACGCCCGACCCCGAGTGCGACCTGGACTACGTACCCCGCGTCGCCCGCGGCCGGAAGCTGCGCAGCGTGCTCTCGGTGGGCAGCGGCTTCGGCGGATTCCAGTCCGCCGTGGTCATGACCCGGCCGAAGGAGGAGGTCTCGTGACCAGCCGTACGGTCATCACGGGCATCGGAGTCGTCGCGCCCAACGGCGTGGGCGCCGATGCCTTCTGGAAGGCGACCCAGTCCGGACTCAACGTTCTGGACCGGGTCACCAGGGCGGGCTGCGAGCACCTGCCGTTGCGCGTCGCGGGCGAGGTCCGGGGCTTCGACCCCGGCGCCATGGTCGAGGACCGCTTCCTCGTCCAGACCGACCGCTTCACCCACCACGCACTCGCCGCCGCCGACCTCGCCCTGGAGGACGCCCGGCTCGGCCGGGCCGACTACGAGGGCGACCCCTTCTCCGTGGGCGTCGTCACCGCCGCCGGATCCGGCGGCGGCGAGTTCGGCCAGCGCGAGCTCCAGCACCTCTGGGAGCAGGGGCCGCGCTTCGTGGGCCCGTACCAGTCGATCGCCTGGTTCTACGCGGCGAGCACCGGCCAGATCTCCATCCGGCGCGGGCTGAAGGGCCCCTGCGGGGTCGTGGCCAGTGACGAGGCGGGCGGACTGGACGCCTTCGCGCACGCCGTCCGCGGGATCCGCCAGGGCAGCCGGGCCATGCTGGTCGGGGCGACGGAGGCACCGCTGGCGCCGTACTCCATCGTCTGCCAGCTGGAGTACGAGGGGCTGAGCACGGGGGAGGACCCCGAGCGCGCCTACCGCCCGTTCACCGACAAGGCCTGCGGATTCGTCCCCGCCGAGGGCGGCGCGATGTTCGTCGTCGAGGACGAGGCCGAAGCCGGGCGCCGCGGCGCCACCGTGCGGGCCGTCCTGGCCGGTCACGGCGCGACCTTCAGCGGCACCCGGCGACGGGACACGTCCGGCGAAGGACTCGCCCACGCCATCCGCGGCGCCCTCCGGGAAGCCGACTGCGCGCCCGAGGAGATCGACGTGGTCTTCGCCGACGCCATCGGGACCCCGGAGGCCGATGCGGCCGAGGCGGCCGCCCTCGCCGACGCACTCGGCGCGTACGGACGGAAGGTGCCGGTCACGGCGCCCAAGTCCGGTACCGGCAGGGCGTACTGCGCGGCCCCCGCCCTCGACACCGCGGCCGCGGTCCTGGCCCTGGAACACGGCATCGTCCCGCCGACCCCGAACGTCTACGACGTGTGCCACGACCTCGACGTCGTGACCGGCAGCGCCCGCGCCGCGGAGCTGCGCACCGCACTGGTGCTCAGCCGCGGCCGGATGGGGTCCAATTCCGCGCTCGTCGTCCGCAAGGGCCCGTAGGAAGTGGGGAGCACCGAGATGTCCGACCGGCTGACCCCGGAGGAACTGGCGGCCCTCATGAAGAAGGCCGGCATCACCGTCGATGCCACGGAGCTGGCGAGCCGTCCGCACTCCGCCTTCGACGAGTACGGCCTCGATTCGCTGGGCCTGCTCGGGATCGTCGGCGAACTGGAGAACCGGCGTGGGCGGGCCCTGCCCGCCCACGCCGACCGCTGCAAGACCCCCGGGGAATTCCTCGACCTCGTCAACCACAGCCTGATGACAGGAGCCTGACATGCCGGGACACACCGAGAACGAGATCACCGTCAACGCGCCCGTGGACCTCGTCTGGGAGATGACCAACGACCTCCCGAGCTGGCCGCAGCTGTTCAGCGAGTACGCCTCCCTTGAGGTCATCGAGGAGAAGGGCGACACCACCCGCTTCCGCCTGACCATGCACCCCGACGAGAACGGCAAGGTGTGGAGTTGGGTCTCCGAGCGGACCGTCGACCGCAAGGGCCTCACCGTCCGTGCCCGACGGGTGGAGACCGGCCCGTTCGCCCACATGGACATCCACTGGCAGTACTTCAAGGTGCCCGGCGGTACCCGGATGAAGTGGACCCAGGACTTCGCGATGAAGCCGGACGCCCCCGTCGACGACGCGTGGATGACCGACAACATCAACCGCAACTCCCCGATCCAGCTGGCGCTCATCCGGGACAAGATCGAGAAGCGGCAGCGCGAGGGCCGCGCCCCCGCCGTCAGCCGAGTCTGAGACGAAAGGCGAGCAACCGGATGAACCAGACGCACCGCGCCCTCATCGTCGCCCGGATGGCGCCGGGATCGGCACCGGACATCGCCGAACTCTTCACCGGCTCGGACGCGGGTGAACTCCCGCACCTGGTGGGGGTCACGCGCCGCAGCCTGTTCCAGTTCGGCGACGTCTACCTGCACCTGATCGAGGCGGACCGGCCGCCCGGCCCGGCGATCGCGAAGGTCACCGAGCACCCGGAGTTCCGGCACCTCAGCGAGCGGCTGACCGCCTACATCAGCCCGCACGACCCGGATACCTGGCGCAGTCCGAAGGACGCCATGGCCCACGAGTTCTACCGCTGGGAGAACCCCGGCGCGAAGTGACCCGCGGCCCGGACGGGACCCGCACACCGAAGTGTGCGGGTCCCGCCGCGTGTGGCCGAACCCGGCAGAGAGCAGGAAGAGAGCAGGAGAAGACGGCATGAACCCGACCGACAGCGACCACTTCCCGGCGGATCCGGCCCGACCGCACGACGGCGAGCCCGCCCGTTCCTCCCTGCACGTCCTCGTCCTGTCCGGTTCCTCCCGCACCGGATCGGTCAATGCCCGCCTCGGCTCCCTGGTCGCCGCCCTGGTGTCCCGGGCGGGCGCCACCGCAGGGGCCGCCACCCTCGGCGACTTCCCGATGCCGCCCTACGACGGCGATGTGGAGGTCGACGAGGGGCTGCCCGAAGGGGCCCTGGCCCTGTGCGCGCGGATCGAGGCCGCGCAGGCTTTGATCATCGCCTCCCCCGAGTACAACGCCTCCGTCCCGGGCGTGCTCAAGAACGCCATCGACTGGGTCTCCCGCTACCGCCCGCAGCCCTTCAAGGACAAGCAGACCCTGCTGGTGTCGGCCTCGCCCTCGATGGTCGGCGGCAACCGGGGGCTGTGGGCCCTGCGGGTACCGCTGGAGCACCTCGGCGCGCGCGTCTACCCGGACATGTTCAGCCTGGCGGGCGCCCACCAGGCGTTCACCGAGGACGGCGCCCTCACCGACCCGGGCCTGGGCGAGCGCCTCACCACCACGATCGGCTCCTTCCTCGACCTCGTCGAGGCCGACACCCGCTACCTGTGCCTCCAGCGCCGCTGGTACGAGTTCCTGGGCGACCGCACCGACGCCCCCGTGACCTCGCGCGCCCAGGACTGATCATCACCGGCCACAGGGGGTGAGCTATGTTGGAGCGCGAGTGACATGAGATAGGGAGGCCCTCGAGTGTCATCGGGGCAGCAGGCACGCGCACAAGCGGCTGCGATCACACCAGGGGGTCAGTCGTCCGAAGAGGTCCGTCCTCCGGCCGACCGGCTCCTCGCGCTCTTCGACGGACGCCGCCTGTCACCGGGCCAGCGCCGCATCGCCCAATACTTGATCGACCACCTCACCGAGGCCGCGTTCCTCTCGATCACCGAACTGGCCGAGCGGGTGGGCGTGAGCCAGCCCTCCGTGACCCGGTTCGCCGCCTCCCTCGGCTTCAGCGGCTACCCCGCCCT
Source organism: Streptomyces sp. NPDC091682 (assembly GCF_044756625.1). Taxonomy (NCBI): domain Bacteria; kingdom Bacillati; phylum Actinomycetota; class Actinomycetes; order Kitasatosporales; family Streptomycetaceae; genus Streptomyces; species Streptomyces sp. NPDC091682. The sequence goes on along the minus strand of NZ_JBIVTH010000001.1, from coordinate 469,819 downwards.
GCGCGACGTGCTGCAGCCGATCGCGCTCAGCGCCGTTGCCGGTGCCCCCGACACCCGCGCGCAGATCCGCCGCAACGAGCTGCAGGAAGCCGTCGACGCCGAGATCGAGAACCTGGAGAACGTGCGCAGGCTGCTCGCCGACACCGACCAGGTGCTGGACATCGGCCGCGAGCTTGCCGCCTCCGTGCCGCTGACCGTCCTCGGCCTGCGCATTTCGGTCTCGCTCGCGGAGTACTTCGCGTACGCGGCCCGGCGGATCCACCCCGACGTGCGCCTGGTGACCCGCGGGGGCAGCGTCGCCTTCGACGCGCTGCTGCAGTCCAGGGCGGCCGGCGGGACCTGGGTGCTGGCCTTCGCCATGCCCCGGCACGCCAAGGAGACCTTGGCCGCCATCCGAGCCGCCCGCAGCACGGGTCTGCGTGTGGTCCTGATCACGGACCCCACCCTGGGGCCGCTGGTGGACGAGGCGGACGTGTCCCTGACCGCGGGCACCGGGTCCCGGCTGGTCTTCGACTCGTACGCGGCGCCAGGAATGCTGTCCGCGGCCCTGTTGCAGGCGATGGCCGATGCGGATCCGGAGCGGACGCAGGCCAGACTGGAGGGCTACGAGCACGTGGCCGACCAGCACGGCTTCTTCCTGTAGCCCCCACCGGTCTGCATCACCAGGCGGTATTCAGCCCTCGAGGTGCATGAAATTTTTCATACGCTTGCTTACTCGACGGTATATATGTTTACTGACGACGGCGCTCCGGATCCACCAGATGCCAAGGAGGACCCCCATGTCCTCCCGAACGTACTCGCGGTACGACGAACCTCCTCAGGTCGCGACCGCGGGTCGGGTCCAGGCTTTGGATCCCCGCAGAGCGCCCATGGCGGCCTCGGTCAACCCCTGGGCCGAGGCCGCCCCCCAAGAACGTCTCGATCAGAGTTCGACTCCACTCGGAAGTGACGAGAATGCCTCAGACGGCCACGTATACCCTCAGCCCTGACTGGCCCATGCAGGTCAAGGCACCCGGGACGCACGACTGGGAGCGCACGGCCACGCGTTGGCTGCGGGATCTGCTCCCGGCCCGCTACGGCGGCTACCTGACCCTCACCCGCCACCACGCCCTCCTGGCCCGGCACGTCCAGCTCCAGCTGCAGCACGAGATGCGCGCGGTGCGGACGGCCCTGCAGACCAGCCGGGCCGAGCTGCCCACCATGGGCATCGCCGAGTCGGTCATCGAGAACTCGATCAGGATGTACGCCGTCGAGCTGGAGCAGCTGGGTCGGCTCGCCCGTGGCGCACGCCTCGTGTCCGACGCGCTCCTCGTCGGCACCCCCGCCCAGCGCCGGCGCTGACCCCGCCGGCGCTGACCTTCCTCAGGGCGTCTGTGTCGGCTGCCAGGAGCGGAGCCGGGCGGCCACGTCGAAGACGGTGGCGCGCAGCATGCGGATGTCGGTGATGAGGTCGCGCCACTGCTCGTAGGTGGCGTCCACCGCCTCGCCACAGGCCTCGATGTACGCGACGGCGACCCCGTAGGCGAAGTATTCGTTGGAGTCGGGGAGCGGTCGGAGCAGCACGATCGCGTCGAGCAGCGCGGCCGCGCGCCAGTAGGCGTCGGGGTCGTCCACTTCCAGGCTCGGCGTGTTCACCCGGTGCCGGGCCACGGCGGCGACCAGGGCGGAGTGGTCGGCCACTGCCACGTCCTTGAACAGCGCCTCCTGCCGCTCCAACAGCCAGCGGTGATCGATGTGCAGTTCCACGCCTCCGAGTATCCCCGCCCGGGGCCCGGTCGTGGGGCTTTTCCAGTCGGGCGGGGATGCGCGCGGGATTACGGCTTGGGCAGCACGCAGCCGGGGCGGTTCAGGTCGATCTTGTTGCCGGGCGCTATGCAGGGGACGACGATGTACGTCTGCTGCGCGTAGTTAATGCCCTGGCGGACCGTCACGTTGCCGTTCTGGTCGACCTCGCACGGGTTGTTCACCGTGCAGCGGGCGCCGTCCTCGTTGCCCGTGTTGTTGACGGCGACGACCTTGCCGGTCGCCGTGTCGACCACCGGTGACCCGGAGGTGCCGCCGATCGTGTTGCAGGCGGAGGTGTAACGGACCGAGTCCTTCCAGGTCCAGTCGCCCTCCTTGAGGCGGTAGGCGAAGCCGTCCACGGCGCAGCTGTAGATCCGCTTCCAGTAGCCGGAGACCACCTTGATCGCCGAGCCCTGGGCCGGGCGCGCGCCATCGAGGGTGAGCGCGGTGATGCCGTACTGGCTCTGGATCTGGGCGTAGGTCCGGGTCAGCTGGTAGATCGAGATGTCGGTGTCGGTCATCGTCGCGTACGCGATCTTGCTCGCGCGCAGCGTTCCGACCTTCGAACCCGCCGAGTTGAGCAGCGAGAACGAGCGGCTGGACGGGCGGTCCTTGACGACCTCGCCGGCCGCCGGGAAACCGGACTCCAGGCAGTGCCCGTTGGACAGGACCAGCGCGAGGTCGTTCGGCTGGGAGCCGGGTGCGCGGACGACGGACCCGGAACAGTTGCTGAGGGCCACGGTGCCCGCGAAGTCGACCGCGACGGCGGTGGCGGTGGGGGCGGTGGCGGGTGTGGCGGGCGCGGCCACGGCGGGGGTGACCGCTGCTCCGAGCAGGAGCAGGGAGAGCAGGGCGCCGGTGAGAGGCTTGTTCATGTGGGGGTTCCCCTCTGCTGACAATGCGACCGAAGATCCTCCGGTTGTCATGCGCATTGTTGGTATCCCGGCTTCAAGTGGCAACACCGCGTGGCGAGTTGACGCCGGTGCCGGGAGAGGGGGCCCGGGCGGCACCGAGTGCACATATAACGGACTGCGCACAGGTGTTCCGCACCGGTGGCTTTGCCTCCTACGGTCGGGGCAGCACAGTTCCGGACCAGGAGGCAATGTGAAGCGCGAGATCGACATCGACCAGCTGGTGACGGCGATGAAGGCGGTCGACGAGGCGGGGCGGCTCTTCGAGGAGGCGCGCGCCGTGCACGAGGCGCGCGGCCTCAAGCGGATCAGCGACGACTTCAAAGTGGCGGGCGGCTCCGTCCAGACCCTGCAGGGTGCCGAGGAGATGGCCCTCGGGGCCCGCAAGTACCTCGCCGAACTCGCGCTGATCGCCGGCTACGCGGCCGCCGGCCTCGACGAGCGCGCGGGAGAGAGACCGGAGACCGCCCGGGCCGGCTTCCCCGGCATCGCGGGCGGCGGTGCCCGCATGGCCCGCCCGCTGCTCGATCCGACCCTGGAGGGGCTGCGGCTGCTCCTGGCCGTCGACTTCTTCGAGCCCGCCTTCAAGGCCGCGATCGAGGAGGTCGTGCAGGCCGAGAAGGCCACCTACCCCGACCCCGCCACGTTCCGCATCCCCACGCGCGCCGACCGCTCCGCCACGGTCGGCCGTACCCCCTGAGGTGCCGGTCCGGCCCGACGGGGCGAGGCTGGGGGTATGCATCATGCACCCGTCGTCGTGCACCGGATCTTCCCGTCGGGGGGCCGGCAGGTGACCCTGCGGACCTCGCACGGCGAGGAGGCCCTGGGCCTGGCCCGCTCCGACGAGGACGTCATCGAGTTCTTGCGCCGCGCCGGCATGCCGGACCCCGATGACGTGGTCCTCGGCGGTACCGAACTACTGGACTGGGAGTGGGACACGCCCCACGTGTACGAGGCCGACCCGCCGACCGACGACCTCTGAGCGGGGCCCGCCGGCCGGTCCGGTCAGCCGTGGTGCACGGCCTCCAGGAGGGCCAGATCCTCCTCGGACAGGCGCAGGGCTCCCGCGGCCACGTTCGCGTCGAGGTGATCCGGGTCGCCCGTGCCGGGAATGGCCAGAACGTGCTGCCCCCGCCCGAGCGTCCACGCCAGTCGCACCTGCACCGGGCTCGCGCCGTGCGCCCGGGCGACGGCACGCACCTCCTCGTGCTCGACGCCGCTCGCGCCGGCCTGTCCTGCGGTCCCGGCGATGGAGTAGAAGGGGACGAACGCGATGCCCTGCTCGCCGCAGGTGCGCACGAACCCGTCGTGCTCGGGCCGCACCCCGATCCCGTACATGTTCTGTACGCAGACCACCGGCGCGATGGCCCGGGCCTCGGCGAGGTGCTCGGGGGTGACGTTGGAGATGCCGAGGTGGCGAACGAGGCCGGCCTCGCGGAGCTCGGCCAGCGCGCCGAAGCGTTCGGCGATGGAACCGGTCCCGACGATGCGCAGGTTCACCACGTCGAGGTGGTCACGGCCGAGCTGGCGAAGGTTCTCCTCGACCTGGCCGCGCAGCAGCTCCGGGGTGGCGTGGCTCCACGCCCCGGAGGGGTCCCGGCCCGGTCCGACCTTGGTGGTGATCACGAGGTCCTCCGGGTAGGGGGCCAGCGCGGCGTTGATCAGTTCGTTGGCGGAGCGCAGGGGAGAGAAGTAGAACGCGGCGGTGTCGATGTGGTTCACCCCGAGCTCGACCGCCCGGCGCAGCACGGCGATCGCCTGGCCGCGGTCGCGGGGTACGGCGTCGTCCGCGAACGCCTCGCCGGTCTGCGGCAGGCGCATCGCACCGAAGCCGATCCGGTTGATCTTCAGGTCGCCGAGGTTCCAGGTGCCCGCCGCGTCCGCGGTCATCGTCTGTGAGGTCATGCCCGGATGATCGCCGCCCGGTAGGCTGCCAGGCCATTGATTAAGGCATGACCGAATCCTTGGAGTGGCGGTGCGGGCGGAGCTGGTGTTCTCCGTGAGCGATCTCGCGCAGATGCGGTTCGCCGTCTCGCCGATGTGGGAGGTCGGGCCCAGCTACCGGCTGCTGGCTTCCGGGGTCACGGCCCCGGTGCACCGGCCCTGGACCGAGCAGGTGCGGCCACGGTTGGCGGCCGCCGGCCTCGACCGGGGCTGGCTGGCCGAACTGATCCCGCCCGCGGGGTACGTACCCGACTTCCTCAACCCGGCGCCCACCGGGCCGGCGCCCTCCCTGGCGGAGGAACTGGTCAGGATCCGGGCCACGCCCACCTCCCGGGTCCGCCAGGACCTCGACCGCCTGCGCCGGGAACGAGGGGGACTCGGCCCGCGCACGCGGACCTTGTACGCCGACCCGCGGGCCCGCCTGGTCCGGGTCGCGGAAGAGATCGGGACCTACTGGGAGCTGGCCCTGGCGCCCTACTGGGCGCGGATCCGTGCGGTGCTCGACGCCGATGTCTTCCACCGGGCCCGGCAGGCCGCCGAGCACGGAGCGGGTCGCCTCTTCAACGACCTCCACCCCTCGGTGAGCTGGGGGGACGACGCGCTCCGGCTGTCGCGCCGGCATCGGCCCCTGTCCCGCGGGACGGCGGGCGCAGGGCTGCTGCTGATCCCCTCGGTCTTCACCGGCCCCGTCCCCTTCACCCGGGTGACGCCCCCGGAACCGCCGCAACTCGCCTATCCGGCGCGCGGCACCGGCTCCCTGTGGGAACCCCGGCCCGCCGGCCGGACCGAGGCCCTGGCCGCCGTGCTCGGTCGCTCCCGCACCCGGCTGCTGATCGAGCTGGAAGCCCCGGCCTCCACCACCGAACTGGCCCGCCGTACCGGGCTCTCGGCCGCCGGAGTGTCCCAGTACCTGACCGCGCTGCGCGCCGCGGGCCTGGTCAGCGCCCACCGGGCCGGCCGCTCCGTGCTCTATGCCCGCACCGCCGTCGCCGAGGCCCTCCTCGTTGCCTACACTCCAGGCGTGGAGCGGGGACGATCGCGGGGAGGGGCATCGTGAGCGAGCGCCGGTGGAGCCTGGAAGAGCACATCGTGGTGGACGCCGCGCCCGCGGACGTCCATCGGGTGGTGTCCGACCTGCGGAACATGGGGCGTTGGAGCCCCGAATGTCGCCGCGTCTGGGTGCCCCGGCCGCCGGCCCGCTCCGGCAGCCGCTTCGTCGGGCTCAACAGGAGAGGGCCGTTCGTCTGGTTCACGGTGGGCCGGATCAAGGCCCTGCGCGCACCGGCGCAGACGCCTGACGGATCCGGTGAGTTCACCTTCGACGTCGGCATCTTCGGTTTGCCGATAGCACGTTGGGGATACCGGTTCGAACCGGAGGGCGAGCGCACGCGCGTCACGGAGACCTGGCAGGACCTGCGCACCGGCCGGGGCTCCCGGCTGACCGTGCTGCTCGGCACGGTGTTCGCCGGCACCAGTCCGGACCGGCGCATCGCGGTCAACCGTGCCGGGATGCGCACGACCCTGGCCCGACTCGCGGCCGGCTTCGGCCCGGTCACGCAGCCCCGTCCTTGAGAGGCCGATGCCCCTCCTCGCAAGCACGGACGTCTCGTCTCGTTCCGAGGTCCCTCGGAGATCCCTCGGAGATCCCTCGGAGATCCCTCGGAGATCCCTCCGGTCGTCGTGCGGCCGACTGCCCCCCCGAGTACTTCCACGGGAGTACCCGGGGTACGGCCGTGCGAGCCGGGACGTGCGGGACAGTAGGGGTCGATGTGCACATTTCACGCAATCCCCCGTTCCCCGTACGCGGCCGCGCACGCTAGGTAACGTCTGGATCACAAGCAGTCCGGTGCCGCCAGAACCGAGCACCGGGCGGAGTTCGTAGAAGGCAAGGGAGCGAATACCGATGGCGAACGTTGAGGTCTCTTTGAAGGAGACGATGACCTCGATCGAGGGTGCGATGGGAGCCGCGTTGGTGGACTACACCAGCGGGATGGCGCTGGGGACCCTCGGCGGTGGCAAGGATCTCGACCTCACGGTCGCCGCCGCGGGCAACACGGACGTGATCCGGGCCAAGGTCCGCACGATGGAGATGCTGGGCCTGAAGGACGAGATCGAGGACGTCCTGATCACCCTGGGCGGCCAGTACCACCTGATCCGGCTGCTCAAGGGGCGGGGGCACAGCGGCCTGTTCCTGTATGTCGTGCTGGACAAGTCCCAGTCCAACCTGGCCATGGCCCGTCACCAACTCAAGCGGGTCGAGGCCGCCCTGGAGCTCTGAGTCCGGCTTTTTTGCGCCCACGCATGCCCATGAGTTGAAGAATTTTTCAACTCGGCACATCTGAAACAGGTAATCCCCGGGCGTGCGTGGGCCCGTCCGTACGAATGTATGGGTGGTCGGTCGACTGGAATCCCCGAGCCCCCAAGCAAGGTCTGAAGCAACAGCAGGAGCACTCATGGGAATGCAGGTACCCCTCTACCAGGCGAAGGCCGAGTTCTTCCGCATGCTCGGACACCCCGTCCGCATCCGCGTCCTGGAGCTCCTGCAGAACGGCCCCGTACCCGTACGCGACCTCCTTGCCGCGATCGACGTCGAGGCATCGAACCTCTCCCAGCAGTTGGCGGTCCTGCGCCGGTCCGGCATCGTCGTTTCCATTCGCGACGGAGCGACCGTCAGTTACGCCCTGGCCGGCGGTGACGTGGCCGACCTGCTGCGCGCGGCGCGCCGCATCCTGACCGAGCTCTTGACGGGTCAGAGCGAACTCCTGGCAGAACTGCAGCAGTTGGGACCGCAGTCGGACCGTGCGGACAAGGTCATCGGCCGCTGACCACCCGTACCCACCGGTCCTTGCCCCGGGGAACTCGCGGTGCCGCCGTGACGGACGGAGGGACGGGCCCCGGAGCATGACCCGCTACCTGGTCGCCGCACGGCTTGATACCCTCCGCGCGCACCGGGGGAGGCCGAACCAGGGGGAAACGTGGCCGAGTTACTCACCAGTGAAGATCCGGAACGGATAGCGGGGTACTGGCTCGCCGCCCGGCTCGGCGCCGGTGGCCAAGGGGCGGTGTACGAGGCTTACGGCGAGGCCGGGCAGCGCGTCGCCGTCAAGGTGTTGCGCCCGGAACCCGTCGTCGCCCGCCCCGACTTCGCGGGCCGGTTCGCCGAGCAGGTGCTGGCCGCGCAGCGCGTGGAGCCCTTCTGTACGGCGCGGGTCCTGGAGAGCGGAACCGACGGCGAACGACCCTACATCGTCAGCGAGTTCGTCCCCGGCCGGGATCTGCGCAAGGCCGTCCGCGACTCGGGCCCGCTCACCGGCGACGCGCTGGTGCGACTGGCCACCGGGGCCGCCACCGCCCTGGCCGCCATCCACCGCGCGGGTGTCGTCCACCGCGATCTCAAACCGGACAACGTCCTCCTCGGCCCCGACGGCCCCCGCGTCATCGACTTCGGCACCGCCCGCACCGCGGACACGTCGCTCACCGACACCGGACGCCTGATGGGCACGCCGGGCTACATGGCACCCGAGGTGCTCACCGGGCGCCGCGCCGACGGCGCCGCCGACGTCTTCGCCTGGGGAGCGGTGATGCTGTTCGCGGCCACCGGACGCGATCCCTTCCGCGGCGAGGACATCGGCGAAGTCGTCGTACGGGTCACCGAACACCACCCGGACCTCGCCCCCTTGCCGCCCGCGCTGCGCGAGCTGGTGGGCAAGGCACTGGCCAAGGCCCCGGCGGACCGCCCCACCGCCACCGCGCTCCTGTCGAGGATGCTGGGCGGACCAGCCGACGCGTCCGATGCGGCCCTGCTCGCCGCCGGTCGGGAGAACGCCGGGCGCCTGCGCGACGCCACCGCCGACACGGCGGAGCCGGCCCTCGGCGCCGCCGCGGAGACCACGTACCGGCGCCTGCCGGACCCGGTCCAGCAGGCCGTACGGGAGATCACGCTCCGCCTGATCGTCCCCGGCGCCGCCGTCGACGGCTCCCGGGACACCCTCCGTACCGCCGCCACGGCGGAATGGCTGGACGGCCGCCCGTACGAGGAACGCAGCGCGCTGCGCCACGCGTTCGGCTCCCTCGCCGGGGCCCGGCTCCTCGTCCTCGAGGACGACACCGCACGCCTCGCCTCCCTCGGCCTGCTGCGCGCCTGGCCGCGGTTGCGCGACTGGGTGGACGACGACCGCGAAGCCCTGCTCCTGCTGCGCTGGCTCACCGCGGCCGCCGGGCACCGGGACGGGCGGGGCCGGCTGGCCGAGGACCTCCCGACCGGCAACGCCCCGGAGGCGGCACGCGCCTGAGTGGCCGGGGCGCCGGGCCGGCACCGGGCGAGCCGGCTGGAGGGCGCGTCCCTGGAGACGGGCCGCCGGGCGGCCGCAGCGCGCCGGAGGCGTACCCGGCGGCTGCGCGCGGGCGCGGCGGCCCTGCGGGCGGGTCGGCCGGGACCTCACCCGCGCACAGGGGGAGCAGAACGTGCCCGATCTGCCCTACCGCTCGGTCTGCTGATGCCCGACACCGAGGAGCTGCGTTCGCTGCGTTCGCTACGGCCGCGTCGGCCGCCGTGTGCCGCACCGGGCGAGTACAAGGGAGGGCGAACCGCACACCGTCAGCGTTCCGAGACGAGGAGCACGATGACGCACGCCCGGCCCGCTCTGCGCCGCCCGGAAGGCAGGACCGCTCTCGCACTGGCGTTCGCGGCTGCCGTGGCGGTCTTCCTCGCCGTCTTCCTGTTCGGCCGGGCGAACACGCCGGACTACACCGCGACGCTGTTCGGCCAGGCGGACACCGATGCCGTGCGCTTCAAGGCACAGCTCGCCACCGGCGTCCTGGGGCTGGCCGCTGTCCAGCTGCTGCTGGCGCTGTGGATGTACGGCCGGCTGCCCGGGGTGCGCCGGGTGCCGGGCCCGGTGCCGCTCAGCCACCGGATCGTCGGGGCGCTCCTGTTCGTTCTCACCGTCCCGATCACGGTGCACTGCATCCAGGCGTACGGCGTCCAGCTGAACGGCTCGCGCGCGGCCGTGCACTCGATCGCGGGCTGCTTCTTCTACGGAGCCTTCGCCGCGAAGGTCCTGCTGGTACGGAGCCGGCGCCTGCCGGGCTGGGCCCTGCCACTGGCGGGGGGCGCGCTGGTGGTCGTGGTGGTGGTCCTCTGGTACACGAGTGCGCTGTGGTACTTCAACGGAAACGACGTGCCACTGCTGTCGCTCGGATAAGGGCGGGGTGGGGTGGGCACGGGCCGGAGTACGGCGATCTACGAGTTCGTCGGTGGGAACGGCGTCCTCGAGTCAGGCCCGGCCGCCGGCGCCGTGTTCGGCACCGTCGCGGAACTGGCCTCCCGGCTCGGCGCGGTCATCTTCAACCCGAGCCGCGGCGCAGTCGTGTGCGGGGCGGAAGAACACGCACGCCTTCCGTCAGGGATGTACGACGGTGCCGTCGTCGTCGACACGACGGGTGAGGCCGTCGAAACCGCTCTCACCGGGCCGCGTCGTTCCTCACACGCCCTCCGAACACGGAAGATCATTACTCTGTACGGGTGCTCTCATACGACGAGTTGACCTCACCGGAACGTGAACTCTGGGACGCCTTCCCCGAGGGGCGCCGCGTTGACCTGGGTGCTGGCGCGCCGGAGGACGTCCCCGTCGCCGAGGGCGGGCGGTGGGGCCCCGAGCGGACGGTTCGGGCCGCCGTGATCGTGGCCCTGCTCCAGGGTGCGCAGACCGTGCAGCCCGGTGGCGTCGCGTGCCTGAGGCTTGCCGGGGCGCGGATATCCGGGCACGTCAACCTGGCGGGCGCCCAGATCGCCCACACGTTCCGGCTCACGGACTGCTGGTTCGAGGAGGGTGTGGACCTCTCCGGGGCGTCGACCCGGTCGATCGGGCTCGTGGGCTGCCGGGTGCCGGGCGTGGAGGCCGGCCTCATCCGGGTCGAGGGACGGTTCGACCTGCGGCGTTCGCGCCTGGTGAGTGGCCCTGCCTCGCCCTTCCACCGCAGGTTCACCGCCTTGTCGCTCATCAACGCCCATGTGAGCGGCGCCGTGAACCTGAGCGAAGCCGAGATCACCGCACCCGGGGAATGGGCCGTTTCCGCCGGGGGACTGGTTGCGGAGGGCGGCGTCTACTGCTTGGACGGATTCGTCGCCCACGGCGAGGTCCGTCTCATGGGGGCGCAACTGCCGGGCGGGCTGCACATGCGGGGCGCAGTGCTGGAACGCCCGGGTGGGCGCGGGGTGCTGCTCGCTCTGGACAATGCGGTGGCCTCGACGCTCGATTTCTCCGACGGGTTCACCGCGAACGGGACCGTGCGGCTGCGAGGGGCCCGGATCTCGGGCGACCTGACCTTCGAGGGGGCCGTGTTGAACGGGCCGCCAGGCGGCCGGGGCCCGGCCCTGGCCGCCCCGCTGATGCAGGCCGTCGACTTCGACTTCACCCCCGCCCGGCCGCCGTCCGCCATGGTGGACCTGCGGGGCGCGCAGGTGTCCCACCTCCACGACGGCGACCGGAGCTGGCCGGAGGTGGTGGAGCTGGACGGCTTCGTCTACGGCTCCGTCAAGGCGGGCGGGGTGGACGAAGCGGGCGAACGGCGGGACTCCGTGGCCCGTCGCGTGACGTGGCTGCGGCGCAGTCCGGGCTACAACCCCCAGCCCTATGAGCAGTTGGCGAGCTGGTACCGGAAGTCCGGCCACGACGACGACGCCCGCCGCGTGCTCCTGGCCAAGCACCGTCATCGGCGTCGGACCCTGCCCCTGGCCGCGCGCGCGTGGGGGCACCTGCTGGACGTGACCGTCGGCTACGGGTACCGCCCCTGGTTGGCCGGTGTCTGGCTCCTCGCACTGACCCTGGTGGGCGTCCTGGCCTTCGGTACCCACTCTCCCCAACCGGCCAAACGGGACGAAGGCGCCCCGTTCCAGCCCCTCGTCTACACGCTGGACCTCCTGATTCCCATCGGCGGCTTGGGCCAGCGCACGGCCTGGTACTGGACACAAGGCGGCCTCCAGTGGCTGGCCCACCTGCTGATCGCCCTCGGCTGGGTGCTGACGACGGCCGTCATCGCCGGTGTCACCCGCACCCTGCAGAAGAACTAGGCCCGTACTCCGCAGGTGACCGAACCGGCTGGTTCGGTGCCTGTTGGTGCCTGTTGGGGCCGTGGTTGGTGGGGCGTCGCGAAGTCTTCCCGGCCCCCGCGGCCACGGACGGTGCGCCCGCGCACGGAAGGAGTGGTCAGCGGCGTGGTGGAAAGGCGTCTGGGCACTGGCCGGAGGCCTGAACGGGCTGTCCCTGGCGCGCCACGGGCCTCCTGCCCCTCCCTCGGCGTCGGTGGGCGTACGGGGGATGACCAAGTGGCCGCCGGAGGCGCGTACCCTGTGGCAAGCTCATCTCCCCGGGGGAGAGGAACAACTGATGACCCAATACCAATGCGGATCGTGCTCGTATCAGAGCGACCATCTCGGCGAGGCCCAACAGCACTCGGACCAGACGGGCCACGTTTGCGTCGGCAAGGACGGCGCCGCGCCAGCCGCCGGAGGTAGGTTCGGCAAAGCCGGGGTCGTGGTTAAGGCCGGCGCCAGCGTTCTGGCCGCCACCACCTTCGGGGTCCTCGCCTGGAAGTACAAGAGGCTTCATGAAGAGCACGAGGAGCTCCAGGTGGAGCACCAGGGGCTCCTGTCCATGGCTGCGGGACTGGTCGTGCAGTTGGCGGAGTCGACGGCGGAGAACGACTACCTGAAGTCGGCCACCGGTGCCTCGAAGACGCTCAAGAGCTACGACCGCTGAACAGCGCACCGGGGTGCCGTGGCGGGATCTGCCTGCGCGTTTCGGCAAGTGGAAGACTGTGTGCGAGCACGCAAGAAGCCACCCCGGGTTCCGGGAAGACGGACGCCCCGGCAGCACCGCCCCGATGAGGGGCACGGACGCTCCCGGGGCGGGCTGACCTGCAAGATTCATCTGCTAGGTGAGGGGGTTGCCGGCCTCTCGCCTTCCTCATCACGCCGGGTCAGTGGGGCGACGCGCCGCAGCTCGGTCCCGTGATGGAGCGTGTCCGTGTCGCCCGCCCGGACGGTGGGCGCCCCCGGACCCGGCCCGATCATCTCGGCGGAACCGCCGCCACCTGCGCCGACGCCAGGTCAAGCACACCATCCTCGAACCGAAAGAACCAGCGGGCAAACCGGCAGCGCCGCGGCAACAGGGGCGGCCGGCCCACCGGCTTCGACACGACGATCTACATGCGCAGGAACGAAGTGGAACGCACCATCAACGCGCTCAAGAACTCCCGGGCTGTCGCGACGAGATACGACAAGAGGGCCTACATCTTTCACGGCACCGTCACCGTCGCAGCCGTTCGGCTCTGGCTCCGGTCCCTATCGGAGTGAAGGAGCTGGCACCCGTCACGAGAAGATCGCGTGCACCTGATCGACCGCTTCGGGTCCGTAGCCAACCGCGCCCACGGGGACTGCGCCATTGATCGCCTCGATCACACGCCCGGCCCATACCGGCCCGAATCCCCCGCACAGTTCAATCAGTTGCACGCCCTCGCTTACCAGGCGGCGCGCGGCCTCGATGCCCTCCTCGGGCTTCTCCACCCCGACGAACACACTGCGGCACGTACCCGTGTCCACGATGCTGACATCGCCACCTGCCGCGCTGCCGTCCGCCGTGTAGATGAACCCCCAGTGTGTGAGCGCCATACGTATCGACCTCCTGTGATCGTCAGAGCCACCAGCCAAGCAGAGTCAGGGCGGGAATGGCCTGGAACGAGACAAGCCGTGAGTGATCTACGCCGCACTCCGGATGCCCGCACCGTTCGAGCACAGCAACACGGCCCGCTAGCGCATGATCCGCCGGACGGCTCCTGGATCCGTTCTCCGCAGGTCATCCGTGCGGGAAGGACAACTGATCGCAGCGGGCCGAAGAACGGGTCGGCCTTCGCCAGGAGCGCGGCGATCACCCGGAAGCCGCCGTCCGGTTGCGGGCAGCCCTCGACGGTGCCGGCCAGGGGCGAGGCCCGCCCGCATCCTTACGAGGCCGTTGCCGCCGCCCGGCGTGCCGCCCGTGGCCGGGCCGACGTCGTCCACCCGTGGTTCCACGCCCGGAGGCAGCGCCCTGGCCTCCCCCTCGACCGAGACCTCCACGGTCAGCCCGGCCGCCGCGGCCTGCCCCACGAGCGCGGGGCGGCGGCCCACCCCGTGCCGATCTGCGTGAAGACGGCCACGAGCAGCGCCGAGCGCCAGGCCGGGCCCCGCCCGGTCCGCTCCACCCACCGCCGCCACGGGGGGACCCGGGCGCTCGCGCAGCTCTTCCATGCAGCCACGCTAGACGGCCCGCGCCGTCACCCGCGTCACCCCGGCGTAGCGTTTCAGGCGTACTCCCCACGTAGTGCCCGTACCCGGCTTTTCGGACTCGAGGACGACGCCATGACCTGCGGTGAGGGGTGATCGACACTTGCTGGTGAAGGCGGGCGGATCAGGCTAGGTTGCACGGAAGCGGAGGCTGTCGTGGACATCCGCCCCCGGCACCCGCCGGTTGCCCCTCTGCCGTAAATTGCCCAACGGTCCGCCGGGAAGGCGGGGCAAAAGGTACGAGTTGGGGCAGGTGTAGGCAGGACATGGCACGACGCGGACGTATGGAAGCGGACCGAAGTGCCACCTCCGCCGCGCCCGCGGTGCCGGGCTCCGAGATAGCCGCGGCAGCCGACGGCGGGAGCGCGGCCCGGGGCTGGCTCCGACTGGGGCGGGACGGGCGGCTCACCGCCTATGCGAGTTGCGCCGAAGGCCTGGTGCGCTGTACCGAGTCCGCGCCCGGCTCCGACATCTGGCAGGGCCCCGAACTGTTCCCCGTCGAGGGCTGGGCGGGCCGGTTCACGCTGGCCCAGGACTCCAACGGGTTCGTCTGGTTCGCAGGCACCCGCTACCGGGAGGGCGCGCCGGGCGGCCGCGAGCTCATCATCGCCACGCAGTACCAGACCGGCCGCCCGCTCGGCGACTGGCGTGCGGTGGGCAACCCGTTCCCGGAACGCAAGCGGGACCAGGCGCGCGGGCCGGAGCAGCTCCCGGGTCAGGAACAGCCCGAGTCGGGGGCGGAGTCGGGGGCGCCGCTGCCCCCACCCGGAGACCCGATCGTGCTCCCCGACGGCACCGGCGCGCTCCACATCCTCTCCACCCGCTTCGGCGTGGGAGCGCGCGGCCGGACCCGGCGCGCCGATGGCGCATGGGGCAATTGGGTCGACTACCAGGGCAAATGGGTGCGCGGGTCGGTCGTCCCGCTGGTGACCGCCCAGGGGCGGGCGGAGTTCCTGGTCACCTCCCGGGGCGGGGCCTCGTACTGGGGCCAGGACGCGCCGGGAAGTGACTTCAGATGGCTCGGGCGGATGAAGGCCGATGCCGTGGAGGGGACGTACAGCTCCTACGAGACGGGTCCCGGCACCGGCACCTACTTCTGGCGCCACCCGGCGGACGGCGGCGTCATCGCCTACCGCCCCCAGGCTCCCGCCGGACCGGCGCCCGCGCTGATGCCGTTGGGGGCGCGGGCGGCGTCGGCCCGGTGGGTGTCGCCCGGACGCGCATCGGCGGGTACGACTGCACCGTCCTGCTGCAGCGGGGAGCCGAGGGTTACCCGGAGATCGCCGCCTACCCGACGGAGGGCGAGCAGTACGGCACGTGGTGGGCCCCCGTGGGGGACCGGTGCGCGGGGCTGCCGGCCATCTCGGCCGATGCCCGCGGCTCGGTCACGATCGCGATGATCGGCATGGACGGTGGGCTGCTGGTCGCCCGGCAGGATCCGACGGACCCCGGCCTCGCCTTCGGCCCGTGGGCCCGCGTGGGGTGATCCACCTCACCCGAATCCCCGTCCAGCGGCGAGTGGAGCAATGCTTCCGCGTCCCGCCCCCCGGGCCTACCAGGAGTTGGCCCGTTTCGCGGGTGCGGGAAGCGGCCGCTCCTTCGCAAACGTGAAGCTTCGGGCGCGTGACGCGCTCATGAATACTTGCTCGCCATTAAGTGATTGGCCTACGCTGCGCAGACGCTGTCAAGGTCGTATAAGTGTGCGGTCGGCTGCGGTGGGGCTGGTCGAGTGTTCGGGGAGCGGCGGGTGACCGGATTCAGGGGCGGGTCTGGCGGTGCGCCCCGGCAACTTCCGGTGCGCCGTGAGAAGTGTGTCTATCGAGGAGCTTTCTGAGTGGCAGGTATGCCCCGCCTGAGTGTTGTCGTGCCGTTCATGGACGTTGAGATATACCTCCAGGAATGTCTGGAATCGATAGCCAGGCAGACGTTCTCGGCACTCGAAGTGATCATGGTCGATGACGGCTCGACCGACTCCTCGACGGCCATAGCCGCCGACTTCGCCCGCCGCGACCCCAGGTTCAAGCTCCTGCGCCAGGAGTCGATGGGGCCGGGGCATGCCCGTAATGTCGGCATTCGGGCCGCTCATCCGCAGGCCGAATTCCTCGCGTTCGTCGACGGCGACGACGTCATACCCGAGTACGCCTACGAGCTGCTCGTGCAGACCCTCTAAGGCTCCGGTTCCGATTTCGTATCGGGCAACGTGCAGATGATGAACTCCACCAAGAGGTGGCAGTCCCCCCTGCGCAAGGCGCCCATGCAGAAGAGCAGGCGCGGCACGCACATCACCAAGCTGCCGGACCTCATCTACGACCGCACCGTGTGGAACAAGGTGTTCCGCCGGTCCTTCTGGGACTACCACTACATCGCCTTCCCCGAAGGCGTCATGTACGAGGGCTCCTGGGTCAACATGTTCGCCCACTTCCGCGCCGCCAAGGTCGACATCCTCACGGACATCGTCTACTTCTGGCGCCGGCGCGAGGGCGGCGCGGCCCCCTCCATCACCCAGCGGCACACCGAGTTCAGCAACCTCCAGGACCGTGTCTCCGCGGTCCAGTCGGTCAGCCGCTTCCTCGCAGGCCACCGCGCGCGGTCCTACTCGGACCACAAGCGCAAGTACGACCTGGCCTGCCTGAAGTCGGACCTCATGCTGCACCTGAAGGTGCTGCCGGACGCCGACGAGGAGTACCAGGACGCCTTCATGCAGTGGGCCAACGAGTTCCTGGACGAGGCCGACGCGGACATCATCCAGGAGCTTCCCGCCGACGCCCGGGTCAAGTGGCTCCTGGTGCGCGAGGGGCGCCTGAAGGAACTGCTCGACGTCGTCGAGTTCGAGCGCAAGGGCGGACCCATGCCCGTTCAGCGCCGCTTCCACCGCTACCTCAACTATCCCTACCTCGGCGACCGTTCGATCGGCCTCGACAAGAGCGCCTACCGGCTCGACAAGGAACTCTCGCTCCACGGCTCGCTGATCCGGGCGGCCTGGGACGACAACGACCACCTGACCCTGGAAGGGTCCGCGTACGTCCGCTTCATCAACGTGCACAAGCGGCACATGTCGATGAAGGCGATCGCGCTGCGCAACAAGAAGCAGGGCCGCGTGGTCGTCGCCAAGGCGAAGACCACCTACTACCCGCAGGCCACCGAGTACTCCAACCAGAACCGCTACTGCTACGACTGGTCGGGCTTCCAGGTCAGCTTCGACACCAGCCGCCTCAAGCGCAAGGGCGAGTGGGTCGGGGGGACCTGGGACGTCGCCGCGGGCGTTCTCAGCCGCGGCCTGTTCCGGTACAAGGGCATAGCCCGGGGCGGCGCCGGCAGCGCCGCCAACCCGCCCTATCGCTACGTGGACAAGAACGTCCGCGTGGTGCCCCTCTTCCTCCAGGGCAAGCTCAAGCTCCGCGTCGAGACGGTCCGTTGCCGCATCACCCGGCACCGCCTGGTCGGTGACCACATCGAGCTCGGCGGCGTCTACCTCGGCCCCAAGCTCCCCGAGTGGGCCAAGTTCCGGGTGACCAGCATGAGCGGCGCCGGCCGCCACGACTCGTGGGTCAACTTCACGCCCGGCGGCGAGGGTTGGTACCTCTTCGTCACCCGCATCCCCGTCAAGGCGCTCGTCCCCGGACACCGCACCAATTCCTCGGACGGGGTCCCGGAGACCTGGAACACCGGCGCCAACGGTTGGAAGACCACCTTCCACGTCGAGGGACGCAAGGCGGCCATCTACCCCGTCATGGCGGAGGACGCCACCGACGGCCACTACCGCATGCCGGCCGGGCTGCAGACCGACGGCGGGGACCGCGAGGTCTTCGTGCACCGCAACGGCTCCGGCTACGTGGTGCTGTTCGAACG
This sequence comes from Streptomyces sp. NPDC091682, assembly GCF_044756625.1. NCBI lineage: Bacteria > Bacillati > Actinomycetota > Actinomycetes > Kitasatosporales > Streptomycetaceae > Streptomyces > Streptomyces sp. NPDC091682. Next base: position 452,008 of record NZ_JBIVTH010000001.1, on the reverse strand, counting down.
GGACACCCTGCCGCTGGCCAAGTCCGCCACCTGGCGCGAGGACGGCTCACTCGAGGTCGTCGTCGGCTACGCCGCGCAGGACATGCTCAACGCCTCCGAGTACGCCATGGCCCACGTGGTCGTACGCTCCCGCGCCCACGGCGCCGAACGCGTCGCCCCGATCACCTGGTACGGCGACGAGTTCCGCTTCGCCGTCACCCCCGCCGCGATGCGCACGCTGGCCGGCGACATCCCGCTGGCCTCCGGCCGCTGGGACTTCTTCCTGCGCCGCCAGGACCACTCCGCGGTCGCTCCGGAGGACCGCTCCGGCGACCTCATGATCAAGATGACGCAGGACCTGATCCCCACCCTGCCGCGGGACATGGCCAGCAACGAGCGCCGCTACGAGCTGCAGTCGGAGGCCTACGACCGGCTCTCGCTGCTGGTCCACTCGGCGATGCCGGACGAGGCCCGCGGCCCCTACCGGCAGAAGCTGATGCGCACCAAGACGTATCCGGCGGCCCGCCGCAAGCCCGTGATGCAGGCCGTGCTCTTCGACGCCTTCAAGGGGACCCAGTACTCCGACAGCCCGCGCGCGCTGCACGAGGAGATGGTCCGCCGGGGCCTGGACCTCGAGCACCTGTGGGTGGTGCGCGACGACCAGGTGGAGGTTCCCCCACCGCACGACCGGTGCGCATGTGGTCCCCCGACTGGTACGAGGCCATGGCCCGGGCGAAGTACGTCGTGGCCAACAACCACATGCCGGACTGGTTCGAGAAGCGCGAGGGACAGGTCGTCGTGCAGACCTGGCACGGCACCCCGCTCAAGCGCATCGGACACGACATCGAAGCCGTCCACTTCGCGGACAAGCGGTACCTGGAGCGCGTGGAGAAGGAGGTGCAGAACTGGGACATGCTGGTGTCCCCGAACAGCTTCAGCACCCCGATCCTCAAGCGGGCCTTCCAGTTCCCCGGCGAGATGGTCGCCCCCGGCCCGCTCGTGTACTCCTCCCCGGAACTGATCGGGGCGATCCGCAACATCGACTGCATCCAGCACGGTTACGCCGCCCGCTACCGCTGGTTCCAGCAGGAATTCTGCGACCTCGACGACGGCTACGCCTCGGCCAGGCTCGCCGACCGCATCCTGATCGCCGGCGGGGACCTCGACCCCGGCCAGGCGCAGGCCCCCGCGGTCGGAGCCGTCCGCGGCCGTGCGGCGGGTCCGGCGGGTCCGCGAGCTGCGGCGGGGTAGACGGGTCAGGCAGGTCAGGCAGGTCAGGCAGGTCACTGGAACGGAGGCACCCTCGGTCAGGTGCCGCGCCAGCCGGCGAGAAGAATGGATTCCGAGCATGTCTAAGACAGCCCAGAGCACGCGCCGCGTCTTCACCGGCGTGGACGCCTCCGGGGCGGTGCCCATCGAGTATCGGTTCTCCCACGCACGCAACGGCAACCGCCATCTGGTCGTCGTCTTCGCGAACCGTTACGCGACCAACGAGTACGGCTGGGCCAACGGCAAGCTCGACCTGCTCCGCTCCAACATCCTGTGGGTCCGCGACCTGTTGGACGGCGCGAACACCTACTACCTGTGCAAGGGGATGGACTTCTCCCTGGAGCAGTCCGTCGCCGGGCTCATCTCGCGCGTCATGGGCGCCCTGTCGCTCTCGCCGGACCAGGTGACCATGTTCGGCAGCTCCAAGGGCGGCAGCGCGGCCCTGTTCTTCGGCCTCAAGTACGGTTTCAGGAACATCGTGGCCAGCGTGCCCCAGTTCCAGATCGGCACCCGCGTCAAGGAGGGCAACCCCGAGGCGGTCCGGGTGATGATGGGCGAGGCGACGGAGCACAACGTACGCGTCCTCGACTCGGTCCTCCCCGACCTGGTGCACAGCGGAGCGAACCGCTCCGCCAACATCTACCTGGTCACCTCGCCCCAGGACGAGCAGTACGCGAGCCAGGTGGAGCCGTTCGTCAGGCTGTTCCAGGCACACGAGAACTTCAACTTCGTCTACAACGACTCTCCCCTCATCACCGACCACGGGAAAGTCACGCTGCGCAACCTCCCCACCCTGATAGGGCTGTTGAACCTCCTCGTCGAGGGCATCACCCCCCGGTTCGGCATGATCCGCAACGGTCACGAGGAGCCCAAGCGCGACACGTCGGCCATCGACGCGTTCCTGACCCAGACCTCCCTGGTGCAGAAGGACGACTCCTTCCCCCGGCCGGTGGTGCTGACGCCGACGACGGAGGAGCGGGTCCCCGCGAACATGGTCCGTTTCACCGGCACCGCCGTGGGCGCCGTCCGCATCAGCTTCTGGCAGGACGGCAAGCACAAGGGCTCTGCGCCCGTTGCCCCCGACGGCACGTGGGTCTGGGAACGCAGCAGCCCCTGGCCCAAGGGGAGGCACGTCATCAGGCTGTTCGCCGCCGACGCGAACAACTACCAGACCGAGCGCACCGAAGCGGTCTTCACGGCCGTGGAGAACGCCTCCGCGGCCCTGCCCGAGTACGATGCCGCGCCCCCGCCGATGCCCCAGCCGGCGCAGCGCCTCGTGCTGTCGGTGACCGCCCCGGCCGCCCACCAGCAGCTGCCGGGCCCCGCCGTCGGCTTCGCGGGGTACGCCCCGGGCGCCGTTCGCGTGGACTTCCAGGAGGGCGGAGCCGCCCTGGGCACGTGCGAGGTGCGGGCCGACGGCAGTTGGCAGTGGGAGCCCGGCTGGGCCTGGAACCAGGGCGACCACTTCGTCGAGGCCATCGCGGTGGACGCCGTCGGCAACGCCTCCCCGTGGACGGCCGTCCCCTTCACCCTGATCATGAACTCCTACCCCGTACCCGCGCAGGGGGCGTTCTTCAACCCACGGTACTGATCGTGGCCGGGTCCTCGGGACGGGGCACCCGCATCACCAGCGGCCGGTGGTCGGACGCCTTGGTGTCCACCACCTCGCAGGCGGTGCGGGGCAGCTGGGTGAACAGGTAGTCGATCTTCGTGCCGTCCTTGAGGGTGGCGCGCCCCTTCTTCGAGCTGCCCTTCTGGTCGCACTCGCGGTACGTGGTGTACGGCTCCGACGGCCAGATCCAGGCGGAGGCGTTCCGGTCGCCCACCGGCGGCGGGGTGTTGAAGTCCCCGCCGAAGATCGTGGCGGCGTCCGTCGACGCGGCGGCCACCAGGGAGCTCAGCTGGTCGTCGCGGAAGTCCCAGTCCGGGTGGTCGGCGTCGCTCTCCCGCAGCGACAGGTGCGCGTTGCACACCCGCAGCCGCTGGGCCGGGACCCGCGCGCACAGGATCCCGCGGTGCAGTCCCACCGTCGGCTGCTCGCTCGGTATCGCCTCCACGTCGGCCAGCGGGGACCCGGCCAGCAGACCGTAGCCCGCCTGGCCCCGGCCCTGCCCGGTGCAGCCGACGGGCGTACGGCCGCCCGCCGAGTCGACCTCGGCGTACGGTTCGAAGGCCGTGTGCCACTGCGGGCCGAGGGCGCGGGCGAAGGACTGCAGGTCCTCGGAGCACACCTCCTGCAGGAGCAGGACCTGGACGTCGGAACCGTCGATCAGTTCGCCCAGTTGCCGGAGCTTCTCCTTCGGGCCCCCGGTCTTCTCGCAGCCCCACTGCCGCACCCCGCACATGTTCCAGGTGGCCACGGTGACCTCGTCGGCCTTCCCGGGGCCCGCACCGGCGCCCGTGACCGGATCCTGGCTCTGCGCCGAGGTGCACGCCACCGCGGTCAACAGGCTCAGGGTCGCCGCCGTGCGGCCGAACCGGCGGCGGAGCACCGCCGCCGCGACCACCGCCCGGTCTCCATGTGTCTCTGCATTCGGACATCATTGGGTATGAGCCGGTCAGACCGTGCACCGGGCCCGGCACGCCCGCTTCCGCATCCCGCCGCGTGCCGTGCGGTACACATCGGAAGACCAGGCCAAACGCGTGTGACGAAGAGCGATCGGCTGGCGTAGGTTCCTTCCTGGCCCGCCGGTCCGGCGCGTCATCTCGTTTTCGTTCCCTGGGGGTTCTTCAGCATGTCCGCAATTCCGGTCGGCCCGCCGCCGTCCCCGTACGCCGCACCCGATGTGAAGGGCATGCGGTTGCGCGCGCCCGTGGGCCTGGCCATCGCACTGACCGTGCTGTTCGCCTTGGTCATCGGATTCGACGTCTTCGGCGTGTACGTCGACTGGAACTCCCGCTCGATCCTGGAAAGGCTGTTGGCGGATTCCGCCGCGGTCAGCGATGCCGAGCTGGACCAGGCCGACCGTCTGGCGGTTAGGGCCGGCATGTTCCAGGGCCAGGCCGCCATCGTGACCGGCATCGTCTTCATCATCTGGTTCCTCCGGGTCCGCACGAACGCCGAGGTCTTCGCCCCGGGTGCGGAAAAGCTCCCGCGGGGCTGGGCCATCGGCGCCTGGTTCATACCGTTCGCCAACCTCGTGCTGCCGTACCGGATCGCCGTCACCACCTGGATTTCGAGCACGCCCTTCGGCGCTGACGGACAGCAGCGGTGGTTCCGCTTGACCCTGGTCAACCTCTGGTGGGGCACCTTCGTGCTCGCCAAGGCCCTGGGATGGTACGGAGGTCGCTCCTACGCCAGCGCCGAGACCACCGAGGGCGTGCGCGACGCCGTCACGACGATGCTGGCCGCTGACCTCATCGACATCGTGGCCGCCGTCCTCGCCGTGCTCTTCGTCCGCAGGTTGACGGCCATGCAGCACGCGAGGGCCGCACGGGGACCGGTCGTCGCAGCGGTGTAGCGGTGCTCGTGCGGACACCCCCTAGGGTGGGGTGGTGACGAACGCGAGTACGAGACCGAGCGGTGACCGGGTGCTGTACGGGTGCATGGGCCTGGGCGGGGGCTGGGACCCCGACCCGTACGGGCCGGCGGACATCGACGCCGCCGAGGCGGCCGTCGCCGCCGCCCTCGACATCGGCATCACCACCTTCGACCACGCCGACATCTACCGGCACGGGAAGGCCGAGGCCGTCTTCGGCGAGGTGCTCGCTCGCGCACCGGGGCTGCGAGAGCGCATCACCCTCCAGACCAAGTGCGGGATCCGGCTGGGCAACAAAGACCGCCCGGGGATGTACGACCTGCGCGGGGAGAGCATCACGCGGCGCGTCGAGGAGAGCCTGACCCGGCTGCGGACCGATGCGATCGACGTCCTCCTGCTGCACCGCCCCGATCCGCTGGCGGACGTGGACTCGATCGCCTCCGCGCTGACCTCACTGCACCGCCAGGGCCTCGTACGGGGCTTCGGCGTGTCGAACATGGGAGCCGCCCAGATCGCCCACCTCCAGGCCCGGCTCGACGTCGCGTTGGTGGCGAACCAGCTGGAGATGAGCCTGCACAGCCGTGCCTGGGTCGAGGCCGGGGTCCTGCTCAACACCCCGGAATCCGCGCAGAACGGGTTCCCGTTCGGCACGCTGGAGCACTGCCGCGACAACGGCATCGGCCTCCAGGCCTGGGGCGCTCTGGCGCAGGGCCGCTTCACCGGACGCGAGGAGACGCCCGCCGAGCGGGCCACCGCGCAGCTGCTGGCCGAGTTGGCCCGGCAGAAGGACACCACGCCCGAGTCGGTCCTGCTGTGGTGGCTGATGCGGCACCCCGCCGCCATCGCGCCGGTCATCGGCAGCGCGCGCCCCGAGCGGATCCTCGCTTGCCGCGACGCGGCGCTACGGGAGCCCGAGCTCACGCACGAGGAGTGGTACGAGCTCTGGATCACGGCCCGGGGCGTGCGGCTGCCCTGATCCGACGGGGCGCGGGAGCGGGGGTTAGCCCCAGCGGCTGCCGACCGGGAAGCCGGATGGGACCCCGAGGCGAGATCAACAAGGCTTGTGCCATGACGACTTACCCGCACAAGGCCCTGCTCCTCGCCCTCGCCACGGCCACCGTGGCGGCCTCGCTGACCGCGACCGCCGCCCCGGCCGTGGCCCGGCCCGCCCCAGCCGCCCCGCGGCTCGACTGGCACCGCTGTGCCCATCCGGACGCGCCCGCCGCCCAGGAGTGCGCCGAGCTGCCCGTCCCGCTCGACTACGACGACCCCGACGGCAGACAGCTCACCCTCGCCGTCTCGAGGATCCGCAGCGACCGCCCCGGGGCCCGGCGCGGCACGCTGGTGGTGATACCCGGCGGACCGGGCGGGTCCGGCGTGCAGCGCCTGACGCAGAAGGGCGACGCCCTGCGTCGGGAGCTCGCCGGGGCCTACGACCTCGTCGCCTTCGATCCGCGCGGAGTGGGCGCCAGCACCACCGCGAGCTGCGACCTCGCCCCCGAGGACCGGTACTTGACCAGCCTGCGCTCCTGGCCGGGCCCGAACGGCGAGATCACCGAGAACATCGCCCGGTCCCGGCGCATCGCCGAGGCCTGCGCCCGCAACGGCGGCCCCGAGCTGCGCAGTTTCACCACGGCCAACCAGGTCCGCGACATGGACCGCTTCCGCGAGGCGCTCGGCGAGCGGAAGCTCTCCGCCTGGGGCACCTCGTACGGGACCTACGCGGGCGCCGTGTACGCGCAGAAGTATCCCCGGCACACCGACCGTTGGGTCCTCGACAGCAGCGGCGACCCCGACCCGAAGCGGGTCGCCCGTGGCTGGCTGGCGAACATGTCGCAGGGTGCGGCGGACCGCTTCCCCGACTTCGCGGCCTGGGCGACCCACCCCGACCGGGACCGGGACGGCCTGCGCCTGGCCGCGGCGGCGCAGGAAGTGGAGCCGCTCGTCGTCTCGCTCGCGGCCCGGCTGGACCGCGAACCGAGGACGACGACCCCCGGAGTGCCGCTGACCGGCAGCGGCCTGCGCCAGGCCCTGCAGAACGCGCTCTACGCCGACGCCGCCTTCGCCTCCTTCGCCCGGCTCGTACAGGCGGCGCAGGACCCGGCGGGGACCCCGGTGCTCCCCAAGGAGCTCGCCGCACCCATCCGGAACGAGGACGCCGCGCTCATGGTCAGCGTCATCTGCAACGACGTGGCGTGGCCGGACGCGTCCGTGGCCTCGTACCGGCGGGCGGTCGACGCGGACCGCGCCCGGTACCCGCTCACGGCCGGCATGCCGGTGAACGTACTGCCCTGTTCCTTCTGGCAGACCCCCGTGCAGAAGCCGACCCGGATCACCGACGACGGCCCGTCCAACATCCTCATGATCCAGAGCCGCCGGGACCCGGCCACCCCGCTCTCCGGGGGCCTGAAGATGCGCGAGGCGCTGGGCGACCGGGCCCGGCTGGTGACTGTCGAGCAGGGCGGCCACGGGCTGTACCTCGGCAACGGCAACGCGTGCGGCGACCGGGCCGTCACCGAGTTCCTCACGAGCGGCCGCCGTCCGGCCCGGGACACGGACTGCGCGAACTGAGCCGGCCCCCCGCACCGCTACCGCTTCCCGCGCACGGGCGCAAGCGGGGAGAGAAGCCTCCCGGCAAGGTGCCGGGCCGCGCCCCGTCACCGCCCCGGTCCCGCGCAACCCGTACGACGTCACCCGCCATGCCGGGGTGACGGCGGGACCGGCCGCCCCGCCCCCGCCCGAGGGTGAACTCCGGGCCGCCGCAAGGGTCCTCGCCGACCGGGGCGGCCGCCCGCGGATGCCTCCCGCTCCCGTCCCAGGGCACTTTCCGTGCGGTCTTGGCCCCTGATATCCATCCGTACTTGTGGGTACTGCGGCCGAATGGCGCCGGATTTGATAGTTCTGGACTGGTCCGGTGTGAGAAAGCTGCGGGAAGGACACGGCATGTTCGATCTACTACGCCCGGAGACCGTCATGTGCCCCTTCTGCAAGGCCACCGCCGCCGACGGAGTGGTGCGGACCCTGCGGACCGGAGCGGGGTCACTGTCGGTGACCTGGCACGCCCTCAACTGCCCGCACTACGCGGCCGACCGGATCCTCGCCGAGAAGGAGGGTTGACCGGCGCCGCCCCCGGACTGCTCCGGGGGCGGCGACGTGCGGGACCGGTCCCCTGCGGCAAAAATGAGGAGGGACCGGCGAGGAGGAGCGGCGCATGACCAGTCCAGCTGAGCGGCTCCGGCGCGGACGGGCCGTCCGCAAGATCACCGGCCGTGCCGCGCACGGTCGGTGGACCGCTTCGCCGGACCGGCCCGACCCCGTCGGGGTGCTACAGCGGCAGGCCACCGACCGGGTGCCTGAACTGCTGCCGATCCGCTACGGCCGGATGGCGGCCTCGCCGCTCGCCTTCCTGCGCGGCGCGGCCTCCGTCATGGCCGCCGATCTGGCCACCGCACCGCAGACCGGCCTGACCGTCCAGCTGTGCGGGGACGCACACCTGCTCAACTTCGGCATGTTCGCCTCTCCGGAACGCGCCCTGCTCTTCGACCTCAACGACTTCGACGAGACCTTCCCCGGACCCTTCGAATGGGACGTCAAACGGCTCGCCGCGAGCGTCGCGGTGGCCGCCCGCGACAACGGACACGGCGACGACCGCGCCGCGCGGGCGGCCCTCGGCGCGGCCCGGGCCTACCGGCAGACCATCCGGGAGCTCGCCGGACACCGCGAGCTGGACGTCTGGTACCACCGGACCGACACCGCCGATCTGCTGCCCCTCATCCGCAAGGGCGAACAGCGCGACCGGGTGGAGGCCAACCTGGCGCGCGCCCGCCGCCGCACCAGCCTGCGCGCGCTCGGCAAGCTCACCGAGGTCCAGGGCGGACGCCGGCGGATCATCCACGACCCGCCGCTGCTGGAGCCCCTCGCCCGGGCGGACTCACGGGAGGTCGACCAGATCTTCGACAAGTACCGCAGCACCCTGCCCGAGGAGCGCCGCCTCCTGCTGGACCGGTTCCGGTTCGCCGACGCGGCGCGCAAGGTGGTCGGCGTCGGGAGCGTGGGCACCCGCTGCTTCATCGTCCTGCTCCTCGGGCGCGATGCCGACGACCCGCTCTTCCTACAGATCAAGGAAGCCGTACCGTCCGTCCTGCAGGGCCACCTCCCGGACGACGAGCACGAGCACCAAGGGCACCGGGTGGTCGCGGGCCAGCGCCGCATGCAGGCCGCGGGCGACATCTTCCTCGGCTGGACGACCGGACCCGCCGGGCGCCACTTCTACGGCCGGCAGCTGCGCGACATGAAGGGGTCGGCCGATCTCGCAGGCATGCCCCCGGGCCTGCTGGCCCGGTACGCCGAGCTGTGCGGCAGGTCCCTGGCCCGCGCCCACGCCCGCACCGGCGACCGCATCGCCATCGCGGGCTACCTCGGCGGCGCCGACACCTTCGACCGCGCCGTGGCCGGCTTCGCGCTCCGCTACGCGGACCGCACCCGTGCCGATCACGCGCTGCTGACCGCCGCCGTCGCCGACGGGAGGATCACCGCGACCAGCGGTGTCTGAGCCGGCCCCGGCACCGGCCTCAGGCCGGTGCGGCGGCCCGTTCCGCCTCCCGGGCCGCCCGGCGGCGCAGCGCGTCCTCGTCGGTGTCGGCGTCGTAGGAGATCAGTTTCGGCAGCAGGGCGGCCAACACCGCCACCGACGCCACACAGGCCAGCCCACCGCCCCAGAAGGCCGAACGGGTACCGGTCCAGCCGGCCATCGTGCCCGCCCGGACCTGCCCGAGCTGAGGTCCCACGCTGTACGAGAGCACCTCGATGCCCGCGAGCCGGCCCCGCAGCTCCTCCGGGATCGTCTGGTTCCAGATCGTCGCCCGGCCCAGCCCGCTCGCCATGTCGCCCGCGCCCGCCACCGCCAGGCACAGCAGCACGAGCCAGATGCCGGAGGACGCGCCGGCCCCCGCGATCGCCAGGCCCCACACCGCCGCACCGAACACCACCAGCAGGCCGTGCCGGCGCATTCGGGACATCCAGCCGCTGGTCATGCCGAGCACCAGCGAGCCCACCGCCCCGGCCGCGTACATCAGCCCCAGCGCCCAGACCGCGTCGAGCTCGTCCGCGAGGAAGGGATAGATCGCGTTCGGGAAGGCGAAGAACATCGCCGCCAGGTCCACGGCGTACGTCCCCAGCAGTACGGGCCGGCTCCACGCGTAGCGCGCGCCCTCGGCTATCCCGCGCAGCGACGGACGCTCGGCCCCCTCCACCGGGGGCGCCGGAGCGAGCCGCAGGCACAGCAGCACGGAGGCGAGGAACCCGAGCACGGTGACGGAGTAGGCCGCCGCGTGACCGGCGAACGCGACGACCACACCGGCCAGCGCCGGACCGGCGATCGCCCCGAACTGGTAGCGCAGCCCGTTGAGCGCGGCCGCGGCCGTCAGCTGCTCGTGCGGCACGATCCGCGCCATCAGCGAGTCCAGGGCCGGCCGCTGGAGCCCGCTCAACGCCGACACCCCCGCCGCGACCACGTACAGCGGCCACAGCAGCGGATCCGGCAGCAGCGCGTTCACCAGGAGCACCAGGGCGAGCACCCCGAGCCCGGCCTCGGTCAGCAGGATCATCCGCCGCCGGTCGACCGCGTCGGCGAGGGCGCCCCCGTACAGGCCGAAGACCACCAGCGGAACGAGCTCCACCGCGCCCATCGCACCGACCGCCAGCGGCGAGTCCGTCAGGTGCTTGATCTGCAGCGGCAGCGCGATCATCGCCATGAACGAACCGAAGTACGTCACCGTGCCCTGGTAGAACAGCAGCCTGAAGTCACGGCCGGAACGGAACGGGGCGAAATCGGGCAGTACGGTGGTCCATCGGGAAGTGCTCACGAGATGCCATCGTCCGTGGGAGGCCCGGCCGGGGCAACGGATTTTCCGCGCATCCGCCCCGTACCGATCACGGACGGGCGAATCCGGCGCCCGGCGCGTGGTTTCCCGGGCCCGGTGTGGCACCCATGGGTCATGCCGCCGGTGTCAGCGTTCCTGCGCACGGCAGCGTCGTACGCCTGGCGCCTGCTAGTGGTCGGCGCCGCCGTCTACGCGGTCTTCGCCGTGCTCGGCCGGTTCCACGAGATCACCGTGGCGCTCTTCCTCGCGCTCGTCGTCGCCGCCCTGCTGTGGTGGCCCACCCGGCGCCTCGCGCGCGTCCTGCCCCGGTCGGTCGCCGTCGCCGTCACCCTCCTCGGCAGCGCGCTGCTCCTGCTGGGGGTGCTCGCCCTGGTCGGCACGGCGGTGGCCGGGGAGAGCACCACCTTGGCCCGGGAGTTCCGCGAGGGACTCGACAGCATCGAGGAGTACCTGGAGCGACCACCCTTCCGGCTGAACCCGAACGCGCTCACCGACCTCCAGTCCCGCCTCGGCGAGTACCTCTCGAGCCACCGCTCCACGCTGCTCAGCCAGGCGCTCAGCGGAGCCGGGCGGCTGGTGCAGGTCCTGACCGTGCTCGCCCTCGCGGCCTTCTCCTCCTTCTTCTTCCTGCACGGCGGTGACCGGCAGTGGTCCTGGTTCTGCGCCCAGCTGCCCCCGTCGGTGCGCGTCCGCGCGGGCATCGCCGGCGGCGCCGCCTGGCGCACGTTCACGGGCTACACCCGCGGGATCGTCCTCGTCGCGGCGACGAACGCGATCCTGGTCGGGCTGGCGCTCTACTTCCTCGGGGTCCCGCTGGCCGTGCCGCTGGCCCTGCTGGAGTTCTTCGCCGCGTTCATCCCGCTCGTCGGATCGCCGGTCGCGCTGGCGGTCGCCGCGGTGGTCGCGCTGGCCGCGAAGGGGCCGTTCGTCGCGGGCCTGGTGGTCGCGCTGATCGTGGTCATCGGCCAGATCGAGGGGCATCTGCTGCATCCGCTGGTGATGAGCCGGGCGGTGAGCCTGCACCCGCTGGTGGTGGCGATCTCGGTGGTCGCGGGGGCCATCGCCGCCGGGGTGGTCGGCGCGGTGGTCGCGGTCCCACTGGTATCGGTGACCTGGTCGGTGCACACGGCGCTGCGCGACGCCCGCCGCGCGGCCGACGACCCGACGGCCGAAGACCCGACGGCCGGCGACGGCGCCGGGGCCGACGAGGACTGAGGGCCCGACGACGGCCGGGAGCCCGACGGAGGACGGCGGACACCGACCGGACGGCGGACACCTGCCGGTCGCTTCCTGCACAATCGCCTGATGAGCGATGAAGACCCCTACCTGTGGCTGGAAGACGTATCCGGCGACGCCGCCCTCGCCTGGGTGCGGGAGCGCAATGCCGAGACCGTGGACGCGCTGACCGTTTCACCCGGGTTCAAGGTCCTCGAGCAGGAGGTGCGCGAGGTGCTGGACGACGACGGCCGGATCCCCTACACCGTCCGCCGGGGCGACCACCTCTACAACTTCTGGCAGGACGCCGACCACGTGCGCGGCCTGTGGCGGCGGACCACGCTGGAGGAGTACCGGACGGACCGGCCGGCCTGGGAGGTGCTCCTGGACCTCGATGCGCTCGCCGGGGCCGAGGGCGAGAAGTGGGCCTGGGCGGGCAGCAGGGTCCTGGACCCCGAGTACCGGCACGCCCTCGTCATGCTGTCCCGGGACGGTGCGGACGCCTGCGTGGTGCGCGAGTTCGACCTGGAGACCCGGGAATTCGTCGAGGACGGGTTCACCGTCGCCGAGGCCAAGACCCGGATCGGGTGGATCGACCACGACCGGGTCTGGATCGGCACGGACTTCGGCGCCGGCTCGATGTCCCCGTCCGGCTACCCGCTCCAGGTACGCCGCTGGCGGCGCGGCACGCCCCTCGCGGAGGCCGAGCTGGTCTACGAGGGCCGACCGACGGACCTGTCCGCCTCCGGATGGCACGACGACACCCCCGGCTTCGAACGGGACTTCGTCTACCGGCAGATCGACTTCTGGAACCAGGAACTCTTCCTGCTCCAGGAGGACGCCGCCGGCCCGCTGCTGAAGATCGACGTCCCGGACGACGCGGGCGCCTCCGTCCACCGCCGGTGGCTGACCGTCACCACCAAGTCGCCGTGGCTCGGCCACGGCGCGGGCAGTCTGCTCGCCTTCGACCTCGACGCCTTCCTAGCGGGGGAGCGCGAGGCAGAGGTGCTGTTCGCGCCGGACGAGCGCACCGCGCTCGCCGGGTACAGCTGGACCCGCAACCACCTCATCCTCAGCACCCGCGCCGACGTCTCCTCCCGGATGGAGCTCCTCACCCCGCCCACCGGGGCCGACGGGGGCGGCTGGCGCCGCGCACCGCTGCCGGGGCTGCCGCCGCTGTCCACCGCCTCGGTCACGGACACGGACCCGGACGTCGGCGACGAGTACTTCCACCACGTCACGGGCTTCCTCCAGCCCGCCACCCTCTACCGGGGCACGGCCGGCGACGACAGCGAGAGCGAGGTCCTCAAGCAGAGCCCGGCCCTCTTCGACACCGCCGGTCTCGCCGTGCGCCAGTACTTCGCGATCTCCGCCGACGGCACGAGGGTGCCGTACTTCGTCGTCGGACCCGAGGACCGCCCGGGCCCCGGTCCCACCCTGCTCTACGGGTACGGCGGCTTCGAGATCTCCATGGTCCCGCAGTACAGCGCGGTCACCGGACGGGCCTGGCTCGCCCGCGGCGGCACGTACGTCGTCGCCGGCATCCGGGGCGGGCACGAGTACGGGCCCGGCTGGCACAAGGCGGCCCTCGGCGCCAACCGGGTCCGGTCCTACGAGGACTTCGCCGCGGTCGCCCGGGACCTCACCGCCCGGGACATCACCACCCCCGCGCAGCTGGGCATCGAGGGCGGCAGCAACGGCGGGCTGCTCATGGGTGCCGTGCTCACCCGCGACCCGGAACTGTTCGGTGCGGTCGTCGCGCACGTGCCGCTGCTGGACATGCTGCGCTTCCACAAGCTGCTGGCCGGGGCCAGTTGGATCGCCGAGTACGGGGACCCCGACAGCCCGGCCGACCGGCCGCACCTGGAGCGGATCTCCCCGTACCACCAGATCCGGGCGGACGGGCCCGCGTACCCGCCGCTGCTCCTGCTCACCTCGACCCGCGACGACCGGGTGCACCCCGGCCATGCCCGAAAGATGGCCGCGCGGCTGCGCGAGCACGGGCATCCCGTCCTCTTCCACGAGCACCTCGGGGGCGGCCACGCGGGCGCCACCGACCACCGGCAGACGGCCTTCAACGAGGCCCTCGTTCACACCTTCCTGTGGGAGCGGCTGACCCCGCAGAAGTGATCGGACACCGGGGATAGGTGAACGACAGGCATCCGTACGGGGGATTTGCGGGGCCAGAGGCTGCCGGGGGCAGGGTTGTGCTCCACCATCGGCGGATGCAACCCCGGCCCGGGAGGACCCCATGAGCACCCCGTACGCGTCCGCCGCCCCGTACTACGCCCGCTACCGGCCCCCGTACCCGGCGGAGCTCTACGCGCTCCTCGTGGACAGGTTCGCGCTCGACGGCTCCCAGACCGTACTGGACCTCGGCGCCGGACCGGGCACGATGAGCCTGCCGCTGGCGCCGCTGGTCGAGCACGTCTACGCCGTCGACCCGGAGCCGGCCATGCTCGCCGAAGGGTCCAGGCTCGCGGAGGAGCACGGTCGCAGGAACATCTCCTGGCTGTGCGGCGACGCCGCCGGCATCGGCCGGCTGTGCCTGCCCCGGATCGACCTGTGCGTCATCGGCGGGGCGTTCCACCGGATGGACCGGGCGCGGGTGCCGGCCGACCTGGACGCCCTGCTCGCGCCACGCGGTGGGATCGCCGTCGTCACCTCCGTGGCGGCCCCCTGGCCGGTCGTCGTCGACGAGGTGCGCGCGCGCTTCCTCGGTCCTGACCACGGGGCGGCGCCGCGGGCCGTGGACCGACCGGCGGCCGAACCGGGCGGCGAACCGGGCGGTGAACCGGCGGACATGGAGGAGGTGCGGGACGCGGAGGACCACCTCGCGAAGTCTGCGTTCTCCCGCGTCGAGACCACCACGTGGGAGCGGTCCACGCGCTCCACGGTGGACCAGGTGATCGGCCTGCAGTTCTCCCGCGCCCGCTCCGGCCCTGCCCTGTTCGGCGAACGGAAGGGCGCCTTCGAGTCCGAGCTGCGCCATGCCCTGCTGGACCACTACCCCAGCGGCACCTGCACCCGGACCGTCACCGTCGCCGTCACCCTCGCGAGCAGGCCGCGGCGGTGACCGCGAGCTGCGTCCACCGCTCCGGACCGGCCCCGCTCTCGCTGCGCGCCGGGCAGGCAACCGCCTGCCGCGTGATCTCACGGCCCAGCCGCGTCGTCCCGCCCGGTTCGCGCTCGGCGAAGGCGCGCGGGCGCGTACGCGTACGCGTACCGATCCGGCCATGCCCGTCCGGGCGCCGTTGACCGCGTGCGGGGGCCGTGGAAATCTCGACGCCCGGTCCTGGGACGGGACTTCCGGCAACGCGGGAAGGGCGGACACATGGCGGTACGTTCACTCAGGCTTTCGGCGGTCGCGCTGCTCGCGGCGGGGGCCCTGCTGGGGGTGGGCGCGGCGGGGCCCGCGCAGGCGGCCGGTTCCTCCGGCGGCCACCCCCTCGGCGCGGTCGCCCCGGTCGCGCCGAGCGACCCGACCCCGGAGGAACAGGAGCGGCTGCGGGAGGTCGCCGGCTCCATCTGGACCCCGCAACTGGCCGCGGGCTGGAACATGAACGCCGAGGTGGCGGACGTCCTGTCGGAGGCGACCGGTTCCATCCTGAAGTGCTCCGAAGCCTTCGCCCTGGTCCCCAGGCCCCCGGGCTTCGTGCCGGGCCTCGGCTACCTGCGCCAGTACTGGAAGCAGATCAGGGACTACTTCCTGGTGGTCAGGGAGAACCGCACCTACCGCGCGTGCGTGGTGTCGGCGGCCGCCCACTACCGCTCGATCATCGAAATGGCCTCGGCCGGCGTCTAGGGCCAGTACCAGCCCGCAGGGATGGAGGTGCGCTCACTCCGCGGCAGCATCGAGGAGAATCTGCGCCAGCTCGCGCGGCTGGGAGAACATCGGCCAATGGCCAGTGTCCATCTTGACCAGCCGCCAGCGCTTGCTGTTCAGCAGCTCAGCCACATCTTCGTCCGGCTCGGCGTCGTCAGGTTCGGTCCCTGGCATCACGCACAGGATGTATGTCGCCGGAAGTTCACCGAGCGGCCCCGACAGCACGGCGGGCTCGGTCAGCGTGGCACCTGGGTGAGGCGTCGAGCCACGCACGAGGCGTGCGATCTGCTCATCGGTGAGACCCTCGCCGTCGTAATGAGCAGCTGGCGCGAGCGGCCAAAACCCTCCGGTCTCGGCGATCGATGCCTCCACCGCCGCCCCGCCGTCCGGCCAGGCGGAGACAAACGACTCGCCGTCAGTTGGAACACTTGAGTCGACGAAAACTACGCGGGCCAGTCGGTCACCGATCCGCTCCGCGGCCTGACCTACCGGGATGCCCGAGTAGCTGTGACCCACCAGGACCACGTCACGCAGACCCTGGCGTTCTACCTCGACAACGATGTCCTGAACGTGAGTCGCTTGCCCCGCCGGTACACCCTGTTTGTCAGCAAGACCGGACAGCGTCAACGGATAGACGCCGTGGCCAGCCGCGCGCAGATACGGCACCACCTCGCCCCACGCCCACGCCCCGAGCCGTGCACCTGCGACCAGCACGAAATTCACCATGCCCGCACCGTAGCCGGGCGGCCTGACGATCTCCTAGGAGATACTTTCGATACCTGCCCTAGGGCGGTGACGTGGGCCGTCTCCCGAGACCGGCCGGCGAAGCGCTACCCCCGTCCGGCGCTGCGAGGAACGCCCAGATCGACCCGGGTCTGTTCGTGATAGCGGTTCATCAGGGCTATCAGGTCCCCTTCCACGGGGGTGGCGCCGTCGTTCCTGGTCGCGATTTCCTCCTGCCACAGGGCGAGGTTGACCGCGTGGGCGGCCTCGATCGCTGCCGGTGACGCCAGGAGGACGAGGGTCTCGAACAGCACGGACCTTCTCAGCTCGGCCGTTTCCATCGCGGCGAGATGCTCCAGCCGGACATCCGTTCCCGCTGCCGCCTGGCGGGCTCGTTTGGCCGTGCTGGAGATTTCCTTCACGCACGTGGCGTACTCGATGTACGTGTCGAGTTTGCGTTCGTCCCAGCGTGTCGCCATGGACCGTTGGTGTCGGGTGCGCTCGGCCATGGTCGTCGCCAGGAACGAGGTCAGGGCACCGACGAGGACGCCGATGAGCGTCACTATCTGTGTGATCATGACAGCGAACCCTGGCCTCGCGGGCCTCGTGCTGGCAAGGGCGGGTGACCGGAGCACGTTCAGTGCCCGGCCGGACCGGTGTCGAACGGTCACGCACTCATGCGGAGTCCGCCCACTCTTCCCGGAGCATCCCGAAGAGCACGCGGTCGTAGCGCTTGCCTTCCACCAATGCGGCCGACCGGCGGCGGCCCTCCTCACGGAAGCCCAACCCGGCAAAGGCGCGCAGGGCGCGCTCGTTGCCGCTCCAGGTGTCCAGCTCCAGGCGGCTCAGGCCGTACGCGCCGAACAGGTGGCCCACGAGCAGTCGCAGGGCGTCCCTACCGTGGCCGCGACCCCAGAACTCCCGTTCGCCGATGGTGACTCCCAGCGTGGCCACCCCGGCGTACGGGTCCAGGTCCCGGTAGTCAGCCATGCCTATCACCCGTCCGGTCGCGAGGTCCTCGACCGTGAACACGGCCGACTCCCTCGGGATCAGGCGCAGCATCGCGTCGAACCCGATCCCGACGGCCTCCGCCGTGACCGGGCCGAAACACGGATCACCGGCCGCGGCCCAGCGCACCACCTCCGGGTCGTTGCGCCACCGCAGATGGTGCTCCGCGTCATCCGAACGCAGCGCACGCAGCCTAACCAACTTTCCTTCGAACAACACGTATCCCTCGTCGAATTGCCAACTGTGCCGAGCCCGCCGGTACCTGCGCGGATGTATTTGATCTTATGTGTCGATCGGCCCGGGCGGTCGCGCACCACGTCCAGCGGAACCGATCGTCCGGCCGGTTCGAGGGAGTGTCACAGGTCCCGCCGCATGCAGACGCGGGGCCACCGGTCAAGGCCGTGCGCCGCCTCGCGCTCGCGGATCTCCCGCAGGCCGGGAGTGAGCTCCGCGTCCGCCAGCGGCCGGAAGCCGCAGCGCGCGTAGTACGGGGCGTTCCACGGGACCTCGGTGAAGGTGGTGAGCGTCAGGGCGGGCGCGCCCTCGCGCCCGGCGAACTCCGCCAGGTGCTCCAGCAGGCCCCGGCCGAGCCCGCGGCGCGCGCGGTCCGGACGGACGGACACCTGCTCGACGTGCAGATTGCCCTCGAGGCGCTCGGCGATCAGGTAGGCATCCGGGGCATCGGCCCCGTCGACCGACACCCAGGCCAACCCGGCGCGTTGGTAAGGGGCGAGCTCGTCGAGCGTCAGCGGCTCGTCGTCGGCGATCTCCGCCATGCCGATGTCGCGGAAGCAGTGCCCGGCGGCCCTCTCGATGTCCTGGAGGAGGGTCAGTTCGTCCAGCCGTGCTGTGCGGATAGCCATGGCCGCATTGTCGCGGGAGTACGGGGCGGGGGCACGCGAGTATCGGGCACGCGTCCGGTCCCCGCGCGTCCGGGGCCGGTTCCGTGCTCCGTACGAGTTCACTTCGGTGCCCGTTCGGCCGCAGCGCCGCAGGCATGATCATCATTTTGGCGCCACATCGGTTTGATACCGCTATGCCACGAATGCGACGGAGACAACCGACCAAGGCGTGGGGCGCCGTGGCTGTGACGGGGGCCATGCTGGTCGTCGCCGCAGCGCCGGGCCGGGCGCCCGATGCGGACACCTCGGTGCCCGCCCTCGCGGGGGTGCCCCGCGAGGCCGCGGTCACCCTGCTGGTCGGGAGGGTGTTGGACGAGGGCCGGGAATCCGGCGACGGACCCTGCACGGTGCGCATGTTCCGGCCCGGCCTGTGCAGCGGCTGGCAGGAGCAGCGGGTACGGGCCACCGCGCGCGGCATGGGATCCGTACTGAAGGAACCCTCTCTCGGCGACACGGCACGGGACGCACGGGTGGAGGTCCTCCCGACGGACTCCGGCGGTCCGCTCCAGATCGCCCTCGCGGACGCGGGCCGCCTCACGGACGTGACCGTACGCGACGGGCACGGCCGGCACCTGGCCGGCGGCCTCGCCCCGGACAACGAGCGTTGGCTCAACAGTGAGCCGCTGCGGGCAGGGGAGAGCTACACCGTGCAGGTCGGAGCCCTGGACGCGGACGGCACCCCGGTCGGCGTGACCATGGCGTTCCGGACCGCGCCCCCCTCGGACGGGGGCAGGCTGACGGTCGAGTTCGGGCCGGAAGCCGGCACGTACGGAGCCGGGGAGATCGTGACGGCGAGCCTCAGCCGCCCGGTGCCCGCCGACGACCTCCCGGCGCGCGCCCGGCTGGAACGGGCCCTACAGGTGACCTCGGAGCCCCAGGTCGAGGGCGCGTGGCACTGGGTCGACGAATCGACCCTGCACTTCCGGCCGCGCACGTACTGGCCCGCCCACACCGTCGTCCGCGTCCGCAGCGGTCTCGACGGGGTCGAGGTCGGGGACCACGACTACGGCGGCCCCTCCGACGCGGTCCAGTTCACCATTGCCGACCGGATCGAGGCCGTCACCGACTCCGCCACCCACCGGATGACCGTACGCCGCAACGGACGGGTCATCCGGACGATCCCGGTCACCACCGGCAAGGAGGGCTTCAGGACCCGCAGCGGCATCAAGGTCGTGCTGCGCAAGGAGCCCAAGGTGCGGATGCGCGGCGACACGGTCGGCATCAAGCCCGGTACCAGCGAGTTCTACGACCTGCCCGTCTCCTACGCGACCCGGGTGACCTGGAGCGGCGAGTACATCCACGCCGCGCCCTGGTCGGTCGAGGCGCAGGGCGAGGAGAACGTGAGCCACGGTTGTACGGGCATGAGCACCGAGGACGCCGCCTGGTTCTTCGAGACCGTCCGTGAAGGGGACATCGTGGAGGTGGTCAACAGCGGCGGTGCGAAGATGGCCCCCTTCGACAACGGCTTCGGCGACTGGAACGTGGACTGGCGGACCTGGCTGGCGGGCAGTGCCCTGGCCGCCATCGACGGGAGTCCGCAGGACCCGCCGACCGCCCCCGTCGCGTCCAGGCTGCACCCGACCACCTGAGCCCGCGCCCGCCCGGTACCGCACTACGATCACCGCATGATCAAAGGAGTGATGTTCGACTTCTCCGGCACGTTGCTGCGCGTCGAGTCGACCGAGGAGTGGCTCGCCGCAGCCCTCGCCGAGACCGGTATCCCGCTGGCCGAGGAGGAGTTCGGCGAGGCGGCGCGACGGCTGACCGAGTACGGCGCACTGCCCGGCGGGCTGTCGCCCCGGCACGTGCCGGCACACCTCGAACCCCTCTGGGAACAGCGGGACATCAGC
This sequence comes from Streptomyces sp. NPDC091682, assembly GCF_044756625.1. Classification (NCBI taxonomy): domain Bacteria; kingdom Bacillati; phylum Actinomycetota; class Actinomycetes; order Kitasatosporales; family Streptomycetaceae; genus Streptomyces; species Streptomyces sp. NPDC091682. Next base: position 431,875 of record NZ_JBIVTH010000001.1, on the reverse strand, counting down.
CCCGAGCAGCACCGGGCCGCCTACGGGGGCCTGACCCGTGCTGCCGGGATCACGGACCCGCAGCTGGCCCAGGCGCTCTACGACCGCCACATGACCCCCGTCGCCTGGCGCCCCTACCCGGACACGGGGCCCACCCTGCGCGCACTGCGCCGCCGGGGGCTCCCGGTGGCCGTGGTCAGCAACATCGGATGGGACCTGCGGCCGGTCTTCCGCGCGCACGGGCTCGACGCGCTGGTCGACGCCTACGTGCTCTCCTTCGAGCTGGGCGTCCAGAAGCCCGATCCGGTGATCTTCCGAACCGCATGCGACCGGCTTGGCCTGGCCCCCGCCGATGTGCTGATGGTCGGCGACAGCATCGAGGCGGACGGCGGCGCGCGGGCGCTCGGCTGCCCGGTGCACTTCGTCGAGCACCTCCCGGTCGACCAGCGGCCCGGCGGACTGGCCCCGATCTTGGACCTGCTCGGGCCCGCATGACGGTCGTCGCCCCGAGGGCGGGCCGGGCCCGCCGCCACGGTGGCCGGATCCGGCAGCGGTACCGGGGTGTGCGAAGCCCGCCGCGGCGGTCAGAAGCCGGGCCGGGCGCCCGTGCCGCGGTCCCACGCGGAGCGGGTGGCTCCGAAGCCGCTCTCGTGCACCCAGACGTGGGTGCACCCGGGGCACTGGAGGTGGAGCATGCTGCCGGTGTTGGTGAGCAGGTAGCGCCAGTGGGTGGAGCAGGTGCGCCGCTGTTCACAGGGTTCGCAGCCGCGCGCGTCCGCACACCTCGGGCAGGCCACCCAGGCGCGGCGCCCGGGGTCGGCCTGCGGGTCAAGCGGCAGCACGGCCGTCTCCGCGCGAGGGCAGCACACCGGCCGCCACCAGGTCGTCGTAGAGGCGCTGCTGCTGGGCGTCGAGCCCGGAGTAGAGCAGGTCGTACGCGGCCTCCTCGCCGAGGAGCACCTCCATCGGATCCCAGTCCGGGCCGAGGGCCGCCATCACCTGGGCGCGCCGGAGCACCTCCTGCGAGGTGAGGTCGACGGCGAAATCGACCAGCTCGGACGCGTCGGGGGCACCGGAGGCGTCGAACTGCGGGGTGGGGTCGTGGGGGGCCATGACATCGAAGTTAGGTAGCCCTTCCTTCTTCGGTCAAGAGGGGGTGGGCGGAGTCACATTCCGCTGGTCAGACGGTGTGCGGGCGGAGACACAACGCGCCCGACGGGACGGCGGGTCCGGGAGCAGGGCGTGACAAATGTAATGGCGTGTCAAGGTGCTTCTCCTTCTGGAGGTTGATGCCCGCTTCGTCCTGGCGGAGGAGGTCGCGGCGCGGGTCGGTGGCGAAGAATTGAAGGGACCAAGATCGCCGGGCCCCACCGGGCCACCGACGAGGAGCCGCCGTGCCCCACACCCGTCCTGCCGACCGACCCGCACCGCGACTGCGCCGCGCCGCCTCGGCCACCGCCGTCGCCTTAGCCCTGCTGGCGGGCCTCGCGCCGGCCGCGAGCGCCGCCGTCCAGGAAACGCCGAGCGCCTATGGCCAGGACGCCGGCCGGCGCCTCGACCGGCCCCAGCTGCAGGCGGGGCTGAACGCGATCCACGAGGCGGGCATATACGGCGTCTACTCCGGGGTCCGCGACGGCCGCGAGCGCTTCGACGGCGCGGCCGGCCTCGCCGACATCGCCACCGGGCGCAAGGTCCGCCCCGACCTCCGGCACCGCGTCGGCAGCGTCACCAAGACGTTCACCGCCGTGGCCGTCCTCCAGCAGTCCGCGAAGGGCCGGGTGGACCTCGACCGGCCGGTCGGCGACTACGTGCCCGAGCTGCTGCCCGGCGAGCGCGGCCGCAAGGTGACCGTACGCATGTTGCTCAACCACACCAGCGGCATCTACGACTACGTCGGCGACGCCTTCCCCTCCCTCCTGAAGGGGACCACGGAGAGCCTGGACGAGCACCGGTACCGCACGATCAAGCCCGCCGAGCTGATCGGCTACGGGGTGGCCCGGCCGCAGCTGTTCGAGCCCGGCACCGATTGGTCCTACTCCAACACCAACTACGTGCTGCTCGGCGAGGTGCTCCGCAAGGTGACCGGCCAGGACCCGGAGCAGGTGATCACGCGGGACGTGATCCGGCGCGCGGGGTTGCGCGACACCTACTTCCCCGGCACCGACCCGCGCATCCGCGGCGCTCACGCCCGCATGTACGAGAGCTTCTACGGGATCATCGACCCGCCGCGCGACTACAGCGACTACAACATGACCTGGGCCGGCACCGCCGGCGCCCTCGTCTCCACCCCGCAGGACCTCAACACCTTCTACCGCGCCCTGCTGGGCGGCGATCTCCTGCAGCGCCGCCAGCTGGACCAGATGCGGACCACCGTCGACGTCAAGGACGAGACGGGCACCGTGTACATGCACTACGGCCTCGGCATCTACTCCATGGACACGCCGTGCGGCCCGGCCTGGGGTCACGACGGGGGAGTCTTCGGCGCCGGCACCTGGGCCCTGTCCAGCCCGGACGGCCGCCGTCAGTTCGCCATCGGGTACAACCTGATGAAGTACCAGCGCCTCAACGCGGCCGGCAAGGCCCTCGAGCCGCACCCGGCCGACGCCGCGCTGGTGGACTACCGCGACCGGTCCCTGTGCGGCACCACCACCGCGCCGCACACCCCGGACCCGGCCGCGAAGAACCGCTCCGCCGAGACCTCGTCGGCCCAGGCCCCGTCGGCCGAGGCCCCGGCCGCTCCGCGCGTACTGCCCCAGAACGTGCCGGTGCTCCCCGGACCGCTGTCGGCTCCCGTCCGCTGATCGGACACGGGTGGGGCGTCGTCCGGGTTCTTACAGATCTTACGGATCTTACGGATCCGTGACGTGCGGCCCGGTACGCGTCGCGCCGGACCGTGCGCGGCTTAGCGTCGGGGCATGCGCGTACTTGTGACTGGAGGCGCGGGCTTCATCGGCTCGCACATCGTCGCCGAGCTGATCGGTCGTGGCCATGAGCCGGTGGTCTTCGACCTGGTGGACAACGGGCGGGCCGGGCGGGACGTTCGGGACCCGGATGCCGTGGCGCAGGCGCTGGCAGGCGTGGACGCGGTCTGTCACCAGGCGGCCAAGGTGGGGCTCGGGAAGGAGTTCGGGGACGCGCCCGGCTACGTGTCGGCCAACGACCTGGGGACCGCGGTGCTGCTGGCCGAGATGGCACGGGCGCGGGTGCCGCGGCTGCTGCTCGCCGGGTCGATGGTCGTCTACGGCGAGGGACGCTACGAGTGCCCCGCCCACGGCACGGTCCGGCCCGGCCCGCGCGCCGAGAGCGATCTGCGGGCCGGGCGGTTCGAGCCGCGCTGCCCGGTCTGCGGCGCCGACCTGGCGCCGGGGCTGGTCACGGAGGACGCCCCGACGGACCCCCGGAACGTCTACGCCACGACCAAGCTCGCCCAGGAACACCTCTCCTCCTCCTGGGCCCGGGCCACCGGTGGACGCGTCATCTCGCTGCGCTACCACAACGTCTACGGGCCGGGGATGCCCCGCGACACCCCGTACGCGGGGGTGGCCGCGCTGTTCAGGTCCTCGCTGGCGCGGGGCGAAGCGCCGCGCGTCTTCGAGGACGGCGGACAGCGCCGGGACTTCGTCCACGTGCGGGACGTGGCCGCGGCCAACGCGGTGGCGCTGGACCACCTGGCCCGGGGGGACGCGGGCGCCGGCCCCGCGGGCTTCACGGCGTACAACGTCGGCAGCGGTGACCCGCGGACCGTCGGCGACATGGCCGGGGCACTGGCCGCCGCCTGCGGCGGCCCGGCCCCGGTCGTCACCGGGGAGTACCGGCTCGGCGACGTCCGGCACATCACCGCCGACTCGGTGCGCCTGCGCCACGAACTGGGCTGGCGCCCGGCCGTCCCCTTCGCCGAGGGGATGGCCGAACTGGCCACGGGCCGGGCCGTTCCCTCCCGGACGGGGAGGGAACGGCCCGGCCCCAGCGGCTTCTAGCGCGACCGCGACAGCCGTACCCCGCGTCACGGGACCGGCCCCGCGGCCGAGGCCGTTCGGCAGGCGGGCTGACGGTCCGGGCCCGCCGTACGGGCGCAGGTCCCGGACCGCCCGCCGGGGTCAGCGGAACGAGTCGATGTTCTCGCTCACCCATGCGTCGTACGTGCGCGGTGGGCGGCCGATGACGTCCTGTACGGACGGCCGCTGGTCGAGCGTCCACCGGAGGAGCTCGGCGTACCGGGCGCCGTACACCTCGAGCGCGTGCAGCGTCACGTCGATCGCGCCTTCGGGCCAGCCGAGGTCGCGCCAGACCGCCCGGCCGTCGTCGGGCGTCAGATCGACCGTGCCGATGTCCCGGCCGAGGGCCGCGGCGATGCTCCGTATCCGTGCACGGGTGCCCAGTGGTGGGCCCACCGCCTCCACGACCGTCCCGACGTGGTCGTCACCGGTCAAGGCGGCGGCCGCCACTGCGGCGAGGTCCTCCTCGTGGATGAAGGGGTAGTGCCCCTCGTCGAGGAAGGCCTCACGGACCACCCCGTCGGCCCGGACGGTGTCGGGCCAGTCCGATCCCGTGGCCGGGTAGGTGCCCTCGATGACGGCGCCCATCACGGCCGACGGCCGGATGTGCGTCCAGGCGAGGCCCGAACCCTCCACGGCCTTCTCGATCGCCAGCCAGTACCAGGTCTCCGGCGGGTTCGCCTCCTCGTACTCCGGCCCGTGGGACGACAGCAGGACGACCTTCGCGGCGCCGGCGTCCCGAGCGAGGACGAGCGCTTCCCGGACCGTCGACGGACGGGCGCCGGCGAGGAACACGGACCCGACGCCGTCGAAGGCCCGGGCGTACTCCAGGGGGCGGGTGATGGACCCTTCCACGACTTCGACCGCCTCGGGCCAGCCGTCGCACTGGTCGGGTTCGGCCAGCACCCGCACGTGCCGGCCCGTGGCGAGCAGCTGTCGCGCCAGGCACCGGCCGACGATCCCGGTCGGACTGTTGCCCTCGTCCTTGCGGGGGCTGACGACGGTCAGCAGACAACTGCGTTCGCCGGGCGACGCCGTCTCGTCGTGCTCGAACCTGTCCATGGCAAGAACCTTCCACGCGTAGGCGAAGATCTTGCACCTGGCCCGGACACCGGACGGCCGTAGCCGTGTCCCGTGCCGGGGGGACCACGGCTGCGGATCGAGGTCGAGCAGCGTAACAGGCAGCAGTGGCCCGGGAACAGGGGCCTGGGTCGGGGTCCTGGGAGCGGGTCCGGCGGCCGGTGCCGCTCGGCCGATGCAGTGGACCTCACGGGCTTCCGGTCGACACGCCGACCTCGGGGCTAGCACATCGGTGCGGTTGAACACATTCTGTAATCGTCCGCTACACTCAGCAACCATAGTAGGAGGAACGGCATGGCCGAGCAGAACGAGGAAATCGCCGCCGATCGAGTCCTTTCCGTGGAGGAAGGGGTCGCGATCAAGCAGCGCGTCACGGCGAAGAAGGCACTCAAGACCTGGCGCTGGATGGGCAACTTCGGCGATCCCGCCGAAGCCGCCGCCGTCGCGAATTCAAACCCACCGTGTCTGGCCGGGGAAGTCATCTTCACCATCAACGGCAGCCTGACCCCGGCCTGGATGTTCTTCTGACCTCGACCTGAAGAAGGGCGGACCTCAGCCGGTCGCGGCCGGCAGGGTCAGTTCGAAGCGGCAGCCGCCGGACACGTTGTGGACGTCCGCGCGGCCGGCGTGGGCCTCGACGATCCCCCGGACGATCGCGAGGCCCAAGCCCGCGCCCGAGGGAGGGGTACGGGCCGGGGTGCCGCGCCAGCCCGTGTCGAAGACGCGCGGCAGGTCCTCCTCGGGGATGCCCCCACAGGCGTCGGTGACCGAGAGCACCACGGAGTCCGCGCGGCGTTCGGCGGCGATCGCGACCGTCCCGTCGGACGGAGTGTGGCGGATGGCGTTGACCAAGAGGTTGGACAGCACCCGGGTCATCTCCTTGCCGTCCACCTCCACCGGAAGCGAGGCGACCCCCTCGCCGACCAGCCGCACGCCGTGCTCGCGGGCGAGCGCGTCGGTGCCGGCCAGGGCATCGCCCACCAGGTCGTGGAGGGACATCCGGGTCAGGGTGAGGGACAGCGCTCCCGCGTGGATGCGGGAGAGCTCGAACAGGTCGCCCACCATGGAATTGAGCCGGTCGACCTCGGTCCGGATCTGCCGGTGGTACCGGGCGGGATCGGCCGCCATGCCGTCCTCCAGCGCCTCCGACATGGCGCGCAGCCCGGCCAGCGGAGTGCGCAGATCGTGCGAGATCCAGGCCACGAGCTCGCGCCGGGAGGCCTCCAGGGCCCGCTCGCGCTCGCGGGACGCGGCCAACCGTTCGCTGGTGCGGGCCAGCTCGCGGCTCAGCGCCGTGAACTCGGCGGGAGCGGGCACGGCCGGTGCCGCGAACGTACCCTCCTCCCCGAAGACCCGCGCCGCGCCGACGAGTTCCCGGCAGCGCCGGACGACCTGACGGCCCAGCAGCAGCGCGGTGGCCATCGACACGACCGCGGCCGTCGCGACGACCGTGGTCACGACGGCCAGGTCGTGGGAGGACAGGAACATCGCCCAGGCCACGGTCAGCGTCCCGGCGAGCATCGCGGACACCGCCACCGCGGCGACGATCGTGAGGGAGACGGCGACGCTGCGCCGGCGCAGCATCCGCAGCGCCACGGCCCCGAGCAGTCCGGCGGCGCCCGCGCCGAGGAGCGCGTACAGGGCGATCAGCAGGAGGTCACGCATGGCCGTCCTCCGTCCGGAAGGCGTGCTCGGCCCCGGTGTCCGGGGCGGGCTCGAAGCGGTATCCGGCACCCCAGACGGTTCGGATCAGCTGCGGGTTCCCCGGGTCGTCCTCGATCTTGCCGCGGAGCCGCCGGACGTGCACGGTGACCGTCGACAGGTCGCCGAAGTCCCAGCCCCAGACCTCCCGCATCAGTCGCTCCCGGTCGCAGACCTGGCCGGGGTGGCGCAGGAAGTACGCGAGGAGATCGAACTCCCGCAGGGTGAGCGCGAGCTCCCGGCCCTCCTTGTGGACCCGGCGGGCCGCCGGGTCCAGTACCAGACCGGCCACCGCGAGACGCGGACCGCCCTCCGGACCGCCCTGCGGAGTACCGGCCGGGGCAGCGGCCTGCGCCCGGCGCAGTACGGAGCGCACCCGCAGCACGAGCTCCCGCGGGCTGAAGGGCTTGGTCACGTAGTCGTCCGCGCCCACCTCCAGGCCCAGGATCCGGTCGTCCTCGTCACCGCGCGCGGTGAGCATGATGACGGGAACGGGCCGGCCGCCGTCCTCCCCGGCGCGCAGCCGGCGGCAGACCTCCAGACCGTCCATCCCGGGGAGCATCAGGTCGAGGACCATCAGGTCGGGGCGGAGCTCCTCGGCGGCGCGCAAGCCGGTCGGGCCGTCCGCCGCCAGGCGCACTGCGAATCCGGCCCGCTCCAGGTATCCGGCCACGACCTCCGAGACGGTCGGGTCGTCGTCGACGACCAGAACGCTGCCCTGGGCGCCGGCCCGGGCGGTCCCTGCGGTGCCGGGACCCTCGTTCGTACTCTCCACATCGCTCACTGCCATGCCCCCAGGCTGTCACCCGCCCGGCCCCCCGTGTGCCGCCGACCCCCTCTCGGGGGACGGCGTCCGTGTTTCGTAAGGTCTGCGGGCCCCTTTTCCGCGGTCCCGGTTCCTACGGTGTGGAGGGTGACTTCATCAGCTTGTGCTCCGCCCCGCGCGGACCTCGTACTGCCGTGCCTCGACGAGGCACAGGCGCTGCCCTGGGTGCTGGCACGCGTGCCGGACGGGTGGCGCGCCATCGTCGTCGACAACGGTTCGACCGACGGCTCGGCGGAGATCGCCCGGAGCCTGGGCGCCACCGTCGTGCACGAAGACCGGCGCGGGTTCGGCGCCGCCTGCCACGCAGGGCTCCTCGCGGCCCGTGCCGACCTGGTCTGCTTCTGCGACTGCGACGCCTCCATGGACCCCGGCCTGCTCGCCGCCATGGCGGCGAGCGTCGCCGCGGGCCAGGTCGACCTGCTGCTCGGGCGGCGCCGCCCGCAGGGGCGCGGCGCCTGGCCCGTACACGCCCGGGCCGGGAACCTCGCGCTCGCGCGGATGCTGCACCGCCGTACCGGACTGCGGCTGCACGACCTCGGACCGATGCGGGTCGCGCGCCGCGAGGCGCTCCTCGGCCTGGAACTGACCGACCGGCGCAGCGGCTACCCGCTCCAGATGGTCGTACGGGCCGCCGACGCCGGCTGGCGCGTCGCCGAGACCGACGTCCCGTACCTGCCCCGCTCCGGGAAGTCCAAGGTCACCGGCACCTGGCGGGGCACCTGGCAGGCGGTGCGGGACATGCGCAAGGTGCTCGCAGAGCCCCCGGGCATCCGGTCCGCGCCCACCGAGGGGGTTCGCGCATGAGCACCCTCCTCGTCATCGCCAAGGCCCCCGTAGCCGGCCGGGTCAAGACCCGCCTCACCCCGCACTTCACCCCCGAGCAGGCCGCCCGGCTGGCGCGCGCCGCGCTCCAGGACACGCTGGCCGCCGTACTCGACGCCCCGGCCCGACGGCGCGTCCTCGTACTGGAGGGAGAGCCCGGCTCCTGGCTGCCGGACGGCATCGAGGTCGTGCCGCAGTGCGCCGGCGGGCTCGACGCCAGGCTGGCCGCGGCCTTCGCCCGGGCCGCCGGACCGGTCCTGCTCATCGGCATGGACACGCCGCAGGTCACCCCGGACCTGCTCGCCCGCGGCCTCGACTTCAGCGAGGCGGACGCCTGGTTCGGCCCCGCCGACGACGGCGGGTTCTGGGCGCTCGGCCTGGCCGAGCCCGATCCGGCCCTGCTCCTTGGCGTACCGATGTCCCTGCCGACCACGGGCGAGCTGCAGCGCGCCCGACTGACCGCCTCCGGGCGGGCGGTACGGGACCTGCCCGAGCTGTGCGACGTGGACACCCCGGCCGACGCGGCGCGGGTCGCCGCCGACGTGCCCGGTACCCGCTTCGCCGCCCTGCACTCGGGCCTGCGCCCGGTGACACGATGACCGCCCAGCTCACCGAACCCGCCCTCGCCTGGCGGGCCGACCCCTATGCCGACGCGCTGCGCGCCGGCCAGGGCCCCCTCTACCTGCGGCGCTCGGACGGCTGGCTGCTGCCGCTGGAGGTGGAGCGGTGGTGCGCCGAACCGGACGAGGCGGACGAGGGCGTCCTCGCCCGCTGCACGGGACCCGTGCTGGACATCGGCTGCGGCCCCGGGCGCCTCGTCGCCACCCTGGCCGCACGCGGGCACCGGGCGCTGGGCGTGGACGTCACACCCGAGGCCGTGGCCCGTACGACGCGGGCCGGCGGCAGCGCCCTGTGCAGGTCGGTCTTCGATCCGCTGCCCGGCGAGGGACGCTGGGGCACGGTCCTGCTCATCGACGGCAACATCGGCATCGGCGGCGACCCGGCCGCACTGCTCCACCGCGCCGCCCAACTCGCCGCCCCGGACGGTTCCTTGCTGGTCGAGGTCACCACCGCCGACGTGGACGAACGCGTAGAGGTCCACGTCGATGACGGCCGCGGCGGCCACGGGGCGCCCTTCTGGTGGGCCCGGCTCGGCGCCCGCGCCCTGTGCGGCGAAGCCGCGGAAGCCGGCTGGACCCGGTCCGCCACCTGGCAGGCCGCGGGCCGCAGCTTCGTGGACCTGCGGCGCTGACAGGACCTGAGAAAGGGGGAGTTGCTGCCCACACGGGCAGCAACTCCCCCTTCGCCGTGCCCCTCGTCAGCGCCGCAGGGCCGCGCGCCGCCGTCGTGCCCGAGCCCACGCGCACGCCCCCGCGTACCCGGCCGCGAGCACGCCGACCGCGGCCATCGCCAGCAGCCAGTTCCGTGGATAGTCCAGCGGCAGCACCGACGCGTTGGCCACACCACCGGGGCGCAGGAGCGGCGGCAGGGCGATCACCGTCAGGGACCCCGCGACGACCAGTGCGGCGCGCGGGACCCCGCGCAGGCGCAGGCCCGCCGCCGCGCAGAGCGCCCCGACCGCGATGACCAACGGGGCGACCAGCCCGTCGTGCACGAGGACCCCGCCCGCCAGCCACAGGGCGATCCGCCACGGCTCGGGCTCCCGCACCAGCAGGAAGCCGCCGAACGCCATGACGGCCAGGCCGAAGCCGCCGACCGCGTACCGGAAGGACATCACACCACCTCCAGTCGTCCGACCCACTTGGTCTGGAGCACGCCCGGCCGGTTCGGGGCGATGATCCGTGCCGGGTAGCCGTGGTCCAGGGACAGCACCTCGCCGTTCAGGCGCAGCGCCAGCAGGGTGAGCGGGTCCTGCGCGTACAGGCGGCCCATCTCCATCACCCGGTACGCGCCCGCCACTTCCAACGACACCACCCGGCAGCGTGCGTCCGGCCCCCCTCCGGCCCGCTCGAGCAGGTCCCGCACCCGCACCCCCGTCCACCGGGCGGACTTGCTCCAGCCCTCCACACAGGCGATGGGCAGGGTCACCTCGTGCTGCGGGAGCGCGCGCAGCTCCGCCAGGGTGAGGACGGCCGGCCGCGGTCCGGCCAGGGTCAACCGCCAGTCGGCCAGCGAAGCCTCCGTGACGCGCGCCGCGGCGGCCGTACGGTTCACCGGCAGCCCCTGCGGACCGTGGGCCGGGCTGCGCGGAGCGAACAGGTCCAGCGGACCGAGCGCGGTGACGGACTGCCCGACCGTGGTCAGCGTGACCGCGCCAACCCCCGCCGCGACGGCCGCCAGGAGCTGCCGCCGGTCCGGTCCGTCGGCCTCGGGAAGCGCCAGGGTGCCGGGGGAGCGGCGGGTGAAGTGGTCACGGATCCGCGGCCATTGAACCGCGAGGTGCAGCAGCAGCGCTCCCAGCAGCAGCCAGGCGACGGCGTAGTGCACGGGCACGAACGAGAACGGCCAGGGGTACCACTGGAAGGTGTTCAACAGCCCGGTGAACAGCTGGAAGACCGCGGCGGCGACGAGCACGGCCACCGAGAGGCGTTCCAGCGCGTGCCGCACGGACCGCAGCGGCGGCCACGCGAAGAGCCGCGGGTAGACCGTCCACAACTTGGCCAGCAGCAGCGGGACCGCGGCGATGCCCGACGCCACGTGCAGGCCCTGGCTGAGCCGGTAACCCCAGTACGGGCGGCTCGGCAGCCGGTCGACGAGCCACGCCGGCGGGTGCTGGAGGACATGGCTGAGCACACCGGTGGCGAAACAGACGACGACGGCGAGCCCGAGCAGGCGGCCGATCACCGTCGCGGTACGGGCGTCGTGCAGCCGTGCCGTGAAGGTGATCGGCGGGTTCGGGGGCGGAGTGAAGCGCATGCTCCCATGACACCCCGCCGACGGTCCGGCGGGCGGGCGGAACACCTTACGGAATGCGGACGTGCGGGACGGCGGACGCACCGTGCGGCCCCGTTGCTGGAACGCTGCGGGGGTGAAACCGCCCACCGCCCCGACCCTTCCGCCCCTCCCGGCCGTCCCGCCACTCCCGGCCGTCCCGACCGCAGTCGCGGCCCTCGCCGCCCTGACCGCCGCCCTCGTCCTCACCGTCCACCACGACGGCTACTTCACCGACGCCGCGGGGCTGTTCCTCCGGTACGCGGCCTGCTGGGTGCTGTTCGCCCTCGCCCTGCTCGCCCTGCGCAGGGTCCCTACCGACCGCGTCGTGCCGCTGCTCCTCGCCGGGACCCTCGCCGTCACCGCCACTGGGCTGGTGGCCCCGCCCCGTACCAGCACCGACTCCTACCGCTACGCCTGGGACGGGCGGGTCCAGTCGGCCGGCATCTCCCCGTACGACCACGCCCCGCAGGATCCGGCACCGGCCCGGCTGCGCGACCCCTGGCTCTTCCCCACGGGCGCCGCCTGCGCGGGCCCGGACCGCGCCCCGATTCCCGGCGGCGGCCCCGTCCCGCACTGCACCCGCATCAACCGGCCCGCCGTGCACACCATCTACCCGCCCGTCGCCGAGGCGTACTTCCTGGCGGTCGACCAGCTCTCCCCGCACGGAGCCCGGCACAAGCCGCTCCAGATCGGCGCCGGCCTCCTCTCCCTCGGCGTGAGCGGCGCGCTGCTCCTGATCCTGCGCCGCCGGGGCCAGGACCTGCGCCGGGCCGCGTACTGGGCCTGGTGCCCCGCCGTACCGATCGAAGCCGTGAACAACGCGCACGTGGACGTCCTCGGCGTGCTGCTCGCCGTGACCGGCCTCGGTCTCGTCGCGGAGCGCGGCCTGCGCCGCCGGGCCGCGGGAGGCCTGGTCCTCGGCGCCGCCGTCGCCACCAAACTCATGCCCGCCGTCGTCCTGCCGGGCGCGCTCTCCGGGGTGCGCCGGATCCGCGACGCGGCCGCCGTCCTGGTCCCCGCCGCCGCCTTCACCCTGCTCTCCTACCTGCCCTACGTGCTGCTCTCGCACGACTCCGTCCTCGGCTACCTCGGCGGCTACGTGGACGAGGAGGGCTACGACGACCCCTCCGCCGGCTCCCGCTACGCCCTGCTCCGCCTCGCCCTGCCCGACAGCTGGACGCTCCCGGTGCTCCTGGCCGCCATGACGGGCGTGTCCCTGTACGTGATGCTGCGCGGCGACCCCGGGCGGCCGTGGAGCGGCGCCCTCCTGGTCACCGGGTGGGCCTTTGCGCTCCTCACCCCCGGCTACTCCTGGTACGCCCTGCTCCTGATCGCCCTCGTGGCCCTGGACGGACGCTGGGAATGGCTCGGCCTCGCCCTCGCGGGCGCGGCCGTCTACCTCCTCGCACCGGCCTTCGGCCACCGGCCGGCGCTGAGCGCGACCGCCTACGGCGCCGCGGCCCTCGTGATCGTGGTGGCCGCGGTGCTCCGGCGGCGGTGGGAAACCGGCCGGCCCGGCGCCGGGCCGCGCCCCGAGACCGCCGGGGGCGGGCAGCGACCGTTCGACGACCGGATCAGGAACTCGTGAGGATGACGAGCTGCTGCGTCGCCCGGGTCATGGCGACGTAGCGGTCGACCGCTCCTTCGATCCCCGTGCCGAAGGTCTGCGGGTCGAGGAGGACGACGAGGTCGAACTCCAACCCCTTTGACAGCCCCGGGGTCAGCGACCGGACCCGGGAGGTCTCCCGGAAGGCGCCGGCCCCGCCGTCCTCGGCGCCGATGACGCAGGCGACCCCGTCGGCGTGCACGTCCAGCCAACCGTCGAGGACCGCGTCCAGATCCGCGACGGAGCCGTGCACGACGGGAATGCCGCTCCTGCGGACCGAGGCCGGCACGTTCGCGTCCGGGAGCGCTTCCCGGACGGCCGGCTCCGCCACCGCCATGACCTCCTCGGGCGTCCGGTAGTTGATGCTCAGCGAGGCCACGTCGACCCGGTCGAACCCGATCCGCTCCAGCCGCTCCCGCCACGACTCCGTGAACCCCTGCCGGGCCTGGGCGCGGTCCCCGACGATGGTGAAGCTCCGGGACGGGCAGCGCAGCAACAGCATCTGCCACTCCGCGTCGGTCAGTTCCTGCGCCTCGTCCACGACGACGTGCGCGAACGGCCCGGCGAGCAGGTCCGGGTCGGCCCCGGGCAGCGCGCCCTCGTCGACCAGGCTGTCCTGCAGGTCCTTGCCGCGGAGCATCGTCACCGCGCCCTCACCGTCGTCATCGGCCGCGAGCAGGTCGTCGATGACCCCGGCCATGCGCTCCCGTTCGGCCGCCACCGCGGCGCTCCGCCGCCGCAGCCGTCGAGCCGACTCCGGGTCGCCGAGCCGCTGCCGCGCCGCGTCCAGGAGCGGCAGGTCGGACACCGTCCAGGCCCGGGCGTCGGCGCGCTGCAACACCGCCGCGTCCTCGCGACTGAGCCACGGAGCACACATCCGCAGGTACGACGGCACCGACCACAGGTCCCCGACGAGGTCGGCCGCGTCGATCGTCGGCCAGGCGCGGTCGAGCGCGGCGACCAGCTCCTCGTCGTACCGCAGCGATCTGCCGAACAGGTCGGGCGAGAGGTCCTCGTCGTCGAGCTTGTCGAGCAGGATCGTCACCAGCTCCTCCCAGATCTGCTCCCGCGCTTCGTTGTGCGCAGTGCCGGCGACGGCCTCGAACGCCTCGGCCCAGTCGTCCGGGCTCAGCCGGACGTCGGCCCACGGGGTCGTGACCGTCATCCCCTCGGTCGGCGGCTCCTCGTAGATCCGGACGGCCTTCTCGATCGCCTTCACCATGTCCGCGGACGACTTCAGGAAGGCCACCCGCGGATCGGCCTCGGCCCCGGCTGCGGCCCCCTCGGCGACGAGGTCCCGCACGGTGCAGGTCTGCACGCCCTCCTCGCCGAGGCTGGGCAGCACATCGGCGACGTAGGCCAGGTAGGGCTGGTGCGGACCGACGAACAGCACGCCGCCCCGACGGTGACCGAGGCGGGGGTCGGAGTAGAGGAGGTGGGCGGAGCGGTGCAGCGCCACGACGGTCTTGCCCGTGCCCGGACCGCCGTCGACGACGAGGGCGCCGCGCGAACCGGCGCGGATGATGGCGTCCTGGTCGGACTGGATGGTGGCGAGCACGTCACGCATCCGCGGCGACCGGCTGCCGCCCAGTCCGGCGATGAAGGCGGACTGGTCGTCGAGCGCGGCGTGCCCCTCGAACCCGTCGGCGGTGAACACCTCGTCCCAGTAGTCACCGATCCGGCCGCGGGTCCAGCGGTACCTGCGGCGGCTCGCCAGGCCCATCGGGTTCGCGTGGGTCGCGGCGAAGAACGGCTCGGCCGCGGGAGAGCGCCAGTCGATCAGCAGTCGGCCCCCCGCCCCGTCGGTCAGACCGAGCCGCCCGACGTACACGGGCTCGGGGTCGTCCTCGCTGACCATCCGCCCGAGGCACAAGTCCAACCCGAAGCGCCGCAGCGCCCGCAGACGACCCGTCAGCCGATGGATCTCCACGTCCCGGTCCATCGCCTCCCGGCCCAGGCCGCCCGGCGACCGGCGCAGGCCTTCCAAACGGTCGGACAGCTCGGCGATCGTCTGTTCCAGGCTCCGGGCGACGGCCGCGAAGTGCTTCTCGTCGCCGCCGATCAGCGCCGGGTCGGCCTTGGGGGAGAGACGGGCGGGAAGGTCGAACGCACTGGCGGTCAGGGCAGTGATATCAGCAGCTCCGATCTGCGGGGGTACACCCGCGAACTCATCGAACGACCCGTCAACCGACAACAGTGCACGCACTATGGGGATCTCCCGTTTTCGCAGGTCCTGGCTTCGAGGAGCGATTCTGCGGTACGAGCGGGGCCTTGCCGCAAGCCCCCCTGTGCGTTATAACTTGAGAGTGGAAAGGAGTGGTCCCCTTTCCCCGACTGTCCGTTCCCTGCGGGCGTCTCCCCCCGTCAATTGGGGGTCGAGGAAAATCCTTCGGTATTGCCGTGGCTCAGCCAGTGGGCGATGTCGGCGATGACCGCAGGGTCGACATGCTGCGGAGTCGCGTATTCCACCGGGGTGGACGGTCCCGAGCCGGGGAAGAACAGGTGGTCGTCGGCTTCGTGGACACGGATGTCGACCTCCGGGCGGCCGGCCAGGCCCGTCCGCCATCGCACCAGGTCGTCGGCGACGGTGACCTGGTAGTCGCGTCCTCCCTGGAGGATGAGCATCGGCTTGCCGAGTCCGGCCGCGATCGCGACCGGGTCGTAGTCGCGCAGTTCGAGCCAGTACGCCGCGGACAGGCCGAACGGCAGATCCGCCGAGGGGGTCGAGGGCGTGAGCTCCGCGCTGTCGACCAGGGCGGCCTGCCGCCGGAAGGTCTCGACGACCGCGGGTGGGACCTGGTCGGGGAGCAGGGTGGCGAGGTGGCCGGCGACGCGGACAGCGGCGTGGTGCATCGGCTGCGTGTCACCAGCCATGATCACCAGGCCCGCCACCGAGGGTGCGGCGGCGGCGACGGCGGGGGCGGCCTTGCCGCCCATGCTGTGGCCGAGGACGAAGATCCGCTCGGGGTCCACCGAGCGGTGGCTGCGGAGCAGGTCGACCGCGTCCACGGCGTGCGGCACGTATTCCTGCGTCATCGTCAGGTTCGCTGCCGCGGCCGCATCGCGGTGGGCGAAGGTCGCCTTGTCGAAGCGCAGCACCGTCGCCCCGCGGCTGGCGAGCCCCCAGGCCAGGTCCTTGAACGGCTTGTTCGGCCCGATGCTCTCGTCGCGGTCGAACGGCCCGCCGCCGGCGAGCAGCACCACACCGGGGCCGGGAGCCCGATCGCGGGGGACACTCATCGTGCCCGACACCGCGAGCGGGCCGGTGCCGAGGGTGACGTCGTGTTCGTCGAAGCGGCCGGGCTCGGCATAGGGCGGTGGCGTCCAAGTGAGTTCCGGGCCGGTCGTGGACTGTGTCGCAGCGCCGTCTGGCATCCCATCACAATCTTTCGCAATTGATGCGAACGGTAGCATGTTATGAGATCATTACGGCATGGATGCTTTCGGACTCTTGGCTCATCCGGTGCGGTTGCGCGTGGTTCATGCGATGTGCGGAGGCAGGGAGCTGACCACCGGCGAGCTGTGCGACCGCATTCGGGACGTCTCGAAGGCCACGGTCTACCGGCACGTCGACCTCCTCGCAGCCGGCGGGATCCTCGAAGTCGCCGGGGAGCGACGCGTGCGCGGCGCGGTCGAGCGCCGCTACCGGCTGCGCCGCGACCGCGCCGGGATCAATGAGGAGGTCGTGGCTTCGCTCTCGCCGGACGACCACCGCAGCGCGTTCGCCGCCGCTCTGGCGGTCCTGGCGGCCGAATTCACCGGGTATCTCGACCGCGACACCGCCGACCCGGTGGCCGACTCGGTCGGCTACCGGCAGCACGCGGTCTGGCTCAGCCCCGGGGAACTGCGCGGGATGATCGACGGGATGCGGAAGGCGATCGCCCCCCACCTGGCCAACGAGCCGTCACCCGTCCGCACGCAGTACCTGATCAGCCCGATCCTCTTCCCCGTGGAAGCGCCGCCGGCCGGGACCGGCGCCGACGGCACTGCCGCGGAAGGACCGGAGCCCGGAACCCTGTAGCCGAGTCGCCGTGCCGCGTCGCCCACCGCGTTCATGTCGCCCGCCGCGTTCATTCGTACGGCCGAACTGCGGATGCCGCTCCTGGCGCGCAGGGGCAGGCTGTGGGGCAACGGGGAGCCGCCACCGTCTGCTCCGACGCAGGTACGGCGTCATCCACCGATCCTCCGGGATCCACGGCTCCCGACCCCGTAGGAGGTCAGCCATGCAGGGTGACGAGAGCGCGGGCGAACTCGCGGCACTGCGGGCCAGGGTCGCCGCCCTGGAATCGGAGGCCGCACAGCGGACTCCACCGAAGCACCGGATGAAGTCGCTGCTGTCCGCCCTCCTGATCATCATCGGCTGCGTGCTGGCCCCCCTCGGCATCGTCGCGTCCTGGACGTCCAGCATCGTGGGGAACACCGACCGCTACGTCGCCACGGTCGCCCCCCTCGCTTCCGACCCGGACGTCCAGGCGGCCGCTGCGAACCGGGTCACCGCCGCCCTGATGGAGCACCTCGACCTCGAAACCCTGCTGGAGGACGTGGCTCCCGACCAACGGCCGCTGCTCCAGAAGGCGCTGGGCAAGCTAGGCAGCTCGCTGGAGGGTGCGGTCAGCAGCTTCGTGAAGGAGAAGGCCCAGGACGTCATCGCCTCCGATCAGTTCGAGACGATCTGGACCAACGCCAACCGCACGATCCACACCTCCCTCGTCAAAGCCCTGACCGGCAGCGGCGACGGCGCCGTGGAGATCAAGAACGACGCGGTGACCATCGACCTCGCCCCGGTGATCGAACAGGTGAAGACACGGCTCGTGGACGCCGGCATGGGCGTCGCGGCCAAGATCCCCGAGATCCACACCGACTTCACCGTCGTACAGTCCAATGACATCGGCCGGGTCAAGACAGGCTTCCGGCTCCTCCAGATCCTCGGTGTGTGGCTGCCGATCATCGCCGTCCTGCTCGTCGCGGCCGGCGTCCTGCTCTCCGCCCACCGGCGCCGCATCCTGGTCACCGCGGCCCTCGCGGTCGCGTTCTCCGTCGCCGTCCTCGGCCTCGGGCTGACCGTTTTCCGCACCGTCTACCTCAACGCGCTCCCGGACACCGTCTCCCAGGCCGCGGCCGGCTCCGTCTACGACGCGATGATCCGGCTCCTGCGCACGACGATCCGGATGGTCGTGGTCCTCGGCATCGTGATCGCCCTCGCCGCCTGGCTTTCCGGCCCCGGCAAGTACGCCACGGCGGCCCGCCAGATCTGGCACTCCGGAATCGTCGCCACACGTGCCACCGCCGACCGGCTGGGTCTGCGTACTGGCCCGGTCGGCCCGTTCATCCGGCGCCACCGCTCCTGGTTCACCTGGGGCCTGGTCGCCATCGCCGTCATCGTCTACGTCCTGTGGTCCTATCCCACCGGCTGGGTGGTCGTGGGACTCGCCCTCGCCCTGCTCTTCGCGCTCGCGGTCACGGACTTCCTCGCCGAGGACACGTCCGCCCCCGCCGAGGAGGCGACCCCGAGTCCGCACCCGTCATGACGGGGCGTCGGCCGGGCCGCGCGCGGCGGCGGGCTGGGCCGCCGGGATGCGCTGGGTGAAGAAGAGGGCGAGCAGGGCCGCCAGGGCGAGGAGGGCGAGCGCGGCCCGCAGTCCCTCGATCCGCGCCTCCTCGTTCGCGTCGAGCGCCGCCTGGGCCACCACCGGGTCGGTGCCCGCCGCTTCGAGGGCTTCACCGAGCTGCTCGTCCGACAGGAACGGGGCACTGCCGGCGAGGGCGGTGTGCGCCTGGGCCTTCACGTCGGCCGGGACCGCCGGATTCTGCTCGATGCTGGTGAGGAACGAACTCGTCAGCACGGCGATCATGATCGACCCGGCGAGGGCGGTGCCGATCGAGGCGCCGAGGTTGGTGACGGTGTTCTGGATGCCGCCGACCTCGGCGCTCTTCTCGTCCGGTACGGCCGACACGGTGACGGCTCCGAGCTGTGAGGCGAGCAGCCCGATCCCGAGCCCGATGAGCAGCATCGGCACGGTGACGACCCCCGCGCCGGAATCCGGGGTGAGGGCGGCCATGAGGATGACGGCGCCGGCGAACATCGCCAGGATCCCCCACCGCACGACGCGCCGGGGCGAGGCCTTCGGGCTGAACTTGGGGACCCCGATCGCGGCGGCCAGCAGCGTGATGGAGAGCGGAAGGATCAGCGCGCCCGTGTGGAGGGCGGACAGGCCGAGCGCCACCGACAGGTAGAGCGGGACGACGAAGAACACGCCCATCTGCACGAGGTACTGGAAGAGGAACATCGTCAGCCCGCCGGAGAGCTGGCGGTTCTTCAGCAGCTCCGGGTCGACGAGCGGCTCGCCGCCCCGCGACACCAGGCGCGCTTCCCAACGGAAGAACAGCCAGACCAGCATCAGCCCGGCCAGCACCAGCCAGACGACGGGGGAGACGCCGAACCACGAGGGGCCCTGGGCCTTGGGCCGGAACCAGCCCCATTCGCTGGTCCGCAGGATGCCGAAGACGAACAGCCCGATGCCCGCCGCGGACAGCACCGCACCGAACACGTCGATCCGCGGCCGGTGCTCGGGGGGCGCGTCGGCGATCCGACGGGCCAGCAGCAGGATGACGAGGACCATCACGACCTCCCCGGCGAACACCCAGCGCCAGGAGAAGAAGGTGGTCGCGAATCCACCGATGAGCGGTCCCACGGCGATCGCCACCGCTGCCGCCGCCGCGACCAGGCCGTAGGCGGCGGGCCGTTGGGCCTTGTCGAAGTTCGAGGCGACGAGCGCCACGATCGCCGGCAGGATCAGCGCCGCTCCCACACCCTCCAGGAACGACCAGCCCAACAGCAGGACCGTGAGGTTCGGGGCGAGCGAGGTCGTCAGGGACCCGAGTCCGTAGATCACGCAGCCGATCATGAACGCCCGCTTGCGGCCGATGAGCGCGCCGACCTTGCCACCGCTGATCATGAGCATCGCCATCACCAGCGTGTAGGCCGTGATCGCGCCCTGCATACCGCTCACCGTGGTGCCGACGTCCTCCGCCACCGTGGCGATCGAGACGTTCATCACCGAGCTGTCCAGGGCCATCAGGAACTGCCCGGCCGCGAGGGTCAGCAGGATGAGCTTCGTGTTACCCGCGTTCCCCGCCGTCCCGGCCGGGTCCGCCTGCGCCGCTGTCATGCGCGCAGAGTGCCACGGCCGCGGGAGGCGGCCGGGCACCCCGCCCGCCGTGTCAGCCGACTGGCCGAAGCGCCGGCCCGGTCCGGCTCAGGCCGCGACGGCGGTCACCCGCCCGGACGCGATGGCGTCCACCAGACGCTGGTGATCGCGCTCGTTGAGGTCGGCGTAGCTCTCCGCGAACCGCACGAGCGCCTGGTCGAACGCACCGCTACGGCCCAGGTACGCCGCGATGGCGATCCGGTCGCCGGACCGGGCGTGCGCCCGCGCGAGCGTCACGCCGCACAAACCGGCGAAGACCCGCATGCCGCGCGGCACCATCCGGGCGGGTTCGGCGATTCCCTTCCAGTCGCGCAGCTGACGTACGTAGAAACTCCGTTCGAGGCCGTCGAGCCCGTGCGTCTGCTGCCAGCCGAGGAAGATGTCGCTCGCGGCCTGCATCAGCCGCTGGCCGGCCACGACCCGCTCGCCCCCGGTGGCGTACTCGCTGGGACCCGCGTACGCGGCGAGCACCGAGTCACCGGCCTCCTTGGCCTGCAGGATCAGCGGGTCGTCGCCGTCGCGGCCCAGCAGCAGGACGACCCAGCAGCGCGTGCCGACGCTGCCGACGCCCACCACCTTGCGGGCCATGTCGACGATCGAGTACTGCTGCAGCAAGTGCTTGCGGTCCGACTGGAGACTGAGCTTGTACCGTCCGACGACCTCCCGGATCTGCTCCTCGACCGAATCCTGCTCCTGACCCGGCAGCAGTTCGGACGCCGGTGTAATCAGCTGCGGTACGGCGGCGAAACGGCGCCGGCCGTCGACCACCTCGGTCAGCTTCTCGAACGCCTGCAGGCTGTCGCGCCCGCGCGCCTTGCTCAGTGCCTCGGACACGTTCTTGCGGCCGCGGGTGTGGAGCGAGCCCTCCGCCATCGCCTGGAGGTGAGTCTCGTCCACCCGCGCGTACCAGACGTCGAGGGTGCGCATCCCGGCGAAGGCGCGCATCTGCTCGCGGTAGCTGCGCACCGCCGACGTCACGATCGACGCGCGCTCGCTGTCGGAGAAGCCGTTCTCGCGCCCCGCGATGACCAGGCTGGTCGCCAGCCGCTTGACGTCCCACTCCCAGGGCCCGGGCAGCGTCTCGTCGAAGTCGTTGATGTCGAACAGCAGGTTCCGTTCCGGGGAGCCGAGCAGCCGGAAGTTCAGCATGTGCGCGTCGCCGCACAACTGGGCCCGGATACCCGAGTCGGGTGTGCCGGCCAGGTCACCGGCCATGATCGCGGCGGCACCACGGTAGAAACGGAACGGCGATTCCGCCATCCGGCCGTAGCGGATCGGCACCAGCTCCTGCAGCCGGGTGGCGGACTGGCGCTCGATGACGTCCATCGGGTCCGCCCGGTCGGGAGCCGGCTCGAAGTCCCCGTGGGCGGATCGCGGGGTCGCCGCCCGGGCGGCCCGGCCGTTCACGGCACGGTCCTTGGCCGAGAGCCCGGGACCGCCGTCCGTCGCGGTCGGGGCCGCGGTCGCCGTCGTGTCGCGCATCGTCATCGTCGGACCTCCCGGCCACCAGGACCCCTGCCCCCAGCATGGCACCCACCCGACACCGCTGCCCCGCGGGCGCCCGTACGGTCCCTCAGGAACTCTCCTGCCGCAGGCCGCTCGGCGCCGGGCTGCCCAGCCGCCGGGCCATGTAAGGCTCCTGCGCGAGCGCGGCGCCCAGGGTGATGCCGATGGCGACCGCCACGCAGAGCACGATCAGCCACGACAGGATGACGAACACCGAGCCGGTCGACCCGTAGGTGGCGAGCGCCCGGTTGAGGGCGTTCGGCATGTAGAAGCGCGCGCCCAGCGACAGCGCGGTCACGGCGGCGGCCGTGATGAGCGCGCCGGGCAGCAGCGGGGGCCAGCGGATCACCCCGCCCAGCAGCAGGTGCTGGCTCCACCACCACGCCACCGTCTGGAGGAGGAGCGTGAGGGGGATCCCGAGCCACAGGCCGAGTCCGAAGCCGTCACGGACCGGCCCCTGGAAGATCAGCAGGACCATCCAGGCGAGGATCCAGGCGAACCAGCGCCAGATCGCGACCCGTGTCCCGCCCCGCGGGATCTGCCAGGCACGCTTGCACAGCCGTTGCATGGCACGGCTCACCGCGGTCGCCGACAGCAGCACGATCACGGCGCCGACCGCGCCCACGGCGTTGCGGATGTCCTCCTCGCCGGAGCCGTCGAACACGGCGCTCAGCTGATCGCTCGCCTGCCCGGTGAGCCCGAACATCGTGCGGACGGAGGAGACCAACTGGTCGCGCACCCCCTCCGGGGCGAACGAGGCGACGACGAAGAGCAGGGGCACGGCCGTCAGGAAGCACTGGGCGGCCAGCCGGGTGGCGGAGTCGAAGATGTTCACGCCGACCATGCGCTCCGTGACATGGGTGATCACGGGAAACCGGGTCTCGGCCCGCGCCTGCGTCCGTTTGGCGGCCGCGGCGAGCTCCCGGGAGCGCTCGCGCCACCGTGCCTTGCGCTCCGACCACATCAGCGGCCCGCAGCGGCGTGCGGCACGGACGGCGGCTGCCGGGTCGTCGTCATGGCGGGCCTCCTTCTTCTTGGTCCAGGTTGGTGGAGGCGGACCGGGGCGGCATCTCGATGGGCAAAAGGTGTCGGAGCGCGCTGCGGTGCGTAGTGTCGTATGTCGTCGCACGATTGGGGCGCCATGGTCCTCGACCTCATGCTCATCGCGTTGGCCATCGCCCTCTACCCGCTGCCCATGATGGCGTTCATCCTCGTGGTGTCCTCGCCCAGAGGCGTGTGGAAGGGGCTGGCCTTCATCCTGGCGTGGCTGGCCAACCTCATCGCGGTGATCGCGATCGTGCTGGCGCTGACCGGCGGCCAGCCTCCGTCGCCCCGCTCCCCGCCCGGAGTCGCGGCGCTCGCGCTCAAGCTGGCCATCGGGGTGGGACTGGTGTTCTACGGGGTGCGCCGCTACCGCCGCAGGAAGGGGAAGGCCGCCCGGGACGCCGCCCCGAAGCCCTCCCATGTGGACGTCGGCTCGGTGTGGGCCGCGGCGGGCCTGGCCGTACTCATCCAGCCGTGGGGCATGGTCGCGGCGGGTGCGACGACGGTGATCGAAGCCGACACCTCGCACGCGACGACCTTCATCGCACTGTTCGGCTTCTGCCTGCTCGCCAGCTCCAGCCTGCTGGCCGCGGAGCTCTACATGGTGTTCGCCCCGGAGGCCGCCCAGGCCCGGCTGCTGCGGATGCGCGCGTGGATGGAGGGCCACAAGGACGAGGCCATCGTGTTCGTGTGCCTGCTGCTCGGCCTGTGGCTGACGGCTCAGAGCATCTACGAGCTGACCGGCTGACCGGCTGACCGGCTGACCGGCTGACCGGCTGACCGGCTGACCGGTCGGCGGGACCGGACGGTGGTGCGCGGGAGCGGCCAGACGTGCGGGGGAGCGGGCAGCGTGCTGGAATGAAAAGACCTTTCCCCCCTCTCCGACAGGAGCTGCCATGAGCAGCGAGACCGAGCCGCGAGCCGATTTCGGCGACATCGACGAACTCGGCCCGGTCGACTACATCGTGGTCGAGTTCCCGGGCAACCGTATGACGGGCGAGGGGCTCCCGATCCTCGTCGACCTCGTCGACCGGGGCATCATCCGCATCTTCGACTTCGCCTTCATCCGCAAGGAAGAGGACGGCACGGTGACCGCGCTGGAGCTCCAGGACCTCGGTGGCGAGGTCGACCTCACCGTGTTCGAAGGAGCGTCGTCCGGCCTGCTCGACGGCGAAGACATCCAGGAGGCCGCCGCCGCCCTGGAACCCGGGAGCTCGGCCGGGGTCATCGTGTACGAGAACACCTGGGCGGCGCCCTTCGCCCGTGCCCTGCGGCGCGGCGGAGCACAGCTCGTGGCCGCCGGACGGATTCCCGTGCAGGCCCTGCTGGCGTCGCTGGACGCCCTGGAGGAACCGCCCGCCGGAGAGTGAAGCCCCCCACAGCCTGGAGATGAGTACCATGCCCGGACTCCTTCGCGGGGTCGCCCGCACCGCCGTCATCGCGGGCACCGCCACCGCCGTGTCCAACCGCGTGTCCCGCCGCCAGGGCGGCCGCTGGGCGCAACAGGACGCCCAGCAGCAGGCCCAGATGGAGGCCCAGCAGCAGGCGGCCGCACCGCCGCCCCCGCCGCCCGCCGCGGCACCGCCCGCCGACGACATGACCGCCAAGATCGAGCAACTGAAGCAGCTCAGCACCCTCAAGGAACAGGGCGTGCTGACCGAAACGGAGTTCGCCGAGCAGAAGCGCCGACTGCTCGGCTAGACGGCCCGGGCGCCGGAGCGTGAGGGGGCGCCGCGTGCAACACCTGGCGCGCCCGGCGTCTCAGGCGACGAAGCGCAGGCGCGTCACGCCCGCGTCGAGCGCGCCGCGGACGTGGCCGTTCGGCGCGGCCGCGGTCCGTTGGAGGAACCGGACGGCCTCGGCGGTGATGACTTCGCCCGGCAGGACGTTGGGGATGCCCGGCGGGTACGCCGCCAGGGTGTCCGCCGAGATCCGTCCGACGGCCTCTTCCGCAGGCACGACCACGGCCGGGCTCAGGAAGGCCCCGCGGGCGGTGAGCTTCGTGCCACCGGGAGCCGGCAGCTGCAGCACGCCGCCGCCGCCGCCGCCGCCGCCGCCGCCGCCGCCGCCGCCGCCGCCGCCGCCGCCGCCGGCGGCGGCGGCGCCGGCCGAGTCGTTGGTGAGCGGCGAGGGCAGGGTGTGCAGCGCTTCCACGAAACGGTCCGTGTCGGGGACGCAACCCGCGCCGATCACGGCGACGATCGCCGCGTCGGTCGCCACTTCGACCATGACCTGATGGTCCCGGAAGAGCCGGCGCCTGGCCTCGTGGCCCGTGATCCCGCCGGCGCGGGTGTCGATCGCGACGCGCAGCGGGTCGGCCCGGACGATGTCGGGGAAGGCGTGGAACCCGTCGCTCACCACCGTGAAGCGGCCCAGCGCGCGCACGGCGCCGCGCACCCGGTCCGCGGCCGCGACCGAGCTGCCCGTCGCGTCGGCGGCGGTGACCAGGTTCCTCCGGGCGAGATCGAGCGACGCGGTCAGCAGCGCGCTCGCGCTGGTGGACTGCACGAGCCGGAACGCCCGGTCCACGAGCGGTTCGAGCAGGTCCGCGAAGGGGCCCTCCGCCAGGTGCAGCATCGCCGACTGCGTCAGGCTGCCCGCCAGTTTGTGCGTGCTCGAGGTCACCAGGTCGGCGCCCAGGGAGAGGGCGCCGGCGGGGAGGCTCGGGTGGAAGCCGAAGTGCGATCCCCACGCCTCGTCGACGATCAGGGGTACCCCTGCGGCGTGGGCGGCGTCCGCTACGGCGCGCACGTCGGCCACCGCGCCGAAGTAGCTCGGGGACACGATGTACACGGCGGCCGCGTCCGGTGTCCGTTCGAGCGCCGCCGCCACGTCCGCGGCCGTCACACCGTGGGCGATGCCCTGCTCCGGGTCGACGGACGGCTGGACGAAGACGGCGTCCAGACCCGACAGCACCAACCCGTCGATCACGCTGGAGTGCACGCTGCGCTGCACGACGAGCGTGCGCCCCAGAGCGGGGGCGACCATCGAGGCGATCTGATTGCCCTGCGAGGCGCCGTTCGTCAGGAACCAGGTGCGCCGCGCGCCCCAGGCATCGGCAGCCAGCGCCAGAGCCGTGTCCAGCGGGGAGTCCGGGCCGAGGTCGATGCCGTCGAGCAGCGGCGGGAAGTCCAGCGCCGTGATCCGGGGGCCGAAGAAGGCGGCGAGGTCCGAACCGGGGGCCGCGGCATGGCCGGGGACGTTCAACCTCAGCCAGTCCCGCCCCGCATGGCCCAGCACCGCCTCGGCGTACGGGGTACGCAGCTGGCCGACGCCAGGACGGAAGGGCGAGGGCACCGGAGCGGTGGGGACGGACGTGGGGGAGGGCGAGGGGGTGCGGTGATCGGTCGTTCTGATGTTCACCCCCGGAGCGTGACAGCCGTCCAGTCATTGAGGAACAGTGCACTTTTCGTTACCCCTCCATACGATGTCTATATGCTCGACGTCAGGCAGCTCCAGGTGCTGCGCTCCATCGCGCAGGAGGGCTCGCTCGCCGCAGCCGGCCGCGCACTGCACTACAGCCAGCCCACGATCACCCACCACCTCGCCGCCCTGGAAGCCCACTTCAACGCCCGGCTGGTCCAGCGCGGACCGCGCGGCGCCGTTCTGACCGAGCTCGGCGAAGCCCTGCTGCCGCACGCCGAAGCCGTGCTCGACCGGCTGCGCCACGCCGAGCTGGAGGTGCGCAACCTCGCCGAGCGCGGCATGCGCACCCTCCACATCGGCACGTTCCCCACGGCGGGCGCCCTGCTGCTGGCCCCCGCGGTCAAGCGCCTCCACCAGCAAGGGGTCCACATCTCGCTCACCGAAGGCGAGCTCCCCCTCCTGCTGCGCGGGTTGCGGGCCAGAGAGCTCGACGCCGCCCTCGTCTTCTCACAACCGGGCGACAGCCTCGACCTCGACGAGGACTTCGAAGTGCACCCGCTGTTGTCCGACCCGCTGCTCCTGGTCATGCCGGAGGACCACCCCTGCGCATCGCAGGACCAGGTGTCCCTCGGGGAACTGCGGGACACCGCGTGGGTGGGCGCCGCCGACCCGCACGACCCCTGCGACCGCGTCCTGGCGTGGGCGTGCGGCCAAGAGGGGTACGAGCCCCTGCACGTGATGCGCACCGACGACTACGCGGTGGTCCAGGGCCTCGTCGCCGCGGGAACGGGCGTGGCCCTCGTCCCGCGGCTCGCCCTGGGACAGTCCAGGCCCGACCTGGTGGTCCGCCCCCTGGCCCGACCCGATCTCGCCCGGGAAATCAGCGTCGCCGTACTGCGGACCACCTCGACCGGCGCCGCCCAGGAACTGATCGGGGCGCTACGGGAGCAGGCCGCGCTGATCGCGGACCGCTGGGCCGCGGCCTGACCGCGCACCCCCCGCTTCAGGCCGTCCTGGTGCTGAAGGAGGGGGTCGGGGACGGCAGCCGCAGTGGCTTCGCAACCGCCGCGCAGAAGTCGGCGAGCCCCGTCGCCAGGGCGGCCCGGGAGGCTTCCGGCATCGCGGACATCGCCTCGGCCAGCGCCTCCTGCCTGCGGGCGCGCAGCCGTTCCAGATACGCCCGGCCCGCGGGAGTCAGGCCGAGCAGCACTTCGCGGCGGTCGTCGGATCCGGGGTGCCGTTCGAGGAAGCCCACGGCCTGCAGCCGGTCGCACAGCCGGGTAACGGACGGCGGGGCCGCCTCCAGTAGCATGCCGAGATCGCGGAGGTTCAGCTGGTCGTTCGCCTCGACGAGGAACAGCACCCGGGCCTGCGCGGAGGAGACGGGCGCCGCGCTGGCCGTGTCCCGGCCCCGCTCCCATACCACCTCCAGCAGCTCGATCAGCTCGCTCATTTCCACCACCGCCGACACGGCGGGCCGCGGAGAGCCGATCGACCGCTGACTCATGTGACACTCCCTACCGGACGTACGCGCAGCCCTTCCCCGGCGGACCGGCGGCTTCGTCGTCCCCCATCTTGGCAGTTGTGAGAGAGACAGGTACGGGGCCGGTGACTGAAGGCGTACGCGGCGAGGGGGTCGGGGGTGGCGGGGACGTCGAGCGCGCGCTGCGCGGCGCCGCCCCCCACGCGCTGTTCGAGGAGGTCCGGGGCATCCTGACCCGCGACCACGGGGCGGCCGGCGCCGAACTGCTGATGGCGGACTACGCCTCGGCACGGCTCCAGCCCGTCACGGCGCAGCCGTTCACCGCCGAATCCGTGTCGGCGTACAACGGTCCCGAGGGCCGGGCGTTCGGCGCCCAGGAAGCGCACGTGGTACCCGGGGAGGACGGGATCACCGTGCACCTGCCGGTGACCGTGCGCGGCGACCGGCTCGGGGTCCTGAGCGTCCGTTACCCGGCGGGCCGCCCGGTCGGTGGGCTGGTCGGCCCGCTGCAGGACGTGGCGGACGCGCTGGCCCACGAGATCCTCGTCGCCGACCGCGACACCGATTTCTTCCTGCAGGCGCGCCGGGCCAAGCGGCTCACCCTGGCCGCCGAGATGCAGTGGCAGCTGCTGCCGGGGCGCTCGTGCTCCCGGCCCGAGTACGACCTCGGGGCCCAACTGGATCCCGCGTACGCCATCTTCGGCGACAGCTTCGACTGGTCGGCCTCCGCCGACCACCTGACGCTGACCGTCAACAACGGCATGGGCGAGGGCATCGACGCGGCGCTGCTGACCAGCCTCGCCGTCAGCGCCCTGCGCAACGCCCGGCGCGCCGGCCTCGACCTCGCCGATCAGGCGGCCCTGGCGGACCAGGCCCTGTACGGCCAGTACCAGGGGCGGTTGCACCTGGCGATGCTGCTGCTCCGCTTCGGCCTGGACACCGGTGAGGTCGAGGTCATCGACGCCGGGTCGCCCCGGGTCTGGCGGCTGCGCGGGGGCACCGCGGAGCGGGTCGGGCTGGAGGCGCAGCTGCCGCTCGGCATGTTCGAGGACACCGTCTACACCGCCCAGCGCTTCCAAGTGCTGCCCGGGGACCGGCTGTTCTTCCTGAGCGACGGCGTCTACGACGTCCTTTCCCCCGGGGGCGAGCCGTACGGCCTGCACGCCCTGACCCGGGCCATCATGAACACGCGGCTGCTGCCGCCCTCGCAGGTGCCGCGGGCGCTCCTGAAGGAGCTGCCGGGGTACCGGGGCGACGTGGACGCCACCGACGACGCGATGGTCGTCTGCCTCGACTGGCGCGGCCGGTCCGGTACGGAGGCCGGCGGCGGCGCGCGGTAGGCGGCCTGGGCCGAAGCGCGCCGGACGGTGGCACAGTGGAGGCATGCCCCGTCCCGGCCGCTCCGGCGCGTACGAGGACCCGGCCGCGGCCCTCGCCGCCGCGGCGGACCTCCTCGCGGTGCTGCACGCCAGGGGCCAGGACGGTGTGGATCCGGCCGTATCGCCGTCGCAGCTGCGGGCGCTGCTCGCCGTGGAGGGTGCCGAGGGGGGCAACCTGCGGACTCTGGGCGACGTGCTCGGCTCGCGTCCGCCGTCGGTCACCCGGCTCTGCGACCGACTGGAGGCCATGGGGCTGCTGACCCGCTCACCCCATCCGTCCCGGCGCCGCGAGGTGGAGGTACGGCTCACACCGCAAGGGCGGGCGCTGCTGGACGAGCGGCGGGCGATCCGGGTGCGCGAGCTGTCGGCGGTGCTGGGGCGGATGGCGCCCGAGGCGGTGGACGCGCTGGTGGCGGGCCTGGAGGCGTTCCGGGAGGCCGCCGCGGGCTCGTACCCGGTCGCCGGCACGCCCGCAAGTGCCGGCACGCCCGCGGGCGCCGGCTCCTCCGCCGCGTCGACGCCGGCCTCCGTCCCCGACAGCGCCTGACGTCCGGGCCCCGGCGGCCGCTCCCGGTCCGGGGCTGGTTGCGAGCCCCGTCGGCGGCTCCCGGTCCACGGGTGGTTCCCGGTCCCTCCGCGGGATGACAGAATCATTGAGTTCGTAAAATATTGCCGAACGGCAAATGATCACTCTAGGCTTACCCGACGCAACCACGCGTCCGTCGGGCGTCCGCCGTGCGAGATGAGAAGGGACAGACGAGACGCCATGGTGAGCCTCTCCGGGCTCGGGGCCCAACCCCCGTCCGCCCGCACGCCGCAGCCGCGGGTGGTCCAGCCCCGGCAGGAGTCCGCCGGGAGACCGGACGATTCGCTGGCACTGTGGAACGGCCTACCCCCGTACGTCCTGCTCATCGAGGACGACGAGGGCGACGCCGTGCTCGTCGAGGAACTCGTGGAGGACAGCGGGATCGAGGTCCGCCTCGGCCGGGCCCGCTCCCTCGCCGACGCCCTGCACCTGCTGGAGGCCGAGGCCCCCGAGTGCGTCCTGCTGGACCTGCACCTGCCCGACGCCCAGGGCCTGGACGGGCTGGAGAAGGTCCTCGCCGTGTCCGCCGAGGCCGCGGTCGTTGTCCTGACGGGCCTGTCCGAGGAGGGGGCGGGACTGACCGCCGTCGCGGCCGGCGCCCAGGACTACCTGGTCAAGGGACGCCTCGAGGCCGACGTCTTCATGCGGGCCATCCGCTACGCGATCCAGCGCAAGCGCACCGAGCTGGCGGCCGTCGCCCTCCAGGCGGGCAAACTGCGCGCCGAGGAGAACGCCCGCCTCGAACGCGGCCTGCTCCCCACGCCGCTGCTGCTCGAGGACGCGGCCGACGCCGTCACCGTCTGCGCCCGCTACCAGCCCGGGCGCGCCCAGACGCTGCTCGGCGGGGATTTCTACGACGTCGTCCAGACCCCGGACGGGGCCACGCACGCCGTCGTCGGCGACGTGTCCGGCCACGGTCCCAGCGAGGCGGCGCTCGGCGTGTGCCTGCGCGTCGCGTGGCGGTCGTTCGTCATGGCCGGCGCCCGCGGCGCCGAACTGCTCGGGCTCCTGGAGCGGATCCTGCTGGCGGAACGCTCGGGCCCCGAGATCTTCGCCACCCTCGTCTCCCTGACCCGTCCGGCAGGCACCCGCGCCGTCTCCGTACAGCGCGCCGGCCACCCCGGTTTCCTGGTCCGTTCGGCGGCCGGCGTGGAGCTGCGCACCGTTCCGGGCGGGCCCGCGCTGGGCATCCTGCCCGGCTGGGGCGCCGGCTGGCCCGTCACCGAGGTGGCCGTGGAGGCGGGCGGCGCCGTGGTGCTCTTCACGGACGGTCTGATCGAAGGGCGCATCGGACCCGGCTCCGACCGTCTCGACGAGACGGGCCTGCTGGAAATCGCCCGCAAGCACGCCGGCCTGCCCGCGGAACCGTTCGTCGACACCCTCATCCAGGCGGCGCAGGGCCTCGCCGCGGACTGGGGCGGCCTGGCCGACGACGTCGCCGTCCTCCACCTCGAATGGAACTCCTCCACGTGACCTCCCCCGCACAGCCTCGCGAAACGCCCCGGGGGCGGGCTCCGGACCGCCACGGGCCGAGCCTCCAGGCCTGGCTGACCAGCGTGCTCGTCGTGCTCGCCCTCATGGTCGTCGGCACGGGCGCGCTCGGCGCGGCCCTCCTGTCCCACACCACCACGGCCGGAAACCGGCTCGTCGACGGGATCCTGCCCGCCCAGCGCGACGCCCTGCGGCTGGAGACGGCGCTGCTGGACCAGGAGACCGGGGTCCGCGGCTACCTGCTGGCCGACGAGCCCGCGCTGCTGGAGCCGTACGAGCGCGGTCTGGCCAACGAGACCGCGGCGGCCCAGCACCTGGCGACGGTCCTCGAGGGCGACAACGGCACGGGCGAGGACCTCGCGGCCGTGCAGGAGGCCGCCCGGACCTGGCGCGAGCAGTTCGCGGCCCCTGCCATCGCCTCCGTGGAGAACGGCTCCGCCCCGCCGTTCCTCCAGGCAGGCAAGGACCGCTTCGACGAGGTCCGTCGCCGGATCGCCGCCCAGCAGGCACACCTGGACCGCATCCAGGCCGATGCCCGCACCACCTTCGGTGAAGCCCGTTCGCAGCGCGACCACATCCTGCTGGCCATCGTCGTGGCCTTCCTGCTGGCCGGCTGCGCCCTCGCCGTGCTGCTCCACGTGGGCGTGCTGCGGCCGCTCGGCCTGGTGCGAACCGCCTCCCGGCGCGTCGCCGACGGGGCCTTCGAGGAGGAGATCCCCCTGCGCGGCCCCTCCGATCTACGTGCCCTGGCCCGGGCGGTGGAGGCCATGCGGCACCGGACCGTGGCCGAACTGACGGCGTCGCGGCGCAATGCCGAGCGGCTCGACCGCATAGCCGCCGAACTGGACGCACAGGCGGTGGAGCTGCGGCGTTCCAATACGGAGCTGGAGCAGTTCGCGTACGTGGCCTCGCACGACCTGCAGGAGCCGCTGCGCAAGGTGGCCTCCTTCTGCCAGCTGCTGGAGAAGCGGTACGGGGACCAGCTCGACGAGCGCGGCACCCAGTACATCGGCTTCGCCGTCGACGGCGCCAAACGGATGCAGGTGCTCATCAACGACCTGCTGACCTTCTCCCGGGTCGGCCGGGTCCAGGACGCGCGCGAGACGGTCGCGATGGACGGCCCCCTGGACCGGGCGCTGCGCAACCTGTCCGCCGCCGTGGAGGAGAGCGGCGCGGAGATCACCCGGCCCGAGCGGCTCCCGGACGTGGTGGGAGACCCGACGCTCCTGACGATGCTCTGGCAGAACCTGGTGGGCAACGCCGTCAAGTTCCGCTCGCCCGACCGCGCTCCGCGCGTCGAGGTGGCCGTGGCCGACGACCCCGACGGCCCCGACGCGGAGCCGGGATTCCACACCTTCACCCTCACCGACAACGGCATCGGAGTACCGGCCGAGTTCGCCGAGAAGGTCTTCGTCATCTTCCAGCGGCTGCACGGCCGCGAGACCTACGGCGGCACCGGTATCGGCCTCTCGCTCTGCAAGAAGATCGTCGAGCACGCGGGCGGGCGCATCCGGATCGACACCGAGCACCGGGAAGGCACCCGGATCGTCTTCACCCTGCCCGTCGTCGCCGTCCTACCCACCGCCGCCTCCGATACCGCCACCCCCGACGCGGCCGGGGCCGCGGTGTCCGGCGCCGGCGCCGACACCGAGCCGCCCGCTCCCGTACCCACCGAAGGAACCCTCCGATGAGCACTCCCGCAGACCGGCCCCGGGCCACCCCCGCCGAAGTCCTGCTGGTCGAGGACGACGCGGGCGACGAGCTGATGACCCGAGAGGCCTTCGAGGACAACAAGATCGGGAACGTGCTGCACGTCGTGCGGGACGGCTTGGAGGCCCTCGACTTCCTGTACCGCCGAGGCGAGCACGCCAACGCGCCGCGCCCGGACCTGATCCTGCTCGACCTGAACCTGCCGAAGTACGACGGACGGCAGGTCCTGGAGCGGATCAAGACGGATCCGGAGCTGAACCACATCCCCGTGGTCGTGCTCACCACCTCGGCGGCCGAGGAGGACATCCTGCGCAGCTACAAGCTGCACGCCAATGCCTACGTGACGAAGCCGGTGGACCTCGACCAGTTCATCCGGGCGATCCAGCAGATCGACGACTTCTTCGTCACCGTGGTCAAGCTCCCCCGCGCACGGTGAGGCCGGTGGCCGGGCGGGTGGCCGTGGCGGCGACAGGACGCAATGGTTCAGGAATGCGAACGGAAAGAGTGGGGAAGACGGACATGAGCAGCATGGACACACACGACGCCGAGGCACGCAGTCGCGTCGAAACCCGCTCCGACGGGGACGTACGCATCATCGTGATGGCGGGTGAGTTCGACATGGACAACGTGGCCGATCTGCGGACCGCCATGGATCCGGCGGCGCCCGGTGTGGCCCGGTTCGTTCTGGACGTCGCCGGGGTGACGTTCGCGGACTCGACCGCGCTCAGCGTCATGCTGCAGCCCACGCTGCACCGGCCGGTGGTCCTGGCGGGGACCGTGCCGAGCCGTCTGGCCCGGCTGCTGGAGCTCACCGGTGCAGATCTGGCCTTCGCCACCGCGCCCAGCGTGGCCGAGGGCACGGTCATGACCGTCCCGCCCCGACAGGGGTGAACGGCGTTCCCGTGAGGAGGTGAACGGTGCTGGACCACGCCGATACGAGCGGCATCAGAACGAGCCCGGGCGCGCCGCGCACCGCCATGCAGGCGCGCGACCGCGTACGGGCCCTGCTGAGGTCCTCCACCGTCGCGCGGGTCGGCACCGCCGACGTGGACGTGGAGGTACTCCTCACCGACGCCCTGCTGGTGACCTCGGAGCTGGTCACGAACGCCATCCGGCACGGCGGCGGGCTGCTGGGCTTCGACGCCTCCCTGTGCGCCGGCGGGGCGGGCCTGCGGATCACCGTCACGGACGCCGTCAGCACCGCTCCCCCGCCCTCCCGTCCTGCCGGTCCCTCCCGTCCGGCAGGCGCGGCGACGGGCCAGGGCGGCTACGGGTGGCCGCTGATACACCGCCTCGCACGCAGCGTGCGGATCACCCCTGCGGCGCACGGCGGCAAACGCATCGAGGTCGTCGTCCCGCTCGACGGCGCGCCCCGCTCCCCGTGAGTCTCCCGGCCGGTGTGAGGGCCCCACCGGTTTGGGGTCCGGGATTTCGGCCATACGGACGTCGAACACCCCGACACCGGTCGCCGGGGTGGGAGGGGGGAACTCGTATGACCGCGTCGTGCTCAGGTGTCAGTACTACGCCGAGGACAACCGGGTCGGCGCGCAGCACCTCCAGCGCGCCGGCGGCGGGCCCCGGCCGCCCGGACCGCACAGCAGGCGCCCGCCCCGTGCGGGTCCGGCGCCGACACGTCCCGGCCCCCCTACCCGAGGAGCCACGTCATGACCACCACCGACGACACCGTCACCACCGCGGCCGATGCCGCCGACCGGGCCGAGGAGCGGATCCACCGCATCCGCCGCCGTCTGGAACGCCTCATCGGCATTGCGGCGACCGAGGGGAACTCCGTACGTCCGTTGCGCAACGGCGACGAGATCTTCGCCTCGATGCTCGACGCCATCTCCTCCGCCCGGCACACCATCGACATGATGACCTTCGTCTACTGGAAGGGCGACATCGCCCGCCGGTTCGCCGAGGCCCTGGCCGAGCGGGCCCGCGACGGGGTGCGCGTACGGCTGTTGCTGGACGGCTTCGGCAGCCGCCTGATCGAGCGGGACCTGCTGGACCGGATGAGCACGGCCGGGGTGGACGTCGCATGGTTCCGCAGACCCGCCTTCCTCTCTCCGCTCAAGCAGAACCACCGCTGCCACCGCAAGGTCCTCGTCGTCGACGAGCGGACCGCCTTCACGGGCGGCGTCGGCATAGCCGAGGAGTGGTGCGGCGACGCCCGCAACCCGCACGAGTGGCGTGACACGCATGCCGAGGTGCGCGGGCCGGCCGTCGACGGGATCGCGGCGGCGTTCGCCCAGAACTGGGCCGAATGCCATCCCGAACTCTTCGACGACCGTGACCGTTTCGTGAATCACGAGCCGGCCGGCTCCGCCGTCGTCCAGGTGGTGCGCGGCTCGGCCGCCTTCGGGTGGCAAGACATGCAGACGCTGATGCGGGTCGTCCTGGAATCGGCGGAGGAGCGCGTGCGCCTGGCGACCGCGTACTTCGCCCCCGACGACTACTTCGTCGAGCTGCTGTCCGCCACCGCCCGGCGGGGCGTGACGGTGGAGATCCTGCTGCCCGGCCCGCACACCGACAAGCGGGTGTGCCAACTGGCGGGGCAGCACCACTACGAGGCGCTCACCGCCGCCGGAGTGCGTATCCACCAGTACCAGCCGACGATGATGCACGCCAAGATCATGACGATGGACGGGGTGGTCTCCCTCATCGGCTCGTCGAACTTCAACCGCCGCTCCCTCGACCACGACGAGGAGGTCATGTTGGCCGTCATGGACCCGGCCGTCACCCGCACCCTGGACGAGCATTACGAGGATGACCTCCGGGCCAGCACGCGCATCGCTCCGGGACGCTGGCGCCGCCGCTCCGTGCTCCAGCGCGCCCGGGAACTCTCGGTCCGGCCGCTGCGCCGCT
This sequence comes from Streptomyces sp. NPDC091682, assembly GCF_044756625.1. NCBI lineage: Bacteria > Bacillati > Actinomycetota > Actinomycetes > Kitasatosporales > Streptomycetaceae > Streptomyces > Streptomyces sp. NPDC091682. The sequence continues at coordinate 396,333 of NZ_JBIVTH010000001.1, read as the reverse complement.
TCCTGTGAGGCGGCGATGTCGCACGGGGCCGACGGGCCCGAGGAACAGCTCGAGCAGCGGCTGACGGCCGCGGAGCTCGCGGCCGCCCGGGCACTCGCCGGGCGGCTGCCCGCGCTGATCGAGGAGCTGGCGGCCTGCGGGCTGCCGGGCACCCTGCTCCACGGTGACTTCCCCCCGGCAACCGGCGCTCCGACGGCAGCCGGGCCGTGGTCGTGGACGATCCGATGATCTGAAAGGAACGGCCTAGCCGCGAGGGTCCGCGGCGGTGTGTTCGAGGATCGCCGTGACGATCGTCGACCAGTCGGCCCGCTCGACCCCGTGTCCGGCATCCTCCAGGGCCAACAGCTTTGCCCCGAGGATCCGTTCCGCGAGCGCCTCGCCGTGTCGGAGCGGGAACAGCGGGTCGGCGGTCCCGTGGATCACCAGCGCGGGTACGGCGATCGAGGACAGGGGGGCCCGCGAGACCGCGCCGTCCGTGAGCGCGTCATGGTGGCGGGCCGCGCCGAAATCGTGCGCGCGCTCGACGTCGCGGCGTACGAGGTCGCGGGCGGCGGCCTCGTCGAACGGGCGCCGCCCGCCCGCCAGCAGACGCGCGTAGGCGACCTGGTGGTCCACGACCGCGCCGGCATCCGACCCGTCGACGTGGGCGGCCGAGACGAACCGCATGAACTCCTCGGTCGGCGGGGGCAGCACGGGGCCGCCGGGCACGGCGCAGGACGTGCTGATCAGGACGAGCGACCGGACGCGGTCGGGGTGATCGAGCGCCAGCAGCTGCGCGAGCGCCCCTCCCGCCGAGACGCCCACGACGTGCGCGGCCGGGACCTCGTGGGCGCGCAGCACGCGGACGGCGTCGGCGACCAGGTCCGCGCTCGTGTACCCGGGGCGGCCGGGCGGGGAGGTGACCGACCGGCCGGTGTCGCGGTGGTCGTAACGGATCACGAAGCGCCCGCCCGCGGCGAGCATCCGGCAGAAGCCCTCCTCCCACCAGAGCATCGAAGCCCCCAGGCCCATGACGAGCAGGACGGGCGGATCCGACGGATCGCCGAAGGACTCGGTGCACAGCTCGATGCCGTCCACCTCGATCACGCGCTGAGCCATCGTCGCTCCTCCTCGCCGGTCCCATGATGCCCACGTGGGGGAGGGCTCGCTCAGGTCGAAGCCCCTGCCGCCGCGGACGGGAAGACGCCCACCGGCCCGCCCGCAGCGTTGCGTACCGAGCGCCCGCGCATGCGTTCGGGAGGCCGGTCGGCGCACCGCCCGGGCGGCCGGTGTGCGCCCGGACGGCCCAACGGGCGCGGGCTCCGGGGGACGCCTACCCTGAAACGGCAACCCGCCGACACGCCCCCGGTCCCGCGGTCGGGGTCGGTGCGTCCGGCTCAGTTCAGCACCGAAAGGCGGTTCCGACATGGCCACCAGGTCTGACGCTCCCGTTCTCGACACGCTCGCCGCGATGACCATCGACTCCATCGAGCACTGCAGCATGGACGAGAAGACGCTCATCACCACCCGCATCGCCGCCCTCGTCGCCATGGACGCCCCGGCCATCTCCTACTTGGCGCACATCAGCCCCGCGGTCAAGGCCGACTTCACCGTCGAGCAGCTGCAGGACGTGCTCGTCGCGATCGCCCCCGTCGTGGGCACCGCGCGCGTCATGTCGGCCGCGGGCCATATAGCCCAGGCGTTCGGCGTCGCCATAGCCATGCTCGAGAGCGAAGCCGAAGCCATGGCCGCCGCCGAGGAAGAGAGCCGCCACAAGTCCTGATCCGTTCCCGACCTGACCTGCGCGCCTGCCGCGCCTGCCCGGCCCGGCGTCGGGAGCCGGCAGGCGCGCCGGTCGGGCGGGAAATCCGCGAGTTGCGCATCGGCCTTCGCCGTCCTACGGGCACACACGGACGCGCCGGCAGCCGGCACGGCGTGCTGCCCCCGGGACCGCCGGATCCTCCGGACGGCCGTACCCGGCTCGCCCGCCGCGCGGGCCCGGGCGAGTCTGAGCGGGATCGACCCCGTCGACCCGGAGGCCCACTTGAGCGCGATGGATGTCCCCCTCCCGGACGAGCGCCCGCGGGGCGGGCCGACTGACGCCGCAGCGGCCAGGACCGGCACGCCCACGCTCACGTGGGTCACCCTCGCGATGATGACGACCGCCTCCGTCGCCAGCCTCCGCGCGGCGCCCACCATGGCCGTGTACGGCCTGGCCTGCGTGTTCCTGTACCTCGTACCCGCGATCGTGTTCCTGCTGCCGACCTCGCTGGTCTCGGCGGAGCTCGCGTCGGGGTGGTCGGGCGGCGTGTACCGGTGGGTGAGCGAGGGACTGTCGAAGCCGCTCGGGTTCCTCGCCGTGTGGTGCCAGTTCGCCATGACGATCTTCTACTACCCCAGCCTGCTGGCGTTCGTCGCGAGTACGTTGGCGTACGTCATCGACCCGGCCCTGGCCTCCAACGGCGTCTACACGGCCATCGTGATCGTCGTCCTCTACTGGACGGGCGTCTGGGTGTCCTCGCAGGGCACGAAGGCGTTGTCGGGGCTCGCCTCCTGGGGCCTGATCATCGGCACGCTCATCCCGGGCTCCCTGCTGGTGATCCTCGGCATCGTCTTCCTCGGCCAGGGCAACCCGTCCGCGGCTCCGATGGGCGCCTCGAACATCTTCCCCGTCTGGACGGGCCTGGCCAGCCTGGTGCTCATCGTCAACAACTTCCTGAGCTACTCGGGCATGGAGATGAACGCCGTCCACGTCTCGTCGTTGAAGGACCCGCCGCGGGAGTTCCCCAAGACGATGTTCCTCGCGATGGGGATGGTGCTGCTGATCTTCATCCTGCCGGCCCTCGCCATCAGCTGGGTGGTCCCGGCCGACCAGCTGTCGCTGACCGCGGGCGTCATGCAGGCCTTCGACGCGTTCTTCTCCTACTTCCACATCGGCTGGCTGACCCCGATCGCAGCGGTGGCCCTGGTGGCCGCCTCCCTGGGCGGGATGCTCACCTGGCTGGCCGGACCGTCCAAGGGCCTGCTCCTGATCTCGCGTCAAGAGGGCTACCTGCCGCCGTTCCTGCAACAGCTCAACAGCCACGGCGTCCAGCAGAACATCCTCGTCACCCAGGGCATCGTCACCACCGTGATCGCGCTGATGTACGCGCTGATCCCCAACGTGTCCAGCGTCTACTGGATCTTCTCGGTGATCACCACCCAGGTGTACCTGATCATGTACCTGCTGATGTTCGTGGCGGCCGTGCGGCTGCGCAAGACCCACCCCGACCACCCGCGCGGATACCGCGCCCCGGCCCTGATCCTGATCTGCGTGGTGGGCTTCCTCGCCTCCGCCGCCGCCATGGTCATCGGGTTCGTGCCCTCCTCGCAGTTCGGCGGCGGCAGCGTCTGGGCCTACATCGGCATCGTCGGCGGCGGCCTGCTCCTCCTCGGCGTGGTCATCCCCTGGCTGTGCCTGCGGCTGCGCAAGCCCAGCTGGCGCACCGCGGCCGCGGAGTCGACGGGAGACGTGGCATGAGCCCCACCCGCTTCGCCTCTCAGCACAGGTGGATCCACATCGGCGCGATCGTGCTGCTCGTCGCCTTCGTCGTGGTCGGGCTGATCCAGTACAAGGCCGTACGGTCCACCAACCAGGCCCTGGACAAGGCCAACCAGCTCACGGACGAACTGGTCGCCGCCGGATTCGCCCGGCCCGATCCCCACACCCTGGCCCGTGCGCTCGGCGAGGACGGGGGCATCGTCTGCGAGGACCCCGCGTCCGCCCTCAAGTCCGCCCTGTGGAAGATCAACCTTTCCAACGGGGCCACCGGACCCGGCCAGCGCCCGGTCATCGTCGACCGCCGGGCCGTCCAGGCGGAGGCGCTCGTGCTGAAGGTCTACTGCCCCGACACCCTGCACCGCATCCAGGACGAGATCGACGACCTGAAGACCGAGCAGACGGTGAGGCGCGACGACGATGGTTGACCCCGCCCGCGACCTGCCCGGCGCCGGCTCCGATGCTGCCGTCGATGCCCTGGCCGAGCGCATCGACGCGCTGATGCCCCGCGCCAAGTCCGACCTGGCCGAGCTGGTCGCCATCCGCTCGGTGGCCGACCCCCGGCAGTTCCCTCCCGAGGAATGCGAGCGGGCCGCCCGGTGGGTGGCCGACGCGTTCACCGAGGCGGGCCTGATCGACGTACGCCTGGAAGAGACCCCCGACGGCAGCCACGCCGTCCTCGGCCACCGGCCGGGCCCGGAGGGCTCCCCGACCGTGCTGCTGTACTGCCACTACGACGTACAGCCCCCGCTCGGCGAAGCCGCCTGGACCTCTCCGCCGTTCACGCTCACCGAGCGCGACGGACGCTGGTACGGGCGCGGCACCGCCGACTGCAAGGGCAACATCGTCATGCACCTCACCGCACTGCGGGCCCTGGGCGACACGCTGCCCGTGGGGCTGAAGTTCGTCGCCGAGGGGTCCGAGGAACAAGGCACCGGCGGGCTGGAAGAGTACGTGACCGCGCACCCGGGCGACATCTGCGCCGATGCGCTGCTCATCTGCGACACCGGCAACGCCGCCGTCGGCCGCCCCACCGCCACCACGGCGCTGCGCGGCCTCGCCAACGTCGTCGTCACCGTCACCACCCTCCGCGGCGACCTGCACTCGGGCATGTTCGGCGGCCCCGCCCCCGACGCCCTGGCGGCCTTGATCCAGATGCTCTCCACGCTGCGCGACGCCGACGGCGGGACCCGCATCGAGGGCCTCGACTGCACCGGTACCTGGGCCGGGGTGCCGTACGAGGAGGAGCAGTTCCGGGCCGACGCCTCCGTCCTGGAAGGGGTCCGCCTCACCGGCTCGGGCTCGGTGGCGGACCGGCTCTGGGCGCGCCCGGCCGTCACGGTCCTCGGGATCGACTGCCCGCCCGTGGTCGGCTCCGCCGCCGCCGTACCGGCGAAGGCACGGGCCCGGGTGAGCCTGCGCGTGCCACCGGGGACGGCATCCGAAGCCGCCCTGGCCGCCCTCACCGCGCACCTGACGGCCGCCGCGCCCTGGGGCGCCCGGGTCTCGATCGAGAAGGAGGGCACGGGATCGCCGTTCCGCCCGGCCACCGACGGGCCGGCCTACTGGGCCATGGGACGGGCCATGGAGCAGGCGTACGGCCGGCCGATGGAGTTCCTCGGCCAGGGGGGCTCCATCCCCCTGTGCAACGTGCTCGCCGGAACCTGCCCGGACGCGGAGATCATCCTCATGGGGGTGGAAGAGCCCCGCTGTCTGATCCACGCGCCCGACGAGAGCGTCGATCCGAGCGAGATCCGCACCATGGCGCTCGTCGAGGCGCTCTTCCTCCTCGGCTATCCGTCGGCGCGCTGACACGCGGAAAGCCGGAGCCGCGACGTCTCGCGGCTCCGGCAACCGGCCCCGGGGGGAGGGCCGTTCTCGGTGGGCGGTGGTGGATGCGCCGGAGCGCGGCCGCATCCCCGCCCAGGGGTCAGCCCGCGGATCCCTCCAGGGCGGTGTCGGGGATCCAGGAGCCGTGGATGCCGGCGGTGACGCGGTGGGGGAGGTGGACGGTGGCGATGCGATCGAGGCCGGACGCGTCCAGGACGAGGAGCTGCGAGGCGTTCTGCTTGAGGTCGGAGACGACGGTGAGGAGGTAGCCGTCGTCCTCGCGGGCGGTGCCGGCGGCGGGAACGAAGACCGCTTCGCTGGGCAGGCGGGCGTCGCCGACCTGGTGGATGCGGCGGGCTCCGGTCGTGCGGTCGTACTTGACGATGCCGTAGCCGCCGAAACCCTTCTCGTCGGGGAAGGAGATGGCGTACTGGTAACGGTTCTCGACGCCGAGGTAGTCCTCGTTGAGGGTGGGGAACTCGACGGGGAGGTCGTCGATGATCTGTTCGTCGACGGTGCCGGCGGTCAGGTCGATGACCCAGCGGCGGGTGTAGGAGCGGGCGTTGGGCTCGCTCCCGCGTCCGGGTGCGCCGACCCACCAGTTCCAGGAGAGCCGGAAGCCCTCGCGGTCGACGGTGGGGCCCTCCAGCACGATGCGGCCCTGGCCGTCCTCGTACGCGTTGGAGACGTGCAGCATGTTGCCGGGCTCGATGGAGAACCAGCGGACGTGGCGGGCGCCGTCCTCGCCGCGGGGCATGACGCCGATCCGGGAGGGCTGGTGGTCGTTCCAGCTGTAGGGGATGCCGGAGTTCTCGGTGTGGTCGAAGGTGACGTTGCCCTCGATGAAGACGACGTGGCGGCGGGTGACGGCGAAGTCGTGCTTGAGGGCGGCGGTCGCTCCGGGAACCTCGGCGCTGTGGGTCAGGGCGCCCTTGGCGTCGGAGACGTAGTAGGTCAGGAACGGCGGGAAGGGCGAGGAGGCGAAGAAGTGGAGCTCCCCGGTCGAGGGGTCTTCCTTGGGGTGCGCGGTCATGGCGGTGCGCAGTTTGCCGTCGAAGTCGTAGGCGCCGACGGTGTCGAGGTCCGGGGTGAGCTCGAAGGGCAGGTTGGCCTCGCACAGGGCCAGGAGGCGTCCGGCGTGCTCGATGACGTGGGTGCCGGCGGTGCTCGCGGTCAGGTCGGGGCCGTGTTCGGTCATGTAGGGGGCGCCTTCGAGGGCGGGGGTGTGGACCCAGCGGTTGCGGTACCACTCGGCGCGCCCGTCACGCAGCCGGATGCCGTGGACCATGCCACTGCCCTTGAACCAGTGGGTGGGGGTGACACCGGGCTTCGGGTTGTGCCCGTTGCGCAGCAGCCGGCCCGTCAGCTCGGGCGGCAGCGTGCCCTCGACGGTGAGCTCGGCGGCGGAGACCTCCTCGGCGACGGGGGTGTAGTGGCCGGTCAGGTACGGCGGGGTGGTCGTCATGGCAGCAGTCCTTTTCGCGAATGCGTGGGTGCGTGGGTGGGTGGGTGCGCTGATGTGTGGATCTGTGGATGCGTGGAACCGCGGACGCGGTGGTCGGTCAGGCGGCCCGCTCGGCGCGGTTCTTGAGGTGGGAGAGCCAGCCCTGCAGGGAGTCGTGGAGGGCCTTGCCGAGTTCGTCGGTATTGGCGTCGACCGGGGCCCCGCTCCAGGACTCCTCGGTGTGGACGACGACACCGGCTTCGGACTGTTCGAAGGTCCACACGTGGACGCCGACGATGCCCTCGACAGTCCCGCCCCAGACGATCCGCTTCCCGGGGACCAGCTCCCGCACCGTGGAAGTGATGTCCAGGCCGTGGGTCAGCCAACGGAACGACCTGCCGGGCAGCAGCGGTCCGTCGACCTCCGTCCGGTCGATGTCCGTGTTCCAGGCGGACCAGGCCGCCACGTCGGTGTGCAGCGCCCACACGGTCGTGAGGGGGGCGTCGATCACGGTGCTCAGGCGGACGATCACGGGAGCGGTCTCGTCGATGGTGACCATGGCTGTACTTCCTGTCTGGATGAGATGGGTCGGTGGTGCGGCCGTGGCTGGTCTAGCGGTTCGGCCGGGCGGGGGAGAACGGGGAGGTGCCCGGGTCGGAGGCCGGTCGGGGGGTGCTGGCGGTCGGGGCGGGCGCCCCGGTCCGGCGGGTGAGGAGCGGTGCGAGGAGTGCGGTGGTGGCGAGGACTGCTGCGGAGGCGGTGAAGGCGGCCTGGTATCCCGTGGTGAGGGCTTCCAACGGGGGCTGGTCGGTGGGGGCGTGGGCGGTGACGGAGCCGGCCAGGGTGGCCAGGGCGGCGAGTCCGATCGCGCCGCCGACCTGTCGGGTGGTGTTCACCAGTCCGCTGGCGAGGCCCGCGTCCTGGCGCGGTACGCCGTCCACGGCGAGCGCGGTGAGTTGGACGAAGGCGATGCTCAGGCCCAGTCCGATCAGGACGCTCGGCCCGAAGACATCGACGAGGTAGCTCCCGTCCGCCCGCATCCACGACAGCCACAGCAGACCCGCGGCCTCGGTCAGCAGGGCGGCGGTGACGGTCGCCGTGGCGCCGATGACCCGGGCGATCCGCGGGGCGAGCGCGGAGCCGATCATATGGGCCATGGCGAGGGGGAGCTGTCCCAAGCCGGTGACCAAGGGGCCTGCTCCGAGGACCTGTTGCTGGTAGAGCGGCAGGAAGAAGAACAGGGCTATCCATACGGACCCCAGCAGCGCCATCAGTAGATTGCCCGCGGCGACCCGGCCGGTCGAGAACAGCCTGGGCGGGATCAGGGCGTCCGGCCGGCGACGTTCGATCACGCAGAAGGCCGCGAGCAGTACGGCGGCGAGGCCGAGGGAGCCCAGCACCCGGGCGTCCGTCCAGCCGGCGCCCCGAGCGCCGGTCAGCCCCCACACCAGGCAGGTCAGGGCCAGGGTGACGGTGACGGTGCCCAGCAGGTCGAACCGCCCGCGCTGCCGCGCGCCCCGCCGCCCGTCCTCTCCGCCGGACTCCGCCGCCGCGTCCCGTGGCACGAGCGCCGCCACGGCGACCAGCACCGCCGCCGCTCCGAGCGCGACCGAGTGGAAGATCCAGGGCCAGCCCCAGGCCTGGGTGAGTGCGCCGCCCAGCAGCACGCCGCCGGCCGCTCCTGCGCCGGAGACGGCGCCCCACACGCCCAGGGCCCTGCCGCGCCCGGGGCCGGGCGGGAACCGGTCCATCACCAGGGCGAGCGCGGCCGGGGCGATCGCGGCGGCCCCGACGCCCTGCACCGCGCGGGCCGTGATCAGCACGCCGGCGGAGGTGGCCAGTCCCGCCGCCACCGAGGCCAGCGCGAACAGGGCGAGCCCGGCGACCAGCACCCGGCGGCGGCCGAGCAGGTCGGCGACCCGTCCGCCCGCCAGGAGCAGCGCCCCGAACGCCAGGCCGTAGGCGTTGACCACCCAGGTGGTCCCGCCGTCCGAGAGGCCGGCCCCCGCACGGATCTGCGGCAGCGCCACATTGACGATCGAGGTGGCGAGCATGACGGTGAACTGGGCCGCGGCGAGCGCGGTGAGCACCGCTCCCGGTCCGGGGGCCCGGCCCGCTGCCCGGCCCGTCTGCGTGAGTGCAACGTTCATGCCGCACAGACTCGACGCGGACGGTGTCCACTATCCAGGCCCGACAGGAGCGGCCACTGTCCACTCCTGTCCGCACCTGTCCACCCGTTCGAGCCGACGGTGCGCGTCCGTCGCTGCTGGGTCGACGCTCCCGGCTCTCGCCGGCCCGGCAAGAGCCGAGAGGGACGGCCTAACGCGGGTCGTGCAACTCCTGCTGCCACAACGCCTCACAGAGCAGGTCCAGCCCTTGGCGCAGGTGGCGGCGGTAGGTGCCGTACGGAAGGCCGAGGCGCCGGGCGGCGGCCTCCTGGGTGGGCGCACCGGCGAAGTAGCCCGCCGTCAGGGCCTCGCGGGCGCGCACCCCGCGCGGGTCGAGCCCGAGGTCGTCGACGGCCCGGCGCAACAGGGCCCGCAACTCCCCGACGGGATCACCGAAGTCGGCCGCGAGCCGGGTGCGCATCAGGGCGCAGGCTGCGAACGCGTCCGCATCGCGCCAGTGGGCCAGCGCCTCGCGCACGGCCTGGTCGAACGAGGTGCGCGAAACGGGCGACGGGCCGGCCGGGGCGGCGGGCGCCTCGGTGGCCGATATGAAGTGCATGAGCCAAGACTCCACCGGCAGTTGACGCCAGTCGACGCCGAACACCCCGTACGTGTGCTCACCGACCCGCGGCCGCACCCCCGTGTCCGCCAAGGTGCCCTTGACGCGCTCGGCCCAGGTCTCGGCGTCCTGGAAGACGGCGAAGCCGTACGCGCGCCCGCGGGCGCGGGCGGCCTCCGCCTGGGCCCGGGAACTGCTCAGGTCGATGACGCGCGAGGGCACCTGGTACTGCTCGGGGTAGATCGAGAAGCGGCTGACGCCGATGTGCTCACCGGGGCTCACCGGCGCGGTGGCCTCGGTGTACCGCCACGCGGCGGCCACGACGGGATCGGTGGCCAGGTCCTGGGCATCGGGAGGGGACGACAGGACCAGCCGCGCCGTGAACGCCACGATCCGGCCCGTGCTCACGAGCCGGTACACGCTGAAGGCCTGCGGCTGGCGCTCGGCCCAGTAGCGGACCAGGTCCGCGGAGGCGGCCCCTTCCGTCTCGGTGGCCATGCGCAGGATGACATCGATGTCGTCCGGGTGCAGAGGACGGTCGTGCACCTCGTCCTCGCGGGACCAGGAGCGCAGCCGGGCCAGCGTCGCACCCTCCCGGAACAGGTAGAAGAGATCGTCGGTGACGGTCCACACCCGCTCCTCGGGCGCCTCGCGCAGGATCCGCAGGTACTCGTCCGCCAGGCGCTGGCGCATCGCCTCGAAGGCGTTGGGTGCCCGCCAGCGCAGGTCGGCGGCGAGCGTCTCGCGCGCCGCGTCGTGCGGGTACAGCCCCCGCAGGGTGGACTCCATGAAGGGCAGGTCGCGCAGCCAGGAGAAGAGCGGATGGACGTCCTCTCCGGGGAGGACCGCGGCCAGCAGTTCCTCGGACGTCGAGTGGGCCTGCGCCGCCACCTCCAGGGCGCGGCGGTGGGCCGCCGTGGGCACCTCCCCGATCAGCCCCGCCAGCAGGGTGCGCAGTACGTCCGCCGTCGGGGCCCAGATCTCCTCCCGGCCGCAGCCCGCCGATCCGGCCGCGGCCGCCAGCGACAGCGCCAGTGGGTTGCCCCCGGCGAAGCGCAGCACCCGGTCGCGCAGTTCGGGGCGGATCTGCGCCGCCACCAACAGGCTCCGGGCCTGCTCCGTGGAGAACGGCTCCAGTTCGCTCACGTGCAGCAGCCGGGACCAGGCGGGATCGGCGGCCCACTGCGGCTGCGGAGCGCGCCGGCCGCCCAGGACGACCAGGGTGTCGTCCGCGGCACGGGGCAGGAAGTGGTGCCACAACCAGCTCTCCAGCCACTGGCAGTGCTCGAATGAGTCCACGAACAGGACCGTGCCCGGAACGTCCAGGAACGGTCCGGCGGCGTGCTCGAAATCGACCGGGTCCCGGCTGACGAACCGGCCGTCGAGCTCGACGAGCAGCCGCCCGGCCGCCCGGGCGTGGTCCGCCAGTCGCCGCAGCAGCGTCGACTTCCCGATGCCGCCCGGCCCGTACACGTAGAACGCGAACGGCGCCTGCGGATCACCGGCCAACGCCTCGCCGAAGCGGACGAGTTCCTCGTCCCGGCCGACGAAGGCCCGTACGCGCGCTCTGCTCAATCTTTCCCCCACGGACACCATGGCGGGCTCCCTCCCTTTGTTCCAGCAGCGGACTGCGATCGCGGTGGTCCGGAACCCTTCGCGGACCACCTGGCTCCGATGTGGCGGAGCCTTTCATGTCACTTGACGAGGCCGAGGTTCTCGTCGTCGGCGTGGCCGGTGACCAGGAGGGTGGTCTCTTCGACGCGCTGGAAGCGGCCGTCGGGAGCCAGTTCGGCGAAGAGGTAGACCTCGGTGCGGGAGGTGTGGCCGTCGTGGTGGAGGAGGGTGACGGTGTGCCGGTCTGCGTAGCGCGGTCCGTCGCGGAGTTCGTCGTGGACCTCGATGTGCCCGCTGCGGATCAGGGAGCGCAGGCGCGTCATGTGCTGGACGAAGGAGGTCCGGTCACTCCACACGCCGTTCGTGCGCTGGCGGTAGTCGGGGCTGAAGTGCCGGTCGACGGCTTCGGCGAGGTCGAGGCCCGGGGTGAACAGCAGATCGTTGATGGCTCGGGTGATGTAGGTCGATGTCATGGTCGTCTTCACCTGGGGAGAGTGGGGGGTGGAGGGGAAACGTCCGGGCTCTCGGAGCCGCGGAGGCAGGGCCCCGGGAAGCCCGGAGGTCCGGAAGCCCGGGAAGGCGGGGGAGGCCGGGGGGAGGACGGACGTCGGTCATGCACGTCGGTCACGGCCGGTGGTGCGTCAGCGGACGGGCGTGAAGTCCAGTGGCAGCGCGAGCGGGCCCCGCGTGTACAGGCCGGCCTCCCGGTACTGGGAGTCGGGGCTGTGGCGGACCTGGTCGAGCAGGGGCAGGAGGATCGCGGCGACGGTCTCGATCTCGGCGCGCGCGAAGGCCGTGCCGACGCACTGGTGGAGTCCGGTACCGAAGGACAGGTGCTCGGCGGCCGCGGTGAAGGAGCGGGCGGTGCCCAGGTCCGGGCGGTGGATGTCGAAGGTGTCCGGGGCGGTGAAGGCGCCCGGGTCGCGGTTGGCCGCCCCGATCATGCAGAAGACGGTGGCACCTGCCGGGACGGTGGTGCCGGCGAACACGGTGTCCCCCTCCACCCGGCGGGGAATGAGCTGGACCGGCGGGGTGTAGCGCAGGGTCTCGGCGATCGCGGCGGCCAGCAGGTCCGGGTCCCGGCGGACCCGTGCCAGCTGCTCGGGGTGGTCGATCAGATGCTTGAAGAGCAGGGCCAGCGTCTTGTCCGCGGGCTCGGTGGCGGCGGCCAGGACGTTGATGATCAGCGCGGTGACATCGCGATCGCTCATGGCGATGCCGTCGATCTCGGTGGTGCACAGCTTCGACATCAGGTCTTCGCCGGGGGCGCGGCGCCGCTGCTCGATCACGGGGAGGAGGTAGGCCTCCAACTGCTCCGCGCAGTCAATGCAGTGGCGACGGCGTTCGGGGGTGTAGGTCAGGCTGGTGATGAATTCGGCCACCCCGCTGTGCCAGGCGGCCACCTGCTGCCAGTCCCTTCGGTCCAGGCCCAGGACGTCGAGCGTCACGCGGATGGCGAAGGGCTTGCCGAAGTCGTTGACCAGGTCCATCCGGCCCAGGGGGAGGAAGGGGGCCATGAGTTCGGCGGCGGTGGCGCGGATGACGCGCATCTGGTCCTGGAGGGCCCGGCCGGTGAAGGCCCGAACCACGATTCTTCGTTTGGCGGTGTGCTCGGCCCCGGTCATCTGGGCCAGGACCGGCCCGCGCATCACCGGCTCGGCGCGTACCTGCAGCGTTCCGGTGCTGAACGCCTCGTGGTCGGTCAGCACCCGCTTCACGTCCTCGTAGCGGGAGAGGAAGTAGCTGTCGATCGCCGGTTCGTAGTGCACCGGGGCCCGTTCCCGCAGCCGTGCGAAGTAGCGGTAGGGGGCGGCGGCGAAGTCCTCGGACAGGACGCTGAAACCGGTATCGACCACGGGCATGGTGAAGACCTCTCGAACTGCGCAACACGGGGAAGGAACAAGAAACGGGTCGGCGAATCCCGCGCCCTGGTCCTGGCCGGAGGGGATTCCGGCCGGGACGCCGCCCACGCCCCTCGCGTGAGCGAGAGAGCGATCAGGCAGGCCGTCCGGCCTGAAAGACGAGGGAACGGCGGTATGGGTTGCGCCAGTTGGGGCGCCTTCACATCCGGCCATCGGGCGGGAAACGATGCAAGACGCGCAGCTCTCGGCGCCAGGTCGGCCCTGCCGTCGTCATGGCGGGGCTCGCCGGCACCAACCCGATCGGGGCTGATCGACCGACGGTTAAGGTGAACTCTGTTCGAACGGAGGGGCGTGCGGCAGCCGCGGTCGCAGCATCCCCCGTGGCACTGGCTCCAACGAACCCGAGAGGACCCGCCTTGAACGTTTCGTCAGGATTGCCGTCGGCCGTCAAGGAGGAGGAGAAGCCGGGATGGGGCCTGGCCGTGACCTTGTTCGCGGTGTTGTCCCTCGTGCTCCGCCTGACCGACGTCTGGTCCTGGTGGGCCGTCCTCTGGGCGCCGTTGTTCGTGTTCGCCGTCGGCTCCGTGGCGTACGAATGGCGACTGACGGCCCGCGGCCGGTGGCGCATGCGCCCCGTGGAGTGGGTGTTCCTCGGCGTCACCCACCTCAGTCTCGTCGCCGCACTGGCGAGGATCTTCGGCCTCCTGCCCCGGTGAGGGTGACGCCGGGGCGACGCCGGAAGGGGAACCTTCCCCCCGGCCGGCGGCTTCGAAGCCCCGCCGAGTCCGGCCGTCAGGTGTGGCGCCGGACCGGTTCCCCGAGCAGCTCGGTCAGTTCCGTTTCGACGGCGGCCAGGAGGGCTGGCCCCCAGACGGTCAGCGTCTGTTCCCAGGGGTGGCCGAAGGTGCCCAGGCGCAGGTCGTCGGTGAGGTGGAGGTAGTAGTCGCCGTCGGGGTAGGTGCCGAGCCCGGGGCGGGGTGGCCGTCCCGGGGCGTCGGTGCGCCGGGGGTCGTAGCGGTAGCCGTCGTGCTGCCAGTCGAGCCAGTACACGAATTCCCCGGGCTCGGTGGCGGCGAGCAGCCCGCACCGGACGATCGCGTCGACGCGCCCGGGGACGTCCTGGACCGGCCGGTGGTGTGCGTGCAGGTGCCAGACGGCGGAGGGAACGGGTTCGGCGATCGCGGGCCCGTAGGTGGTGCTCGGCTTGAAGTCGAAGTCCGCGTAGAAGCGGTCCCACAGCGGACCGTCGTCGTGGAGCCAGTCGAGGAACTGAGCAGGGCGGGTGTGCTCGGGGGTGCCCGGTGGGCGCCAGTGGTAGGAGCGAACGGTGGTGACTTCCGTGAAGCCGGCCTCCAGCAGGCTTTCGCGCAGGCGGCCCCGGGCCTCGGCGAGGAGGGGTTGCCCGAGCAGGTTCTGCACGCGCCAACGGTCGGTACAGGCCTTGACGAAGTCCGCATCGTCGTCGGTCAGCCCGCCGACGAGGGCGAAGGGACCCTCGTCCTCGTAGGCCCAGGCGACTGCGACGACCACGCCGTCCTCCAGCAGGACCTCGATGACGACGTCGCCCTCGTCCGAGGAGCCGTCGGCGATCATCTCGGCGTAGGGCGTCGCGTGGGGGCCGGGGGAGGCCACGGCGATCGCCCGGGCCCGTTCGGCCTGGTCCCTCACCCGGTACAGGTCGTGCACCCCCACCCGGGGCTCCGCCGTGGCGGCGGGCCGTTCGCCGGGCAGCGGCGCGGCGAGCAGTACGGAGCGCTCCCAGCCCGGGGTGAACCCCGCTGCCGTCAGCGCGGGGCCGAGTTCCGGCGAGTCGTGCGCGTACACCTTCCACTCCACCGGCTCACCGCGCCCCGCGAAGGCCTCTTGCTGACGGCGCACCAGTGCGGCGGTGTCCGTCCCCGCCGCGAGCGGGGTGTGTTCGGCCGTGCCGTGCGTCCCGTAGTGGCGGCGCACGACCGGTCCGTCGGCCTCGACGACCACCCCGACCGGATGCCATCGCGGGACCCGCCCCCGCAGCCCGTCGTACATTGCCCAGCGCTCACCCATGTCCATGATCGGGAGCCTAGGCGCTGACCCGACCGTCCCCAACGTCCCCGCGGTCCCCACGACCCGCACCGAACCGGCGGGGCGTCGTGCGGCGCCCGGCCGCCGCTTGCCCTTGGATGGGGTCGTACGCGAACGGACCGACCATCAGCCCCCGGAGACCGGCATGAGGAAGATCAAGGCGCAGCTGTTCATCTCGCTCGACGGTGTCGTCGAGGCGCCCGATCGGTGGCACTTCCCCTACTTCAACGAGGAGATGGGCGCGGCCGTCGACGCGACCCTCGGCCGGGCCGACACCCTGCTGCTCGGCCGCCGGACCTACGACAGCTTCGCGGGCGCCTGGCCGGACCGGGAAGCAGCCGGCGGGCAGGACGCGCCGTTCGCCAAGGTGCTCGGTGACGCCCGCAAGATCGTGGTGTCCAACGGCCCGTACGATTTCACCTGGCGGAACTCCGAACCGCTCGTCGGCGACCTCGCGACAGCGGTTGCGACGCTGAAGGACGAGCCGGGCGCGGACACACCCGTCTGGATCAGCGGCTCCGTGTCCGTCGTACGTCAGCTGCTGGCCGCCGGGCTCCTGGACGAACTCAACCTCCTGCTGCACCCGATCGCCGTGCGCAACGGCATGCGCCTGTTCGAGGAGGACGCGCCGCCGATCCCGCTGGAGCTGGTGTCCGCCGAGACCTTCCGCACCGGTGTGCTGAACCTCTTCTACGCCGTGGCCACCGCACCCGGCGAGGGGACGTACGAGGATGCCAAGACCCACCTGCCCCAGCACCGGGCCGGTCGGCGCCGACCGTAGGGTGGCCGAACCCGACCCAGGAGGACCGACGTGGCGAGCATCGTGATCGCGCAGACGACCGTGGACGACGAGACGAAGGCGCACGAGATCGCGCGGGGCGCGGTGGAGGCCCGGCTGGCGGCCGGGGTGCACGTCGACGCGCGGATGACCTCCTTCTACTGGTGGAAGGAGGCCGTGCAGCACGAGCGGGAGTACCGGATCTCCTTCAAGACGACCGCGGAAAAGGTGGACGCGTTGCGGGCGTGGGTGCACGAGCAGCACCCGTACGAGGTGCCGCAGTGGATCGTGCTCCCGACCGGCGGACCTTCGGAGGAGTACCTGGCGTGGGTGGTGAAGGAAACCACGACCGAGTAGCTCGCGGCGAAGGAACGGCGGGCGGTAGCCCCCACCCCTGGCGCCGGCGCGGAAATACCCGAGCACCGGCGGCAGGCCCGCACTAGGATGGGTCGCATGAACGTCACCGGCCCCAGCACCACCGCGACCGCGCGAGCGACCAGCTCGCCGGTTGCCGCCGCCTGACCTTCCCCTCCCTCTCCCCGGCGACCGGACAACGGTCCGTCGGTCGTGCCGTGGCGCCCTTGCTCCCGGTCGGAGACTGAACGGTTCCGTTCTCCGGTGCCTCTCCCGCTCGATGCGAAGGAGTCACCCCATGAAGACCGAGCAGCTGACCAGAACGTTCGTCGAGTACTTCGAAGAGCGTGAGCACCGCCGCATCGTCGGCTCGACGCTGCTGCCACCGCCCGGCGACCCCGTGCTCTTCACCACCTCCGGCATGCACCCGCTCACTCCGTACCTGGAGGGACGACCCCACCCGTTGGGCAGGCGGCTGGTCAACGTCCAGCGCTGTCTGCGCACCACGGACCTGGAGGAGGTCGGCGACGCCACCCACCTGACGGTCTTCGAGATGCTCGGCACCTGGTCGTTGGGCGACTACCCCGGCCCGCTCAGTCTCGACTGGGGATACGGGCTCCTCACCGAGGGGCTGGGCGTGGACCGCGGCCGCTTGTACGCCACCGTCCACGCCGGCGACGACCGGACCGGGCCGGACACCGCTTCCCTGGAGCTGTGGCAGGGGCTCGGAGTCCCCGTCGAACCCACCGTGGAGGACAACTGGTGGTCCAACGGGCCCGTCGGACCGTGCGGTCCCGACTCGGAGATCTTCCTGTGGAGCGGCGACGGCCCGCCCGAGTCCACGCCCACCCGCGACGACCGCTGGGTGGAGGTGTGGAACCACGTGACGATGACTCACCGCCGACTCGACGACGGTTCCCTGGTGCCCCTTCCCCAGCGCAACGTGGACACCGGCCTCGGCCTGGAACGGCTCGCCTCCCTGCTCCAAGGCAAGTCGTCCGTGTTCGAGTGCGACGTCTTCGACCCTTGGCGCAGCCTCGTACCGGCCCTGTGGCCCCTGGACGAACGGTCGCTGCGCGTGGTCTGCGACCACCTGCGCTCGGCCGTCGTGGTACTCGGCGACGGCGTGCGCCCGGCCAACACGGGGCAGGGCTACGTGCTGCGACGCCTGGTGCGACGGATGCTCACCCTGCTGTGGCGGGAGGACGCCTCGCGGAGCATCGAGGACCTGCCGGACGAACTGGTCCGGCACACCCTGGACCACTTCCGACAGGACATGGGCCCGGGCGACGTACGGCGGGTCCTGAGCGAGGAGGAGCACCGGTTCCGCCGGCTCCTGGAACGCGGGCGGCAGGTGCTCGCCCGCCCCCGGTTCCGGGGTCCGCTGACCCGGGAGGACTTCCACTACCTCCACGACACCCATGGGTTGCCGCGCGAGCTGGTCACGAGCCTGCTGCACGAGTGACGACGGGTCAGTCCTGCTGCGGGAGCAGGTGTCCCGCCCCGGAACGGCCGCGTGCGACTATCGGCGCGAGCGCTGGGCCTCGACGATCTGTCGCACGGACCCGTCGAGGTCCATCCGGGCCTGGACGCGCTCGGCGAACCCGGGGAACTGTCCGGCGACGGCGCTCAGCAGCCGCAGCTCCAGCGGCGCCACGTTGACCTCGCAGCGGTCGCGGCGGACGGCTCGTACGACGCCGTCGGCGACCTGGCCGGGTGTGACGGTCCTGATGCCGTTCGGCGCGGTGGCACCGGTGGCCGCGAACATTCCGGCGTCGCGGACGAAGCCGGGCTGGACCAGGGACACCCCCACCCCCGTACCCCTGAGCTCCTGGCGCAGAGCGAGTGCGAATCCGCGCAGCCCGAACTTCGTCGCGTTGTACAGGGAGGTCGACTTGGTGGCAGCCTTGCCGGAAATGGAGCCGACCAGCACGATGTGGCCGCGGCCGCGGCCCACCATGTGCTCCGCGAGCAACCGGGAGAGCACCACGGGCGCGCGGAGGTTGACGTCGAGGGCGCGGTCGAGCTGGTCCTCCGTGTAGTCCAGGAGGTCGCCGCTCGCGGGCAGCGCGGCGTTCGCGACGAGGATGTCCGCCTCCGCGCAACTCTCGGCTAGGTGTTCGACATCGGACCGTACGGCCAGATCGGCCACCACGGTACGGGCGCCGCAGGCGCCGGCGGTGGTCTTGAGGGCCTCCTCCCGCCGCCCGGTGATCGTGAGGCGGGCCCCCTGCGCGGTCAGGCGCGCGGCGAGGGCAGCGCCGATGCCCCCGGTGGCGCCGGTGAGTAGAACGTTCGATCCGGATATGTCCACGACCACTCCCGTGCGGCTGGCGAGATCCCTCAACTGTTCGTTCGAACGAACAGTATGGACGGTGTCGCTCCCTGTCCACACCTCGTCGTCCCCAACTCCCCGATCCTGCACGGGCGGTCATGTCGACCGATGGGGCAGAATTACGCCATGCCCCATGCTTCCGACACCCGCCAGAGCATCATCGACGCCGTACTGCGGATCATCGGGCAGGACGGCATCGCCGCCGTCACCAACCGGCGGATCGCGAAGGAGGCCGGAGTCTCCCTCGGCTCCGTCACCTACCACTTCGCAACCCAGCACGAGCTGCTGCGCGAGAGCCTGCTCCACTTCGTGGCCGAGGAGACCCGGCACTTCACGGCGCTCGCGGACGAATGCACCGACGAGCAGTTCGACATCGGGCAGGCGGCCGAGGTGGTGGCGCAGGTGGCGGGCGGAAACGCCTTCGACAGCCGCCACATCGCGCCGTTCGAGCTGTACGTCCAGGCGGGCCGGGACGAACGGCTGCGCGCCGCCGCAGCCGAGTGCTTCGCCGCCTACGACCTGCTGGCCACCCGGATCCTGACCCACCTCGGAGTCCCGGACCCCGAACGCATGGCCGGCGTGGCCGTGGCCCTGGTCTTCGGACAGCAGCTGCGCCGCCTGGCGACCGGCGCCCCCGCCGAGGATCTCGTCGACACCCTGCTGGTCCTCACGAAGTTCACCCCGGCGCAGACCCCGTAGCAGGGTGAGGCCCGCCGGGACCGGACCGGGGGCGTGCGGGACGGGGACCGTTCGTCTCCCCGAGCCCGGTCCGGCCGCTGTCGCTAACGGTTCGGACAGCGGCCGGAGTCGGGGGTGGAACGTCGCGCGGTGTGCGCGGCGACTTCAGTACGTGTACCCCACGTGCGCGAGCGCCTGCTTCAGCAGCGCCGCGTGCCCGCCCGGCATCTCGCCCTGCACGGCTGCCGAAAGGGCTTCCTGCGGACTGAACCAGACCAGGTCCAGGGCGTCCTGGCGGGGACGGCAGTCACCCGTGACCGGTACGACGTAGGCGAGCGACACCGCGTGCTGGCGAGGGTCGTGGTAGGGGGTGACGCCCGCCGTGGGGAAGTACTCGGCGACCGTGAAGGGCTGGAGGGAAGCGGGGATGCGGGGCAGGGCCACGGGGCCCAGGTCCTTCTCCAGGTGGCGCAGGAGCGCGTCACGGATCCGCTCGTGGTGCATGACACGGCCGGACACCAGGGTCCGACTGATCGCCCCGTCCGTGCCGATCCGCAGGAGCAGTCCGATGGTGGTGACTTCGCCGGTGTCGTCCACGCGTACGGGGACGGCCTCGACGTAGAGGATCGGCATCTGGGCCCGGGCCATTTCCAGCTCGTCGCTGCTCAGCCAGCCGGGCGTAGTTTCGGTCGTGTCAGACATTCCTTGATCCTACTTTCCAGGGCGGGTTCCGGCCCAGATCACGGCTCCAACAGGCGCGGAGAGGATGGACCCCGGGGGCCGTCCCCGCGACCACGGACGGCCGGAACTCTACGGTGCGCGGGGCTGACGTAACGTTTGAGCATGAGCACGCCGCCGCCCCAGCAACACCCCGGCCCGTACGGGCCCCCGCAGCACCCGAGTCCCTACGGGGGACAGCCGTACGCCGCCCAGCCCCCCGCGCACCAGCAGCCGTACCCGGGTCAGTCGTACCCGGGGCAGCCCGGTCCGCCGCAGCCGTACCCCGGCCAAGGGGCCTGGGGGCAGCTCCCGACGGGCGGCGCGCCGCGGCGCAGGAACCGGATCGGCATGGTGGTCGGGATGATCGCGGGAGCAGTGCTGTTGCTCGGTGCGCTCGGCGCGATCGGAATCAGGCTGAGCGGATCCGGCTTCCCCGAGGCCCGCTACCGGCTCACCGTTCCCAAGACCCTCGTGGACGGCAAGTACGCGCTGGTCCAGGACCATTCGGCCACCGTGGGCAAGGAAGCCCTCGACGGCGCCCACGACCCGAAGATCCGCGATCCGAAGCCGGCCGCCGGTCAGTACGCCTCCGAGTCCGCGAAGGAGTCGGGCGCCCTGGTCGTCTCGGGGATGTACGGACAGTTCAAGGATCCCGCGGGAGCCCGCAAGAAGATGCTGCGCGGCGCCGCGGAATCCGAGACCGCGTCTCTGGCGGTCCCCGCGCGGGACATCACGCCCACCGGCTCCGACGTCACCCTGTCCTGCCAGGTGCTGACGGTGCGGCAGAACGGGATCGAGAGCTCCCTGCCGATGTGCGCCTGGGGCGACGAGAACACCGGCGCCACGGTCGGCATCCTCAGCGAGGAGACCGCGCTGCAGAAGCCCGGGTCCGTCGACCTCGCCAAGACCGCCGAGACGACCCTCAAGGTGCGTGCCGAGATGCGCCGGCCGATCGGCTGACCGCGGCTTCGGAGCGGGCACCGCGGGGCGCGTGCGCATCGCGTCGTGCGACCGCAGCAGCGGCTCTAAACCATCGCAGAGTTATGCCCAAAAGGTGACTTTCTGGAGCCTGAACCGGTCGGATAGCAATGACGCGGCGCCTGCTAACGCCTGCCGACGGTCGGTAGCGGTCCCAGCGCGCCCAGGAAGGAACGTCCCGTGATCCGCATCCGTCACGCCGCCGCTCTGGCGACCATGGCCGTCACCGCCCTCGCCCTCGCCGCGAGCCCCGCTTCGGCGGCGCCCGGCGACACGCTCACCATGTGCTCCAGCACGCTCACCCCGGACGGCTGGGTGGACGCCCAGTGGTGGAACAGCGGCGGGTGCGGCTCCGGCTTCACGCCCAACACCAAGCAGATCAAGGACCTGAGAGGCTACCCGGTCGGCACCCAGGTCAACGCCTGCGCGTCCACGTGGCCGCCCGCCGGCTGGACCATCACCAACACCTACTACTCGAGCGGCTGTCGCTACTCCGCCGTCCCCAGCTTCAACCCCAACACCTGGACCCTGAAGCGCACCTCCTGACCTCGGGGCGCGGGCGCCGTGGTCGGCCGGTGACGCCGGCTCGCGCCGGTCGCGTCGGGCAGGTGCCCGTACGGCGTGTCCCTCGCCGCCGGGCCGGGCCTGCCCGCCCGGCTGCCTACGGTGGCCCCATGAGCACACGACCAGCAGCGCAGTTGGCCGGGTACGGGATCCGGTTCGCCCGGCCCGCCGAGTCCGGGGCGGTCGCCGCGCTCCTGGCCCGCGCCTTCGCCGACGACCCGGTCATGGCATGGATGATCCCCGCCGCCGACCGGGAACGCAGGCTCGCCCGCTACTTCCGGCTGGCCCAGCGACAGCAACGGCCCCGCGCAGGCGCCGTCCGGGTCGCCGCGACCGGCGAGGGGCGGCTGCTGGCGGCCGCGCTGTGGTCCGGGCCCGGCCGCTGGAAGCCTTCCGAGGGGCAGGAGTTGGCGGCCGTCCCCCGGTACGCGAGCATCTTCGGCCTTCGCGGGATGCCGCGGGCCGGAGAGGTCCAGCACGCCATGCACGAGGCCCATCCGCAGACACCGCACTGGTACCTGCCGTCCGTGGGGACGGAACGGGGACTCCAGGGGATGGGAGTCGGGTCGGCGCTGCTCGGCCAGCAGCTGGCCGACTGCGACCGGCTCGGGCAACCCGCCTACCTGGAATCCAGCAACGTCACCAACCTCCCCTTCTACGAGAAGCTGGGCTTCCGCATCACCGCGGAGATCCGCCTCCCGGAAGGCGGGCCCACCCTCTGGCCGATGTGGCGGGACCCCGATCCCACTGCCGGACGTACGACCCGCAAGGGCGCTTCCCGCGGGTCGTCCGAGCGGCGCGGGCCGACGCGTTGAACTCAGATGCGCTGCGCGGTCAGCCTCTTTCCGTCCGCCCCGAGGACCAGCACGTTCCTGGCGGTACCGGTTCGGCCGTGATCGCCGTCCCACCACTCAAGGAAGCTCCGGGCCAGCGATTCGGCTTCAGGCATTCCGGAACCTGCCGAGTAGTCCGTGCTCAACTCGACGTCATAGTCGTATGTGGTCAGTTGGGCTACGGCCAGTACGCGGGCGTGGTCGACCTGCGGCGCTCCACCCTTGGTGCGGGCCCAGGCGTGGAACCGCTCCAGCATCTCCGTATCAGGGGCCCGCTTGATCACGGGGCCGGTGGGCAACCGCTCGGGGGCGTCGGCAACGCCGGCGAGGCAGCCTTGCACCCAGGAGCCGCGATCCAGTTCGGCTTCGCCGCCCGCCTGCAGGGCCCGGCGCGTACAGCCACCCCATACGGTCTCGCGCACCGCCGCGCCCTTGCCTGAGGTGTCGTAGACGGCCTTGCCCGCGGTGTGTCCGGCACGGTACGCGACCACGTACGCGGGTTCGGCGGACGAACGGGACCCGGGCGCGGGTCCGCCGGAGGGCGCACTGCTGCTGCAACCGACCAGGCCGGCCAACGCGGCGACAGCCATCACTAACACACGACCTGAGCTCTGGTTCAAAACTCCCCCTCGGTGTGGACCGTCACCCCATGAGACGGCGGCCCGGGCCCGTTGGTCACACCGATGGCCACGGTTTCGCTCACCGCGCACACACCGTCTGTCACTCGACCGTGGCCAGTGACGGGCCGTCAGTGGTCCTGGGCCGTTGTTGCGACTTCTTCGGCGCGCACGCTCAGCAGATGGTGGATGTCGGAGAGTTCGCCCCGGCCAGGGCTGTTGAAGTTCTTGATGCCGGAGCGGATCCTGTCGAGGGCCGCCGCGCCACGTTCGTCGTCGCGCAGGGCGAGTCCGGCGGCGGCTTTGAGCCTGGCGTCGAAGTCCGGGTCCGCCAGGTGTGCGGCGAAGACGGCGCGTAGTTCCGGGGTGTCGAGGGCGGATGTGGCGAGTTTGCTGAGCGCGTTCGTTCGGGTCGTCGGCTCGGGGTCGTCGGCCAGGCGAGTCAGGGCTGCGAGGACTTCTTCATGCTGGTCCGTGTTGGTGTGGAGCACCGCGGAGACGGTCCTCCGGACGCGCGGGTCGGCGTGATCGGCGTGGGCCAGGATCGCCGGGATCACGTCGACGGAGGAGTAGGAGCAGAGGGCGACGATGACGATGGCGAGGGTGCGGGGGTCCTGTTCGCTGTCCAGTAGTGGGTCACATCCACGTCCCAGTGGACCAGATGGTCGACGACCCTCTCGCGTCCGGCCCTCACGGCAGCGGCCAGCAGGGCCACGGCATCATCACCGGCCCAGTCGTCCGCGGTGGCGTCCCACAGGAGTTCGAGTACAGCGTCGTCGTCTTCGCGCTCGACGGCAGCCAGCAGCAAGGTCAGATCCACCGGTCGATCGTGCCTCCATGCGGGACAGTGACACGAACGAATTTTCGACCGACCCGAGCGCTGTTCACGGCTTCCGCGGGGGCGGGTCGCCGGTGAACCGCATCGCGCCGCCGCCCGCGCCGTCTCACGTACGGCATCTGGTCAGTCACCCGGCGTCAGATCTATGGTGAGGCAATGACGGCACACAGTTCGGGGGCGCCCGGCGACGTGGAGCGGGGCGAGTCGGGGACGACGGACGTGGTGCTGCGGGCGGGCGGCGCCTCCTGGCTCACCGTGCCGCGCTCGATGGGGAGCGCCGCGCTGACCGCGCTCGGTACGGGCCTTCTCGGGCTCGCCCTCGTCCTGCCGGTGGCGGCGATCATGCTCTTCTCCGGCGCCGGCTGGGCCGCGGTGGGGGTGGTGGCCCTCTGGATGGTGTCCGCAGCCGTCGCGGCGGGCTTCGCAGGGGCACTGGCCGTGGACTGCTTCCAGGTGTACCGGATCAGGTTCTCCGCCGTCGGCGATCCCTCCGCGGTGTGCCTGGTGCGCGGCCTGGGGAGCGGTCCGTGGCGGCCGGTGGAGGAGCCGGACCGGCTGCGCCTGGAGCAGGAGATCGAGGAGCCGTACGCCGGGGACCCCCGCCCCGCCACCCGCGTGCTCACGCTGCGCCTGATCCGGGACGACTCCGACGTCTGCAGGGCCGTCCTCCCGCCGGACACCGACGCCCGACGGCTCCTCGCGGCTTTGGAACAGGCCCTGGGTCCGGCCGTCCTGCTCGAACTCCACGTCAAGCGCACCACCCGACCCGCACCCCGGCGGCACCCCGGTACCCGCAACCGCGGCCGGGGCGGGCCCTCCGGCTTCGGCATCAGTGGTGCCGGGGGCTACAGCTGCGGCGGCGGCAGCGGATGTGGGGGCGGCGGCTAGGCCGTCTCTTCCGGATCAGGCCGGCCCAGGCCTGATCCGGAAGCAGCGCCCTAGCGGATACCGGACCGTACGCGGACCCCGGGGACCTCGCGGACCGCGGGGGCCTTGCGGACCTCACGGCTCCTGGGGACCTCACGGATCTCGGGGGCCTCGGGGGCCTCGGGGGCCTCTGCCACCGTGTTCGGCAGCGCCCCCGGGCGGTCCTGCTCGAAGGTTCGGAGCAGGTCCGCCGCCACGCTCACCGCGATCGTGGCAGGTTCCTTGCCGGTGATCTCGGTGATGCCGATCGGGGTCTTGATCCGGTCGATCGTGGCGGCGTCGTGGCCGCCCTCGGTGGCCAGGCGCTTGCGGAACCGCACCCACTTGGCGGCCGAGCCGATCAACCCGATCGAGCCGAGACCGGTGGTGCGCAGGGCGGCGTCGCACAGCGCGGCGTCCTCGGCGTGATCGTGGGTCATGATCAGGACGTGGGCGCCGGGCGGCAGCTCCGCGAGCACCTCCTCCGGAAGCAGCGGTGCGTGGTGCACGTGGATCTGCGCCACCGCATCCGCGAGCACACCGAGTCGTTCCTCGGTGAGCATGTCGGAGCGGGTGTCGATCAGGTGCAGATCGAGGTTGTGGCGGGCCAGGATGCGGGCCAGCTCCAGTCCGACGTGCCCGACGCCGAAGACGGCCACCGCCTGGACCACCGGCAGCGGTTCGAGGAGCAGACTGACGGCGCCGCCGCAGCACTGCACGCCGTGGGGTCCGATGACCTTGTCGTTGAGGGCGAACTCCATCAGTTCCGGCTCGGGGTCGGGCTCGACGTTCAGCTGGCGGGCCCGGTCGATGGCGACGGCCTCGATGTTGCCGCCGCCGATCGACCCCCAGGTCTCGGTCTGCCCCACGACGAGTTTGGCACCGGCCCCACGGGGCGCGTGGCCGCGCACGGTCGCGACGGTCACGAGCACGCCGGGCTCCCGGCGTGCTCGCAACCGCGTGACCGCGGCGATCCAGGTCATGTCAGGCATTGCTCAAAGCGCTCGTGTCGGTTCGGATCTCGCTGCCGCCCAGAGCGTCGCCGTTGCCGCCCCGCACGTCGACGTTCTGCTCGCGGGCCGCTTCGATCGCCCAGTAGACGGCTTCCGGGGTCGCGGGGGCGGCGAGCTCCACACTGACCCCGGCGGGCCCGAACGCAGCGGCGGCCTGCCGCAGCGCCTCGCGCACGCAGAACGCCAGCATCAGCGGGGGCTCACCGACCGCCTTGGACCCGTACACCGCGCCCTCCTCGGTGGCGTTCTCCATGAGCGTGACGTTGAACTCGGCGGGCATCTCCGAAAAGCTCGGCAGCTTGTAGGTGCTCGCGGCCTGGGTCAGCAGCCGGCCCCGGTTCGGCCCGTCGCTGGTGTCCCAGCGCATGTCCTCCAGCGTCAGCCAGCCCGCCCCCTGCACGAAACCGCCCTCGACCTGACCGATGTCGATCATCGGGGACAGGCTGTCGCCGACGTCGTGCACGATGTCCACCCGGCGGATGCGGTACGCGCCGGTGAAGCCGTCCACCTCCACCTCGGCCGCGGCGGCGCCGTAGGAGAAGTACTTGAACGGCGAGCCCCGGAAGGCCTTCGCGTCCCAGTGCAGCCCCTCGGTCCGGTAGTAACCGGCCGCCGACAGCTGAACGCGCTGGAAGTACGCGGTGTGCACCAGGTCGTCCCAGGCCAGCTCCTTGTCGCTGCCCAGGGTGCGGGCGACACCGTCGACGATGCGCACGTCGGAGGCGTTCGAACCCAGCTGGCTGGCGGCCACCTGCAGCAGCCGCGCGCGCAGCTGCTCGCAGGCGTTCTTCACCGCGCCACCGTTGAGGTCCGCCCCGGAACTGGCGGCAGTCGCGGAGGTGTTGGGCACCTTGTCGGTGCGCGTGGGGGCGAGGCGCACCTTGTGCAGCGGGATGCCCAGCGTGGTCGCGGCCACCTGCAGCATCTTGGTGTGCAGGCCCTGGCCCATCTCGGTGCCGCCGTGGTTGATCAGGACGGAGCCGTCCTTGTAGATCAGCACCAGTGCGCCGGCCTGGTTGAAGGCCGTGAGGTTGAACGAGATGCCGAACTTGATGCCGGTGATCGCCAGCGCCCGCTTGGTGTGCGGGTGCGCGGCGTTGAAGGCGGCGATCTCGCGCTTGCGGTCGGCGACGCCGCCGTTCTCCTCGACCTGCTGCCAGACGCCGGCGATCCGTTCCGCCTGCGGGACCGGCTGGCCGTACGGCGTCGATTGACCGAGACCCGGCTGGTAGAAGTTGCGCTTGCGCAGCTCCATCGGGTCCAGGCCGAGCAGCGGCGCGACCCGGCCCAGGATGTCCTCGATCACCAGCATGCCCTGCGGTCCGCCGAAGCCGCGGAAGGCCGTGTTGGAGACCTTGTTGGTCTTGGCGATGCGACCGGCGACCCGCGCGTTGGGAATCCAGTACGTGTTGTCGATGTGGCACAGCGCGCGGGCGCAGACCGGCTCCGACAGGTCCAGGCTCCAGCCGCCGTCCGCGGTCAGCGTGGCGTCCAGCGCCTGGATGCGGCCGTCGGCGTCGAAGCCGATCTTCCAGTCGGCGTGGAACCCGTGCCGCTTGCCCGACATCGTCAGGTCCTGGGTGCGGTTGAGCCGCACCCGGACCGGCCGGCCGGTCAGCTTGGCGCCCAGCGCGGCGATGGCCGCGAAGCCGTGCGGCTGCATCTCCTTGCCGCCGAAGCCGCCGCCCATCCGCAGGCACTGCACGGTCACCTCGTGGCTGTGCAGACCGAGGACGTGCGCGACGATCTCCTGGGTCTCCGAGGGGTGCTGGGTGCTGCTCTGGATGAACACCTGCTCGGCCTCGTCGATGTAGGCCAGCGCGGCGTGCGTCTCGAGGTAGAAGTGCTCCTGGTCGGAGAACTGGAACTCGCCGGTGAACACGTGCGCCGAGTCGGCGAAGCCGGCGTCGACGTCACCGGTCACCATCACGGGCCGGGCGCCGTGGAAGCTCTCGGCCGCGATCGCTTCCTTCAACGTGATCACGGAGGGCAGTTCGTCGAGTTCCACCTCGACGGCCGCCGCACCGAGCCGGGCCGCCTCCAGGGTCTCGCCGAGCACCCAGGCGACCGCGTGGCCGTGGAACATGACCTCGTCGGGGAAGAGGGGCTCGTCGTGCTTCATGCCGGCGTCGTTGACGCCGGGCACGTCGGCGACGGTCAGTACGCGGACCACGCCGGGCACGGCGAGCGCCGGCCCGGTGCGCAGCGCGGTGATCCTGCCCCGGGTCTTCATGACCTGGACCGGGTAGGCGTGCAGCGTGTCCTTGGTGCGGTACACCAGGTCATCGGTGTAGAGCGCGGTGCCGGTGACGTGCAGCACGGCACTCTCGTGCGGCATGGAGACGCCGACCACAGGCTTCTCGGGACGCTCGGACAAATGGCTCATGAAGACACCGCCTCGGTGGTGTGCGCGTGCAGCTTCAGCAGGCTCTGGCCGAGCATGGCTGAACGGTAGACGGAACTGGCGCGGTGGTCGCTCATCGGCGTGCCCTCGCCCCGCAGCACCCGGGCCGCGGCTTCGACGGTCTCCGCCGTCCATGCCCTGCCTTCCAGGGCGGACTCGGTGCTCAGGGCGCGGATCGGCGTGGCGGCCACGCCGCCCAGCCCGATGCGTGCCTTGCGGACGATCCCGCCCTCGATGTCGAGCGCGAAGGCGATCGCCACGCTGGAGATGTCGTCGAAGCGCCGCTTGGCGATCTTGTGGAAGGCCGTGACCGGCGACAGCGGCAGCGGGATGCGCACCGCCCGGATCAGCTCGCCGGGACGGCGCACGCTCTGCCGGTAGCCGGTGAAGTAGTCGGCCAGCGGGACCTCGCGCTCACCATCGGCATCGGTGAGCAGCAGAGATGCCTCGAGGGCGAGGAGCACCGGCGGGCTGTCACCGATGGGGGAGCCCGTACCCAGATTGCCGCCGAGCGTCGCACTGTTGCGGATGAGCCGGGAAGCGAACTGCGGGAACAGCTCTGCCAGCAGCGGGACGCTACCGTCGAGGCGGCGTTCGATCTCGGTGAGCGTCTGCGCCGCCCCGATGTCGACGTAGTCGGATTCGACGCTCAGCGACCGCAGTTCGGGCAGTCGGTCGACGGCGACCACGCAACGCGCCCGGCGGGAGCGGATGTTGACCTCCACGCCCCAGTCGGTGCTGCCGGCGACCACCACGGCTTCGGGCCGTTCGCGCAGCAGCTCGAGCGCTTCGGTGAGGGTGCTCGGCCGGAGGAACGTGCTGTCGTCCCGGGTGTAGACCGTGGCGGCGGGTTCGGGCGGGGACTGCTCGCGACGCTGCGCCAGGGGGTCGTCCTCGGTGGGCGCACCGACGGCGAAGGCGGCATCGCGAATCGGTCGGTAGCCGGTGCAGCGGCACAGGTTTCCGCTCAGCGAGTGCAGGTCGAAGCCGTTCGGACCGTGCTCGGTGTCGCTGGCGTCGGCCGGCTCCGCGTGCGCGCAGCGGTCGGGCCGGTAGTACTCGGAGGCCATGCTGCAGATGAACCCCGGTGTGCAGTAACCGCATTGGGAACCGCCACGGACCGCCATCTCCTCCTGCACCGGGTGCAGCGTGGGCGGCTTACCGGGTTCGCCGACCGTGGCGAGACCTTCGGAGGTGATGATCTCCTGGCCGTCGAGTGCCGCGGCCGGCACCAGACAGGCGTTGACCGCCACCCAGTCGGTGGGCTTGTTCACGCCGGGCCGGGCCACCAGGACCGAACAGGCGCCGCACTCACCCTCGGCACAGCCCTCCTTGGTACCGGTGAGGCCGCGCTCGCGCAGGAGATCCAGCACCGTGGTGTGCGGTGCAGCCGGTGAAAGCGGTGTTTCTTTCCCGTTGACCGTGATCCGCGCCGCTACCATGGCACATCCTCATTTCGGTGCATGGTCGAGCTGATTATGCTAGTAGCCATTTCAGGGGCTTTCTATTTCGCTGGCGCAACTCGGGAGAACCCCGGGGCGCGACTCGGCACGCGACGACGTGCCGCAGGCGGTGTGAGAAATCGAAAGATGCCGGGGCCACAGAAGGGCGCGCCGGAGAAGAGGGCTGTTCAGCAGCCGTGTGCTACGAGACCCGGAGTCCAGGCGACCTGATGGGCGGGGCGGTGCAGTTCGGAGATGATCGACATCCGACTCCGCCTCCTTCCATCAGCTCACGGTCCGGTCCGCTCGAACTTACGTTGCCGCAGGTCCATCGGTCAAGCCGCCGTGCGGAGACCATTTCGGGCCCGCGGAAAGTCGGGTCGAGAGCGGGTGGCGGCGCGAGGCCGGATCCGGCAGATCGAGCAGCTGATCGGAACCCGGCGCGCCGTCCGGTCGGCGGCGCCGGAGCCCCGTGCCGTTCATCTCGATCTCGAACGAGTGTCCAGGCGCGCGGAGCTCGGCGCGCGGCGATGAGCGGCGAATACCTCCTCGGCCCCCGGTGACCGCCCGGATCCGGGCGGTCACCGCAGTCGCCGCCATCATCGGCGCCCCCGGGGGTACGGCCCGTGACGATCCGGGCCCAGCCGGGCAGGCAGGGCCGGGATCGCAGCGGAGGCCGTGCCCGGGATCGCCGTCTGTTGAGCGAGCCCGTGGCTCCTGCGCGATCGTTTGCTTCAAGGGCAGAAACGATCATGCATGCCACGGGCCCGCCGGTCGCTCCTTCCCGCACGGAACGCCACGGGACGCGGCCCGGCGGAACGTACCGCTCGAGCTTCACGGTTCCTCAGGACCGTGCTCGGCGGATCAGGCCTGCGGCAGTTGGCCGACGGTCGACCGACGGCCCCCGTAGGAGGCGACCAACGCATCCGCCACGACGGCCGCGTCCGCGTCGGCCACGTCCGCCGGGTACTCCGGCAGCAAGTCGTCCCACACGACCATCCACGAACCGTACAGTTGGGCTTGCCCCTCGGGGCGGGCGAAGAACCAGACGTGCAGATGGGCGCCACCGTCTCCGAGGCGATGGACGTGGGCCCGCGCGATGTGCGGCAGGGCCTGCACGTGGCGGGCGATGTGGGTGGTGAGCACCCCGAGTTCGGCCGCCAGTTCGTCGGGCAGGTCCGCGAGGTCGAAGTGATCGCGTGGCAGCAGCATCAGCACCAGAGGGACGCCGACTCCCGTGATCCGGGTGAGCCGCCAGCGGTCGTTGAGCCAGATCCCTTCGTCCCGGCTGCGGCACGCGTTGCAGTCCGACGGGTCCTCGCCGTGCCGCGCCGGTTCCGGCAGGACCGGCGGGTGTAGCGGCGCGACGCGTAGCCCGTCCGGCTCGAACGGGCTGATCTCCCACCCCGTCATACGGGCTAGTGGCAGCCGTCGTTCACCGTCGGCAGCGGTACGTGCGCGCGCGTAGAACTCGTCAGGTCGCAGGGCCATGATCAAAGACTACTGTTGTTCGACGGAAACCAGTACCCGCATATACGCAGCGTCACCATCCGTCGGACCCGCGGGCACCTTCGCACCACTCGCTTCGAAGGCCTTGTTCGGTACGCGCCGTGAACTCGGCCGTGAACTCGGCTGCTTTCTATGAGGGTTAAGGGCAGATCAACTAAACCTTAAAGGTGCCTTGGGTCTCCTCGCCACGCGTCGAGCAAGACCGGCGGTAGGAGTGCCGTACACCTTTCGCCCTCCATTGGCCTCGGGGTCGTGACCTGCTTCTTTGCTCGTATCCCCCCGAGTCACGCGCCCTGTTGTGAGGGGCGGTGCAGCGCCCCAAACCTCCTCGCGGCCCGATTAGTAAAAAGGCAACAGGTCTGAACTCGCCCGGGAATTCGGCCGTATGCAGGACGTCAGGGGGGCAACGTCCATCGGATCGAGGAGTGTCGAGTGTCCAGGAAACGGACCATGAGTCTCAAGAAGAAGTTCGTGCTCTCTACCGTCGCCGGAGCCCTGGTGATCGGCGGGGTCGCCGCCACGGTGGCGATCGGCAATGCCGCCGTCCCCGACGTCGTGTGTCAGGGGTCGACGGTGACGTTGTCGGGTGAGGCGGGTGCGCCGGCGGCGTCTAGTGGGACGTTTCCGGTGGGGACGAAGTTGAAGGTGACGAATCTCGACAACGGTCAGTCGACGACGGTGGCGGTGAACGGTCCGTCGGGTAGTTGTGTGCTGCTGAACAATGCGGCGTTCGAGAAGGTGCGGGAGCCGGGGAAGAACTTGATTCGGCGGGCGCGCATCGAGCGGGTGGGTGGTGGTGATGCGGCGGCTCCGGCTGCGCCGGCCGCGGGTGCGGCGGGTGTGCAGGTGCCGCCGGCGACCGGTGAGGTGGTGTGTCAGGGGTCGACGGTGACGTTGTCGGGTGAGGCGGGTGCGCCGGCGGCGTCCAGTGGGACGTTCCCGGTGGGGACGAAGTTGAAGGTGACGAACCTCGACAACGGTCAGTCGACGACGGTGACGGTGAACGGTCCGTCGGGTAGCTGTGCGCTGCTGAACAATGCGGCGTTCGAGAAGGTGCGGGAGCCGGGCAAGAACCTGATCCGGCGGGCGCGCATCGAACGCGTGGGCTGAGCGACCGGAGCCCGTTCGGATCACCGAACTACGGCGGGGCACGGCGCACGCCGTCCCCGCCGTAGCGTCGAGCCGTCGACGACCGCCCTGGCGCCGCAAGCTCCTGCACGGCGAGTGGACAGGGGCGGACAGGACTGAGCGGTCATCGTCCCCGCCCGGCATGGATAGTGGACACCGTCCGCGTCGAGTCTGTGCGTCATGAACCTTGGACGCACGAAGGGCGGGACCGCCGCCCCACCCCGCCAGGGGGCCGCGCTCGCGGCCCTGGCCGCAGCGCAGTTCACCGTGATGCTGGCCACCTCGATCGTGAACGTGGCGCTCCCGCAGATCCGGTCCGGAGCGGGCCTGTCGGACGGCGGGACCACCTGGGTGGTCAATGCCTACGGCCTGGCGTTCGGCGCGCTGCTGTTGGCCGGGGGCCGGGCAGGTGACCTGCTCGGCCGCCGCCGGGTGCTGCTGGCCGGCCTCGCGGTGTTCGCGGGGGCCTCGCTGGCTGCGGGGCTGGCCCAGTCTGCGGGCCTGCTGATCGCCGCCCGAGCCGTGCAGGGCGTCGGCGCCGCAGCCGTCGCCCCCGCCGCGCTCGCCCTCGCGATGAACCTGTTCCCTTTCGGCCCCGGCCGCGGACGCGCCCTGGGCGTGTGGGGCGCCGTCTCCGGTGCCGGGGGAGCGGGTGGCGTGTTGCTGGGCGGTGTGCTCACCCAGGCGTGGGGCTGGCCCTGGATCTTCCACTCGGTGGCACTCGGAGCGGCGGCCGTGCTGGTCGCCGTGGCGACGCTCGTGCCCCGGGCCGCCGATCGTGGATCCGGGCGGTTCGATCTGTTGGGTACTGCGACCGTCACCCTCGCCCTCACCTGTCTGGTCTGGGCACTGACCACCGCACGCGCCGCCGGCTGGACGGACGCCGGGGTGCTGGCCGCCCTCTTGGGGGCCTTCGTGCTGCTCGTCCTCTTCGCCCTGGTCGAACGTCGCCGGCCGGACGCCCTGATCCCGCCCAGGCTGTTCTCGACCGGCCGGGTCGCCGCGGGCAATCTACTGATGGCGCTGCTGGGGTCCGTGTGGATAGCCCTGTTCTTCTTCCTGCCGCTCTACCAGCAACAGGTCCTCGGAATGAGCCCGCTGGCCACCGGTGCGGGCCAACTCCCGCTCACCGTGGCGAACATGCTCGGCGCGGTCCTGGCACCCCGCATCTCGGGCCGCATCGGCGCCACGGCGACCGTCACCGCCGCCCTGCTGACCGAGGCCGCGGGTCTGCTGTGGCTGTCGTGGATGCGGGCGGACGGGAGCTACCTCGTCGATGTCTTCGGGCCGAGCGTCCTGATCGGACTGGGCCTGAGCATCGCCTTCGTCCAACTCACCGCGCTCGCCGTGGACGGCGTACCGCGCCAGGACGCGGGCCTCGCCGGCGGACTGGTGAACACCACCCGACAGGTCGGCGGCGCGATCGGACTCGCCGCCCTGGCCACCCTGGCCGGCTCCGTCACCACCCACGCCCCCACCGACCAGCCCCCGCTGGAAGCCCTCACCACGGGATACCAAGCCGCCTTCACCGCCTCCGCAGCAGTCCTCACCGCCACCGCACTCCTCGCACCGCTCCTCACCCGCTCGTCCCGGCGCGCCCGCCGCCCCCGCTGCCCCGTCCCGCCCCGTACGTCCGCATCCCCTGCACCGCCCCAACAGGGCCGAGCGGCCGACCGGGCACCCGCCTCCTGATCCGCGCCAAGACCCGATAAGGGCTCATAAGAGCCGATGAAGGCCGATAGGGCCCGATGGGAACCGGCGGCGACGTCCGTGCACGCCCTCGACCAGAGGTCCAGTGGCCACGACCAGTTGCTCGCCGCCCCGCCACCGCCACCCACCCCTGATGGAGGTCTCCACCATGTCCGGCCCCGCAACCGTTCTGCCGCCCGCCGCCCATGCCCGCCCCGCCGGTCGCCCGCGCGAGGTCGACAACCGCGCGGCCTACCTCAGCTTCGGACTCGCCTACCTACTCGGCCACGGCGCCGCCGCAGCTTCCGAGGGCGCTGCCCCCTTGCTCGACCTGCCCGGCTGGCTCCCCGTGACGCTGCTCGGAGGCGGACTCGCGGCCGGCATCGCCTTGACCACAGCCGCCGCCCTGCGGGCGCAGCGAGGAGCCACCCCACCGGAGATCCTCTCCGGCAAGCTGCTCGGCGCCGCCTGGATCACCGCCTTCACCGCCCTGTTCCTCGCCATCACCGGCCTCACCTCCGTGCTCGACCAGCCCGAACTCCAGTCCGTCCTCTGGCCCGCCGGATCCGGTCTGATCGTCGGGCTGCTCTACCTCGCCGAGGGCGCCGTACGCCGCAACCTGCTGCACTACGGCCTCGGCACCTGGCTCGCCCTGACCTCCACCGCGGCCCTCTGGCTCACCGCGCCCACCTTCTACGGGGTCCTGGCCGTCGCGGGCGGCGGCGCCTACGCCCTCGCCGCAGCCCTCGAACACCGCCGCCTCCGCTTCCTCGGGGCACACCACCGCGCCTGATGCTCGGCCCCTTCGCCCGTCAGGGTCGCAAGCCGGCCCGCCTGAGGGCGATCTCGGAGAGGTCGGCGATGACTTGCTGGTCCCCGCGCCGCCAAGCGTCAGCGAGACCGCCCGGAGGCGCGGGGAGCGCCGCGAGGTCGCCCAGCCGGCCGGTGAGGGCGCGCAGAGCCAGCAGGTCGGCGCCTCCGGGTGCGTCGAGGAGGCGCCGCATGGTGCTGCTGCGCCGGATCCAGCGCAGGCGAGCGGGGAACCAGAGCAGCAGGACGACGGCCACCGGCACCACGATCAAGGCCAGTGTGGTCAAGGTGGCGACCTGGCTGACGGCGTCCTGCAGCGACTGTCCGGCGTCGGCGATCCCGGTACTGGCATCGGCCGCGGACTGGAGGGGCTTCTTCAGGAGGTCGCCGACGAACGGCACGTTCGAGGCCGCGTCACCGGCGTTGTCGAGTTCGGTGGCGAGGCTGTCGCCCGAGCTTTCGACCCTCCGCCCCGGTTCGGTCAGCAGCATGATGGCTCCGTGCACGGCCAGGGCGAACCTCACGGCGGCGGCCACCAGGACCACGGCGATCAGGTCCGCGAGGATCTGACGGTTCCGACGTGCTGGAGTCTGTGCGTAGAGGCGCATCGGCGGGCTCCCGTTCGGGTCAGACGACGAGGAGGACCGGCCCCGCCCGGTGGGGCTCGGCCGGTCGATCGACCGTACGCCGGACTCGACCTCCGCACCGGTCTCTGTGGACGGACGTCCACCACGCGACGCCTGGTCGGCGCACCGGGACCGGCAAACGGCTTCCCGCGTCCGCGTCGCCGTCGCCGTCGCCGTCGCCGTCGCCGTCGCCGTCGCCGTCGCCGTCCCCGTCGCCGTCGTCGTCGGACGGGACGCGCACCGCAGCGGCGTCAGCGGACACGTTCACCTGCCCGGAGGCCGCACCCGGGGAACGACGCGTTGGCCCCGTACGGCGTCCCGCGCCCGTACCTCAAGAAGAGGGGCCGGTGACCGGAAGGGCCCCGATGCCGCCCTCGTGGTCGACCGCGAGGGCACCGGCAGGGCAGACTCTGAGGAGAAGGAAAGGGGCAGGCGATGACCGCACAGCCGATTCACCGGCACGAGCCGGAGCGGGTTCCGCGCAATGCGAGGGGCATCGCCGACGCGCTGACACAGGAGGCCGCGAAGGAGTTCTACGCCGAACTCCTGGCCGCCCGGCCCGAAGAGGCGAAGGGCGTACTGCTGCGCTGGTGGGGCCGCGCGATGCTCGAATCCGATCCGGGCCGGCAGCGCCGGGTCGAAGCCGCACTCGCGGGAACGGTTCCCACGATCGCCGTGCAGGACATGCTCGACCGGCGGCGGGCGGCGGGACTGCCCGTTGAATGAGGCCGTGGACGACGGCCCGGAGGGCTTGCCGTGCGTGCTGTCCGAGGACGTCACCGCCTTCATGACCGACCCGACGCTGCCGATCTGGGCGATGGGCCCGATCGTGGCCGCGATGGTGGAGATCGGCGAGACCAGGGGACTCGTCGCCGCGAGCACGGCGGCGGAAGACTGGCCGGAGTGCCGGCTCCTGCCGCTCGGTGAAGACGGGGCGCTCGGCATCATCGAGTACGTGATCGCCAAGGACGCCGTCCCACCGCAGGTGATCGTCACCCGCATCCTGCTGTACTGAACGACCTCGTAGCGCCGGCCGACGATGCGCCACACCCGCCCGTGGAGCCCCCGGAGCATACCCCCTCCGGGGCCCGGACATCCCGTGCGCCGCGACCCTCGTGGCCCCGGCGGCGGCTGCGCCGTACGGATGGACTCGGGCCGTACGGCAGCCGGTACGGGGTCTCGCTGCGCGGGGCGGCCTACCTTCGCACTGCTCGACCACCCTCCACGAAAGGCAGTACTCGTGCGATCGATCCGCCCCGCCCTGACCGCTCTCGCCGCCGGTGGCATCCTCTTGGCGGGCGCGTCCGCCGCCTCTGCCGACGACGCCTTCACCGTCTACGCACCGGTCAGCAACACGTACTCGATCGTCTTCGGTGACCTGAGCCAGGTGGCCGGTGACGACGTCTTCAACGCCGGCCACGACAACACCGTCGGCTCCCACAACGGTGCGGCGCCGGCCGGTGACATCGGCATGGCTGACGTCCCCGGGACCCAGATCCTGAGCAACGAGGCCCTGATGCAGCGGGCCGCCGGTCAGTGGACCGGAAGCATCATCGGCAAGTAGCCACCGGCAGTTCCCGGGGCGCGGGCCGTCACCTCCCAGCAGGGGTGGCGGCCGTTCCCGTTCTCCGCGGCGGATCCGGCATCGACGACTGCGGCCGATCGGTCATTCCCAAAAAACTTCTGCAAAAATACTTTTGGAGATCTTCTGAGGGGCTCTAACCTCCCTACATGGTCAGCGAAGAGCACAGACGCGTACTCGACCCCGAGCGGGACGCCGCAGCCCTGAAGGCCCTCACGCACCCGTTGCGCATCCGGCTGCTCGGGTTGTTGAGGCAGGACGGCCCGGCCACTGCGACTGAACTCGGGGTCAAGGCCGGGGAGTCGTCCGCTTCCACCAGCTATCACCTGCGGGTCCTGGCGAAGCACGCGTTCGTCGCCGAGGCCGATCACCGAGACGGCCGGGAGCGACGCTGGCGGGCGGTGCACTCCGCGACCGCCTGGAGCAACGAGTCGATGGAATCCTCCCCGGGCAGCCGTGCCTTGCTCAACCTGTCCCGCAGGGCCCAGATCGAGCACCTGGAGGCTTCCCTCGTCCGGCACGAGGCCGACATCGCCGACGGACGGCTGCCGCAGGAGTGGGTGGAGCCCTCCGGGATCAGCGACCTGATGCCCCGTCTGACAGCCGGATCGCTCGCCGAACTCCGGGAGGCGTTCTACCTCAAGCTCGAAGAACTGGCCGCCCGCGACGCAGGGGATGCCCGCGCGGCGCAGGTCGTGCTCCTCATGGCAGGGCTGGCCCTCGCGCCACGCGACCCCGCCACCGATCCGCACGTCTCGGGCCCCACGCCCACGCCCACGCCAACGGCGACGGCGACAGAGACCGAGACCGAGGACGCGTCGTGACCGGGTCGTTGGACATACCCACCGCACGCCGCCGCTACGTCACGGTCTGCGCGCTCTTCTGGCTGCCACTGGGCCTGAGCCTCGCCCCCCTGATCCTGCTGCTCACCGAGCGCGGCATGACCACGGCGACGATCGCGGGCCTGTTCGCCGCGCACTCGCTGACGGCCGCAGCACTGGAACTGCCCACCGGAGGGCTGGCCGACGTCCTCGGACGCCGCGTCGTCCTGGTGGCCGCCGGCCTGCTGAACCTGACCGCCCTGGTCCTCGTAGGACTCGGCTCTGCTCCCTGGCTGCTCGCGCTGGGCATGGTGCTGATGGGCGCCGGCCGTGCCCTGTCCAGCGGCCCGGCCGAAGCCTGGTACGTCGACACCGTCCACGCGGACTCCGGGCCCGATGCCGATCTGCGCCCCGGCCTGGCCGGCGGATCCTCCGCGACCTCCGCCGCACTCGCCGTGGGAACCCTGCTCGGCGGCGCCCTTCCCTGGCTGCTCGGAGTCGGCCCCGACCTCGGCGCCCGGCTGGGCGAAGCCTCCTCCGGGCTGGTAGTGCCCCTTTCCGTGCCGCTGTTGCTGGGCGCGGCGGTCGAGATCGCCTTTGTGCTGTACGTCTTGACCGCCCTGTCCGAGCCGCCCCGACCACCGGCCGCCCTGCGGGGCGTGCTCCGAGGCATCCCGGCCACCGTCGTGGGCGGACTGCGTCTGGGCGGTCGGGACGTGCTGGTCCGCCGGGTGTTCCTCAGCGCCGGTGCGGCCGGCAGCGCACTGGTCGCGCTCGAGCTGCTCGTACCGGGACGTGCTGCGACGGTCACGGGCGCCTCGGAGTCGGGGGCGGTGCTCTTCGCCGCACTGGCCTGCGCCGGATTCATCTGCTCCGCGTTCGGCAGCCGTCTCGCACCGCTGACCGCCCGATTGGCGGGCAGTGGTGAGCGTGCGGTCATGGTGGGCCTGGGCGCCGGCGCGAGCGGGCTGCTCCTGCTCGGCGCCACAGCGGAGGCCACCGGAGCGGGCGCCCTGGTGCTCTCGGCCGCCGGCTACGGCCTGGTCTACCTCGGGCTCGGCGCGGCGGGACCGAATCAGAACGACGTCCTGCACCGCCGTGTCACCAGTGCCGGCCGGGCCACCGCGCTGTCCGTCCAGTCCCTCGCCCTGCAACTGGTGGGAGCCCTCGCCGGCCTGGTCATCGGGGCCCTCCGGCCGGGACCGGCGCCCTGGCTACTCGGTGGCACCGCACTGCTAGCGGGATCCCTCCTGTGGCTGCGCCGCAGCGTTCCCACACCGCCCACTCCGGAGCCTTCTTCGTTCCCGCGTCGCCCGGACGGAGTGTGGTCCGGGCGCCCGCCCGGCGGCACACTGGAACTCCACGCCCCGCAGCGCCAGGAGTGACGTGCCCGTCCCGATCATCATCGACTGTGACCCCGGACATGACGACGCCCTCGCGATCATGCTGGCCGCCGGGGACCCGGCGGTGGACCTGCTGGCCGTCACCACGGTCGCGGGCAACCAGACCCTCGACAAGACCACGCTCAACGCCCGCCGGGTCTGCACGGTCGCCGGGATCACGGACGTCCCCGTCGCGGCCGGTTGCGACCGGCCGCTCGTCCAGCCGCTCGGCGTGGCCGCTGACGTGCACGGGGTCACCGGACTGGACGGGCCGATGTTCCCGGCTCCCACGGTGGACGTGGTCCCGGAGCACGCCGTGGACCTCATCCACCGACTGCTGGCCGAGCACCCCGAGCCCGTCACCCTCGTCCCGACGGCGCCGCTGACCAACATCGCCCTGCTGTTGCTGCGGTACCCCGAGGACGCCTCCCGCATCCGCGAGATCGTCCTGATGGGCGGTTCGACGGAACGGGGCAACCGGACCCCGGTCGCCGAGTTCAACGTCCTCACCGACCCGGAAGCCGCCGACATCGTCTTCCGCTCGGGGGTGCCGGTCACCATGTGCGGGCTCAACGTCACGCACCAGGCGCTGGCCACCCCCGAAGTGGTGGCCCGCTTCGTGGCCCTCGGTACGCCCCTCGGGCAGACCTGCGCGGACCTGCTGACCTACTTCGGTTCCACGTACCGAGAGTTGTGGGGCTTCGCCAGCCCACCGCTGCACGACCCGGTGGCAGTGGCCCGGGTCATCGATCCCGGGCTGGTGCACTGCGTGGACGCCCGCGTCGACGTTGAGTTGCACGGCCGCTACACGCGCGGTGCCACCGTGGTGGACCTGCACCGTTCCACGGGCCGCCCGGACAACGCGCGCGTGGCCGTGGCCCTGGAGGCCGGGCCGTTCTGGGACCGGATGGTGGCCGCCGTCGAGGTCCTCGGCGCGCGTGCCCACGGGCCGACGCCTCCCTGACGGCCGGCCCTTCCCCGGCCCCGACCGGGCCCCGACCACCCTCGTGGCGGTCAGCGCGGCAGGCGGGCGGAATCCAGCAGGGCGTGCAGCCGTACGCCCGGCAGCCCCGGGTTCGCCGCTGCGCCTTCGGCCGTCGCCGGGTCCTGGAGCAGCCTCTCCAGGGTGTCCCGGGAGAAGAGCGGGTTGGCCGCGGCCGCCCGGCGGACCTGCTCGTCTGGATCCCCGAGCAGCTCTACGGGGGCCCGTCCGGTCGGGTCGGCGGCAGCCAACGCCCGTACCTCCGGGTCCTCGTGCCCGAGCAGGTGGGCCAGACCGGTCCGCGGCAACCGGGACTGCAGCAGCAGGTGGGGGCGTTGGCCGGGGCGGGCGACGAAAGCCGCGAGGACGATCGCGGGCGGCGCCAGGGGGTGCCAGGAGGCCAGCCGGTGCCGCACCTCCTCGTCCGGGTCACGCGCCAGCCGTCGTACCAGGTCGGCGGGGAGCGCGGGGCAGCGGGCGGCTGCCAGGCGCAGCACCACCTCCTCGGACATCGCGCACGCCCGGTACCAGTCCGGGTCCGGAGTCGCGTACGGTTCCAGGATCGGACAGCAACACTCGAGCGGGCCCTCGCCCATCTCGTGGTCGACGGCCTCGCACTGGGCCCGGGTGCGAGGGAGCGGCTGTACCCGCGCACGGGTGCGCACCCGTGCGTCGGGGTCCTCGGCGAGTTCCGCCCACAGCGCCCGATCGAGGTCGGCCCGGGCGGCGACGCGTACGCGGACCGCGGGGTCCACGTCACGGGCGAGCCGGACGAGGGCGTCGCGGGGCGTGTACGGGTTGCCGGCGAGGGACCACCGGCACTCCGGATCGGGCAGGCACGCCGCGACGACGGCGTCCGACAGCGCGTAGTTGTTGAGGATCGACCACCGATGGTGGCAGGCCCTTTCCGGAAGCTCCGCTTCCATGGCTGTGGGGTCAGCCGTCCGCACGTGGTGCTCGGCGCGCGCCCGGACGTCCGGGTGGGGGTCGGCCAGCAGGGCGTCCTGCTGCTCGCTGGTGAGCCCTGACCACAGGTCCGTCGCGAGGGCCCGCAGTGCGGGGTGTTCGTGCCCCAGCATCCTGTAGCGGAAGGAAGGGGGCATCTGGTACGAGGACACGAGCTCCCCCGCGATCTCGTTGGCCGTGAGGTGCCCGGAGTCGCCGCCGTCCTCGGCCGTCAGCAGGAACACGAGCGCGTCGTCGGGCAGCGGCCGGGGCTGGCGCGGGCGCGGGAGGGGGCCTGAAGCGACCTGCGCGCGGACGAGGGAGTGGGGGTCCATGACCAGACGGGCCCGCTGGGCCGGTGGGACGTGGGGGTTGCGGGCGAAGGACCGGCGTACCCCGGCATCCGGGTGCGCGATCACCGCGTCCATGACCCCCTGGGGAAGGGAGCGCTTCTCGCACAGGATCCGCCGGGCCTCCCCGCCGGCCGGGTCCAGCAGTCGCAGCAGGACGTCGGCCGGGGCTCCCGTGTTGGCCGCGACCCCGCGCAGCCACAGGTCTTCAAGGGCAGGGGTGGAGTCGGACATCCGATCATCATGTCAGCTGCCGTGGGAACTTGGGTGACCTGCAGTCGGTCACGGCCGGGTGGCCCTTCACCGGTCACGGTCCCACAGGGCCGGTGAGGTGAACCCGTACGTCGGATGGCGGCGGGTCGGGTGGCAGCAGTGGCAGACCGCCGGCGCGGCCCCGAGGCTCTCTTGCGGAGACGACGACGAGGAAGGGCAGCAGTCCATGCCGCATGCCGAAGAGGAGGGCGTCGCCGTGCGCCCGGTCGATACGGTGGACCAGCAACGGAGTCGAGCCGGACACCTGCGAACTGCGATCAGGAGGACCCATCTGATCCCGGCGTTCCTGGTGCTCACGGTCATGATGGTGGCCCTGTGGTTGATGGGCATGCCGTTCCTCCAGGCCCTGACCATCTCCACCGCAGTGAAGATCGCGGTGGCTCTGCTCGAACTCCGCCGGCTGCCCGGCCCCGTCGACGACTGACGCGAGGCGGGTAGCGCCCCCGCGCGGACGCGCGTCGCGTGCAGGGGCCGTTCCTAGGCGGACCTGCGGCGCAGGGCCCGGCGGACCACGTACAGGACGACGAGCAGCACGATGACGACGACCACGACGATCAAGAGTTTCTTGAACAGCCCGCTCTTCTTCTTGCTCTTCTTTCCCTTCTTGCTCCCGGTGGTGGCCCGGACCTGGGACGACATCGGTGCCCGGAGGCCGGTTGCCACGCCGGAGCCGGCGAGGAGACCGCTCTGCGGGAGCGCTGCGGCGGCAGGAGCCTGCCGGACCGCCGGAGCGGCCGCTGAGACGGTCGCCGACGGGCCCAGTAGCAGCCCGGCGACCACGAAGAGCGGGATGAATGCCGCCGCGGCGATCGGACGCTTCTTCGGAATGCTGTTCGTTGTCACTGTTTCCCCTGTTCTCCCCTGCCCCGGCCGGGTTCGGTGGGATCCGGAAGGCCGTGGCTTGGAAGCATCGTCAACGAGTTCGACCGCCCCGGCAAGGACTTGGCGGCCGTTGGCACAGACTCTGGCACCCTGGGCGCATGACGACGGGGGACGGTCGGGTGCAGGGTGTGGGGCGGGGGTTGGGGCAGGGATTCGGGGTGGGGGAGGGGTACGCGTGGTACCGGGGGGTGTCGCCCGGAGGGTCCGTCCATCGGCACGCCGCCTTCCAGCTCGTCCTGGCCCCCCGGGACGAGGCGGCCCTCGTCGGGGCGGACGGCAGGGTCGTGCGGGGAGCGGCGTTGCTCGTCCCGCCCATGACCGCGCACCGGATGCTGTCGGCGCGGGATCTGCTCACCGTCTTCGTCGAGCCGCACTCGGCCCTGGCCGACCGGTTGCGCGGGCGATGTGGTTCCGGTTCGGGGATCGTGGCGGTGCCCGAGCTGCGCCGGCTCGACGAGGCCGAGCTCGGTCGGGCGGCGGCGCTGCCCTCGACCGGACTGGATCCGCGGTTGTTCGCCGCGGCGGCCCTGCTGGAGGGGCGAGCGGGGCAGGAGGAGCCGGTCCCGATGAACCTGGTCGCTGCCCGGGCGGGTCTGTCGCCGCAGCGGCTTCGGGCCCTGGCCCGAAAGCAGCTCGGCATGACGCTGGCGCGGCGGCGCATCTGGCTGAAGCTGCGCCGGAGCGCGGAAGCTCTGGCAGAGGGGTGCAGCCCGGCCGATGCCGCAGCCGCCGGAGGCTTCGCCGATCAGGCCCACCTCACCCGCCGGATGCGGGAGATGATCGGGATGACTCCGGCGGCCGTGCTGCGGGTGATGCAGGTGCTGCCGGCGTCAGCCGCCGGCGCGCCGGGCGACGTACACCGAAATGGACCCGGTGACGGTTGAGACGACCTCGGCCTCGCGGACCCGGTCGAATCCGGCCCCGGTGATGAGGGAGGGCAGGATGCCGTCGGAGTTGGGCTGGGTGTCGGCCCGGCCGTCGGCGAGTTGGACGACGCGGAACGCGGTGCGCATCAGACGGGTGCGCTGGAGTCCGTAGTCGGCCAGGACCAGCCGGCCGCCGGGCCGCAGCACGGTGTGCAGTGCGTCCAGGATCGCCCGCTTCATCGGGAGCGGGCACTGGTGGAGGACGAGGCTGGAGACCGCGGTGTCCACGCTGTCCGCGCCGAGTCGGTCCACCAGTTCGTCGCCCATGCCCTGGAGCCAGTCGACGAGTGCGCCCGCGGCCCGGGCCTTGCGGCGGGCGACGGTCAGGATGCGGGGGTCCGGGTCGATGCCGATGATGTGGGCGGCGGGTTCGATGCGGTGCAGGAGCAGGGCCTGGGAGCCGGTGCCGCAGCCGACGTCGACGATCACCTCTTCCGGCCGCGGAGCCACGTGCATGGCCAGCAGGCCGCGCCAGAGCCGCTCGCGCACCAGGGCGGCCACGGGGTCGTAGAGG
Organism: Streptomyces sp. NPDC091682; assembly: GCF_044756625.1. Lineage (NCBI taxonomy): Bacteria > Bacillati > Actinomycetota > Actinomycetes > Kitasatosporales > Streptomycetaceae > Streptomyces > Streptomyces sp. NPDC091682. Next base: position 352,396 of record NZ_JBIVTH010000001.1, on the reverse strand, counting down.
CTGGTGGGGGCGAAGCGGCCCGCGGCGGGTGTGAACGCTCGGGCGGCGTGCGGGGTGTCGCGGGGCCGGGGCCCGGAGGGTCCGGGAGGTGCGGAGGGCTGACGGCTACGGCCGGGGGATTCGCTGGACCGGGCCATGACGGCAGTGTCCGGCGCCCCGGCGGTACCGGTCTTGTACGAACCGCTCGCCCCGGGACGCCTCCCGGGGCCGTTACGGCGCGGAGGCTGCCGTCGGACGATGACGCGTACGCCCGTACGCCCCGTCCGTCCCCCCGGTCCGTCCGCCCCCGGCCCGTCCGCCCGCCCGCCTGCCCGTCCGCCCGCCCGCGGTCCGGGAGGTGCGCGGTGGACCGGGGCGACCTCGATCGAGTACGAGCTCCGTTCGACGGCGGACCGCGAACGGAGCCCTCGAGCTCAGCGCCGGTGTGCGACCGCCGCCAGGGTGTCCTTGACTTCCTGCACCACGCGGGCCGCGTCCTCCGGGTTGTGCACCACATCCGTGTGGTTCATGTCGATGACGAGGACCTCGCTGGCCGAGTAGTGCTTGTGCACCCAGTCGTCGTAGCCGGACCACAGCGTCCGGTAGTACTCGACGAGGCTCTCGTCCTGTTCGAAGCCGCGGCCCCGCAGCCCGATGCGGTGCAGCACCGTCTCGAAGTCCGCCTTCAGGTAGACCATGAGATCGGGTGCCTTGCGGTACGGCAGACCGTCGATCTCGCGCATCATCTCGTTCAGCAGCCCCTCGTACACCTGCATTTCGAGGGAGCTGATCCGGCCCAGGTCGTGATTGACCTTGGCGAAGTACCAGTCCTCGTAGATGGACCGGTCGAGGACGTTGTCCCCCTGCTTGTACGCCTCCTTGATCGAGGCGAACCGCGTCTGCAGGAAGTAGAGCTGCAGCAGGAAGGGGTAGCGCTTCGCCTGGATCTCTTCGGGGCTCGCCGTGTAGAAGAGCGGCAGGATCGGATTGTCTTCCACGCTCTCGTAGAAGACGTCGCTGCCCAGCTCCTTGGCGAGCAGCTCGGCCACACTCGTCTTGCCGATTCCGATCATGCCTCCGACGCAGATCACTGGCATACCTCACTTCTCCCTGGGGGTCTTCTGTTCGTGGGCGGGTGGGCCGTGCGCCCCACTCCACTGAGACGCACGCCGGCGGTCACGCGATTCCCCGGGATCTTCATGATCAGCGTCATGTGGTCGCCGGCCGGACCAGGGCCCTCGTGCGGGCTGGTCTCCTCGACCGGTCGGCCCGGCCGTTCCGCAGCCGCCGCGCAGAGCGACGAGCCGCAGCCCAACGGCCGCCTTGAATCCTAAATGATGATCAGCCTCTCGCTGGCCAGGGAGCCGGCACCCTCCGTCGCCCGCTGCGGCCCGGGCCGGTACGCCACGGAGGACCCGGACCGCTACGCGGTGCTGGAGCCCGGCCGCCCGTACGCCATCGCGGTCCAGTCCGGATCGACTGCGGGTGCCACAGGCGCCGCGGGCACCGGGGCGTGGACCTGGTACGCCGAGCCGGTCCGACGGGGCGTCGCCGGAGAACGGGAGCACCGGCGGGAGGCGGCCCAAGGGCGAAGTGCGGGGTCCCCTCCGGAGCTCTTCTAGGGGCATCTATATTTAGGGCGCCCTAACTTCCAGGTCGTGCGAGTGCTGCCCGCTTGCCGGTCCTGGCCGACCGAGCAGAAACGGAACCTGTATGAGACCCGAATCCACGGCCCTCGTCTCCCCGCGAGCGGACGTCCTGACCGAGACCGTCGAGGGCTTCGGCACGGTCCGCTTCACTCCGGTCGACCCCGTTGTGGACTCCGCCGTGTTGCACTCCTGGGTCGTCGAGGAGCGCGCGCAGTTCTGGGCATGAACGGCGCCAGCCGGGAACTGGTCCAGGAGATCTACGAGGACGTGGACCGCCGAGACACGCACCACGCGTACATGGTCCGGCTGGACGACGAGCCCGTGGCGCTCTTCCAGACGTACGAGCCCTCCGAGGACCGGGTCAGCTACTGCTACGAGGCGCGGGAGGGAGACATCGGCGTCCATCTGATGCTGGCCCCGGCGACGGACCGGCCCCGGCCCGGATTCAGCAGGACCCTGATCGGATCGCTCATCCGGTTCACTTTCCGCGACCCGGCCGTCCTGCGCGCGGTGGCCGAACCCGACGCCTCCAACGCCAAGGCGGTCGCTCTGCTGAACCGGCTCGGCTTCGTCCGGCAGGGCGAGATCACCCTCCCGGAGATCGACTTGCCCGAGGTGTACCTCCCGGAGAAGCGGGCCGTGTTCGCGTTCCTCGACCGCCCCGCCGTACTCCCGGCCGCCGTTGCGGCCGTCCTCCCGGCCTAGTCGTCGACCGGCTGCGGCGCCCCTGCCTGGTCGTCCCTACCGGCCCGGGGCGCGCAGCAGGCCCGCCGGCAGGTAGCCGGAGCGCACGTTCAGCGCCCAGCCGTGTGCCTGTACGGCGAGCGCGGCCAGTGCGATGGCCGTGACCGGTAGCAGCGTCCTCGGCGCGGCATCCGGACCGGTGCTGTCGCGGTGTTTGAGGAGACGGCTGGTCAGGGCCTGCTCGAACGCGGGCTGGTCGTCGTCGAGAAGTACGCGCAGCAGCCGCTGGTCGGCGGTCAGCGCGCCCGCCCCGTCGAGCCGGGCGGCGGCCGCGGCGCGCTCCTCCGCGTCGGGTGTGCGCAGGGGCGGCACCCCGGAAGCGACCCAGGGTGAGCGGGGCGTCTCCACCAGGTGGAGGTAGGCGCAGAGCGCGTCCATCTCCGCGAGTTCGGCCGGGTCGGAGACCGAGCTCAGGGACGAGTGGGGCAGTCCGGCGTGGAACATCGGCGCGTAGTCCGTCTTCAGCAGGGGACCGATCACCCGGGCCCGTTCCCAGACGAGTCCGGTGATCACGTTCAGGGTGAAGGCGTCCACCCAGACCCGGGCCGTGGGCGCCTGGTCGACCGCGTCGCCGAAGTCGAAGTCCTCGCTGCTGAGCTCCTCGCCGATGAGGGGGAAGAGACCTCGTAGTCCCCGCCGGGGCACGTTCCGAGCGTCAGCGCGCCGAGCGCGCACTCCGCCGCCGTACGCAGTGCCAGTCGGCCCGGCTCGCCCACCAGCTGCGGATCCTGGAGGGTGAAAGCGCCGACGTGGTCCAGGAGCTCGTCGCCCATCTCCTGAATTCCCTTGATGGACAGGCTGTTGTAACGCAGTCCGTGCCAGCGGCCGAAGGTCCGCCCGTCAATGTCCTCCAGGGCCCGGCTCGTCCGCTCCGGAGCCCGCTTCGCACGCGGCCGCCTTGTCGAACGGCCCGAGGCAGTTGCGGCCTAACCAATCGAGAAGACGGCACCAGGTGCGGCGTAGTCGACGGGACCGTCGAACCGGGCCGAGGCGCGTGCGACCGCCTGTCGCGGGGTAAGGAACCGGCCGACGTGGGTAACGATCAACCGGCCTGCCCGGGCCGCGCCGGCCGTGTCGCCGGTGTCTTCCGGTGTGTGGTGCACCTTTTCGCCTACGGTCGGCGCCTGGGCGCTGTCGGCCTCGCAGAGCAGCACGTTGCATCCCTCGGCCAGCCGCGTGAGGTTCGCGCACGGTGCTGTGTCCCCGGAGTAGACCAGCGATCGGCCCTCGGCCTCGATGCGTACGGCGAAGGCCGGGACGCCGTGCGCCACTGCCCGGCTGGTCATGGTGAGCGCGCCGACGCGCGTCTGGTGCCCGTCATCCAGTTCATGGACGGAGAAGGCGGACTCGACCGGGCTACGCGTCGAGGTGTTGGTGAGGAAGTGGGCGAGCCGGTTGGCGATGCCCGGCGGCCCGTACAGGGGGATGGGCGCGGCGAGCCGAATATCCGAAAAGAGCGCCGCGTAGTAGGCGGTGAGCAGGTCCGCGCTGTGATCGGCATGCAGATGCGAGATCCAGATTGCATCCACCTCATCGAGCCGGACATGCCGCTGCAGCTGCGCCAGCGTCCCGCTGCCCGCGTCCATCCACACCCGAGTGTCTCCGCTGGACACCAAATAGCCAGAGCAAGGGTTGTCCACGCTCGCATAGGGCGTCGCGGATCCCAGGACGGTGAGACGGAGAAGACGGCTGGTCATCCGGAGAGTCTATGGAACGCTTGAGCCACAGGTGTTGGCGATTTCTCCCTCATCAACCCTGGGTTCGGCAGTGTCCGCCTCGGCATTGCGCCAGACCGTCAGGCCGACGGTGATGAACCCGATTGCCTCGGCGACGCCGACGGTCGGCAGCGGCTCGGTGCGCACCGGCAGGGCGGCGACTCCGCCGTTACCAGCCGAAGCGTCGGTTGACCACGGCCGCGAATTCCTCGAACGTCAGCACGCGGTCGCCGTTCTGGTCGGCCGCGTCGAACAGTGCCGAGGAGTCGTGGGTGTCCCCGACGCCCCAGAAGGGGATGGCTCCCTGCGCCGCGAGGGTCGGCCCCTTGGAGCGCAGGGCGCCGATGACCTCGGCGCGGGTCAGGGTCCCGTCCTGGTCGAGGTCGAGGGCGTCGAACAGGCGCCGGGCCTTCTCACTCATCACGTGGTCCTCTCAGCGGTACACGCACCGTCTCTCGGGCGGCGCGTCCTGTAGGTGAGGACGTCGTGAGCCCCTGTCGGGTTGCCCCGCCGGTCTCGGTCTCGGTGTCGGTTTCGGCGCGGCGCGGCGCAGCGCGGCGCGGCGGGGCGTGCTCATGGGTGGCTCCCGGCCCCGCGGCGGTTGAAGGGCAGCCTGCCGAGGACGACCGCCATGCCGCAGGTGTCGGTGAGCGCGGAGAAGACCAGGCCGCCCCCGATCGCCGCGGACAGCAGCGCGAGGGCGGGGTGGAGGAGCAGCCCGAGGGCCAGGCCGAGCAGCACGCCGACGCCCGCGGTGAAGCGGGCCTGGCGTTCCATCGCCCAGACGGCCCGCGTCCGGGACCCGTCGGGATGCTGCAGGACGTGGCCCTCGGCGGTCCAGGCCTGGGTGCCGCCCCTGAGGCTCGACGCGGGGATGCCACGGGAGACCAGGGTCCCGGCGGCGTTCTCCGCACGGGCACCGGAGGCGCACACCACGAGCAGGGGCCTGTGTTCGGCGGCACTCCGCAGCTCGGGCAGGCTCCGTGTGAGTCGGTCGAGGGGGACGTTGACGGCGTCGGGCAGGTGGCCGGACGCGAACTCGGCCGGAGTCCGGACGTCGACGACGGTCAGCTCGGACAGCCGTGGGTGCGCCTGGCTGACGTCGAGGCGGGCGGGAACGCTCATGGCGGACCTGGTCCTTGGCAGAGGGGGCGGGAGAAGGGGCTCCGCGGTACGCGGTACGCGGTCACGGGGCTCGGTGCGGCGGGCGACACCGTTGCCGTGTCGGGGATGCTAGGTACCCCGGGACGACCAGACCAGGGGCCGGCGAACCCCGCCACGGAACCGCCACACGCCGGCAACAACCCGCAACGAGCGGCCGGGCCCGCCCTCATCCCCCACCCGCGCGCGGCGCCGCTCGACGGGGTGGACGGCCGCCGCGCTACCAGGTGACGTACAGGGCCTGCGGTGAGCGGTGGATCAGCGTGGGGCGCATCTGCGGCCGCGGGCGGTCCCGGTCCAGCCGCAGCTCCGGCATGCGACGGACGAACAGCTCGAGGGTCAGGCGGAGCTGATCGCGGGCCAGTTGGGATCCCGGGCAGCCGTGGGTCCCGTACCCGAAGGCGAGGTGCTGCCGGTTCCCCGGCCGGGTGATGTCGAACTCCCCGGCCCGCTCGTACCGTCGTTCGTCGCGGTTGGCCGAGCCGAACGCCACCAGCACGGTGGACGCCGCGGGCAGCTTCGTCCCGGCGAGCGTCACCGGCCGGGTCGTGGTCCGCCGGAAGGCCTGGATGGCCGTGTCGTGGCGGACGGCCTCCTCCACCGCCGCCGGGACCAGGGACGGATCGGCGCGGAGCGCCCGCCACTGCCGCCGGTCGCCGAGCAGGTGCAGCAGCATCGTGCCGATGAGGGCGCTCGTCGTGAGGAATCCGGCGATCAGCAGGTTCTGCAGGCTCGTCACCAGCTCGTGGCGCTGTTCGAGGGTGAGCTCGGCGTCACCGGGGGCCAGGGCGGCCACCATGGTCGAGCACATGTCGCCCCGGGGGCGCTCGCGCCGCTCGCGGACGTACCCGTCGAGCAGGTGCTGGAGCGCGACCACGTCCTCGGCCGCGGCCACCTGCCCCTCCGGCGACAGCGGGCGGAACAGCAGCTCCTCGGCCCGGTAGCCGCCGTGCACGGCCGCGGGCACGTCGGCGGGGTCCAGTCCGATCAGCCGTCCGACCACCATCCCGGGCAACCGGCTGGCGTACGCCTCCACCAACTCCGCGGACCCGTCCGCCGCGAAGCCGTCGACCAGTTCCTCCGCGCACGTGCGGGCGTACGGCAGCAGCGCTGCCACCCGGGCGGCGGACAGCCCCCGGTTCAGCGGGGCGCGGTGCCGCCGGTGGGCCGCGCCGTCACTGGACACGACGGTGGGCCGGGGCCCGAACCCCCGCGGCAGGACGCCGAGCGCCGCCTCCGAGAGCGGCATGTCCGGCAGCAGGGCGTTGGCCGAGGAGAAGTCCTCCGTGCGCAGCAGCACCTCCCGTACGTCCTGGTCGCGCGCCACCAACCACGCGTCGAACTCGGGGACGTACATCAGCCCCTCGGCCCGGCGCGCACGGTCGTAGAGCGGATAGGGGTCGCGGTACAGCTCGTCACGCCGCGCCTGGTCGTCGAGCCGAGCCACTGGGACCTCCGGATCACGGTCGGGACCGGGCGGTGGCCACCGCCGCGGGTGTCCTCCGGTGCGCCGGGTCATCCTGCCCGAAACCCGCCCGGCCCGGTAGGGCGCCTGCCAGGAGCGGTGCGGGCCGGGACCGGTGCGGGCCGGGACCGGTGCGGGCCGACCGGTGCCGGGGGCGGGCGATGCGCGACCGGGACGATCTGTGACGGAAGTCTGACGTTCCGCCGGTCCGCCTGGATTCCACTACCCCGGGGTGCTGGAATCGAAGGGTGACGACAGACCACTCCGACTTCGAGGGAACCCCCGTCGGTCGCCGTCTGGTGCTCGGCATGCTCGGGCTCGGCGCCGGGGGCCTCGTGGCCGCACCGTACGTACAGCGCGGGATCGAGGCCTTCCTCGGGGCCGCCTCGGACAAGGACCCGACCGGGCTCACCGGGCTGCTCCCCAACGGAGGTGGCTTCCGCTACTACTCGGTCGCCGCCTCCGTACCGCGGAAGAACGAGCAGGACTACCGGCTCACCGTGGACGGTCTGGTCGAGCGCCCCGCGACGTACACCCTCGACGCCCTGCGCGCCCTGCCGCAGCACCGGGTGGTGCGGGACGTGCAGTGCGTCACCGGCTGGCGGGTCCCCGAGACCCCCTTCGCCGGCGTCAGGCTGTCCCTGTTGCTGGACGCCGCCGGAGTCGGTCCCGAGGCCAAGGCGGTCCGCTTCACCTGCTTCGACGGTGCGTACAGCGAGAGCCTCACGCTCCCGCAGGCCCGGCGCGACGACGTGCTGGTCTGTCTGCAGATGCAGGACGAGCCGGTCAGCCACGCGCACGGCGGCCCGGTCCGGCTCTACGTCGCGCCGATGTACTTCTACAAGTCGGCGAAATGGCTGTCCGGGATCACCGTCACGTCCGAGGTGCGGCCCGGTTACTGGGAGGAGCGGGGCTATGACGTCGACGCCTGGGTCGGAGGGTCCAACGGGCGCAGTGACACCTCCACCGTCTGAACCGGCCCGACGGGTCGTCCGGTTCACCCGTGCCGAGCGCTGGGTCCACCGCACGACCGCCGCACTGACCCTGCTGTGCGTGGCGACCGCCGCCGCTCTGTACGTACCGCAGTTCGCCGAACTGGTCGGCCGCAGGGCTCTCGTGGTGACGGTCCACGAATGGGCCGGCATCCTGCTGCCCGTGCCGTTCCTGATCGGTCTCGCCTCTCCCGCCTTCCGGGCCGATCTGCGCAGGTTGAACCGCTTCGGACCGCACGACAGGAGGTGGCTGCGCGCGGTGCGCGGACGCGACCGCCGGCGCGCGTCCCGGCCCGCGGGGAAGTTCAACGCCGGTCAGAAGCTCTACGCGTCGTGGACCGCAGGTGCTGTCCTGGTGATGCTGGCGACCGGTCTGCTGATGTGGTTCACCCATCTGACACCGCTGATCTGGCGCACCAGTGCCACCTTCGTGCACGACTGGCTGGCCCTGGCCGTAGGGGTGGTACTGGCCGGGCACATCAGGATGGCGCTCGCCGACCCGGAGGCACGCAGGGGCATGCGCACCGGGTCCGTCGAGCGCCCCTGGGCGGAGCGGGAGCACCCGCTGTGGCTGAAGGACGAGCCGAGGAACGAGCGCGCCGAACGGCCGTGAGAAGGGGCTGAGGTCGAGGTCGAGGCGGATGCCGGATGCCGGACGGGCGTTCCGGCGGAACGAGGACGGCCGGGTGTTGCAACACGCTGCAACCAGCGCCGATCCAAGTTGAGTTGACACCGACCCCATCCCTGCACCACCCTTTCACTACTTATCTAGTGAAAGGGTGGTGCAAGGCGTGCTGGAATACCGCATCGACCGGCGCAGCGGCATCGCCACGTACGTGCAGATCGTCCAGCAGACCAAGCAGGCCCTGCGTCTGGGCCTGCTGGAGCCGGGCGACAAGCTGCCGACGGCGCGAGAGGTCGTGGAAGCCACCGCGATCAACCCGAACACCGTCCTCAAGGCCTATCGCGAACTGGAACGCGAAGGCCTCGTCGAGGCGAAGCGGGGGATGGGCACCTTCATCCGCAAGTCCTTGGGCAGCGCCCCGGCCGAGTCCCCGTTGCACGCCGAACTCACCGACTGGGCCCGGCGGGCCCGGGACGCCGGTTTGGAGCGCGACGACGTGGCCGCACTCTTCACATCCGTACTGGAACGACACTTCAAGGGGGACGGCGAAGCATGACGGAAACCGTGATCGAGGCCGAAGGCCTCGGACTGCGCCACGGACGCCGGGGAGGTTGGGCGCTGCGCGACTGCTCCTTCCGCCTCCCCGCAGGCCGGGTGTGCGCGCTCGTCGGGCCCAACGGCGCCGGGAAATCGACCCTCTTGGGCCTCGCCGCCGGCCTCGCGCTCCCCACGGAGGGCACCCTGCGCACCGTGCCGCGCGAGAAGCTCGCGTACGTCGGACAGAACAAGCCCCTCTATCCGCAGTTCACCGTCGCCGAGACCCTGCGGATGGGCCGCGAGCTCAACCCGGGGCGCTGGGACGCGGCGACGGCGCAGCGGATCGTCGAGGCCGGGGAACTCGACCCGCGTACCAAGGTCCGCAGCCTCTCCGGCGGGCAGCGCACCCGCGTCGCGCTGGCCCTGGCCCTCGGCAAGCGCCCCGACCTGCTGCTGCTCGACGAGCCGATGGCCGACCTCGACCCGCTCGCCCGGCGCGAGCTCATGGGCACCCTGATGGCCGACGCCGCAGACAACGGCACCTCCCTGGTGATGTCCTCGCACATCCTGACCGAGCTGGAGGGCGCCTGCGACCACCTCCTGCTCGTCGACCGCGGCCGGATCCGCCTGAGCGGCCCCATCGACGAGGTCGTCGCGGTCCACCGACTGCTCACCGGCCCCGCCGCCGCCTCCGCTCGACTCTCCGCCCACACCGTCGTCGAGTCTCGTACGACCGGCCGCCAGCTCACCGCCCTCGTGCGGCTGCAAGAGCCCGTCGACAACGGGGTCTGGCAGACGGAGCACCCGACCCTGGAGGAAATCCTGCTCGCCCATCTGCGTTCCCCCGATGCCCCGTCCTTCACCGGCCAGGACTCCCTCACCACCTCGGGGGCGCGGGCATGAGCGGCACGACACTGAGGGGCCCGTACTGGGTCGCCGTCCGCCAGCACCGGCACGTGCTGTGGGCGTTGCCCGTCGTCGTGGCCGTCTGCCTCGCCGCCATGGTCGCCCTGCGTTCCTGGGCCGGGGATTCGTCCTCGGACCAGGTGGGCGCGGCGTGGACGAACGACGGCTACCTGCTGCTGCGGCTCTGTGTGCAGTACGCCGGTACGGGCCTGCTGTTCCTGCCGTCACTGGTGGGGGCCTTCGTGGCCGGCCCCATGACGGCCCGCGAGTTGGAGAGCGGCACCTGGCGGCTCGCCCTCACCCAGTCGACCACCCCGAAGGCCTGGCTCGGCTCGAAGGTCGTGGTGGCGGCAGCCGCGTCGGTGCTCGGCGCGGTCGCCCTCGTCGGGGTCTACCGCATCGGCTGGGCGCGGATGGCCGGCACCTACCAACTCCATTGGGCGGACCGGGGAACGTACGAAGCCACCGGCCCGGTACTCGCCGCCTACTGCCTGCTCGGCGTGGCCCTCGGCGTGCTCGTGGGCCAGCTGGTCCGGCGGACGCTGGTGGCCATGGCGCTCACCGGATTGCTCACCGGCCTGGTGCTGCTGGGCGTCGGCGCGCTGCGGTGGTCGATCCTCCCCGTGGAGACGGGCACGATGCCGCTCCAGGGGAACCTCGCGAAGCTGATCCCCGGCGACTCCTTGATGATGGACACGGGGCTGCTCACCTCCACGGGGGAGCGCCTTCCCGAGTACGCGTGCTTCGAGCGGACCCACCACCTGAGCACCTGCCCGGCGGACCTGGACGTCACCGGCTGGTACGCGGAGTTCCACCCGGTCTCGCACTACTGGCCGACGCAGCTCATCGAGAGCTCGCTGGTCCTGGCCGTGGCCGGCGTCGCCCTGTTCGCCGCCTTCCGGCTGGTGGGCGCCCGGCGCGCCTGAGTCCGGGACGGGGCGGTGGGCGGTGTGCGGTGTGGGGAGTACGGCAGATGGCGGACGGCACTTGTGGAGCCGCCCCGCGGTCAGCACGCTTGATCCATGACCACACCCGTCCCCGGTCCGGTGCGGCCCCCTGCGGCGGTCCGGCCGGACGGCGCGCGCCGGGCGCTGGTGGCGGGATCCGTCGGCAACTTCATCGAGTGGTACGAGTTCGGGATCTACGGCTACTTCGCCAGCGTCATCGCGGCGCAGTTCTTCACTCCCGAGGGCGGCAGCGAGGTGGAGGGGCTCGTCAAGGCGTACGCGTCGTTCGCCCTGGCGTTCTTCTTCCGGCCGGTCGGGGCAGCAGTGTTCGGGCGGTTCGGCGACCGGGTGGGCCGGCGGCCCGCGCTCGTCGTGGTCGTCTGTCTGATGACCGGAGCCACGGCAATGATCGGTCTGTTGCCGACGTACGCCTCGATCGGCGCGGCCGCGCCGTGGCTCCTGACGCTGCTGCGGATCCTGCAAGGGCTCTCGGCCGGCGGGGAGTTCGGCGGGGCGGTCTCGGTCATGACGGAATGCGCACCACCGGGCCGCCGGGGCCGGTACGGGGCCTGGCAGTCGTTCACGGTCGCGCTCGGCCTGCTCGCGGGCGCCGCCGTGGCGGTGGTCCTGGCGAGCGCACTGACCGCGTCGCAGCTGCACGGGTGGGGCTGGCGGGTGCCGTTCCTGCTGACCGTGCCGCTGGGGCTCGTCGCACTGCGGCTGCGGTTGCGGCTGCCCCCGGACGAGCCCCGCACCGTGGGACCGCCCCCGGACGAGCCCCACGCCCTCGGACCCGAACACCGACCCGAACGCCGACCCGAACACCGGACCGGGCCCCGCTCCCGGCCGCGCCCCGTGCCGCGCCCAGGGGAGACGGTCCGGGCCGTGGTCCTGGGCATCGGGCGGATGATGGGCTGGTCGGCCGCCGGATACACCTTCCTGGTGGTCATGCCCTCCTACTTGCAGAGCACACTCGGTACCACCTTCCAGCAGGCACTGCTCGGCACCGTCCTGGCCAACCTGGGGTTCGCCGCGTCGGTCCTGCCCGCCGGCCGGCTGAGCGACCGGATCGGGCGGCGGACGGTGATGGTGGCGGGTGCCCTGCTGGTGGCCGTGTTCGCCCTCCCGCTGCTGCACCTGGTGCAGGACCCCGCCGGGTCGGCGCACACGAAGGGAGCGGCGCTGTTCGCCGCGGGCGCCGGCGTCGGCCTGATGGCGGGTCCGGGGCCCGCGATGCTGGCCGAGATGTTCCCGGCCAGGGTGCGCTGCACCGGGCTCGGACTGGCGTACGCGCTGTCCAACGCTGTGTTCTCGGGCTGTGCGGGACTGATCATCACCGAGGTGATCGAGCGGACCGGGAACGTCGACGTCCCCGGCTACTACGCCGCGGCGACCTGCGCGGTCAGCGTCGCCGCGCTGCTGACGCTGCGCGGCGACGACCACCATTGGGCGCTGCGATGAGCACCCTGCGCGTGGTCGGGCTGATGTCCGGCACGTCGTACGACGCGATCGACGCGGCCGCCGCCGACCTCTCCCTCCACGACGACACACTGGTGTTCACGCCCCTGGGGATGATCAGCACGGCCTACGACGACGCCCTGCGGGCGGACCTGGCCGGGGCCCTGCCGCCCGCCGGGGCGGACCTGGCCACGGTGTGCCGGCTCGACACCCGCATCGGACGGGCCTTCGCGGCGGCGGCGGTGCGGGCGGACGAGGAACTGTGCGGCGGACGGGCCGACCTGGTGGCGTCGCACGGGCAGACGGTTTTCCACTGGGCCGAGGACGGCAGGGTGCACGGCACGCTCCAGATCGGCGAGGCGGCCTGGATCGCCGAGGCGACCGGCCGGCCCGTCGTCTCCGGCTTCCGCACCCGTGATGTGGCGGCCGGGGGACAGGGGGCGCCGCTGGTCAGCATCGTCGACGTGATGTGGCTGCGGGGACGCCCCGGGGTGCCGGTCGCACTCAACCTGGGCGGGATCGGGAACGTCACGGTCGTACCGGGCGTGGCGGACGGGAGCGGAGGAGAACCGCTGGCCTTCGACACCGGACCCGCCAACGCGCTGATCGACGCGGCAGTGCGGGCCCTGGCCGGGCGGGACGCCTCGGGCGGGGCGTACACGATGGACGCGGGCGGGGCGCTCGCGGCGCGGGGCGCGGTCCACCCGCCGCTGCTGCGCAGGTTGCTGGACGACCCGTACTACGCCCGTCCCGCGCCGAAGACGACGGGCAAGGAACACTTCCACCTGCCGTATCTGCGCACGGCGCTGGACTCGTGCGCGCCGCTGCCCGTCGAGGACGTCGTCGCCACGCTGACCCGGCTCACGGCCCGGACCGTCGCCGACGCGATCCGGCCCTTCGGTGCCACCGAGGTGATCGCGTCGGGCGGGGGAACGCGCAACCCGGTGCTGATGGACTGGCTGCGGGAAGAGCTGGGTGGGATCGGCGGGGCCGGCAGGGTCGGTGGGGCAGGCGGGGTCGGTCGGTGCGTGGTGCGGTCCTCGGACGAACTCGGCCTGCCCGCGGGGGCGAAGGAGGCGTACGCCTTCGCCGTTCTGGGCTGGCTCACCGTGCACGGTCTGCCGGGCACCGTCCCCGCGTGCACGGGCGCCCGGCACGCGAGCGTCCTCGGCTCGATCACGCCCGGCGCCACGGGCCTGCGACTGCCGCGACCACCGGCGACGGCGCCGGTCCGGCTGACCGTCGGCGGAGGTACCGACGGCGGTGGGTCTCGCCTTTCTATTTCCAATCTGCATTGCTCCTAGAATGGTCGCGTGAACGATATCGATGCGATCGCGATGTTGCAGGATCCGGTGCGGCGCCGCCTGTACGAGTACGTGGCGGCACAGGGTCGGGAGGTCGGTCGCAACGAGGCCGCCGAGGCGGCCGGGGTGGCGCGCACGCTCGCTGCGCACCACCTGGACAGGCTGACCGAGGCTGGACTGTTGGAGAGCGGCAGCCGCCGCCTGACGGGCCGCTCGGGTCCGGGGGCCGGCCGGCCGGCCAAGGTGTACACGCGGGCGCGGGCCGAGCGGTCGGTGTCCTTGCCCGCCCGCGACTACCTCACCGCCGCCGAGTTGCTCGCCGAGGCCGCCGAGCAGGCGGGGCTGGACGCGGTGCTGCGCGCGGCCGCGGGCCGCAGGGGCGAGGCCCTGCGGGGTTCGGCGGCGCCCTGTGCCGGACTGGAAGAGGTCGTGGCGATGCTGGCCGACCGCGGCTACGAACCGTACCTGGAAGGCGGCGAGGGCGCGGAGGGTGCCCGGGACGACGCAGGCGCGGGGGCGATGACCGGGGCGGCCGCGCGCGTCGTCCGCATGCGCAACTGCCCCTTCCACGCCGTCGCCGAACACTTCCCGCCGCTCGTCTGCGGCATGAACCTCGCGTTGCTGGAAGGACTGTTCGGTACGGATGGTCCCGTGCGCCCCCGCATGGACGCCCGGCCCGGGGAATGCTGCGTGGTGATCGAGAGTTCTAAAAGCAATGATCATTGACATAGAAAGGGGGTCGTGCTGGGATGAGGGCATGACCGCACCCGCGCATGCCAGCCACCTCGCCCAACTCAACGTCGCGACGCTCCTCCACCCCTTCGACGACCCGCGCATGGCGCCGTTCGTCGAGATGCTCGACCCGGTCAACGCCGCCGCCGACGGCGCGCCCGGCTTCGTGTGGCGCCTCGTCGAGGAGGGTGCGGCCGACGCCACGGGCCTGCGCCCGGCGGGGGAGGACGTCGTCGTCAACCTGTCGGTGTGGCAGACCCAGGAGGCCCTGTGGGACTTCTCCTACCGCAGCGGGCACCTGGAAGTGATGCGCCGGCGCCGCGAATGGTTCGAGCGGCACGTCCAGGCGCACCTGGTGCTCTGGTGGGTCCCCGCCGGGCACCGGCCGACCGTCGCCGAGGCCCTGGAGCGGCTGGCCGACCTGCGGGTGCACGGGCCTTCCCCGAGCGCGTTCACGTTCGCCTCCGCCTACACCGCCGCCCAGGCCGCCCAGCACCTCCGGGCCGTGCCACCGGCGTAGCCCGAGCACGTCGGCCGGACCGCGAGGCCGATGCCGTCCGGGGGTCCGCAGCCCCCTTTCACGTGCGCCGGCGACGTGCTGGTGAGCACGGTTGATCGGTAACAAGGGCTCCATCCACTCCCGCGCCGCCTCCGTCAACTCGCCTCGACCTGCCCCAAGATCAATTTTGAGACAGATGGCCTTAGCATGGGCATGCCACCCCCCCCGTGCCGTGACCAGCCGACGGAAGACCCCCATGCGCCTCCAGCGGATATCCGCCGCGACCGCGGCCCTCGCCGCGCTCACCACCCTCGCCACCGCCTGCGAGGACTCCCCCAAGCCTGGCCCGCCCGCCGCGAGCCCCTCCGCGAGCGCTCGGGGCGCCGCCCCCGCCTCCCCCACGCCCGCCGGCGCCGCGCCCGCCACGCTGGCCGGGGCGCAGGCCCACGTACAGCAGTACACGTCCTGCGAGAACCTCAGCACCGACCCGAACGACAGTCGGGTGCCGCTGAGCGGGTTCATCGGCGCCGGGGACTGGGGCATCACGGAGCGCGGCGTCTGCACGGACAAGAAGGCGCGGGGCGAGATCGTCCTCTTCCTGACCCCGGACATGAAGGCCTTCCAGCAGGCCGCCAAGGACCACGCCGCGAAGCTGCTCGCCGAGGGCCGGGGCGACACCGACCTCGCCAGCCGCACGGTCGTGGGCAAGACCTTCGCCCTGACCGCGCTCAAGACCGCCACCGCCGTGTCCCTGGTCGACCCGCCCAACTCCGACCTGCGCATCCTGAGCTGCAACCCCCACGTGTTCGTCCCGGAGGGGTTCAAGAAGGAGCAGGCCCTGGTAGAGGGCTGCTTCCTCACCGACTACGTCAACAGCCCCGACGGCCAGGGCAGCCCCCACCGCGGGGCGGTCCGCGACCCCTCCACCGAGGGAGCCGCGAAGCCGGGCCAGCCGTCCACCGGCAGCCCGGGCCTGCCGAGCGCCGGCAGCATCGACGAGCTGAAGAAGCTCGTCAGCCCGCACACGGTCGACTGCACGAGCATGGAGGTCACCGACGAGCAGGTACGGTCGATCGACTACATGCCGGTCGTCGACGGCCCCGCGAGCGCTTGGGGCGTCAAGCAGCGAGCGGTCTGCGGCCAGCTCGGCGGGGAGCAGCGCGCGCACAACCTGAACTGGCTGGACACCGTCTCCGACATGAAGACCCTCCAGACCAAGGCCAAGGCGGCGCAACTGGCCGACCTGAAGGACGACGGGCGCCTCAAGGCCACTGCGAGCAAGCTGCTGGTCGGCACGAACATCGCCGTGGAGACCAACAACGCGAACGTCCGCCGAGGGCTGTACCAGCTCCAGTTCCTGTACCTGAACTGCGAGACCGGCTTCACCGCGCCGGCCGGCTACCGGCTGGAGAAGTCCCAGGTCGAGGGCTGCGTCCTGACCAACTACGAGCGCCCGAGCTGACACACGGCTGTCCGGGGCGTGCGCGGCGCGCCCCGGGGGGTATCGACTGCGGTGTTCCGCCATCCGCGCGCCAGGGGTGCCAGGAGCACCAGGAGCCGCCCTGTCACTCTTGATCCCGGATTTCGACGACTCCGTGGTAGTCCGCGGCGGCGTGCGACCAGACGGTCTGCCACGGCCCGTACCGCTCGGGCAGGTCACGCCACGGGCGTCCATGCCCATCCACCTGCGGCAGCTCAGTAGCAGTCCATGCGCGAACCGTTGGAGTCCGCCTCGGTGGACCACGTGTACCAGGTCCTGGCGTCCACTCCGAGCAGCTCCGCCGGATGCGGTTCCGCCCCGTAGGACTCGCGGAGCGTCTCGGGTGAGGTGAAGGCGAGGGTCATGCTCGGCCGATCGGCGGATTCGAAGCAGAAGACGACGAACCCGCGGTCGGACCCCATGTCCAGGTCGTTCACCGGACGCCATCCCGCCGCCGACGCCTCCCGGCCGTAGTACTTCAACACTTCGTCCCTGGTCCCGTGGTACGCGTAGAACCGCTCCGCGGTGAGCCAGGCGCCCGCGGTGTCGTCGACGCAGTGGGCCCCGGACCATGGGGCGCCGTCCACGGCCACCGCCCCCTTCGGACGCAGCTCCAGCGTGGGCAGCTGGTCGAGCTCGGTCACGGCCGCCGCTGTTCCCTCACACGTCTCGGGGTGGAGGAAGGAACACCCGCTCAGACCGGTTCCCACGAGCAGGGCTGCCAAGCACGCCCGCACGACAAGCATGTTCATGGCGAGATTATGACCTTGCCCGGAAGTCGTCCGTCCGACGGGGGCGGTTCACGCAGGGACCACCCCTGCGGGGGCGGGAAGCGGTTGCCTCGTGCACCTCGCACCGAACAGGCTCCACCGGTCCGTTTCACCGGTCCGTTTCACCGGTCTGGGGCAGGACCTGCCGGGCCACGCTCCACCACGCGCCATCGCCACCGTGGACCACCGACTGCCGGCCCGCTTCGTGGTCCCAACCGGAAACAGAACCCGGGGGCGTTCGGTGCGGAGACCCGGGTCCGGTACGTCGGCTGAGTCCGACGGCGACTTGCACGGCCAACCGGGGGGTCGTGGCGCGCGCCTCGGGCGCGGCGGGCCGCTCGTGCTGCTACTGCTGGGCCGGGCCGGGCGCCGCCCGTCCCGGCCGTCCCCGCGCAGATGAGGAGCCACGCACATGCCGACCCGTGTCCGCGACCGCGACCGCGACCGTGCCCGCGCCCGCCGGAGCCGTCTCCGCACCGGGCTGTCCGCCGCCGTCCTGACCGCCACCGCGGTCGGAGGGCTGCTGCAGCCCGCACAGGCGGCCGGCGACCCGCAACCGGGCGACGGCCGCCAACGCCACGACAAGGGCCTCCAGCGGCAGCTCGACCGGCTGGTCGCCCAGGAGGACGGCCCACCCGGGGCGATCGCCATGCTCACCCGGGGCGACCGTACGGAGGTGTACACGGCGGGGGTCGGCGACATCCAGACCGGCCGCCCACCGCACCCCGACGACCACATGCGCATCGCCAGCATCGCCAAGGCGTTCAGCGGGGCCGTTGCCCTCCGGCTCGTCGACCAGGGCCTGCTCTCCCTCGACGACACCATCGGCGAGCGCCTCCCCGACCAGCCCGCGGCCTGGCACGCGGTGACACTGCGCCAGCTCCTCCAGCACACGAGCGGCCTGCCGGACTACTCGGCCGACCCCGGATTCCTGGAGATCCTCACCGCCGACCCGCGCCACGTGTTCGACCCGCGCACCCTCCTCGACTTCGTGGCCGACGAGCCGCTGCGCTTCGTCCCCGGCTCCCTGTACGAGTACTCCAACTCGGACAACATCGCCGTCGCGCTGATGGCCGAGGCCGTCACCCACCGCAGCTACGAAGACCTCCTCAGGGAGCTCGTGTACCGACCGCTGGGGCTGCGCCGCACCAGCCTGCCCCTGGGCTACCGGCTCCCGCGTCCCTACCTGCACGGCTACGACGTCCAGCCGCCGGCCGAACCGGAGGACATCAGCGAGGCCGTGGGCGCCTCCGGTGTCTGGGCCTCCGGCGGGATCGTCTCCACCCCCAGGGAACTGGGCACCTTCATCCGCGCCTACGGCGGTCCCGCCCTGCTGTCGCCGCAGACCCGCAAGGAGCAGCTGACCTTCCGGCCCGGCGACTCCTCGGAACCGGCCGGCCCCGGCACCAACGCCGCCGGGCTGGCGATCTTCCAGTACACCACCCGCTGCGGAGTGCTCTACGGCCACACCGGGAACTTCCCCGGGTACACCCAACTCGCCGCCACCACGCCCGACGGCACCCGATCGCTGACCTTCTCGATCAACACCCAGACCAGCAAGGGGAACAAGCCCGCGCTGCTGGCCCGACTGCGCACCGTGCAGGAGAACTTCGTCTGCGCCCTGCTCAAGGGGCACTGAACCGCAGTAACGGGTCCGGTTGCGGCGACTCCGGTTGTAGCGACTCCGGTTGTGGCGGCGCGGCGGCGTGGCGCGAAAACGATCACGCTTGCCCGTGTCGCCACCCGTGCTCCCTATGCTGACGTCATGCTCGACATACCCCTTTCAGCGCTGGAAGTCGCGATGGTGCAAACCGGCACCCGAGCCGCGGACACCCTGCGGGACACCACGGCCTTCGCCCAAGGACTGGAGGACCTCGGCTACCACCGCATCTGGTACGCGGAGCACCACCACTCTCCCGCGATCGGCGCGTTCCCGCCGGTCGTCCTGACGGCGCACGCGGCCGCGTCGACCTCGGCCATCCGTCTCGGTTCGGGCGGGGTACTGGCCCCCAACCACGCCCCCATCACGCTGGCGGAGCAGTTCGGCACGCTGGCCGCCCTGCACGAGGACCGCATCGACCTGGGCATCGGCCGCGGTCCCGGCACGTTCGACGACGCCACCGCGCGGGCACTGCGCCGCGGTGCCGACCCGGCGACGGACGCCGAGTACCGGACCGACGTGGCCGCGATCCTTTCGTTCCTGGTGGACGAGGTGGCACTGGGTCCGCTGCCGGAGCCGTGGCTACTGGTCTCCAGTACCGCGGGGGCCGCGCTCGCCGCGGAACTCGGCCTGCCGGTCGCGGTCGCGCACCACATCAGGCCGGACAACACCCTTGCGGTTCTCGAGCACTACCGGTCGGCGTTCTCCCC
This sequence comes from Streptomyces sp. NPDC091682, assembly GCF_044756625.1. NCBI lineage: Bacteria > Bacillati > Actinomycetota > Actinomycetes > Kitasatosporales > Streptomycetaceae > Streptomyces > Streptomyces sp. NPDC091682. The sequence goes on along the minus strand of NZ_JBIVTH010000001.1, from coordinate 333,063 downwards.
GTCCCGCTGGTGCGAGCGGCCCCGGGTGCTGCTGTGCGTGGAGACGGTGTGCGCGGAGACGGAGGAGGAAGCGGTCCGGCGTGCGGGGCCGATGAACGTCGTCAAGGCCGGGCTGCTGAAGGGGGAGAGCCAGACGCCCTTCCCCACCCCCGTGCAGGCGGCCGCCCACGCCTTCACGGAGCCCGAGCGGCAGGCGCTGGCGGGCTTCCGCGCCCAGCAGGCCGTCGGCACGCCCGAGACCGTCGTGCAGCGGCTCGCACGCCTGGTCGCCGAGACCGGGGCGGACGAGCTGATGCTGGCCACGCCCGTTTACGACCTCGCTGACCGCATCGCCTCGTACGCGCTCGTCAGGAAGTACTGGGGAGCCGCGACGGCGCCGTAGGCCGGGGGCCGCCGCTGCGGGCCGCCGCGCTGCGGGAGCGGGCGGCGGTCCGCGCGCCGCCGCAGCGTCGGCGGGTCGTGACACTGCTCACACGCGGCGCGGCACCACGGGAGCCGCCACGGCCGTTGGCGCTGCGAGGTCGTCGGTCCCTCGCCGGGGGATCCGTGTGCGCTGAAGCACACAAAACGGGCCATTTGGTCGAGGAGGGGCTCCGAACGGATGACCTAGCCTGGACCGACCAGCGAGATCCGGGGGCTGAGGGCAAAGGAAGAGCACGTCCATGCGCATCACCACCAGTTCCGCACGTCGTCGACGGGCGGGGTACGTCGCTGCGGCCGCCCTCCTCGGCCTCCTGGCGGCTGCCGGTACCCCGGCGTACGCCGCCACCGACGGGTCGGCGGTCCGCACCCCGGACGCACCCCCCGTCGGCCACTCCGCACCGGCCGGATCCGCAGGCGCCGCCCAGCACGCCGCCCAGGGAGCCTCCGGGGTCCCCGTGGGGATATCCCGGCTGGCGCAGGGCACGGGCCGCCAGGTCGCGATCACCATCGACGACGGCCCGGACCCCCGCTGGACGCCCCAGGTCCTGGAGACGCTGCGGAAGAACCACGTCAAGGCCACCTTCTGCATGATCGGTACCAAGGCGCAGAAGTACCCGGAGCTGGTGCGTGCGGTCGCCGCCGACGGCCACCAGCTGTGCGACCACTCCGTCGACCACGACGTCACGATGGACCACAAGCCCGTCGCCTACCAGCGGCAGCAGATCCTCGACGGCAAGGCGATGATCGAGAAGGCCGTTCCGGGCGTCGCCGTCAGCTACTACCGCGCGCCGGGCGGAGCCTTCACCCCCGACAGCCGCGCGATCGCCGCCGCGAGCGGGATGCGGCCGCTGGGCTGGAGCGTCGACCCCCAGGACTGGAGCAGGCCGGGCCTGAAGGCCATCCTCGCCACCGTGGAGGGCAAGCTCCCCCAGCAGCCGACGGTCCTCTTCCACGACGGCGGCGGCGACCGCAGCGAGACCGTCGCCGCGCTGAAGAAGTACCTGCCCTGGCTCACCGAGCAGGGCTACGGCTTCTCCTTCCCGGCCCGCACCGCCCCTTGAGCGCCCTACCGGCCCGCCCCTGCGCTACGCGGGGAGGCGGAACCCGTTGAAGAGGTCGTCCATGCCGCGCAGGGTCAGCCGGGCCGGGGTGACGCGGAGCGCGAGATCACGGACGGCCACCACCACCGGGTTGCGCAGTACGCCCAGACGCCCGACGCGGCGGGCACGAAGGCGCACGGCGTCGGTGCGGGCGCGGCGAGCGGCGGTGTACGCGGCGAGGGCGGCCGCAACGGCGCCGTCCCCGCCGTCCCCGCCGGCGCCGCGCTCTGCCGCGGGCAACAGATGGGCGAGCACCACCGCGTCCTCGATGGCCTGGCAGCCGCCCTGGCCGAGGTTGGGGGCCATGGCGTGGGCCGCGTCGCCCAGCCAGGCGATCCGGCCGTGGTGCAGGTGCGGGAGCGGGGCGGCCAGATCGTAGAGGTCGTTCCGCAGGACATCGGCAGCGTCGAGGCGCCCGACGCGGTCCAGCAGGGCCGGAATGGGCTCGTGCCACGAGCCGAAGCGCTGCCGCAGCTCGGTGCGCGGGTCGGCGAAGCGGGTGCCCGGGGGGACGACCGCGGTGGCGTAGAGGTAGTAGCGGCCGTCCACGAGCGGGGTCACCCCGAACCGCGCCCCCCGCCCCCACGTCTCGCTCATGGCCGGTATCCGCAGGTCCGGGGCGTCCACGATGGTCCGCCAGGCCGTCTCGCCGATGTAGTGCAGTCCGGGGTGCGCGGGGAAGTGCGCGCGCCGCAGCGGACTGTGGATGCCGTCGGCGGCGACGACCAGATCGGCGTAAAGGCCCGGGCCCGCCGCCGTACGGACGGTCGGACGGCCCTCGGCATCGTCGACGCCGGTCACCTCGGTGCCGTAACGAAGGGCCGATGGCGGCAGGGCGGCGGCGAGGGTGGCGGTGAGGGCCCGGCGCGGGACGGCGAGGGGTGCCGTGCCGTAGCGGGCCGCCATGTCCGCGGTGCCGGCCCGGGTGAGCCACCGGCCGTCGGGGCGGCGCACGCCCATCGTCGCGGGTACGTCACCGCCGATCGCACGGGGGACGTCGACGCCGATGGAGTCGAGCGCGTGCAGGGCGTTGGGGGCGAGGCCGATGCCGGCGCCCGTGACGGGGGGTTCGGGGGCGCGCTCGCAGACGGTGACGTGCCAGCCCCGGCGGTGCAGTGCGACGGCGGCCGTGAGGCCGCCGATTCCGGCTCCGACCACCACTGCGTGACGGTTCGTCATGGCCACCCTCTCCGCTCGGTCCCCCCACTCTAGATCGGTGGGCGGACGGTGCGTGCGCCCGTACCGGACCTCGACTCCCGCGCCCGCCCGCCCCGATCGAACTCAGCCCTTGGTACCGGCCTCCACCTCGGCGAAGAACGCGTCGGCGACGGCACGGGCACGGTCGACGTCGGTGAGCGGTTCGCCGACGATCCGCCCGGCCAGCTCGGTGGCCAGCCCGAGGACGTGCTCGTGGAGCTCCGCCCCGGCGATCACTCGGTCGGCCTCCAACTGCACGGTGGCGGCGGCGACCATCTCCTCGCGCGCCCTTTGCCCCTCCGAACGAACGGCGGCGAGGAGGGCGAGGCCCTCCTCGTGTGCGGCCTGGCGGATCTGCGAGGCCTCGTGACGGGCGGCGCTCAGCTCCGCCTGGTACTCGGCGCGAACGAGCTGTGCCTCCCGCTGGACCGTTTCGGCCCGCTCGAGCGTGCCCGTGGTGATCTCTTCACGCTCGGCCAGGGTCTGGTTGATCCTCGGAAGGAGGACTTTGGCCAGAGCGATGAAGACGAGGGAGAAGGTGATGAGGCCGACTATGAGTTCAATGAGATTCGGTTTCAGGGGTCCCATGATCGAATCGTAGCGGCGCACTATTGATTCCGGTTTGAAATATGGTGCCACGATGGCCGGAAAACGCCCGTCAGGCAGTCGATATGAAGGGATGTCGGTCGTCACCGCGCCGAGCTCGACGAACTCGCCTCGCCACTCGCCTTGTCGCACGCCTCGACCGTGAGCTTTCTGCCCCGGGCTCCGCAGACGAGGAGGAGAAGGAGCGGCTTGCTACGGAATTCACCGCCGGGCGCGCCGAACCGTTCAAAGATCACGGCAACGCGAAAATCTACGATCCCGCGATCGAAACGATGGTCAAGGCCACCCGGTGAACGCGTCCGCGTACGCGGATACGGAATCGGCACCCTCCTGGCGCCTGAACCTCGACGCCGCGAAGGACGGGGCCGGCGCGGAGCGGCGGGCTCGGGCGGCCGGCGTACGGTCAGCAGGGTGACCGCTTGCGGGCGGCCCGGGTCACGCGGATCCTGCGGAGCGTCCGGCCGGAAGCCGCCCGGTCGCGGCGGCTCGTCCGTCCGCCCTTGCCCGGGGGTCGGCCCAGCGCGACTCCACCCAGTACGAGTGCCAGCCCACACAGCTGTCGGCCCGTCAGCACCTCCCCGGCGGCCACCGTCCCGAGCAGTACACCGGTGACCGGGTTGAGCAGCCCGATCAGACCGACCGTTCCGGCGGGCAGGCGGCGAAGCCCGGCGAACCAGGCGACGAAGGCCAGCGCGGTGGCGACCAGGCCGACGTAGCAGAACGCGAGGAGGGTCGACGGGGACACCGGTGGCGGGGCGCCCTCCACGGCTACGGCCACCGGCAACAGGAGCAGGCCCCCGGCGGTGAGTTGCCACGCGGTCGAGGCGAGCACTCCGGCGTCGGCGGGGCGGGTGTTCCACCGCTTGGTCAGGACGTGGCCGACGGACGACACCAACACCGCGGCAGCCGAGGCCAGGACGCCCGGCACGCTGATCCCGCCCGCGCTCCCGAGCAGCATGAGGCACACCCCGCCCAGCCCGATCACGGCGCCCGCCAGGTGGGCGCCGCTGGGCCGCTCGGCGACCAGGGGCCAGGCGGCGAGCATCATGATCAAGGGGGAGACCGCCATGACGGTCGAGGCCACGCTCGTCGGCAGTAGCTGGGAGGCGGTGAAGACGAGGAAGAAGAACACGCTCACGTTGAGCAGCCCGAGCACGGCGGACCGCCCCCACCATGCGCCGCGCGGCCGTTGGCGGCACAGCGCCAGCAGGACCAGGCCGGCCGGCAGCGCGCGTAGGGCGGCCCCGTACAGCGGGTGGTCCGCCGGTAGGAATGCATGGGTGACGAAGTAGGTGGCCCCCCAGGCCACCGGCGCCACTGCCGTCAGCGCCACCCAGCGCAGATTACCTTCCATGGAAGGTAATATAGCTTCCATGGAAGCAAACGTGTCGTCCGCGGACCACGGCCCACCCCCGGACCGGGTGGCCCGGATCCAGGCAGAGTGGCGCCGTGAAAGGCCTGACCTCGATGTCGGCCCCCAGGGGGTGATCGGCAGATTGCACCGCCTCGCCGACCGGCTCGGCGCAGAACTCGGCCTCGTCTACGACCGTTACGGCCTCGGTGAGGGGGAGTTCGACGTCCTGTGCGCCCTGCGCCGGGCGGGTGAGCCCTTCGAGCGGGCGCCGGGTGAGCTCGCCGGACACACCATGGTCACCACCGGTGCGATGACGAAGCGGATCGACCGTCTGGAACGGTCCGGGCTCGTCACCCGGCGGCGCTCCGACGACGATCAGCGCGGCCGGATCGTCGCCCTCACCCCGGCCGGACGCGACCTCGTGGACCGGGCGTTCACCGACCACATGCGCAACGAACGCCGCCTGCTGGACCTCGTGACGCCCGAGGAAGCAGCGGTACTCGAAACGCTGCTCGCCACCTGGCTGTCCCGCCTGGAGGACTGAGGTGCGGAGGGTTAGCCCGGCGGCACGGGTCGGTGGTGCGACGCCCCGGTCGCCATGGCTGGTGGCACCCGCCGCTCCCCGCCTCCAACTCGCCCTGGAGAATGCCGCGGTATGAACTCTCAGTCACCGTCGGGTCCTCTGGGCGGACTGCTCCGCGTCGTGCGGGGGTACCCGCGCCGCGCGCCGCTGACCCTCGCCTACGTCTGCCTGCTCCTGGTCGGTCACGCCTGGATCGGGTACGGCCTGTCCGCCGATCGGGCGGCCACCGTATTGGGCTACCTCAGCACCAACCTGGACAACCTGCGGGACCATCCGTTGCCCGCACTGCTCGGCAGCGCGCTGTTCTTCGACGGTACGCTCACGGACGTCACCTCGACCGACTTCGTGGGCACCTTGATCACCTTGGGCCTCGGTGTCTGCTGCTTCCTGGCCTGGGTGGAGCACCGGTGGGGGAAGGCGCGCGCCGTTGCCGTGTTCCTGGGCGGGCACGTCGTGGCCACCCTGCTCACCGCAGTCGTCATCTCCGTTGGGCTGCAGCACGGTTGGTATCCGACGGTCGTCCGGCAGGCCTTGGACTACGGGGTCAGTTACGGAGCCCAGACCGTGCTGGCGATCGGCACGCTCGCCCTGCCGCGCTGGGGCCGCCTCCCCTGGGCCGCCTTCGTCCTCGCATGGCCCCTCGGCGGTGCCGATTGGACCGGGCCGCTGCCGGACTTCACCACCATCGGCCATCTCGTGGCGGCGGTCATCGGCTTCGGGCTGTTGGGCGTCCCGGCCCTCAGGCGGCAACGGGTCCGGGCTACCGGGTCGCCCCGCGCTGCGAGCGACTTCGGGTTGCAGCGCGGCTCCGCCCCGGAACCGGCGCCGTCACCGGCGGCTGGAACGGAGCCGCCCCCATCGGTCTGAGCTCCTGCGACGGGGAGGGCCGTCCGTCAGCCGGAGCGTGCGCTGCTGCGGCGCCGAGTGTTCCTCCCCCCAGGTCCGCCCATGGGCGACCGCCGTCCCTGCCGATGACCCCGTCATCCAGCGCGAACGAGGCCCCTCCCCGGATGGTCCGTCATGCGGGCTGCGAGACTTCGGTGATGAGCACAAGGCGCCGCCCCCTCGGGCACGGACCGGTTCCCCTCCGCGAGGACCAGGAGCCGCGCGTCGTACGCGGCCGCACGGCTGCTGAGCGGGCCGTCGAGGACCCGACCCCGGCCGCCCCGCTCGAGGTGGAGCCCTTGACGGCCCGGCGGGCACTGGGCTTCGGACTCGGCCCCCGCACCTGAGGCGGATCGCCTGCACCCCCACTGCCGGTGCGGGGCAGGCCCTGTCAGGGGCCGCAGACCCTTGCCGTTGGCTGCCGGGGGTGCCGGCGTGCCGGTGAGCCAGTCGACGCCGCCGCGCACCTCGAGGTCGCAGTGGTCACCGGCGATGCCGCTGTCGACGACTGCGAGGCCGACGCCCTTCACTGCGGCCTTGCAGTCGCCCGAGCGGGCGGAGGTACGGTCGGCCCCGACCCGGTCCGCCCACTCGGGCAGGCGCCGGCCCTCACCCGTAGAGACCCGGCAACTCGCCGGGGCCCCGTGCCGAGGAGGGCCGAGCTGTTGGCGGCGCCGTTTGCTGACGGACCGTACGTCGCGCTCCGCCCGCAGATCCCGCACCTGCACACCGGAAACGCGCTGGTGCACGGATGGTGCGTGAAGGCCGGACGACAGCTGCGGACTACAGTCGTCCCCCGGTCATCCAGATGCGTGACATCGCATCGGCCAGGGCCGGGTACCGGGCGGCCTCGCAGAGCATTTCCGAGAGCACGAGCATGCCGTGAGCAGTGCTCCGCGGATCGCGGTTCTGGTGCAGCCGGATGACCGCGTCGCTCAGGGGCCGGCGCCCGAGCGTGATCCCCGAACGCCGGACGGCGGCGGCCCTCTCCAGCTCGGCGCGGCCCCCGCCGAACGGCAGGGCTTCCGTTCGGCGCAGGCCCGGCGGGGCGGCCGAGTCCCGCACGTGGCGGACGTACGCTTCCGGCGGGGCCTGACCGTTCTCGAAGATGTTCCGGAAGCCGGCGATCCGGAGGCTCGTATTGCGTGGGCGGAGCTCGATGAAGAGCTCGATGAACAGACCACGCAGCTGGACGTGGAGGGGGAGGTAGGGCATTTCGCCCTCCTTGCGCGTGGCTCCGCCGAAGAATCCCTGCGCATCTTGCGCCTTCGACCGGATGGTCGACGTCAGGGATCGGTACTCGTCGGCAGAAGCGACCGCGGGAGAAAAAAGCATCGGTATCAGCATGGCCGGCCTTATCGGGGGAGAGTTCCAGAACTCGGGCTTCCCATGGCCGATCTGACCGCAATCGCTTGGATCCTGCTGCATTCACGCATGCACATCACCGCCTTCGCCATATTCCGACGACGGGTTCATCACCCCGTCGGTGCCGGGTTCGGTCCGATGCGGTCCTTTGTAGTCGCCCGGGAGACAGGCAAGAGAGTTATTGGCCTGTGATGCTAAGAAATCAGTCCGTGATCCCGAAAGTCCGGACCACCGGATGCACGCCCCAACGAGGCCTGCTGGAAGCCTGGTTGACGGCGGGGCCCCGCCGCGAGCCCCTGCCGCAAGCCCTCCGACCAGCCGCTTCCGGTAAGTCGACGTCCCCGACCTGGGCGCTCAACCACCGCACGGATCAACCGACTTCTGCAGAAAATGCCATTCAGGCAGCTGGTACTTCGTCACTTGTGGAGCCCATTCTCTGAGTTGTGCGAGCCGGCAGGCCCCGCCGTCGTCCGGACCGGTGCAGCTGCATTCCTGCACGGGCGAGAGCCCAGAGATCTCCTGAACGGAACGCCGTTCACCTCGCGTGATCGGGGGAAAGGAGTTCTGCCGTGCTCCGGCTCAGCGGGTATACGCGCTCCGCGGGCAGAAAGCGCCGGGCCTGCGGAGCGCGTCCGTTCCGGACGAGCGCTGCGGCCTTGTGGACCTGTGGGGTGAGGTCCGTGATGCTGACGACCCAGTCTTCGGCGAACGTGCGGATCAGGTGGCGACCGATACCGACCTGAATGCTGTAGTGGTTCAGAGCCGCTCCGCGCACGGAGCGCTCGGGGTCCCACTGAAGGTGCACGGCGGCCCCCGCCACCTCCTTCGGGGCGGCGGTCGTCCGCACGGCCTGGGACAGGGCCCGTTCCCAGCCCTCGCGTGTCATCCGCACGGCGAGCACGCGCTCCTGCCCCGCTTTGCGCGCCCAGTTGCTGCGGTGCATCAGCCACAGGAAAGAGGGCTTGATCCACGTCATCCGCTGGAACGAGAACGGCGTGATGAAGCGTCCCGCCCGTAGCGCGGCGTCGGCGATCGCGGACGAGTACGCCTGGTAGACCACGATGGTACGGGCGTCGTAGTCCGCACGGATCTGATACTGCGGCGTCATGCACCGCACCTTGTCATCTGCCGCGCTGCCGTCGCCAACGGTTTCCCACCGCCGGGGCGGGCCCGCGCGACGCCCCCGAGCGGCCCTCCGGCCGGCTACGGGCCGCTCGGGGGCGGAGTGGTGCCGGAGACACCCCTCTCCTCGACCGTTCCGCCCAGAGTCGCCCGCAGGGACTCCATGTACTCCTTGGACTTCGCCGAGAGCGCCCTTCGTAGGGCGCACGCCGTCACCGCCTGCGGGGTGGCTACGTGATGCGCACGGTCCCGTGCACGGTGACCTGGTCGATCTCGGTGGTGCGCACCGTGACGTCGAGGGTCCACTCGCCGGGCATGGGCAGCCGCAGGTCGTAGGTGGCCCAATACCCCTTCTGGTTCTTGAGCTTGGCGTCGAGCGGGCCGATTCCCAGGTCGCGCTGGGTGAGCGTGAGGCGGAGTTCGGGGACGGTGGCGAAACCGCCGTCCCCGCTGAACACCACGGCTTCGACCGTGTTCTCGCCGACGCGTCCGGGAGCCAGGGTGATCTGGACCTGGCCGCGGTGGTTGGCCGTCCCCATGTCGAACGGGATGGTGACCACCTTCGCCTGCGGTTCCTGCCCGACGGCGACCGATGCGGACTCGGCCGCCGCGGCGCGGCTGGGCTGGGTTCCGGTCAGCAAGGTGGTGATCGCCAGGACCACCACACCGAGCACGGCTTCGGCAGCGACGGTGCGGCGCAGGCTGCGCCGGTACCGTTCGCGCTCCTCGACGGGCGAAGGCCCCGTACCGCCGCCCGCCTCTGCTTCGGCGGGGGCGTCGGGACCGCTGCTCCCGCCGGGCGCCTCCGGGGGACCGGACGCGCCGACCAGCTGCGCCACTCGCACCGCTTCGGTCACGGGCGCCTCCTGCACCTCCTCGGCGGGTGCCGGCTCGTGCAGGAGGCGGGCGGTCCACCGGCGGGAGTACGACGCCACGTACAGCACGAGGACCACGGCGGCGACCTTCACGACGAGGGTCTTGCCGTACGTAGTGGTGACCAGCGCCTCCCACGAACCGACCTGCCGCCAGGACTGGTACACCCCGGTGCCGACCAGAACGGCGACCGCGCGGAAGGCCAGCGTCGAGAAGAGACCGACCGCGGCCGCGGGGACGGCGCGGCCGCCGGGCCCCCGGTCGCGCAGGGCGATCACCAGCGTGATCAAACCACCCAACCACACGCCCATCGACACCAGATGGAGCGCGGCGACCGGAACGGCCAAGGGCACCTGCGGCCCGGCAGAGGCGTGTTCCGCAGTGGCCCAGGTGAAGGCCAACCCCAGGGCGAACACCGCCCCGGCCAGGCGGAGCCGGACGCCGAAGTCCGGCAGCTGCGCCCCGTCGTCTTCGCGGGCGGGGCGCACGGCAGGGTGCCACCGCAGTACGGCAGCGGCCGCGAGCAGCAGCACGAGCCGGGCGGTCAGCGCCACTCCGGGCTTCTTGGTGGCGGTCCGGCCCAGTTGACTCAGGTCGAACGCCGATGTCAGCGGGCCCGCCGTCTCGTACGCGCCGCGCAGCAGGAGCAGGGCCACGGTGGCCACGGCCAGGGCCGCCCACCCGACGACGAGCAGCCGCCGCACCGGACGGAGCACGGCTGCTGCCGGCCAGCACACGAGGATGAACGCGGCCGCCCCCACGAGGAGGGCGAGGCCGCTGTAGGCGACGTAGCGGAAGAAGCCGTAGAGGCGGCCGACCGCCGTGTCGTCCGGTGAGCCGGTGGCCACCGTGACGGCGGTCCCGGAGGGCTTGCCGATGGAGAAGGTGAACGCGCCGGAGATCGGATGGCCGTCGGCGGAGATCATCCGCCAGGCCACCGTGTAGGTGCCCTGGGGCAGTGCGTCGGACAGTTCGACCCGGGCCGTGTTCTCCTTGCCGTCGGCGTGCTGCGCCGGGCGGGGGTTCACGCGCTCGTTGGCCGGTGACAGGACCCTCAGGGCGTGGTCGGGGAAGCTGACCGACTCGGTGAACGTGAGCGTGACCTGGCGGGGCGGTGTCTCGAGGACGCTTCCGTCGGCGGGATCGGAACCGCTGAGGGCGGTGTGCGCGAGGGCGGGTCCGGCCCCGCCGAACAGCAGGACGAGTACGGAGGCGACCAGTACCAGGACGGTCAGCGGCTTCCTGGCAAGAGGTGATCCTGGTGATGCTGTGTGCATGACGGGCGGTCTCCGGTATGGCGGTCGTGAGCGGGGGGCCATCGCCACCCGGGACTCGATCGTGCGGAGGGGCGGTCGGACGGTGCGGCTCACGGAGGTGGCACGGCGGACTCCGGCGGGACTGGGACTGACCACGAGATGGGGACGATAGTGCTGGCGGACGGGGTGCTGGGCCGGGTGCGCAACTTCGGCTAAAGCCGGGAACCGGAGACCCGGATCGGGCGTTCTCCCTGTACATTGCTCCGGCTGTTCGGGATCTGGCTCCGGTGCGTTCGGCGGTGACCCGGAACGGCCCGACACCGTACTGGATGGCACCGGGCGGTCCTGAGCGGCAGGGGCGGGTGTCTCGGCGCGAGCCGTACCCACCCCTGCCCCTCCGCTCCGGTCAGACCTGGTTGCGGCTCCGGCGCAGCCACCAGAAGGCGCCCGCGGCGGCGAGCACCAGAGTGGCCGCGACCGAGCCGAGGACGACGCCGGTGCCGCTGCCCGCCCCCTTCAGGTTCGTCGTGGCCGTCGTCGTCGCCGTGCTCGAGGCACCTGAGGGAGCGGACGGAGCTGCCGCCGACGGCTGTTCGGACGGGACGGCGCTCGGCGGCGGTGTCGGCGAGGGTGACGGACTCGGGGCGATCGGCTTGGCCCCGGGGGCCGCCGCCTTCAGTTCGAGTACGGGTGCCGGGTTGTCGACCTTTTCCCCGTTCGCGGGCACCTCGATCCAGCGGGAGACCTTGCCGTCTCCGTAGGTCTCCAGCGTCTTGAAGGCCAGGGCCTTCTCGTCGGGGAGCTGGCGCACCGTGATGCTGTACTCGGCATCGGTACCGGTGGCCAGGGCCGTGCCACCGATGCTGTACCCGTCCGGGGTGGCCGTCAGCTTCCACCCCTCGGGGGCGTCCTTCAGGGTTACGGCGTCCGGGGTGATGCCCTTCGGGAGCACGACCCGCAGCTCCGCGATGCCCGCGGAGTCCGACTCCGCTTCGGAAGTGAAGGAGAGCGTGACGTTCTCGGCGAGGGCGCGGGGGTCGGATGCGGTGACCCCGGCGTGTGCGGCGGCCGGCCCGGCGGCGATGCCGAGGACCACCAGGGCGCCGAAGGCCGTCAGCCCCAGGCCGGGCAGACGAGGAAGGCGCTGTGCTCTGGTCATGAGGGAGGAACCTCTCGGTACGAGGGGACTCGGGGGAACGTCTCCTACGTACGCGACAGGGGGCCCCCGACGCACCACCGTGTGACAGAGCGTCGTCGCGACCGCCCGTCCTACGACAAGACCGCTGCGCGGTACGGGCGCGGTTCTCGGCAGCGGGATCTGCCACGGCCGGTACAGGGCACCGAAGCCGGCGGCGGCAGCGGCGGCGGCCCGCTGGACCAACAGGTCCACCGTCTCGGGCAGGCGGCTGAGCACCTGATCCGCCCGGTACATGAGCAGAGCCATCGCACAGGTGGCCACACCGTGGGCCGCCGCCATCGCCCACGTGCCGTGGTGTGCGGAGGCACGCACGATCTGCGGCCCGGTGCCGTGGGCTTCGGCGTGTCCGTGAAACACCGGATGCTGCACGAACAAGGCACGGTGCAAGGCGAGTTGGGCGACACCGGTCATCGAGACCACGTGCCACCAGGGCCGGGATGTCCGGGTGAGGGGCAATGACAGCGCGAAGGCGACCGCCGCGCCGCCCGCCAACCGCTGCCAGGGAACGGGGTCCCCCGCGGCCAGGTGATGGCCCACGACGGCCAACGCCGAGCTCAGCGTCGTGAACACGGCAGCCCGCAGCCACCGTCCGCTCTGCCACTCGGGCGGCGGACACGGGCGCGTCCTTGCACGGTCTTCGGCCATGTCCGGTCATCATCCACCGGCTCTGCCGTCGGCAGGCTCCAACTGTCAATTGTGGAGCATCTTTCCGGATCGACCGCGCTGCGGCGGGGGCGGGTAGGCGGGTACGAGGGACGTATCAGCCGGGATCGGCATCAGCGAGGACCGTCAGATCAGGGCCAGGCACCTGCGAAGTCGATCTCCTCGGCCCAGTCCGGGTGGTCTATCAGCGGATTGCGATTTCCTTGTATCTCGGCTATCGCCGCGTTGCGGTGCTGCTCGTAGAGGCCCACCGGATGGTCCTTGTGCCAGCCCAGCAGCGTCTCGAGGCCGGTCCGCTGGAGTTCGCGCGCCTCGTCGCCGATCTTGCCGGGGTAGCGGAGCAAGAAGTAGAGCGTCGCCCTGGCGACCGGTCCCTTGCCCTTCGAGGGCTCGAACTTCCCCGGTTCCCGGCGCCCGCAGTCGTGCTGAACGACCTCGTTGAAGTCCGGGAAGTCGAAGTAGGGGATGTTTCCGCGGAAGCTGTTGCACGTCGCCTCGCAGGCGAAGAGATGGTGCAGGTCCCCACGCATCGGTTCCTTGTGGGTGAACCAGGACTGGGGTACGACGTGTTCGCAGTTGAAGGGCAGCGACGCCTCCAGGAGGGCGAGTTCGGCTTCGATGGCCTCCGGGCCGGGTGCGCTCTCGTGGAGCATGAACTCCTGCCAGCGTCCGATCCGGGCGGCCTCCACTGCCGCGTCGGCTTCCATGAGCTCCTGTGGGGTGAAGCCCTTGTCCGAGTAGATGCTGCGGAGCATTTCGTCGGGGTGCAGGTCCACCCACGGGTAGAGCAGACGCATCGGCTTGTACGACGGCCGGCGCTCGTGCGTGGACTCCAGATGCTCGGTGAGCGCGAGGCGCAAGCTCGTGGGGTTGCCGACGTGAAGGCCCGCGTAGTAGGCGTCGCGTGCCATCAGGTCCGCGGCCTCGTCGAAGTAGGGGCGGGCCCGGAAGGCCGCGAGGTTGACCATGGCGGCTGCCAGGTCCCGCGCGGCGGGCGACTGACCGTCGATACTTCCGATCCCTGCCGGCAACCCCACGTACGAGGGGGTGGTCGTCTGCGGCGCAGGTCCCGCAGCAGGTCCGGCAGCAGGTGATGCGGGCCGGGGCTGCGGGGCGTCGGCGTCGAGGCTGACGCTGATGTGCAGCGGGACGCTCCAGCGGACCGATCCCGTGGTGGCGTGCTGCTCACCGCTCCCGTCCATCGCCCCGTTCTGCGGCGCGTCACCGTTCACCCGGTTCGTCAGGACCGTCGGCGGCGAGACTTCCACCGGGTGCAGGGACGAGCCGGCCGCGAACAGCTCCGCGCGGAGCGTTGCGGCGCCGCCGGACAACGGGAACCGCTGGATCGCGCCGAGGATGCGGCTGACCCGCACGCCCTCATTGGCCTTCCAGTCCACCCGGTGCTCTCCCATGCTCGGATGCCAGCGGGTTCCGTCGACGGCCAGCACGTTGCCGTCGCGGTCCTTGCGGGGAGCACCTGCGTGGTGCAGTGCCACGACCTCCCACTGGTCGTTGAACACGGGAGCACCTGAGGAGCCGCGCGCCGTGTCGGCCGAGTAGTGCACGAAGTCGTCCAGCACGTCCACGATCTGGTTGTCCCGGAGGGCAAGTTGCTTGGGCTCGCCGTTGGGGTGCTGAATGATGTTGACGAGTTCCCCGATGACGGCCTTGCCCTGGGCTTCCTTGAGCGGCAGCCTCCCGAAGGCCGCCAGCGGCTGACCGTCTCGGGAGCGGTCGGAGACCGCGACCACGGTGAAATCGAGGTCACGGTGGGTGATGAAGAGGCTCTGCGGATCGAGCGGGAACACGACCGGAGCGAGCTGCTGCCCGTCCAAGCCGGCCTGGAAGTTGAACTCGATCACTGCGGCGGCCGCTTCCTCGGCGGAGCCGAGCACGTGGTTGTTCGTCATCAGCAATGAGGGGGACACCAGGAAACCGGTTCCGTGGTGGGTCGACCCGGGACTCCGGACGGTTATTCGGCCGACCGAGCGGGCGGCGAGGAAACCGCCTTCTAGGTAGTCGATCCCGATGAGATCGTTGCGGCCCATGAACCGTTCAAGCGTCAACAGGTCGGTGCTGACCAGCTCGCGGTCCAGATCCAGGCTGGTACCGGTCGTGGCGGTCGCCGGTGTCCGCTCGATCGCCGTGGCCATCGCCCAGTCGACGCCCAGACGGGTCAGCCTGCTGCTGACCCGTTCCCGGGTGTCTGCATAGAGGATGCCGTGTTGCTCGAGCGCCTCCCGATGGCCGTCACGCTCTCCGGTACGGCTTGCATAGCGCCGACCGGCATCCTCCATCTGCTCCAGGAAACCCTTGTCGACCCGTGACACCTGCTCCACTGTCATGTCGGCTCGCCTCCTCGGCGGCACTCTTCATGCTCAGATGTCGGAAGTACCCCCCTTCCTTCCAGTATGAGGACAGGGCCTGGGTGCCGCTCAGCCGAACAGGACTGCGCTGCGGAGTGGTTGCTGCGTCAATTTCTCGCCGAGCCCCGGGCCGGGCGACTCGCTCGGAAAGCCGCTCACCGCGCACGGGCAATCCCATCTGCTCACCGAGCGCGTGGAGGGGCGCGGGCCGGCGGGGACGGAACCGGTCGGAGGGAGGGTGTGCGCCGAGTGGTGGAGGATCGGCTTGCCGGGGTGCGGGTACTGGTGAAGCATCAGATTACGGGACGTACCGCCTACGCATCGTGATGCCACGATGCGTAGGCGGTACGTCCTCCACCTGCCTGCTCGACTGCATGAGGAGTGGCCATGGAAGACGACCCGCTGAGCCGTCGACGGCTGTTGTGGGGTGCTGCCGGCGCTGCGGGCACGGCTCTGGCCGCTGCCGGTCTGCCCCTGCTGATGGGGCCCGAGGAGAAGGTGGCGGCTGCGCCACCGAGACCCGTGCGCAAGGCCCCCGTCGCCGCCGCCGGGCCGCCCGCGGCGCGGCGAACGGATCCCTCGGTGGACTACGCCCCCGCCGTCTGGGTCGAAGCCTCCGAGTCCAACTACACGGCCTCCGAGCGTCCCGAGGCCTATCCCATCGAATACGTCGTCATTCATCTGACAACGGACATCTTGCCGGTCATGTTCGCCAAGTTCAAGGACCCCGCCGAGAGGGTGTCCGCGCACTACATGATCAGCGCAACCGGCACGCGGATCGCCCAGTGCGTGCGCGAGCGCGACGTTGCTTGGCACTCCGGCAGCGTTTGGTACAACCACCGGAGCATCGGCATCGAGCACGAAGGCTGGACCGATCAGCCCGTTTACACCAACAAGATGTACGAGGCATCCGCCGTGCTCACGGCCACGATCTGTGCGAAGTACGACGTGCCGGTCGACCGGGACCACATCCTGGGTCACGTCGAGGTCCCGCTGTCCACTCACGACGACCCCGGGACCGTATGGAACTGGGACAAGTACATGAAGCTCGTCGATACCGCCCGCCAGCGCATCAGGACCTGAAAGCGCGTCGCCCCGTCACGCCGGCTTGCCGTCCCCGTAGAGCCACGGGTCCCAGATCGAGTCGAGGTCCCGGCCGGCCCTGGCCTCCACGTACGCGGTGAAGTCCTCCGTGGCGGCGTTGCCGTGGCGGTGGCGCAGGGTCCAGCCCCGCACCAGGGCGCGGAAGGCCGCGTCGCCCACGGCCTGGCGGATCTTGTGGATCACCATCGCGCCGCGCACGTACACCGGCTGGGCGGAGATGTCCGAAGCGCTCGGCGGCTCTGCGGGCGGGAAGTCCCACTCGTCGTCGTCCGCGGCCTTGGCGTGGTTGCGGTCGAAATGGTCCTGGGCGCTGGCCCCGCCGTGGTCTTCGGTCCACAACCACTCCGCATAGGTCGCGAAGCCCTCGTTGAGCCACATGTCCCGCCAGGTCCGCGGGGTGACGGAGTTGCCGAACCACTGGTGGGCCATTTCGTGCACCACGTTGGTGGTGTGGAAGATGCCGGCCGGAATGGTCGGCCTGGTCTGGGTCTCCAGGGCGTACGGCACGTCCGCCGCCTGATCGACGATCAACCCGGCGGCGGAGAAGGGGTAGGGGCCGAACCTCCCCTCGGCCCATTCCATGATCTCGGGGAAGCGGCCGAGGACCTCGCCGTCCTCGTCCACGCCCGCGGTCGTGTCCACCGCCGACACGACCGGCACGCCCGAACGGGTCCGGGAGGTCTTGATGTCGTAGCTGCCGATGGCCACGGTCGCCACGTAGCTGGCCATGGGCTCGGGCTGGTGCCAGTGGAAGGTGGCGCGGTCGCCGCTGGTGCGCCGGGAGCGCAGCTGCCCGTTGGAGATCGCTTGTACCTCCTTGGGGACCGTGACGGTGATGTCGTACGAGGCCTTGTCCGCGGGGTGGTGGTTGCCCGGGAACCAGGACATCGAGCCCGTCGGCTCACCGAACGCGACCGCTCCCTTGCCCGTCCTCAACCAGCCTTCGCGCCATCCGTGGTCATGGGTGATCGACTCCGGCACGCCCGCGTAGTGCACGACGCTGCGGAACGTGGCGCCCTTCCTGAGGTGATCGCGCGGCTGCAGGGTCAGCTCCTGCCCGTCCCTGCGGAACCGCGCCGTGCGGTCGTCGACGGTGGCGCTCAGCACCTCGATGCCGAGGAGGTCGAGATGGAAGGCGCTGAGGTCCTCGGTGGCCTTGGCGGTGATCTCCGCCGTTCCGTCGAGGCGGCCGCTGCCGGGGTCGTAGGCCAGGGTCAGGGCGTAGTGGGTGACGTCGTAGCCGCCGTTGCCGAGCTCCGGGAAGTACGGGTCACCGGTGCCTGCGGCGGCGGGGTGCCCGCCGCGGAACGCCGTGCCAGCAGCCCCCGCCCGAGCGGTGACCGCACCGGAACGGGCCCCCGTTCCGCCGCCACGGCCGTCGGACTCCGAGCACGCGGGGAGCACGGCGAGCAGGCCCGCGACCGCGAAGGCGGCCAGACGTCCGGAAGTCTTCACGCAGCCGATCATGACCCAGCCCCCGAGCGCCCCGACCTCGCCACGCCGTGCCCATGGCCCCTCCGGCGGGCACCGCCCCGGACGCCACCGGCTGTGGTCCGCTGACGGCGCCCGGGAACGCCTGCTCCAGCAGGTCCGGGCCGCCGAGGCCCTCCACGTGCCCCGAGCGGGCGCTGGAGATCCAACTCGCGCTGCGCCTCCGCCGGGTGAACGGCAGTGACGGCCCGGACCGGTCGACTTCGCGGCGTGGCCCGCGCGGACCCGGTTCAGCTGGCAGGCTGGACGGTATGTGCGGCCGATACGCTTCCACCCGCAGTCCCGAGGACCTGTCCGGTCTCTTCCGGGCCACGCCCCCGGATCCGGGCCACGTGCTGGAGCCCAGCTGGAACGTTGCCCCCACCGATGCCGTGTGGGCGGTGCTGGAGCGCGCCGACCGGGAGAGCGGGGTGCTGGAGCGGCAGCTGCGCCCCTTGCGGTGGGGGCTGGTGCCCTCGTGGTCGAAGAGCCTGTCCAGTGGCGCGAAGATGATCAATGCGCGGGTGGAGACGGTGCACGAGAAGCCGGCCTACCGGCGCGCCTTCGCCAAGCGCCGGTGCCTGCTGCCAGCCGACGGGTTCTACGAGTGGGAGCCCGTCCCCGCTTCCGGTTCTGCGAAGGCGTACAAGCAGCCGTACTTCATCCGGCCCGAGGACGGCGACGTGATGGCGATGGCCGGGCTGTACGAGTTCTGGCGCGACCCCGCGGTCGCCGTCGACGACGATCCGGCGGCGTGGTGGGCGACCTGCACGATCATCACCACCGAGGCCACCGACGCCGCCGGCCGGGTCCACCCCCGGATGCCGCTCGCGCTCGCCCCGGCGGACTACGAGGCCTGGCTCGACCCGTCCCACCAGGACCCGGACGCGCTGCGCGCCCTGCTCGCCGCTCCCGCGGGCGGCCGGCTCGACGTCCGCGCCGTGTCGACCGCGGTCAACAACGTGCGCAACAACGGGCCCGAGCTCCTCGACGCGCCCCCCGCCCCGGGGCGCTGAGCAGCACGGCCCGACTCCCGCTCCTGACTCCCGCTCGTGACTCCTGACTCCTGACTCCTGACTCCGCTTCGGCCGGTGCCGCGCCGCCCGCCGCGCGGCGAAGTAAAGAAATATTGACACCGTGTCCTGATTCATTGACACTACCGATGTCGGGTTTTCTTTACATCAGGAGTGGCAGTGGCAGTCGAGGAGAAACGCGCGTGGATCATGATCGTGGTCACGCTCGCGTCGTACGGGGCGTATCTGGCCATCGTTCTCGGGCGGTCCGGGAGCGGCCCCCTGACCCAGCAGCCCTACGCGGCCGCACTCCTGTGGACCGTCGGCGCGGCGATCATCGCCTCGATCGTCCTCCACATCACCGTGTCGCTGCTCTCGCCGGAGGAGGGCAAGGTCAAGGACCAGCGCGACCGGGAGATCAACCAGTTCGGTGAACACATCGGCCAGTCGTTCATCGCGATCGGCGCCGTGGCCGCGATGCTCCTGGCGATGGCCGAGGCGGACCAGTTCTGGATCGCCAACGCGATCTACCTGGGATTCGTCCTGTCCGCCCTGCTCGCGTCCACCGCGAAGATCGCCTCCTACCGGCTCGGCTTCCACCCGTGGTGAGGCCCACCCGGGTCACCAACAGCATCCGGGCCCTGCGCTTCGCCAACGGCGAGATGACCCAGGCCGAACTGGCCCGCCGGATCGGCGTGACCCGTCAGACCGTCATCGCCATCGAGCAGGGCCGCTATTCGCCTTCCCTGGAGAAGGCGTTCGAGATCGCGCGCGTGTTCGCAGTACCGCTCGACACCGTGTTCCAGTACACCTCCACCGAAGGAGACGAAGCATGAAGGCCATGGTCCAGGACGTTTACGGATCGCCCGAGGTCCTGCGCATAGCAGAGGTGGACCGGCCGGTCGCGGGCCCGGGCGAGGTCCTCGTCCGGGTGCACGCGGCCGGCGTCGACCAGGGCGTCTGGCACCTCATGGCGGGCCTGCCCTACGCGGTCCGCGCCGTGACGGGCCTGCGCAGACCCCGGACGCGCGTCCGGGGCCTGGACGTCGCGGGGGTGGTCGAGGCCGTCGGCCCGGACGTCACCCGCTTCCGGGAGGGCGACGAGGTGTACGGAAACTGCACGGGGTCGTTCGCCGAGTACGCCCGTGCCAAGGAGAAGGCCCTCGCACCCAAGCCGGCCTCCCTCAGCTTCGAACAGGCCGCGACGGTGCCCGTCTCCGCGTGCACCGCGCTGGGCGCGGTTCGGGACAGCGGACGGGTCAAGGCCGGTCAGAGCGTGCTCGTCCTCGGCGCCTCGGGCGGTGTGGGCAGTTTCGCCGTACAGGTGGCCAAGGCCTACGGCGCCCACGTCACCGGAGTGTGCAGCACCGCCAAGGCCGACCTGGTCCGCTCCCTCGGTGCCGACGAGGTCCTCGACTACACCCAGCAGGACCCCGTCGACGGCACCCGCCGCTACGACGTCATCCTGGACATCGCCGGCAACCGGCCCATCGCCCGGATGCGCCGCGCCCTGACCCCCCGCGGGACCCTCGTCATCATCGGCGGGGAAGACGGCGGCAAGTGGATCGGCGGCAACCAGCGGCAGCTGGGCGCGATGTTGCTGACGCCCTTCGTCGGCCACCGGCTGCGTGCGCACGGCACCGTAGTGCGCCACCGCGACCTCGAAGCCCTCACGGAGCTCATCGAGGCCGGCTCGGTGACCCCCGCCGTCGACCGGACCTACCCGCTGGCCGAACTCCCCGACGCCATTCGCCGGATGCGGGACGGCCAGGTGCGCGGAAAGATCGCCATCCGGCTATGAGGCGTCCAGCCTGATGCGGGCGGCGACCGGTAGGTGGTCGCTGCCGGTGGCGGGCAGCGTCCACACCTCGGCAACGGTCGCCGAGCGGGTGAGGACCTGATCAATCCGGGCGACCGGGACGGCGGCGGGCCAGCTGAGGGCGAGCCCCCGCCGCGGCGCGCTCAACCGGGAGGTCAGCGGGGCGATCCCGCGATCGTCCACCGTCCCGTTGAGGTCACCCAGCAGGACCACCCGCTCCAGCTTCTCGGCGGCGACCGCCGCCCCCAGCAGTCGCGCGCTCTCGTCCCGCGGGCCGGAGCCGAAACCGCCCGCCCGGAAGCGGACCGAGGGCAAGTGCGCCACGTACACCGCGATCTCACCCCGTGGCGTGCGCACCCCGCAGCGCAGGCCGCGGTTCCAGCCCTCTCCGATGCCCGAGGGCCTGATGTCCACCCGGCGGACGTCGGTGAGCGGATGCCTCGACCAGAGGCCGACCGTGCCCTCGAGCGCGTGGTACGGGTACACGGCCGCCAGCGCCGCCTCGTAGGCCGGCAGCGCGGAGGGCGTCAGCTCCTCCAGGGCGATGAGATCCGGCGCGGAGGCGATCAGGGCGCGCGCCGTGCCGGCGGGGTCCGGGTTCTCGTCACTCACATTGTGTTGGACGGCCGTGATGTCGTGCGCGCCGCGGTCCGCCGGCAGCAGCAGCCCGCCGAACAGGCCCGCCCACGCGGCCGCGGGCAGCAGCACGGCCACCAGCGCGGTGAACGAGCGGCGCACCAGCGCCGAGACCAGCAGGCCCGGGACCGCGAGGCCCAGCCAGGGCAGAAAGGCCTCCAGCGCACTCCCCAGCCTGCCCACCGCGTTGGGGACCGCGGAGTGGAACACCAGCAGCGCGGCGCTCAGTACGGCGAGTGCCGCGAGAACGCGCCCGCGCGTCCAGGGAGTACGGCCCCGGGCGTCGGTACCCCAGCGCCGCCGGGCGGTGCGCCGCGCGTCGTTCCCCGCCGCGTCCACCGCCACCGCAGCCCCACCCGTCTGCCTCGGACCGTCTTCCACCTCGAGTACGACGCGTGATCGGGCGGCCGGGTTCCCGTCGGGGAGGGTGTGGAAGAGTGATCATCCGGGCCCCCGCCCGCACCGGGCGGTCGGGGGAGTGAGGGCGGGAGACGCGCATGGGTACGGCGAGGGTCGCGGTCGTGACGAGCAAGGGCGGCGCAGATCAAGACGCGGACCTCCCGCTGATCCTGACCGCGTTGCGCGCCGCCGGCCTGTCGGCGCAGGCGGTGGCCTGGGACGCGGACACCCCGCGATGGGACGGCTACGACCTCGCGGTCATCCGGTCGACCTGGGACTACGCGGACCGCCTCGCGGAGTTCCTGGCCTGGGCGGATACGACGGCCGAGGTCACCCGGCTGTGGAATCCGGCGCCGTTGGTGCGCTGGAACAGCGACAAGCGCTATCTGCTGGAGCTCGCCGCGCGCGGAGTGCCGGTCGTACCGACCCGGGTCGTCGAACCTGGCGGGGTCTGCGACGCGGCGGACTTCGACGGACCGCACGGGGTGGTGGTCAAGCCGGCCGTCTCCTCGGGCGCACGGGACACCGCGCGCTACGAGCCGGGCCGCCGGGTGGACGCCGAGCGCCATGCGCGGACGCTGCTCGACCAGGGCCGCACGGCGATCGTCCAGCCGTATCTGCCGCTGGTGGAGGAGGGGGAGCGGGCGCTGGTCTTCTTCGGCGGCACCTTCAGCCACGCGATCCGCAAGCAGGCCCTGCTGACGGAGGCGGGGCTGATCGACAACTTCAGGGTGCCGCACCCGGGTGCCGCCCCCTACCAGCCGTCCGAAGCGGAGCTCCGTACGGCTCGGGCGGCGCTGGCCGCGGTCCCCGCCCCGGGCGACCTGCTCTTCGCCCGGGTGGACCTGGCGTTGAACGGGGCCAGGGAACCCGTCGTCATGGAGCTGGAACTCATCGAGCCGAACCTGTTCCTGAGCATCAACCCGCAGGGGCTGGAGCGCTTCGCCGAGGCGGTCGCCGCCGCGGTGCCCACGGGCCGTTAGCACACGGCGCAGGGGGTGTCCCGTCGATCGGGTCCCGCCCGATGGACACGACACCCCCTGGCGCTCCGGCCCCGGTGACCGGGGCCCTACGGACCCGCCCTGACCGGGTCCGGCCGAGGAGCTCCAGCCGAGCCGTTCTAGCCGAGGCGGTCGAGCCGCAGGCGCCGCCGGCGGCGGAGCAGGAGACCCACGGCCGCGCCGGTCACGGCGGTCACCGCCACACCTGCCGTCGTCCACCAGATGGCGTACCCCTCGGTGTCGGCGGCCGGTTCCGCGGCCTGCGCCGAAGGGGCGGCCGGGGTCGGGGCGGCGGAGTCCGCCGAGGACACCGGCGCGGCGGACGACGGGACGGGGGCCGGTGCGGAGGCGACCGGGGTCGGAGCGACCGGGGCCGGGTCCACCACGGGTACCGCCACATCGAGTTCGCCGTGCCCCAGGGCCGGGAAGCCCACGTCGATGCTGACCTTCCACGAACCCGGCGGCAGCACTTCGGCCGTGGTCCAGCCCGCGGGCGCCGCGGCGGGGTCGCGCACCAGGCGCCAGGCCCCCATGGTGCGGGTGCCGTCGACGCTGGTCGCGTTCAGGGTCGCGGCGACGGCCTCCTCGACGGCGTCGCCGTCGTTCTCCCAGGTGACGTCGGCGGTGACGTGACCCTCGCGTTGCCCGGTCACCACCACCTTCACGGTGTCACCGTGGGCGTGGGCCGCGGCGGGGAGCAGGAACATGAGGCCGAGTGCCGCCAGGGCGGCCGAGAAAACGATTCGTATGCGCATCGTCGGGGTGCTCCGGTCAAGATGAGGGGTGCCGACGGACGGCCGCGCGGTGCGGCCGTCCGTCGGGGGTGGGTTCACGCCGTCAGGGCGTCAGGGTGTGCTGCGCCGTGGCGGTGATCAGCCGGACTTCTGCAGGGTCCAGGCCTGCGTCGCGCGGCCGTCCGCACGCTGGAGGTCGAGCAGCCAGTACCCGTAGTAGGGGCGGTTGCTGACGGTGAGGGCGAAGCCGCCGCTGGCATCCGTCACGGTCACCGTGCCACCCTTGGACGTCAGCTTCCAGGTTTGCGCGCCGTTGCCGCCCGCGCAGGGCTGCTGAGCGACCCACATGCCCGCGGCGGGGGTGCCGCCCGGCTGGAGGCACTTGCCGGAGGCCGCGGACTTGATGCGCACCTGGCCGTTGCCCGCGTCGTCGAAGTACCACTGCTGCTGGGCGTACCCGTTGGTGCGGCCGCCCACGAGGACGGTGCCGTCGGCGGTGCGGCCGCCCCACAGCTCCGCGGCCATGCCGCTGCTGCCGTTGCCGAGCACGTACTTGGTGCCCGGAGTGGTGGCGCCGCCACCCGCACCCGTCGTACGGAAGGACGCGGCCTTGCCGGGGCCGCTGTCACGGCCGGCGCTGTCGCGGACCGAGACGGTGACCTTGTAGGCGGTGTTGGGCTGCAGGTTGTAGATGCGGAGCACCTGGGACTGGACCCACGTCAGGTGCTTGCCGTTCAGCTGCACCGCGTACCAGGCGGCGCCGTCGACCTTGGGCCAGCTCACGACGACGGAGGTGGACTGGATCTGGCCCGCCGTTACGGTCGGTCCGCCGGAGGGCTTCTTGGTCGGCGTCGGCGAGGGCTTCTTGGTGGGCGTGGGGGAGGGGTTCGGACCGGGGTCCGTGCCGCCACCGCCGCCCTTGCTTTTCATCAGGAACTGGTTGTCCGCGATGTTCCAGTGCGTGGCCAGGTAGCTGCCGGCCTTGGGACTGGTGTGGAAGTAGTCGTCGTGGTTGCAGTCCAGGATGTTCTCGGCCGCCTGGTTGGTGCAGATGTTACGCATCTGCGGGTAGTACGGGGTGTCCGAGTAGCACATGACGTCGTACTCGTCGGTGCAGTGCGCGCCACGGCTGGTGTTCGGGGCGCTGTTGTTGACCGCGCCCAGGTTGTGGCCGAGTTCGTGCGCGGCGGTGTGACCGCCCCAGCAGCCGGAGTCGGTGCGCCCGTAGGAGGGACCGAAGTTGCTCTGGTTGGCCTGGCCGGGCCGCTCGTCGCCCGCGAAGGTGCCGATGCCGCAGTAGACCTGGGTGTCGGCGAAGATCATGTACTTGCGGTCGCGACGGTCGAGGCCCTTGCCGGCGAGCGCGTTGTTGGTCGCGCTGAACTCGGCGAGGGCCGAGGCCGAGAGCTCGATGTTGAGCACGGTGGGGGTGCAGTCGGCGGCCGTCACGTAGCGGATGTGACGTACTCCGCCGGTCTCCTTGGCACTCGCCGAGTAGATGAGGTCGGCGTCGGCCGCCCACTTGCGGAACGAGGCGACGTACTCGGAGTAGCGATCCTTGCCCGGTGCGTGGACGTAGACGACCTGCACGCGGTTGCCGGTGCTGCCGTCGCCGTCGCACTGGACGGTCTGGCCGGCGGGACCGGCGGCGACGTTCTGGCTGCCGGCCGGGGCGGCGGCTGCTGCGGGTTCGGGTGCGGAGGCCTTGGTGGCCGTCGACGCATCGGCCGCGGGCGCGTCCTGAGGACGCCCGTCGCCTTCCTTGCTCGCCGGGTCATCGGCCGCGGGGCGGGCCGGATCGGCCGCCGGAGCGGCCTCCTTGACGGCGGGCGGGATGTCCTTCGTGATGTCGACGCCCTTGGGCGGGGCGTCGGGGCCGTGGGTGCACAGCCCGGTGTCGGTGCGGTAGACACCCACGCACCGGTCGCCCTTCGGCGCGGCCTGGAGGCCGTCGTAGATCATGCCGCGCGCGGTCTCGTTGGCGGGCGCGGCCGCGATGGGATCCGGCTCCTGGTCACGGGCCGGTGCGGCGGCGGGTGCCTCTGCGGCGGCGGCCTCCACCACGGGAGCCGCCGCCTGGGCGCCGTCGCCGATTCCGGAGTAGGCGATGCCTGCGGCTATCAGCCCCGCCGCTGCCGTGGCGGCAGTGACGAGTATCAACCGCCGGGGTTTGCGGCGGTGGTCGGCGGCGGCGGCAGGCCGTCTGCGACGTCCTGTCATGGGCACCTCAAATCGTTGTCGGAAGACTGGGTTCGCGGAAGCCTGCCAGACGAATGCGGAGGAGAATTCGGACAAACGGGGGCGCGACCCGAGAAATCATTCCGTTACCTATCGGCCTGATTTGACGAACCATCAACTCGCAATGAAATAAAGCAAGTTACGCGCGTCGCGTTCCAATGGTCCAGTCCTTTCCGGATGGGTTGTTATCAAATCGAGATACAAACCGGAGGCTTGTTGACGGGAATTCAGTCAGGAATTCACCTAATTGCTACCAGCTGAATTCCCTCGGTCACGACCCGTGAGGTGCGGTAGGCGCGATGCGCGCGGCGGGGCCGCGGAAGGATGCCCGAGGCCCGGGAGTTCGCCCGGGGAGTCCGCGGGACCCGACCCCAACGTCGAGCAGGCCCTGGAGGTCCCCGGTTTCCGGGGAGCACCGGAACGACGCCGGGGCCGCCCGGGTCCGACTCGGGGGAACCACCTCCGCGGCGCACCCGCCCGCGTCGATCCGGGTCGCGGTGTCGCCCACCAGGCGTACGTCCTCGGCCAGGACCTCGCGGTGGGCGCCGATCACGACCGGTCGGCCCGGCTCCGCAGGGTGCCTGGTGGCGGGTCAGCCGTCGAGGACGCTCAGGTCGATGCGGGCCAGGCGCTCGGGGTCGGTGAGGATGTCGAGCGCGATGATCCGGCCGTCCCGGATGGTGAACGCCATGACCGACAGCGGCCGGCCCTCCGCCGTCGCGACGACCCCGGGGACCCCGTTGACCAGTACGGCGCGGGCGGCCTCGGCGAACCGCGCGAAGGTGATCGCCTGGGAGGCGACCTCGGCCGCGCCGCGCCGGAGCAGCGAGGGACGCAGCGCGCCGCCGTCGGAGCGGGCCACCACATCGGGGTCGAGGACCGCGACCAGGGCGTCGAAGTCCCCGCCGCGCGAGGCCGTGAGGAAGGCGTCGACGATGGCGCGCAGCCGGCCTCGGTCGGGGTCCGGAGCGGGCGTCGCGCCCCGGACGCGGCGGCGGGCCCGGCTCGCGAGCTGCCGGGTCGTGGCGGCGGACCGACCGAGCACGGGGGCGATCTCGTCGAAGGGCACGGCGAACAGGTCGTGCAGGACGAACGCCAGCCGCTCGGCGGGGGCGAGGGTGTCCAGTACGACCATTAGGGCGAGGCCGACCGAGTCGGCCAGGAGGATCTCCTGCTCGGGGTCGATCCCGTCCGCGCGGCTGATGATCGGGTCGGGAAGGCGGACCTGCCCGTCCTGCTCGGGCAGCGGATCCTCGCGCCGCGTGCCGCGCGAGCGCAGCATGTCCAGACACACCCGGCCGACGACGGTGGTCAGCCAGCCGCCCAGGTTCTCCACCGCGGTGACGTCGGAGCGGTTCAGCTTGAACCAGGCCTCCTGCACGGCGTCCTCCGCCTCGCTGAGCGAGCCCAGCATCCGGTAGGCCACCG
This sequence comes from Streptomyces sp. NPDC091682, assembly GCF_044756625.1. Taxonomy (NCBI): domain Bacteria; kingdom Bacillati; phylum Actinomycetota; class Actinomycetes; order Kitasatosporales; family Streptomycetaceae; genus Streptomyces; species Streptomyces sp. NPDC091682. The sequence goes on along the minus strand of NZ_JBIVTH010000001.1, from coordinate 306,230 downwards.
CCCTCAGGTGGGAGCGGTGCTCCTCGAAGCGCTGCGCCAGAACTTCCTTCTCGCTCACCGTTACATCCCCGTGTTCCGATCCGTCAGTGCCGAGTCGGACGATAGTCGACCGGCGGCAACTGGCTTGGACCGCAAGGGAATCGAGGGGGCGGAGCTGCCTCTTCCACCGCGGCGGCCGCGCCTACCGCTCGGCCCGGGCCGTCCAGGAATCATGACGGCCATGTCCAGCAGCCGGTCCCGCGTGGAGCCCCCGGACTTCCGCACGGCGCTCTGTCCGCGGTACAGCAGGGCGTGGTGGTCGGCGAACTTGTTCTGGTCCAGGGCGGCGCGCAGGGCGTTCGCCGCGAACTTCTCGCACCGACGGGTCAGGGATGGCGGTACACGACCCCTGACCCCCGCTCCGCACCTCCCGCGAACGGTACGAGGGTGACGGCGACCGTCACCGCAGCCCCGCCTCGGCTTCGAGGAACCGGCGCAGGTCGATGACCTCGTAGTCCGCGGCCAGGGCGGCGTCGACGATCAGGGGAAGGGCCTCGGCGTCGAGGACGACGCCCGAGCCGTTGCTGCCGACGTGCATCTGGATGATCGCCCCGGGCGCGAAGGCGTCGACGGCCCGTTCGACGGCCCTGTCCACGCTCATGCCTCCCTGCGGGCCCAGGTAGCCGTTCGTGTCGGTGCTGAACTCGATCGCCGCGTAGCCCAGGTCGTTGACGTCGGCGATGGACTCCGGGGTCGTGGAGCTGTAGGGGAACCGGAAGAACGGCAGGGGCTCGGTCCCGGACGCCGCCCGGATGGCCGCGTCGGCTTCGCGGACCTCGTTCGCCCGTTCGGCGGTGCTGAGGTCGTCGAAGGAGGGGTGGCTGTGCGAGTGGTTGCCGAGGCCGTGACCCGCATCGGCGATGGAGCGCACCGCCGCGGGGTGGGTCTCGGCGAACTCTCCGGTCGGGAAGAAGGTGGCGGGCAGCTTTCGCCGGCGCAGTTCGGCCAGCACCGTGTCGATCCCGTCGACGTTCCAGGCGGCGTTGAAGGTCAGGGCCAGTGCCTTGTGGGAGGTGGGTAGCCGGCGGATCTCCTCACCCAGCAGCGCGGCCGGCGGGCGGGGACCGGCGGTGGCCCGGGCGGTGCGCCCCGGCGCGGCCGAGGCGGGCGAGGAGGGCACGAACCCGGTGAACCCGGCGAACCCCGCGCACAGCAGGCCCGTCAGGGCGGAGCGTCGTACCACATCCACCACGGTCACTCCCCACGGTCACGGCCTTCGGCTCCGGCCTGCCACCGACTATGCGACGGCGCGGTCCGCAGCACCCGCAGCCCGTGCCGGGCACCCGGGTGATCTCTCGCAGACGCCGCCTACGACGGGCGCCGCCGCAGGTGCGTCGTGAGGTGGTGCTGTAGGGGTTGTCCCACGGCAGCCATGTCGTGGACGACCGTCATCGCGTCGCTCTCGACCGTGTAGTGCCGCCGTGTGCCGGTGACCTCCTTGGCCAGCGGGGTCAGCGCCACGTCCTTGGTCTCGATCTCGATCTCCGTACCGGACACCCGCCCGACGTAGGTCTCCACCACACCCGTCGGATGGGCGAGCACGACCTCCAGCGCGGCGTCGGGAGTCACCCGCCACCACCCGGCCTCACGACTCGCGGGCCGCACCGGCGCTCCGGACCCGTCGATCAGCCACGCGCGTGCTTCGTAGCGCAGGAAGGGGCGGCCGTCGTGGCTGAAGACGATCTCCTGCTCGTAGCGGAAGTCCTGCTCGAGGGTCGGGTACTCGCCCTGCCCCCGGCCGTGCCAGCGTCCCAGCAGGGGCAGTACGGGCCGCAGCAGCGGGTGCGGCTCGGGGCCCTCGCCGAGGACGTGGCTGTCAGGGTAGGGATTTTCCTGCACCGACTCGAACATGTTCACCTTGTCTGTCTGCGAGTACCGCTGATTCCCGCAGCTTAAGAGGTCATCTCATTTGGCGAGTCTGCGGGAGCAGATTAAGGTGCGGGCGATGCTGGTGAAGGCGAGGAAGTGTTCGGCTTTGCGTTCGTAGCGGCGGTGGAGTCGGCGACAGCCGGCGAGCCAGGCCATGGTGCATTCGATGGTCCAGCGATGGCGACCCACTCCTGGCGGCTCCGAGAGCCGCACCGACAAATGGAGAGATCAGTCGTTGAGCATCGAAATCAAGCCGGGGTGGACGCTGCGCGGTGCGGCGCGGTGCAACGTGGTTGACATGCGACGCACGGTCGATCGCCGAGGTGTCTCGGGTGTGAGGGCTCTGGCTATTGCGGTCGCCGTCACGTCGCTGTCGGTGCTGTCTGTGGGGTGTGGGGTGGACACCCCGCAACTCAACTACACGCCGGTGCGGATGGATCCCGACCCGGCGCGCACGAAGACGAGAGAGGTCTCCAGCCGCCTGCTGGAGATGGCCGGGGTCAAGGGCAGGGTCACGGAGTCCGACATGAGCGCCACGGCATGCGACACGTACGCCGACGACCGTTTCGCCATGCACCACTCCTGGTCGCTGTACGGCCTGACCGGCGACCAGGTCGACACCGGCATGGAGACCCTGCGGCACGCGCTTGGCGAGAATGGCTGGAAGATCATCAGGCAGAGCAAGACCAACAGCGTGGACCAGCACCCCGAGATCTACGCCGTGAACGAGACGGAGCACTTTTCGGTGGAGGCCACCGCCCTCCAGGGCGGGGGGAAGGAGCCCATGCTCGCCTTCATCGTCCACTCCGCCTGCTACCGCGCGGCCTCCCCCTACGCCGCGAACCACGCGTGACGGTTCCTCGATGCGCAGCTGAGCGGCCCGACGGTCCGGCCTAAGAAGTCATCTCATTTGGCGAGTCTGCGGTAGCAGATGAGGGTGCGGGCGATGCTGGTGAAGGCGAGGAAGTGCTCGGCCTTGCGTTCGTAGAGGCGGTGGAGTCGGCGACAGCCGGCGAGCCAGGCCATGGTTCGTTCTATGGTCCAGGTGCAGCTTGGCCCAGACCCGTGCCTTCGTCCACTCGGCGAAACGCCGGTGGGCTGTCGCCCCCGACGGCCCGCACGACGCCTTCGGCAACTGCTGCCATGTGCAGCCCGACCTGCTCGGAGTCGAGCGCGCTCAGAAGCAGTTGCAGTCCGTGGCGTAGAACAGCAGGAACACGGCCGTCCCTGCGGTCAGGGCGAAGCCGGCCGCGGTCAGGGCGGCGAGACCCCGACGACGCCCCTTCGCGGGGGTGCGGAAGGTCTGCCAGGCGCCGTGGGCGAGGAAGAGACCGAACAGTCCGGCCCCCGCGATGGTCAGGCGGGGGCTGAAGGACCAGCTCAGGTAGGCGATCAGAACGAGAAGGGCGAGCAGGGCGCAAGCGAGCAGGCTGAGGATCGCCTCGCCGAGGGTTTCGCCAACCGCCTCGATCAGGAACTCGCCGGCGCCTTTCACTGCTCTGCGGACCCCCATGACGCTCCTCCACCCCCGACGACGGCGCCCCGCGCGGGACCCCTCCTATCGAGGACCCGCGCGGGGCCCGAATGGTTGCCGAGCACGACTCGTCAGAAGCGGAACACGCCGAGGTCCCGCACCGTGTCGGCCAGGGCGCGGATGAGGTCGTTCTCGGCTTCGGTCCGCCAGACCAGGGCGAACTGCATGGTCGCCATGTCGGGGAGGGGAAGCCATCGGATGTTCGACATGCCCCAGTGCCTGGTGACATGGCCGGGGAAGGTGTGGATGATCTCGCCCATGCCGACGTGGCTGATCAGCTCATCGGCGTTGTCCGAGGTCGCGGACGTGATGCGTTCGATCCTGCGGCCCCGTGGGGTGTGGAAGGGCAGGTAGCTGTCCTCCCAGTAGTCCGGCAGGCCGTGGGCCGTGCCGTGCGGGAAGTCGGCGAGCAGCTCCAGCGGCACCGAGTCCCGTTCCGCGAGCCGGTGGTCGGAGGCCACGGCGAGGATCCGGGAGTCGGTGCACAGGGTCGGTCCGACGGTGAAGTCCGGTTCCTCCACCGGCAGCCAGAGGACCATGACGTCCGTGGCACCGCTGCGGAGCTGACCGAACACATCGGTGAAGGTCGCCTGGCGGATCTGGAGCCCCCAGTGCGGGTACCGCGCGCGAAAGGCCTTCCAATAGGGGTGCAGATCGGCGACGTTGAAGGGCATCAGGCTGACGCGGAGCTGTGCGGTGATGCCGCGGGCCGCCAGTTGGGCGCGTTCCAGGGATGCGTGCAGACCCGCGTAGACCGGTTGCAGATCGTCGCGGAACTGGCGGCCGACCTCCGTCAGGCGCACGGTGCGGCTGGTACGGGCGAACAGCTCGGCGCCGATGCGCCGTTCCTGCTTCTTGATGGCCTGGCTGACACGCGCCTGGGAGACGTGCAGCCGCTGTGCCGTCCGGCCGAAGTGCAGCTCCTCGGCCAGCACCAGGAAGATCTCGATGTCCCGCAGCTCCACCGGCCCACGGCCCTTCGTCGATAACCTGGCGGTTATCGAACCGCGCACAACCGTTCCTTGATCATACGTGCGAACCGCAAGATCTTTGAGGCATGCAGTCACGCGTGCAAGAACCCCCGTTCGTACGGTCGGACGCGGTGGGCCGTCGCCCCGCCAGCGCCTGCGTCCCGTCGTCGGCGCGTCTCGCCTTCAGTCATGTCGACGCAGTGGCCGGTGAGCACACCGGAACGCTGTCGGACCGCCCATGAGCGACGCCATCGACCTGACCGTGATGTACGCGGTGCACGATGCCCTGCGCCGGGAACTGGCCCATCTGGACCGGCTCACCACCGTCGCGGACCAGGACCCGCGGCAGGTCCTGGCCACCACTGCTGGGTGGACGCTGTTCAAGAAGGCCCTCCGCGCCCACCACACGGCCGAGGACGACGCACTGTGGCCGTCGCTGCGGCGGAACCTGGCCGGCCGGCCGAGGGACCTGGCGCTGCTGGAGGCGATGGAGGCCGAACACGCCGCCATCGGCACGGTGATCCGGGCCATCGACCGCGCGCTGACCGACCCCGGTGCCGGCTCGCTGTGGTTGGGGCAGCTTGCCGACGCGCTGACCCGCGGCCTGACGGGCCACCTCCAGCACGAGGAGGAAGCGGTGCTCCCGCTGATCCAACGGGCGCTGACGGCCGAGCAGTGGGGCCACTTCGGCCGGGTCCAGGCCCAGTACGTCGGTCAGGACGCACCGCTGCTGCTGCCGTGGCTGCTGGACGGTGCCGACGAACGGACGGCGGAAGGGCTCCTCGCCCGGCTGCCCGCACCCGCGTACGCCGCCTGCACCGCACGGTGGATCCCGGCGTACGCCGCTCTCGACCGTTGGAGTCGGAGCCCTACCGCCTGACGGCACTGCGGAGACCCGGAAGACCCAGAAGACCGGGAAGACCCGTAAGACCCGCATCCCGCCGCACCATCGCCGGCCGAGGCCGGCACCACCGGAATGAGAGACACGACATGCGCGTGCTGTTGATGGCGTACGGATCGCGCGGCGACATCGCGCCGCTGGCGGGACTGGCCGCCCAGCTGCGGAGACTCGGCGCGGCGGTACGCGTGTGCGCACCGCCGGACGAGGAGTTCGCGAAGCTGCTGGCCGGTGTCGGCGCGGAACTGGTGCCCTTCGGGCGGGACGTGCGCGCGCTGCGGACGGGAGCGCCGCCGTCGGACGCGGCCGCGTTCGCGGCCGAGCTGGTCGCCGCGCACTTCGACACGGTCGGCAAGGCGGCCGAGGGCTGCGACGTGCTGCTGGCGAGCGGCCTGATGCCGGCCGGCGCCCGCTCGGTGGCCGAGAAACTGGGCATCCGCTACGTGTACGCGGGCTTCCACCCCTTCGAGATGCCCTCCCCGCACTACCCGCCGCCGCCCCGGCCCGGCCCGCCGGCACCGCCCGAGATGACCGACAACCAGGCCCTGTGGGACCTGGACACCCAGAAGGTCAACGCCCTCTACCGGCAGGCCCTCAACGCCCACCGCGCGGCGATCGGCCTTGCACCGGTGGACGACGTGCGCGCCCACGTCTTCACCGAACGGCCCTGGCTGGCGGTGGACCCGGTCCTGGGCCCGTGGAAGGAACTACCGGACCTCGACGTCGTGCAGACGGGAGCGTGGATCCTGCACGACGAACGCCCCCTGCCCGCAGATCTGGAGGCGTTCCTGGACGCCGGCACCGCACCGGTGTACGTCGGCTTCGGCAGCATGCCCCTGAGCGCTGCCACCGAGATCGCCCGGACGGCCGTCGAGGCGGTCCGCGCGCAGGGCCGCCGGGTGCTCGTCTCCCGCGGCTGGGCGGACTTGGGCCTGGTGGACGACTCGGACGACTGCTTCGCCGTCGGCGACGTCAACCACCAGGCCCTGTTCCGCCGGGTCGCGGTCGTCGTACACCACGGTGGTGCGGGCACCACGACCACCGCCGCCCGAGCCGGTGCACCCCAGGTGGTGGTGGCCCAGTTCGTGGACCAGCCGTACTGGGCCGAGCGCGTGGCCGAGTTGGGCATCGGCGTGGCGCACGACGGCCCGACCCCGACCTTCACGTCCCTGTCGGCCGCACTCGCGACGGCCCTGACCCCCCGGACGGAGGCACGGGCGAAGGCCGTCGCCGACACGATCCGCACCGACGGGACCGCGGTGGCCGCGAAACTGCTCCTGGACGAGGGCCACGCCGCGCCGATGAGCCGCGAACGGATCTCCGCGATCGCCCATGCCGACCACCCGATCAAGTCTCCGCTCGCCGACGACTCGGTCGCCCGGCTGCTCGAACGCGGCCTGCCGCGGGGCGACGAGCGCGTGCTCGACCTCGGATGCGGCACGGCGGAGTGGCTCCTGCGCGCCCTGGAGACGCGCCCGCAGCTGCACGCCGAGGGAGTCGACGTCTCCGAAGTCGCCCTCGCGCAAGCCCGCCGGTCAGCGAGCGAACGAGGAGTCGACGAACGCCTGGTCCTGCACCAGCAGGAGGCCGCGGGCTTCGTCTCTCCCCAGCCGTTCGACCTGGTGATCAGCGTCGGCGCCGCGCACGCATTCGGTGGTCTCCTCCCCACCCTCGCGGCGGCCCGCAAGCACCTGGCTCCCGGCGGCCGCGTTCTGATCGGCGAGTCGTTCTGGGACCGCACCCCTTCAGCGGAGGCCGTCGAGATGTTCGGTGACCTCGCCGATCTGGCGACCACGGTGGACCTCGTCGTCGCCGACGGATGGACCCCCGTCCACGGCCACGTCAGCACGCGCAGCGAGCTGGACGCCTACGAATGGGCCTGCTGGGGCTCGCTGGCCGCATGGGCCCTGGAGCACCCTGACGATCCGGCCGCCGCACAGGCGTTGGAGACGGCCACCGCCGCGCGTACGGAGTGGCTGCACGGCTACCGGGACAGCTTCGGCTTCCTCTGCCTGGTGCTGCGTCGCACGTCGACTTGATCGAGCCGCTGCCCTCGCCACGCTGCCGGCCCCGTCCGCCCGGGCGTGACCGGGACCGGGTGACCGGTCGGGCGGACCCTCGATGCGGTTCGCCCGGACGGCCGTCCCGCCCCCGATGAACGGGGGTGGGGCGGGGCGGCCATCCGGGCGGTCACCCGGCGGTCTCAGCGGACCGACAGGGTCCCCGCGACCGACGCCGGTACCGGAGCGAGACCGGCCGGCCGGGTGGTGAAGGTGCCCCGGCCCTGCGTCCGGCCGCGCAGCCGGGACGCGTAGCCGAACAGCTCGGCCAGCGGCACGGCCGCCGTGATCACCGCGGTCCCGGCCTCGGCCGTGGAACCGCAGACCCGGCCGCGGCGGGCCGCGAGATCACCCAGCACACCCCCAACGCCGTCCTCCGGAACCGTCACCGTGACCTCGACGAGCGGTTCCAGGAGCTCCATCGTGCTCAGGCGCAGGGCCTCGCGCAGCCCGAACCGGCCCGCCGCGCGGAACGCCATCTCCGAAGAGTCCTTGGAGTGGGTCGCCCCGTCGGTGAGCGTGACCCGCAGCCCCGTCACCGGGAACCCGCCGAGCGGGCCCTCGGCGAGCGCGTCCCGGCAGCCGGCCTCCACGGCGCGCGCGTACTCCTGCGGTACGCGTCCGCCGACGACCGTCGACCGGAACTCGAAGCACGGCTCTTCCAACGGCTCCACGTCGAGGACGACGTGCGCGAACTGGCCCGCGCCACCGTCCTGTTTGACGTGCCGGTGGACGAGGCCGTCGACCCCGCGCACGACGGTCTCCCGGTAGGAGACCTGAGGCCGGCCGACCACGACCTCCACCCCGTGACCGCTGCGGATCTTCTCCACGGCGACCTCCAGGTGCAGCTCGCCCATGCCCGACAGCACGGTCTGGCCGCTCTCCGCGTCCGTCCGCACCACCAGCGACGGGTCCTCCTCGGCGAGCCGCGCCAGCGCCGCCGACAGCCGGCCCGTGTCGATGCTCCGCCGGGCCTCGACCGCGACCGACACCACCGGTTCGGCCACCGAAGGCGGTTCGAGGACCAGCGGGGCGCCCGGCGCGCACAGGGTCGTGCCCGCCCGGGCGGCCTTCAGCCCGATCACCGCGACGATGTCACCGGCCACCGCCTCCTCCCGTTCCTCGTGCCGGTCGGCCTGGACCCGCAGGATCCGGCCGACCCGCTCCGTACGGCCCGTGGCCGCGTCCAGTACCGTCGCGCCCTTGCGCAGGGTGCCCGCGTAGACCCGCAGGTACGTGAGCCGCCCGGTCGCCGTGGCCGTCACCTTGAAGGCGAGGGCCGTGAACGGCTCCGCCGGGTCGGGGGCGCGCTCCTGCTCCACACCGTCCGCCACCAGCCCCCGTACCGCGGGCATGTCGGCGGGCGACGGCAGGTACGCGAGGACGGCGTCCAGCAGCGGCTCGACCCCGCGGTTGCGGTACGCCGATCCGCACAGCACCACGACACCGCCGCCGCGCAGCGTCAGCTCCCGCAGGGCGCGCACCAGGGTCCGCTCCGTGAGGGCCGAGGCCGAGCAGAACTCCTCCAGGGCGTCGGCGTGCAGCTCCGCCACCGTCTCCTCCAGGAGCCGACGGCGCCGGGCCGCCTCCTCCCGCAGCGGCTCGGGCACGGGGCCCTCCTGGTAGCCGTCCGAGCCGGTCCGCCAGTTCAGCGAGCGCATCGCCAGGAGGTCGACGACGCCGGAGAACGAGCCCTCCGCTCCGATGGGCAGCTGTACCACCAGCGGAACGACGCCCAGGCGCTCGCGGATCGACGCGACCGCCGTGTCGAGGTCGGCGCCCGCCCGGTCCAGCTTGTTGACGAACGCGATCCGCGGCACACCGTGCCGGTCGGCCTGCCGCCACACCGTTTCGCTCTGCGGTTCGACGCCGGCGACCGCGTCGAACACCGCGACCGCCCCGTCCAGCACCCGCAGGGAACGCTCGACCTCGTCGGAGAAGTCGACGTGGCCCGGGGTGTCGATCAGGTTGACGCGGTGACCGTCCCAGGCGCAGCTCACGGCCGCGGCGAAGATGGTGATGCCGCGATCGCGTTCCTGGGGGTCGTGGTCGGTGACGGTGGTGCCGTGATGGACCTCGCCCCGCTTGTGGATGACACCGGTCGCGAAGAGGATCCGTTCGGTGATGGTGGTCTTGCCGGCGTCGACGTGGGCGAGGATGCCCAGGTTGCGGACGGCGGTGGGGGAAGAGGTGGTGCGGGGCTGCCTGTTGGCGCGCATGGCCCGAGGCCTTTCGTACGTGCGGAGGAAGAGGGCGGCGCGATTCCCGGAAACCGGCCCCCCGATCCTTCCGGGCAGCCGCAGCGCACGGCGGCGTCGCCGTCCCGTCCGGAAGGAGTCCGGGCAGGAGGACGTACGGGCTCGCGGGCTGGCGGGCGTACGGAGGGCGGGAGGGGCGGAACCCTAGAAGTGGGTTACGGGCATACGGTGACGGCCGCGCAGCCGGCACCGCGCGCTGCGAGACACCGGGATCACGTCGTACCGGGTCGGGGGAGCGAAGGCGGCGGTGCGGTACGTGCACATGGCGCGGCTCCCCTTCTCTTCACTCGGCATTAGGTGTGCGGTGCCCTGTCGGCAGCGCACACGGCGAGTCTAGTGATCGCGTCCTGCCGGGGCACCGGGTTTTCCGGCGCTTGCGCGGGACACGAGCGGCGATGTCGGACGGGACATGTACTGTGAGTGACGTACTGCTACTGAAAGTGATCGTTCGGTTGCGTCCGTGGGAGTCGTCGTGTCCATGTTGCTGATCAGAGGGTCGTTCCGGGTGAACGGCGGAGCCAAGCCGGACGGGGACACCATCCCCTTCATCCCGGACGACGTGGCGGACTGGAAACTCGTGCCGGGGTGCACCGGGGTCCTGCCCAAGGCGGACGGCCGAGCCTCCGTACGGCTGGAGGGCATCGACGCGCTGGAGACCCACTACACCAACGGCAGTTACGGGCCGGAGCGGCGCCAGCCGCTCAAGTTCGCGCGCGCGGCCGCCGATGCCCTTTTGACCTGGCTCCACTTCACCAGCGTCCAGTGGCACGACGACGGGACGGTCACCACCACCCCCGACCGAGTGCCCGGCTACATCCTCACCAGCGGCACGGACATGTTCGGCCGCTGCGTCGCCCTGGTCGGCCGCGGCACCCCGCCCGCGTACAGCGGCTATCGGATCGACGTCGACAAGAAGAAGCTGGAGCGGACCGCCAACCACCACCTGCTCTCGCTCGGCCTGGTCTACCCGACCTTCTACGAGGGCCTGCCCGTGGACCTGCGGGACGCCCTCAAGGCCGTCGCCCTGGAGGCGAAGGAGCACACGCCGCCGAAGGGCCTGTGGGCGAAGGACGTGACCGTCGAGGGGGCGGAGATCGACGGCATCGAATCGATCACGAACGACGACACGGGCGTGGTGATCCTCCCCAAACTGTTCCGCAGGCTGAAGGACTACTTCGACTTCGACCCCGAGAACTGCTCGCTGGCCTGTTTCCCCGCCTTCCTGGCCGCGGGCGAGGACAAGTTCCGCATCCTGCCCGGCGACGAGGTCCTCACCGGGTTCCACCAGCTGGTCGAGATCACGGACGATCAGATCCTGCGGATGACCCACCCCAGCGAGGACCTCCTCTTCGTGAACGGGTGAGCGCGGCCCACCCCGGCCGCCCCCGTCGCCCCGGCCCCGTCAGGTCCGGGGCGTCGTCGGCAGGCGCAGTACCAGCCGCGCGCCCCCGGCCCCGCCCGCACCGCCCTCGGCCGTGAGCGTCCCGCCGTGGTGGGTGCCCAGGTCGCGGGCGATGGCGAGCCCCAGTCCGGCTCCGCCGTGGTCGCGGCTGCGCGAGTCGTCGAGACGCGTGAAACGCTCGAAGATCCGCTCCCGGTCGGCCGCGGGGATACCGGGGCCGTCGTCGACGACCTCCAGCACGGCCGTGCCCGGACTCGCCTCCTTCGTGGTGCGCAGGGTGACGTCCACGCGCACGTCCGCGTAGCGCTGCGCGTTGTCGACGAGGTTGGTGACGATGCGGCCGAGCCATAGCGCGCCGGCGGTGACCTCGACATCGGGTTCCAGTCGCAGCCGAACGGGGACCCGGTCGCCGAGCCGGCCCTCCACCACCTCGCGCACCAGGGCGGTCAGGTCCAGCGGGGCGTCGGCCACCGGCTGGGCCGCGTCGATCCGGGCGAGCAACAGCAGGTCGGCCGTGAGGCGCTGGAGCCGTTCGATGTCCTCCAGGGCCCCGGAGATCAGCTCGGGCCACAGTTCCGGGTCCCGGACGGCCAGCGCCACTTCCAGCTGGGTGCGCAGGACGGTGATGGGGCTGCGCAGTTCGTGGGAGGCGTCGGCGATGAACTGCCGCTGGCGGATCCCGGAGGCCTCCAGCCGGTCCAGGGTGGCGTTCATGGTCTCGGCCAGCCGGGCGACCTCGTCGTGGGTGGCGGGCACCGGCACCCGGCGGTGCAGGCCCCGGTCGGAGATCTCGGCGACTTCGGCCCGGATCTCCTCCACCGGCCGCAGCGCATGGCCGGTGACCCGCCAGGTCACCAGGGCTACGGTGGCCAGCAGCAGGGGCATGCCGATGACGAGGGCGGCGGTGGTCGTGTCGTCGGCCGCGTCCGCGTCCCGCAGGGAGGCGCCGGCGTAGACGGTGGCCATGCCGTCCGGGGTTTCCGTGACGACCTGGACGACCCGCTGCCGGTACTCACCGTCCAGCGGGCGGACCCGCCACGTGTGGAACCGGGTTCCCGGAGCGCCGGGGCCGGGCGGCGGGAAGGCGGGCACCCCGGCCAGGTTCGGGCTGGCGAACAGGACGCGTCCGTCGGCGCCCACCACCTGGACGAAGTCGATGCCGCGGGCCGGCGGCCGGACGCGGCCCAGCTTCCCGGCGGCAGCGAGCTGCGCCACGGTCTCGGCCTGGCGCCGGGCGTCGCTCTCCGCGTTGCGGAGCAGGTTCGCCTCCAGCAGCCCGAGCAGGGCGAACGAGGCGAGCGCCAGGGCCGCGGCCACCACCACGCTCGCGCCCACGGTGGCCCGTGCCCGTACCGTGGTCGGCCACAGCCGGCGCAACACCGGCCACCGGCGCAGCACCGCGCCGGGGACCGCGCACAGGGCGGTGCACAGGGCGGCGCGCACGCGCCCGCGCCGGCCGGGACGTTCGACCTCGACCCCGACCTCAGCCACCGTCGGCCGCCAAACGGTAGCCCGCTCCGCGCACGGTCTCCACCGCGGCGCGGCCGAACGGCGCGTCGATCTTGCGGCGGACGGCGCTGACGTGAACCTCGACCACATTGGGATCGCCGTCGAAGGCGCTGTCCCACACCTGTTCCAGGATGTCCCGCTTGGGCACCACCTCGCCCGAGCGCCGGGCCAAGTACTCCAGGACCGCGAACTCCCGCGCCGTCAGCCGTATCTCCGTGCCGCCGCGGGAACAGGAGTGCCGGGCGGGGTCGAGCAGCAGGTCGCCGAACCGCATCACCTGGGGCCGCCGACGACCCGTACGCCGGCCGAGCGCCCGGAGCCGGGCGACCAGGACGAGGTAGGAGAACGGCTTGGACAAGAAGTCGTCGGCGCCCGTGTCGAGCGCTTCCGCCTCGTCGTACTCGCCGTCCTTCGCCGTCAGCATCAAGATCCCCGACTCGTTGCCGGCCGCGCGCAGCCTCGCGCACACCCGGTACCCGTTCAGCCCGGGCAGCATGATGTCCAGCACGATGAGGTCGTAGTCGTGCTCCGTGGCCATCCACAGGCCCTGGGTCCCGTCGTGGGCCACGTCCACCGAGAACCCCTCCGACTGAAGCCCTCGCTGCAGGGCCACGGCGAGCCGCCGTTCGTCCTCCACCACCAGTACGCGCATGCCAGACAGGATCTCAGTACCTCCCCGCCGCCACCTGAAGAGGTCTTCAGGTGGCTTCAGCGGGGCTTCAGGTTCCGCTCAGCATGCTCTGGAACGAGCCGCGCACCGCGCCCGGTTGTCCTGAGGAGTGCCTGTATGTCTGATTCCGTCCCGCCGTCCGAGCCGGCTGAGCCGGCCGAGACCGCCGCCGTGAAGGCTCCGGCGACCGCCCCGGTGACCGCTCCCGAGGCGGAGGCCCGCAAGTCCGCGGCCCTGGGCCGCGTCGTCCCCCGTGGCAAGCGCGCCCGCTGGGTGGCGGCGGGCGCGGTCGCGGTGGTGGTCGTCGGCGGAGCGGTGGTGGCCGCGGCCGGGCACCACGACCACCACATGCGCGTCGAGCGGGGCCCGCACACGGCGTGGGCCGGACCGGGACCCGAGGGCGGCCTCCGGGGCGGCCCGCACGCCGCAGAACCGCGGCACGAGCGGGAGCAGGGCGAGCCCGGCCGCCCCGCGGGCCCCAAAGCACCCGGTGAGCAGGGCCGACCCGGAGGCGCCGACGGACGCGCGGGCTCCACCAGGAACGCCCCGGCGCCCGCGCCGATCCCCTCCCTGGCCATCGGCGAGGCGGCCGAGAAGGCCGCCGCGGCCGTGCCGGGCGGGAAGGTCGCCGGCCTGCGCGCGGTCGCCCAGGAGGGCGGCGGCAGCGCCTGGCTGGCCGTGGTCATCGGTTCCGACGGCGTCCGGCACGCGGTCACCGTGTCCGGCACGGACGGCACGATCACCAGCAACACCACCAAGGACCACTAACGACCGCGGGGGACCACCACGGCCTACGGTGTCATGGCCCGGCCCCCGATCCCGGGGGCCCCGCCGAGCTGGCCCCGCCACCAGGCCGCCATCTCCCCGCCGTCCATGCCCGCCCAGGCCGGGGTCCGCTCGACCTGGGCGCGGCCCAGCCGGCGGGCCAGCGCGACCAGCTCCCGTCCGGCCGCGCCGCGGGTCTCCTCGTATCCGCGCAGCAGCTCCTCGAAGGACCCGCAGAGGCGCCAGCCGTCGGCGAGGGCGGTGGCGTCCTGGAGCGCCTTGGCGGCGCCGCTCGTGTTGTGCGGGCGCACGACGCTCGCCGCGTCCCCCGCGAGCAGCAGCCGACCGGCGGCGGTGCGCGTGGTCTCCATGTCGTAGATCGGCTGGACGAAGGTGTCCGCCGGGTCGGTCAGCGCCAGCGCCCGCGCCCAGTACGGCGGGAACTCGCGAGCGAGCAACGCCGCGAGGTGTCCCGCCAGTTCGGGGGTGAGGCCGCCCGGCGGGAAACTCGTCGGATCGCCCTGGCGCAGCTGCCCGTCCTGCGGCGGAGAGGCGTACAGCACCCAGTTCACCCGCGGTCCCTCCGGCCCGGGAATCCGATAGATGACGCACGAACCGCCGGGGAAGCAGACCGTGGTCCCCGCCTCCGGCACCGACTCCGCCACGCTGCCGAGCCCCGCGAGCAGCGCCGCGTCGAAGTTTCCGCGCCAGCACACGTAACCGGCGTACTGCGGCCGGGCATCCGGGCAGAGCGCCGTGCGCACCACCGACCGGTACCCGTCGGCACCGACCACCAGGTCGTACCGCTCGACGGACCCGCCCGCGAGCCGCACCCGGGCGCCCGCGTCCCCGGTCTCCTCGACCCCCGTCACCGCCTCCCCCTGCCGGTAGACCACCGACTTCGGCACGGACTCCCGAAGTCCGTGCCAGAGCAGGCCCCAGTGATAGGAGTGGAACGGGAACGGCTGCTCCCAGATCACCCGCCCGCCCGGCCCGTGGGCGTCGTCCCGGACCACCCAGCGGCGCCGCTCCAGAGGGTGCGCGGCGATCCCCCCGGGCAGCGCGCCGCTCGCGCCGAGCTCGGCGGCCCGCTCGTCGTGGATGCACAGGCCGACGCCCCGGTCCTGCAGCCGCCCGCTCGTGCGCTCCAGCACCACCACCTCATCGGCGCCCGCCCGCGCCGCCGCCGTCGCGACGGCGCACCCCGCGATGCTCCCGCCGACCACCGCGATCGTTCCACCGCGCATAGCCGCTTCCTCCTCCTGTCGATGGACAGCACTCGAGTGACCCTCACAGGGCCGGTCGTCGCACGGAAGACCGCGTCGCCGGGGGAGCGGGCCGCACCGCACCCTGGAGGGCCAGTGCGGTGAGCACGACCAGCGAGTCCGTCCAGCCCAAGGGCGCCACGGCGGACGGCAGCCCGGCCCCGTTCACCGTTTCGGGCAGCTCGCCCAGCCCGTTGCGCTTCGACAGCACCCAGTCGAGCACCGCTCCCGCCTTCGCCGGCTCACCGGTACCGGCCCAGGCGAGGGCGAAGAAGGAGGTGCTGGCCGTCCACGCGTACGAACCCCAGCTGAAGGAGGGGTCGTTGCCGGGCGAGACCCCGCCGTTCGGCAGCAGCAGCGCCCGGTAGGTGGAGTCCAGCGCCTCGCCGAGACCGGCCGGGGCGGCGTTGAACGGGGGTGCCATGAACGCCACCGCGCTGTCCCGGCCGTGCTCGCCGTCGACCGTCCGCTGGTACCCCAGCGGGGCGAAGGAGGTGGCGATCGCGGTCGACAGCCGCCGGGCCGCCTCCGCCCAGCGCTCCGCGTCCGCGCCCATGTCCAGCTGCGCGGCCAGGTCGGCCGCGGAGTTGAGCCCGGCCAGCAGGGGAGCGGCGGTACCGATGTTGGCCGTCGTCGTGTCCAGCTCCCAGTAGTCCGGAGAGGCCGGAGGCAGCCCGTCCGGCCCGAGGCAACGGGCGGCGTAGTCGGCCGCCTTGCGCACCATCGGGTAGAGCGCGCGCAGCCGTTCCTCCCGCCCGGCGGGCGGCGCCGCCCGGTACCACTGCCACGTGGCCCAGGGCACCCAGCCATTGGCATCCAACTGCCACTTCCGCGCATCCGGCGGACCGCTGCCGTCCAGTACGGTACGGGCCTCCCAGGTCCCGTCGGCCCGCTGGGTGAGCGCGTCGTAGCCCAGGATCCGGTAGGCCTCCTCGTCGTGCCCGGTGGCGGCGAAGGCCACCGCCGCGAACGCCCCGTCGCGCGGCCAGGAGTACTCCCAGGGCGGCGCCCACGCCGCCGCGAACGCGCCGCCCGGCCTCAGCAGCGCCCGCATCGACAACAGGGCGCGCTGCGACGCGGCCCGCTGCGCGTCGGTGGTCCCCGGCACCTCGCCCGCCGCCAGCCACGCGCGGCTCTCCTCGACCTGGGCCAGGGCGCCCGGGTCGTCCGCCTCGACCACCGTCGACGCCGGGGCCCCGTCGGGGAGGTACCGCCACCGGCCCGAGGGCAGGCGCAGCACGTTGCTCCCGTCGACGTAGGAGGCACCCACGGCGAAGGCGGGCAGGACGGCCTCGGTGGCGACCCGGTTGGTCAGCAGGCCCGACGTGCGGGCGGCGAGCGCCGAGGCGGGGACGTAGCAGGGCTCGCTCTCCCCGCAGCGCTCGCTGCCGGTGGGATTGACGTGGAAGGCGAGCCGGGAACCGTAGGCGTGCCAGCCGCCCCAGTACGCCCTGTCGTAGTTCCAGCTGGTCAGCGAGCCGGGCACCGACCGCGTGGTGCCGTACCAGGCGATCGGCCCGCTCTCCGCGGTGCTCGCCTGGAGGAACAGGTGGTAGGTGGTGCCCGCGGTGACGGCGGCGCTCAGCGGGAACTCGACCCAACCGGCGCCGGCGCCACCGAGCGCCGCGAGGTCCAGGGTCGACGAGGCGATCACCGACCCCGCGTCCTCGCGGACCCGGCGGACCTGCGCGGTCACGGTGCCCGTCGCCGCCCCGCTGCCCAGCCAGACGCTCACCCGGGAGAGCCGGGTGCCGTCCACCGTGAACTCCTGGGCCGCAGCGTTGTTCGTGGCCTTCACGCTGAACAGCGCGCTCTCGTGGCCGACCTGGCCGTCGTAGGGCGCGGCGGCCGCGGCGTGCGGGAGCGCGGCGGGCACCCCGGTGAGTGCCAGGCAGAGCACGGCGGGCAGCAAGGTCCTCGCGAACGCCATCTGTACAGCCCCTTCCTACTCGACGGGCGCGCGGGCCGCAGGGGCCGGGGCACCGAAGGCTGGACCCACCATGCAGGTACGGGCCACCGGGGAGGAGGGAGTCGGGACGTGTCCCACCGGATGGGGCCGCAGCGACATCCGATCGTGTGACAGGAACAGCGGAAGGGACCCCGGTCGGGCGCGCTTCGGTGACGGAGGCGCTCGGCAGGCACGCCGGGGCGCGCGTGAGCGGACCGGGGCGCGCGAAGGAGCGGATGCGCTCGTTTCAGAAGATTTCCAGGGCCCGGCTTGCACGATCGGGCTCGCTTTCCGATGGGGTGGTGAATGGGAGCGCATGGTGCTCCACGGCTGCCGGTCGGGGGGCAGGCATGCCGGTTGCTCGTGATCCACTTGAAAGGTTCCGCGCCGACGTGAATGTTGCCGAGACGACCGCCCTCGCTCTGTTAGCCACCAGTGACCGTTATCGCGCCATCGATGTGTTCAGGGCGCCCATGCGCCTGCCGGGCGCGGGGGTACGGACGGGAACCGGCGGACCATCCGCCGGCCACCGCCGTGCCGCCCCCCGCACCCGCCACCATGAGGTCCCCGCCGTCCCGGCGTGCGGCGACGAACAGCTGCTGTGGGGGAGCGTATGAGCGAAGGCGATTTCGATCCATCGGGGGACCAGGCGGTCTCCAGCGAACTGGCCGGCGTGCTGCCGGTGGACTTCACCGCGTTCCACTCCCAACAGCACCGTGCCTATCTGCGCTATGCCCACCTGCAGTTGGGAAACCCCAAGGACGCCGAGGAAGTCGTCGACGACGTGTTCACCTTCCTGCTGAAGGTGTGGCGGCAGGCCCTGAAGGAGGCGAGCCTCCACGGCTTCGCGTGGGCGGTGCTGCGCGAGCACGTCGAACGGCGGCTGGCGGCCCTGGGCCGACAGGTCGCGATGGTGGAGACGGCGTGGTTCGCAGCGCTGCGCCGCTCCTCCAGAGAACGGCTGGAACTGCTGGAGTCGAAACTCGGGCTGTACGCGGCGATCGCGGGCCTGTCCGAGCGGCAGTACGACGTGGTGCTGCTGGCCTTCCTGATGGGCAACGACTCCGAAACGGTCGCCCGGATGATGGGGATCACCCCCGCGACGGTCCGGTCGCACATCCGCGGCGCACGCCGAACCCTGTCCCGCAAGCTCGGGGTGGAATGGATCCCCGGAGAGGAGAAGGACTAGTGAGCGACATGCCCCGCCACCGCGACATGCCGCTGTGCGAACTGGACGCGGCCCTAGCGGACGCGACGGTACTCGCGGAGGAGTACGCCGGATACGACGAGGGCGCCGCCCGCCGTCGGATCGCCCGCCGGATCGTCGCCGACCGCGCCCGCTCGGCGATCGGCACCACCGGCCCCCCCGCCACCGCGACCCCGCCGCCACGGGGACCGGCCGCATCCGCACCCGCATGCGCCTCCGCGTTCGCCACAGCAGCCGATGACCTCATCCTGGACGCCGCCTGTCACGTGCGCGCCGCCCGGGGTCTGGACGACCTCACCTGGTGCCTCGTGGAGAGCCGGCCCTTCGCCGAACTCGCCCTCGACGCCGATTCCTGGCCGCACGGCGTGGACTCGGCCCTGTTGTTCGGCTGCCTGCTCCACCTGGCCGACCGGACGGAGGACGCGCAGTTCTGGTTCCAGTACGCGGCCGGGGCGGGCTCGCAGACCGCCGCCCACTGCCTCTACCTCCTGCACCTCGCCCGGGCCGAGGTCGCGACCGCCCGCCACTGGAAGGGCCAGGCCCAGATCCTGCCCCCGGAAGAGCACCTGCCGCCCCTGCCACCGCTCCCGGAACGCCTCGAAGGGGCCCTCGGGGCCTCGGTCATCTGGACCACCCCGCCCATCACCACCCAGGACCTCACCGCCCTCACCACCGGACCCGGACGGGCCGGCCGGTCCCCGTGCAGGCTCCCCGCACGACTGCGCCATGCGGTCACCGCCCGCCCCCGCAAGGAGCACCCCGATCTGGGGGAGGTCGTCACCCCCGGCCCGCAGGTGGCGGTCGCCGTTGCGCACAACGCCCGGCTCAGCCCCCTGCACCTGACGGACCAGGCGAACTCCTGGGCCCTCCAAGCACTGAAACGACCCCAGCCGAGCCACGCCCCCCGGCAGCCCCCCGAAGGGAACCCCGCCCCCGCCGCACTGGAATCCGCCCACCGGGCACTGCGCGTCCTGGAAGTCATCAACCGCTACTCGGGCGGCGTGAACCTGACCCAGATCGCCCGTGAAACGGCACTGCCGCAACTGGTCCTCGCCCGGGCCACGGAGCAGTTGATCCGCGCGAACCTCATCACCCCGACCGGACCGGACGCGTACGTCGCCGGCAGCGCCCTCCTCCTGGCCGAATCGGCGAACGGAGACGGACGCGGGCACCTGCACGAGACCCTCGCCTGGGTGCGGGACGCCGTCGGCGCCGCCGTCTACGTCGCCCGCTACACCGACGGAGAGGTCTCCATCACCCAGTACGCCGACGGACCGGCCGCACCCGTGGTCGAGGAGTGGGTCGACTTCCGCGTCGCCGCCCACGCCTCAGCCGTGGGCAAGGCGCTGCTGACCCAACTCGACCACGGCGACCGGCAGGACCACTTGGCCCGCCACCGGCTCACCCGGTTCACGCCCCACACCCTCACCAGCCAACGGGACCTCTTCCACCAGCTCGACGACCGCCCACCGAACACACCCCTCCTCGACCTACAGGAGTACGCGATCGGCACGGTGTGCGCGGCGGTGCCGATCACCGCGGGCCCGAAGGCGGAATGCGTGGCCCTGTCCATCCCGGTCCCCGACCCCGGCCGGTTGAAGCAGGCCGCCCGGCTCCTGCAGAGCGAGGCGGCCGCGGTCTTACTCGCCCTGATCGTCGCCGGCAGCACCCCGCCCACGGCACGCCGGCCGGAGGGCACCATCCTGTCGCCGACCGCCTGAGGCCGGTCACAGCGGCGGACGGGCCCGACGCACCCCGGGTGCGGCGGGCCCGTCCGCCGTCCTCGGGCGCGCCGCCGTGTGAGATGCGGGCCCGCACCCGGCGTGGGATAACGGCACCATGAACGAGCTCCCGACGGCCACGGCCGCGGAAATCAAGATCAGCTTCGCCGGGGCCGAGGCGAAGGCGGCCTTCGACGCCCTGGAGCTCGACCGGGACGAGGGGAGCCGCCGCCTGATCCATTTCTGGGACAGCCCGCAGTGGGCGGCGGACGGCACGGTGACCTTGCCCCTGCTGGTTCGGGGCATCATCCTGCGTCGGCGCCGGGACGACGAAGGGCCCGAGTCCGAGCGCGAAACCGACCTGACCGTCAAACTGCGTCCCTGCCCCCCGCTGCCGGAGCGCTGGCGGGAGGACCGGGAGGACGAGGGCTGGAAGTTCAAGATCGAGGACGACCGGACGGGCCCGGAGTTCACGCCGACGGTGTCGGCTTCACTGGAGGCCGAGGGCGGCCCGCCCGAGCTGCTGCTCATCGAACAACAGCGGGAACTCCTGGGCGCGGCTGGGCTGGCCGGGGCCGATCTCGCCGACCTGACGGCGTTGGGACCCGTACGCGCCGTGAAGTGGAAGGACGACTGGGACGAGCTGCCCGGCAAGGTGGCGATCGAGGAATGGCGCACCGACAACGGCCTGCGCTTCCTGGAAGTATCGGTGCGGTCGGACATCGCCGATGCCATCGAGGTCCAGGCGCAGCTCGAACGGGCCCTGCGGGACCGAGACATCACCCCGCCGCCGTTCGGCGAGCGCAAGACCGAGGCCGTCATGACCGCCCTCGCCCGCGACGCGCACCTCTGATCACCGGGCCGCCGCGGGTCACCCCGAGGCGATGAGGCCGGGCAGTTCCCGCATGTCGTGGAAGACGACGGTGCCGGCGCCCTCGAGCCGTTCGGCCGGGGTCAGCCCCCCTGCGTAGCCGAAGGCCCGCATGCCGGCGGCGCGGGCCGCCTCGACACCGGGGCGGCTGTCCTCGACCACCGCGCACGCCGCCGGGTCGACGCCCATCCGCCCTGCCGCGTACAGGAACAGGTCGGGGGCGGGCTTGCCGCGGCGGACCTCGGTGGCGCTGTAGATGCGGCCCTCGAAGTGCTCGTAGAGGCCGGTGCGACCGAGGGTGTGGCGCATCTTCTCGTGCGAGCCGCTGGAGGCGACGCAGGTCGGCAGGGTGATCGTACCGAGTGCCTGCGGCAGTCCCTCGACGGCGGACAACCCGGCGTCCACCGCCTCGCGGTGGCGCTGTTCGAACAGCTCCCGCCAAAGGCCGGCCGTCTCGTCGCCGAGCCGGCCGGCGATGTCCTCGTAGATGGAGGCGTTGGAGCGCCCCATGAAGCGGTCCATGACCTCCTCCTCGGTCAGCGGCCAGCCCAGCTCCGCTCCCAACGAGACCTGGAGGGGCAGCGCGATGCGTTCGGTGTCGACGAGCACCCCGTCGCAGTCGAATATCACGAGTTCAATCGGCTTGATCATTCCCGCAGCATAGGGGCCGACCCGGGGCGCGACGCAGGTCGGCCCCGGCCCCGGCGCGTGCCGTCAGGGGGTGACGATGGCGAAGTCCGGGTCGGGGGAGTCGAGGTAGGAGAAGAGTTCGGCGACGACCGAGGGGTCACCGTCGAGGGCCACCCCCTCGCGCCCCAGGAGGTCGTCCGGCGGCACGGCGCCGAGCAGGAGCCCGCGCAGGAGCGGTTCGCCGAGGACGAGGACGGCGTGCGGGCGGCCGGCCGCGGGGTTGTCCCCGCGGACACCGGTCAGTACGCCGTTGCCCAGGCGCAGCGTCAGCGGCTCAGAGCCGGGCAGGACGAACCGTACGGCGACGTCCGCGTGCCAGGCCCGGGGTCCGTCGACCCGTACGGCGAGGGAATCCACCAGTTGGTCCAGGCTCAGGGCGGCGAGCACGTCCGGGGACGCGGCGGTGGCCGGTGTCCCGATCGGTTCGCCGCGCAGTTCCTGGGCGCCGGTGAGGTAGAAGTTGCGCCAAGTGCCGTTCTCGGCGCCGTAGCCGAGCTGCTCCAGGGCATCGGCCTGGAGCTCCCTGGCCGCTGCGTTCGACGGATCGGCGAAGACGACGTGGTCGACGACCTGGGCCACCCAGCGGAAGTCGCCCTCCTCGAAGGAGGCCCGGGCGCGGCGCAGGACCTCCGCCGCGCCGCCCATGAACTCGACGTAGCGGCGGGCGGATTCCTCGGGCGGGTGCTGCCACAGGAGCGCCGGGTTCCCTTCGAACCAGCCCATGTACCGCTGGTAGACGGCCTTGACGTTGTGGCTGACCGACCCGTAGTAGCCGTGGGTGTGCCAGGCGGCCTCCAGCGCCGGCGGCATGCGCAGCGTTTCGGCGATCTCGGTGCCCGTGTACCCCTGGTTGAGCAGGCGGACCGTCTGGTCGTGGAGGTACGCGTACAGGTCCCGCTGTTGCGCCAGGTACGACATGGCCCGTTCGCGGCCCCACGTGGGCCAGTGATGGGAAGCGAAGACGACGTCGCACCGGTCGCCGAACAGCGCGATGGACTCGGTGAGGTAGGCGGCCCAGGCGTGCGGGTCGCGCACGAGGGCGCCGCGCAGGGTCAGCAGGTTGTGGAGGGTGTGGGTGGCGTTCTCGGCCATGCACAGCGCCCCGTGGTCGGGCAGCAGCAGGTTGAACTCGGCCGGGGCCTCGGTGCCCGGGGTCAGCTGGAAGACCATGCGCACGCCGTCGACGGTCTCCTCCTGACCGGTACGGGTGATGTCGACGGTCGGCGGGATCAGCGTCACCCGGCCGGTGGAGGTGGTCTGGCCGAGGCCCGCACCGACCTGGCCGCGCGGGCCCTTGGGTAGACCGGCCCCGTACATGTATCCCGCGCGGCGGGCCATTGCGGTGCCGGCGTAGACGTTCTCGCTGGCCGCGTGTTCGATGCAGCCCTCGGGTGCCAGGACCGGGACCCGGCCCGCGTCGACCTCGGCCTGGGTGGTGACGCCCTTGACGCCGCCGAAGTGGTCGGCGTGGCTGTGGGTGTAGAGGACGCCCGTGACCGGACGGTCGCCGCGATGGGCCCGGTACAGGGCGAGGGCCGCGGCCGCCGTCTCCTCGCAGATCAGCGGGTCGATCACGACGACGCCGCGTTCGCCCTCGATGAGGGTCATGTTCGACAGGTCCAGGCCGCGCACCTGGTACACGCCCTCCACTACCTGGAAGAGGCCCTGGAGGGCGACGAGGCGGCTCTGGCGCCACAGGCTGGGATGAACGGTGTCCGGACAGTCCCCGTTGAGGAAGGCGTAGGCGTCACCGTCCCAGACGACGCTCCCGTCCTCGGCCCTGATCACGCAGGGCTCCAGGGCGGCGACGAAGCCGCGGGTGGCGTCGTCGAAGTCGGCGCGGTCGGCGAAGGCGGCGTTGCCGCGCGGTGCGCGGTGAGCGGCGCCGATCGATTCGCAAGCGCCGTGTCCGGGGCCGTTCTCCATCGGGTGAGCCTCCTCGGGCGGTTCCTGGCCGGCCCCGACCGGACCGGGCGAGGGGCCCACGGCGGGCGCCGCCGCTCCACCCCAGCCTCGCCCCGCCGCACCCCGCACGCCCGGCGCGTTCCGCCGTCCGGGTGGTGGGGGAGGGGCCGGGCGGGTCCGGGCCACCATGGCGTTCGCCCCCCGCCCTGGACGGGCGTACCGAAACGTGTCCCGATCGCTTGACCACAGGGCTCTACTTCTCGGTAACTTGATGTCGTCCAGGAGCGGGTCGTCAAAAGGAGCGGGGCGCGTGGCAGACCACGACCTGAGCGGGTTCGAGAAGAGCACGTTCACCCATGACGGCGCCACCCGCCGGATCCTGCGCCGGGGCACGGGCCCCGCAGTGATCGTCATGGCGGAGATCCCGGGCATCACCCCCAAGGTCATCGAGTTCGCCGAGCACGTCGCGGCGTCCGGCTGCACGGCCGTACTCCCGGTGCTCTTCGGGGAACCCGGCCGTGACGCGGATCCCGGTGCGGTCGGCCGGTCGAGTGCCGGCCGCTACATGGCCTCCTCGCTGTGGCGGGTGTGCGTGAGCCGGGAGTTCACGCTGCTGGCCACGGGACGCAGTTCACGCGTCGTAGGGTGGCTGCGCGCCCTGGCGGCCGCCGAACACGAGCGCTGCGGCGGTCCCGGGGTCGGCGCCGTCGGGATGTGCCTGACCGGCGGATTCGCCCTGGCGATGGCCACGGACGAGCGCCTCGTCGCCCCGGTGCTCTCCCAACCGTCGCTCCCGCTGGCCTGCACCGCGAGCCGCGCGGGCGCCATCGACATCAGCCCCGAGGACCTCGCGGTCGTCCGCGGACGCTGCGAGCGCGAGGGGCTCCAGGTGCTCGGGCTGCGCTTCCGGGGCGACCGGCTCGTCCCCGGCGACCGGTTCGCCCACCTCAGGCGGGAACTCGGCGACGCCTTCGTCGCCGTCGAACTGGACGCGAGCGCGGCGAACCCGCAGAGCGCCCTCGCACCCCACTCCGTCCTGACCGAACACCTCATCGACGAACCGGGACAACCCACCCGGCAGGCGCTCGACACCGTCCTCGACCTGTTCCGCACCCGACTGCTCGGGGAACGGCCCGCTCCCGCCGCGTGACCGCTTCGTATTCGTACGACGGGGACCCGGCCCTTCACACCTCTTCCGTACGGGTTCCGAGAACGAATCCGGGTGCGGCGGGGGTTCGGCGGATCGGTGATTGCTCTCGCTCGCGCAAAGGACCGTTCATGAGAGGGGGAGAGGCCGGGAGGCGGACGAGATCGCGACGTATGCCAGTCCGTCGTACTCCTCCGCCAAGGAGGAAGGGCTCAGATTGAAGCGGTAGGTCCCGCGCGGCACCATGGCGCCGAAGCTTCGCATGCCGTGTTGGCCTCTGAGCCACGTCTGTACGGCCCTCGGTGCGTCGACTGCGCTCCGCAGGTCCACGAGGTGGTTGCCGGGGTTGGCAGCAGCCAGCCGGGCCTCAATGGTGCCGGGGCGGGCAGGGCCGATCCGGTTGGTGACGACAGCGCTGGCTCGGGGACGCGACCACGGACCGGGCCACATCCGCCGGGCGCGAAAAGTGCCCCTGCCGAACAACAGGCCGAGTGCGTAGTAGGCGTCGCCGTACCGTGAGCGAAGGTGTTGGCCTAGCGTCGGCACCGCGCCGCCGTGACGGCTCTTGGTGATGTGCCCGTTGTGTGCCCAGAGGGCGACCTTGGCAGAGGGATCTTCGAGGATCGTCCCCACGGCGTCCGCCATGTAGCGGTCGCGCGCGGCAAAGACGGTCTGCTCCGGATCCGTGTGTTGCCTGGCGCGCGTCACCAGGTCGGCGGCCCGCACCAGGACCTGGACGTGTCGAAGCGCGTCGGCTGCCTCCGGGCCGTGTCCGCGGAGGTACGCCAGAACCTCCTCGGCATCGAGCACCAGGCGCCGCTGAGGATCGGGTCGTGACCCTGGAGGGGCCGTGGCAAGCACGCGGAGCGGCGAGAGAAGTTCGGTTGCGCGGTCCGGCGCCGTCCTGCGGAGGAAGGAGTCGATCACCGCCAGAGAGCCGCGGCACTGCTGTGGATCGATGCCGATGAAACGAACCTTCTGGTCCTCTCGTCGCCCTCGGTTGTATTCACGCATCCACTCGATCACGGCGAGCACCTCGTGAGTCCGCCATGTCCAGAACCCAAGTCCGTCAAGCACCTGCTCGGCATCACCGATGCCGTGGCGGACGTAGGCGTCGACAGCCGGGCCGGCCGACGAACTGGCCTCCATGGCCAGGGCTGAAAATCCCAGCTCTGTGACCAGAAACTCCAGCAGGCGATGTTTGAGCTGGAAGAACTCGCGCGTCCCGTGGGTGGCCTCCCCCAGGCCCACGATCCGCACGCCGTCGAGGGCGCCCTTCAGCGGTTGGAGATCAGCAGTTGACACGCCTGCAGTGAGGAAGTTCAACGGCAGAGCGGTCCGGGCTAACCAGCATGTCACCTCGTCGCACACGGCTTTCCCCTCTGTTGCCCTCACGTTCGCTGAAGCCAACCACGTCGACGTCCGCTCAGGAAGCTCGGCTACACTGTGCGGCTATGAATACCGGGACGGCCTTGCGCCACACACGGATTGGTGACCCGGGGCTCTTCTGAGCGCCGTACGGGCCGGTTCGGGCCCGCTGTTCCATCGAGGCTCTTGCGCTGCCGCGCGGGCTCCGCCTCCGTCGTGGTTGATCACAGGTTCTGCACATCAACCACGACAGGAGATTCATGCCCATCAAGAAGCTGCGGATTCCCACCACGGACGGGCAGGCCGACGCCTTTGCCGCCTTCCCCGACGACGGTGAGCGCCACCCAGGGCTGCTGATGTACACGGACGGCTTCGGCATCCGGCCCGTGCTGCGGGAGATGGCCCGCGAACTGGCCGGGCACGGCTACTACGTGCTGGTCCCCAACCTCTTCTACCGGCACGGCCCGGCACCGCTGGTCGAGCTTCCCGAGCACATCGGAGAAGAGGTCCGGCCCACGGTCCTCGCCCAGCTGATGCCCCTGATCGAAGCGCACACCGCCGAACGCGTCCTGAGCGACGCCGACGCCTACCTCAGGTTCCTCACCACCCAGCCCGAGGTCGGCGTCGGACCGGTCGCGGTGACCGGCTATTGCATAGGCGGCCTCTACGCGATGCGCACCGCCGCGGCCCACCCCGATCACGTGGCGGCCGTCGCCGCGTTCCACGGCCCCGTGGGCGTCGACGGGGCCAACCTCATTTCCAAGCTCACCGCCCAGGTCCACCTCGGCCACGCCGAAGGCGACGTGACCCCCGAGGCCCTCGGCGAGCTCAACCAGGCCCTGGATGCGGCAGGTGTCAGCTACACCTCCGAGATCTACCCCGGGACCGTCCACGGCTTCACCATGTCCGACACCGACGCTTTCAGCGCCTCCGGGCTGAAGCGTCACTGGGAGCGTCTGCTCCCCCTCCTGGGCCGCACCTTGGCCAACAGCTGAGGCTCCAGCCCGGAAACCAGGCCTGAAACGGCCGCGACCGGCAGACGGCTTGGCGCCCCGCAACGGTGTCTCCACGGCCGTGGAGACATCGGCGCGGCCCGCCTCTGTCGCGAACGAGACTTCCTTAAGAGCCGGGTCGCTCGAGAACCCCGAGTCTCCGCGGTCGCAAACGACCCGGCATCCCCGCCTGTCAGCGGCCGATCGTGCGGCAGCAGCAGTGCGACAGGACACCAGCGGCGATCCCGAGCCGACCTTCCGATGCACGTCTGCCATCTCTTCGTGCTGCCAGAAGCATGACTGGCGAGGCGTCAGACCCCCGGGCGCGTTGCGTGGACCGGTGGGGCATCGAATGGCAACCTGGTCGATATAAAGGTAAATGTCCAGTTTAGTTAACCGTTCAGGCGTGCGCCCTGTCGCGCCTTCCGCTTCTCTGGATAGTCAAGTGATTTGTATATGCCGGTCACCGACGTATGGTGGGTTCTGATGATCCTCCCCGGCGGCAGCCGCTCCTGCCCACCGTCGGGGATTCACGTTGCGATGGAGACGGAGTGCTCATGGCCACCAGGAAGAACCTCGCCGCGAACCGGGAATCCCTCGTCCACAAGGTCCGCTACGCCGCGAGCCGTCCACACCGCATCGCCCCGTACTTGAAGCGGGCCGCCCGTGACCGGTGGCTGGCCTTCAAGCACCCCGACCACGTCAGCTACTACCGGGCCGTGATGGCCTCGGACACCCGGCGCAACCCCGAGGCCGCGGTCGGCAGTCAGACCCACGAACGCTGGCTCGCGCTCGGGCAGATGCAGTTCGACTACCTCCTCGGGCACGGCTTGAAGCCCGGAGCGCGCATGCTGGACATCGGCTGCGGCAACCTCCGCGCCGGCTGGCGGTTCATCGACTACCTCGACGCCGGCCACTACTACGGCATCGACATCTCGCCCGACATCCTCATCGCCGCGAAGCGGACCCTGACCGAGCGGGGGCTCCAGGCCAAGGTCCCGCACCTGACCCTCACCAAGAACCTGACGCTGGACTTCCTGCCCGACGGCTACTTCGACGTCGTCCACGCCCACAGCGTCTTCTCGCACTCACCGCTCGACGTCATCGACGAGTGCTTCGCCCACGTGGGCCGGGTCCTGGCACCCGGGGGGCACTTCGACTTCACCTTCGACCGCACGACCGGCACCGAACACCAGGTGCTGCGCGAGGACTTCTACTACCGCACCGAGACCCTCATCGACCTCGCCGCCGGGCACGGGCTGTCCGCGCGCTTCATGGAGGACTGGGAAGAACTCGGCCACGGCCAGTCCAAGATCCGCGTCAGCGTCGCCGGATCGGGCGTCGACGCCGAAGTCTGACCCCGTCGGCTCAGGCCCGGCCGGCCCTGTCCGGGCGCCTACGGCGCCACAGGCGCACGGCCAGGCCCGTGGCCGCGAGCAGGACCAGGCACGGCACCGCGGTGTCCTCGCCCACCACGCCCGCGAAGTAGCCGAGGACGGGGAACGGGGCGGCGGCCAGGGCGAACTGACCGGCCGTACGGATCCCCGACAGGGCGGGGCGACCCGCCAGGGCGAGGGCGGCGGTCACGGTCACGGCGAAGCGCCACATCGGCATCATGCCGATCCCGCCCGCGTCCAGCAGGGCGAGCAGCACCACGCACAGCGGGGCCCAGAGCAGCAGCGCCACCAGCCCCGTCGTGGTCCTGATCCGGCGGGGCGGGTGCAGGTCCGGCGGGCAGAGCAGCGGGAGCGCGGCGATCACCAGGGGCGGGGCCAGGAAGGCCAGATGCGCCAACGGCGTGTCCAGAACGCCCGGCAGGACGGCGATGGCGAAGCACACCGTGCTTCCCGCGACTCCGGCGAACACGGTCCGCGCGCCGGAGGCGAAGCGCCCGCCCAACGCCAGCACGGCGCCGATGAGGGTCAGTACGGAGAAGCCGCTCATCACGTATCCGAGCGGGGCCTCGAAGTCCGGGAGACCGGTGACGTACGCGAGGTTGAGCGTCGAGGCGAGCAGGAACGCGGCGTGCGCGCCCGTCGCGGCCAGCGCGAAGGGCGCCGCCGCCGCGAACAGGCGCCCGCCGCGCTGCGCCGAACCCA
The DNA here is from genome assembly GCF_044756625.1 of Streptomyces sp. NPDC091682. Classification (NCBI taxonomy): domain Bacteria; kingdom Bacillati; phylum Actinomycetota; class Actinomycetes; order Kitasatosporales; family Streptomycetaceae; genus Streptomyces; species Streptomyces sp. NPDC091682. The sequence continues at coordinate 277,042 of NZ_JBIVTH010000001.1, read as the reverse complement.
CCCCCAGGCGGAGCCGCAGCGCGTGCGCCACGATGTCCCCGGCTTCCCGCAGCCGGGTGAGCGGCCCCGCGTCCTCGGTCGCCTGCCGGTAGGCCTCGGCTATCTCGTCACCGAAGGCGCGGCGGAAACCCGCGGGATACAGGCGCAGCAGACGGAGGTTCACGCCGTGGCCGTCTCGCCGGAGACGCCCAGGCGGCGCGCCGCCTCGCGCGCGGTGGCGGCGATCCGCTGCGCCTCGGCGGCCAGGCTCTGCCGGCCCTCTGCGGTGAGGGTGTAGGTGCGGCGCAGCCGGCTGTCGACGATCTGCTCCTCGTGGACCTCGATCAGCCCCTGACCCAGCAGCCGCTCCAGGGCCCCGTACAGGGTGCCGGTCCGCATCTTGACGCGGCCGCCCGAAATCAGCTCCACCTCGCGCGCGATCGCGTACCCGTGGCGGGGCTCGTCCGCCAGCGCGGTCAGGAGGAGGAGGGTCGGTTCCTGCATCGCACGATCACTCATGTCCGCATGGTAGGTCATCCACCGGCATATGACGCCTGATGGGGCGCGCCCCGCCGTGGCTCGGCGGAGAGCGCCCGCAGGGCGGGGGCCGTGGTGACGGTCAGCCGCGGAAGGCCTCCGGGCGGGTGGGCGAGGCCTCGGCGAGGGCCTTGGTGACCGCGTCGACGCCTTCGCGCAGTCCGTACACGGGCGTGTCGGGCTGCTGGCGCCAGGAGTCGTCGAGGCCGCCCGCGTCGACGCTGTCGAAGCCGAGTTCCTCGATCAAGGCGCGTACGGTCCTCTTCGCCGCGGCGTCGTCGCCCGCGACGGGCAGCGCCATCCGGTCCGCGGCTCCCGCCGGGCGGTGCCGGTCGAGGATGTCCTGGGCGTAGGTGCCGTTGAAGGCCTTGATGACGGGGTGTCCGAGCTGCCGTTCGGTCCAGCGGCTCTCGGTGAGACCCTCGTCCTCGACGCCGGGGATCCGGCCGTCGCGCTGCCGCGGGTAGTAGTTGCCGGTGTCGATGACCGCGAAGCCCTCGGCGGCCTCGTCGAAGAGGCCCGCCGGCAGGTCCGGCACCTTCTTGAAGGGGATCGTGACCACGACGATCTCGGCACCGCGCGCCGCCTGCGCCACGGTGACGGGGGTGGCACCGGTCTCCTCGGCCAGTACGGTCAGGGTTTCGGGGCCGCGTGAGTTCGCCACGGAGACCTCGTGGCCGAGGGCCGTGAGCCGACGGGTGAGGTTGCCGCCGATGTTGCCCGCGCCGATGATGCCGATCTTCATGAGCTCTCCAGTGCGTCCGGGATCAGTGTCGCGTCCACACCAACCCCCGCCCCGACTGCGGCATTCCGCCCCGCGGCGAGCATCGCCCAGTCGAGGGACGCGATCGCGCCGCCGTACGAGGTCGATCGGCACGCGGGAGGGCCGCTGATCGGCCCGAGGCCGCCCGAGGCCGCCCGAGGTCGCCCGAGGCGCGACCTTTCGGCCGTTCCCCGGATTCCGCGAACGGACCGGCGGTAGGGGAGCCGGCGCGGGCCGCCGCCCCGACCCCGTCCGCCTACGTGGTGTACGACGGGGACGGGGCCACCGTGGACCGCCCGAGCGCGGGCCGCAGCCGGTTCCTGCGGCTCAGGAGATCGCGTACCACTGGCTGGCCCAGCCGGTGTTGATGGTGCTCGTGGACTGCTCGGCGAGGTTCACGGTGGGCGGGAGCGAGGTCTGACCGGTCAGCAGGGTGCTGTACCGGAGGTTCGGCGGCGTCAGACCCGCGTTGACCGAGATGCCGGCGCCCGTGGACTTCAGGGTGAGGCCGTTGGTCGCCCACGTGCCGTTGAGCAGCAGCGCGATGAAATAGGTACCGGGGGCGGCGGTGAACGGCTTGTCGAGGGCGAACGGCTTGGCGATCGCATCGGTCATCAGCTGGGGGGAGATGTCCGGGGTGGCCGCGACGAGGGCGCCCTTGGCGTCGTACACGCCGAGGTAGCAGTTGGCGAGCTGGGCGTTCGGGTCGATGCCGGCCAGCCCCAACCAGACGTTCGACCAGGTGATCTGCTCGCGCAGGACGATCCGTACCAGGGTGACCCGACCCCCGACCCCGGCCGGCGACTGGGCGGTGACGTGCCCCGCGTCATTGGGGTCCCCGGTCCACGCCAGCAGGTTCTGGTCCTGCGGCCGCGGTCCCTCGAAGCCGGACCCGCCGCCGCTCTGCGCGGGCACGGTGGCCACGGAGCTCGACGCCGCGGGCCGGCCGTCGCCCGGCGCCGTACAGCCGGCGAGGACGAGCAGCGCTGCGAGCGCGGTCACGAGACCGGTCGTGGCGGTGGTGGTGCGGGTGCGCATGGTCCCCCCATGAGGTGCGGATCTATCGACGGACATGATCACACGCCACCGGCGCGCGCCCGCCCGCGGCGGAGCCCCGAGGGTGCGGCCGGGCCGGGGGGTCGGCGAGGAGCCGCATGACCTGCGCCGGTCCCGTGGCGTCGTGGGCGGTGGGCGCCGCCCACGACGGGTCGTACGGTCTGTGACGTGCGCCGAACTCTACGCACGGGCGCGCGGCGCGGGTTCGCCGGGGGATCGCCAATGGTTCGCCGGGTCCGTATCGACCGAACAGCGGGGGAGTGCCCGGGTTCGTCCCCTGAGCCGACCCTGCGGGCTTCCTTAAGAGAACTTGAAGAACCCCTCCAGCGTGCGGATTTGGCTGATCACGACCCTAGGCTCGGTCGTACCCCACCCCCTTTCCCTCTGTGAGGTGCTACAGGCATGAGCAGCCGAACTCCCGCAACGCCGTCCCGCGTCGAGGCGCGGCGGAAGAAGGCGGTGCGCACGCGCATCGTCCTGTCCCTCACCGCGGCCGCCGCGGTGGTGGCGGTCGGCGTCGCCGTTGCCGATTCCGGCGGCGGTACGCAGGTGGACCAGCGGGCCGACGGCGCCACCGGATCGAAGACCGGGACGCCGACCCCCGCGGACACCGCGGGGACGGCGAGCCCGACCGCTCCGCTCCCCGAGGTCACCGCCGACGCCGCGGCCGCCACGGGCTCGCTGCAGCCCGAGACGCCGGCCGCCGAAGGGACGGAGTCCGCAGCTCCGGCGAAGCCCGCGGCGAAGGAGGACGGCCCGGCCAAGTCCGCCCCGGCCAGCAAGCCCCCGCGCACGTCAGGCGGGAGCAGCGGCGGATCCGGTACGTCCGGTGGGTCGGGCGGTTCCGGGGGCTCGTCCGGCGGATCTTCCGGCGGATCGTCCGGCGGATCCGGCAGCTCCTCCAGCGACGCCGAATCCGCGGTCCTCGCCCTGGTCAACAAGGAGCGGGCCACGGCCGGCTGCGGCCCCCTGACCATGAACGGCAAGCTGAGCGCCGCGGCGCGCGCGTACAGCGACACCATGGCCCGCAGCGGCGTCATGTCCCACACCGGACCCGACGGGTCCACCATGACCAGTCGAGTGGAGGCCGCCGGTTACGCGTGGTCCCGCCTCGGCGAGAACATAGCCCGCGGCCAGTCGGACGCCGACGCGGTCATGAAGGCCTGGATGAACAGCTCCGGCCACCGGGCCAACATCCTCAACTGCGCCTTCAAGGAGATCGGCATAGGCGTCCACAAGGGCGACGGCGGCCCGTGGTGGACGCAGGACTTCGGGACGTCGAAGTAGGATCCTCCCCCCGGTTCCTCCCTCCTTGTTCCTCCCCCCGGCCCCTGGCGCTGGTCACCCCCCACCGGCTGCCGGGCCGCACACGTCCTCCGACCCGTACGCGGGTCGGAGGACGTCCGTGTTCGTGCCGGAGGACGTCCGCGTTCGTGCCCCTGGTGCCACGGGCGTCGGCGCTCCGACGTGCTGAGCGGGGGAGTCGGTGACGCGCGGCCCGGTCCGTCGGCCACTATGGGGCCGTGCCTCGATTTCCGCGCTACCTGTTCATATGGCTGTCGTGCACGGCCACCAGCGTGACGGCCGTGCTCGGCACCGTCCAGTTCGTGGTCGGCTCCACCCGCCATACGCCGCCGGTGGCCCGCTCCGCCCCCATGGTCTTCGACTCCCCGCCGGCGTGGCTGGCGCAGGAACCGTCGTCGGGCCCGCCGTCCCCGACCGCCTCCGCCTCCCCGAGCCCCTCGCCCACCGTGACGGAGGCTCCGACCCCCTCGGCCCCGCCCTCCCCGTCCGCGAAGCCCTCGGCTGCCGCCCGGACCCCCGCGCCCAAGCCCCGCGTCGACTGCGAGACCGGCGGACCCGGCCTGCACACCGTCCCCTCGCAGGGCGGCAAGGTCACGGTGCGGTACGGGAGCCGCGGCGTGTGTCTGATCTCCGCGGTCCCGAGCCGCGGCTTCAAGGCCACCACGTCACAGACCGAAGACGACACCCTGACGGTCACGTTCAGCGGTTCGGACCACCGGTCGGTCATCACCGCGACGATCGACCCGATGGCCAAGGCCAGCGTCCGCGAGACGTCGTTCTGAGGGCAGGTCGGCCAGTCGGCCAGTCGGCCAGTCGGCCAGTCGGCCAGTTGGTCGTGCTTCCGGCTGATCGGGCGCCCGGCCGGCCCACTGTCGCGTGACCGCTTCGGCCGCTCCGCACCGCTCGGTCCCGCTTGACCCCTTTCGTAGGATTCGCCTCCCCGTATGCGCTCATCGGCGGGGGCCCGGTGAAGCGGAAGGTGATCTGTTCCTTAGGGGAACCTCAAGATCGCGCCCAGGCGGTCCGCAGGGCCCGCCGCGGTCCTATGCTCACGTCAGCCGAACGGCCTCCGGCGTCCGGGCACACCGCCCCGGCGAACCGCAGGACCGCCGGCTTCACCGAGTCGGGAGGCTTCTCGCCCTTCCCGTAGTTCTCAGCGCGCCTTGGGGTGTCTTCGCCATGACTTCTCGCATACTCCGACCCGTCCGTGCCGGCCACACCGCGCACCCCCGCTCCGCAGCGCCCCTGGGTGCCCGGCTGCCGCTCGTCGCCGCTGCCGTGGTCGCGGCGGGTCTGTGCGCCGCCTGCGGGCCGTCCTCCGAGAGCGTCGGCTCCGCCCCGCCCACCACGGCCGGTGCGTCCACCCAGGCCCTCGCCGCGGCCGCGCCGTCGGCCTCCGCGTCCACCGAGGCGTCCCCGAGCGCTTCGGCCCCGCCGTCGGCGTCCGCAACCGCGCAGGCCTCCTCCTCGCCGACCCCCTCCCGGACCCAGAGCGGTTCGGCCGCCCCCAAGCCGGCCCGTACGTCCGCCGCCCCCGCGCCGGCCCGGGTCCCCGGGCCCGGCTACGACAGCTCGGCCGACGCGCAGAAGCAGATCGACGCCGCACTGGCCGCGGCCAAGGCCGACGGGAGGACGGTGCTGCTCGACTTCGGGGCCAACTGGTGCGGCAACTGCAAGGCCGCCGACAAGGTGTTCGCCCAGCCGCAGACGGCGGCGATCCTCGGAGCCTCGTACCACCTGGTCAAGATCGACATCGGTGGCAACAGCTCCGCCAACTCCGCGCTCCTGCGCAAGTACAGCCCCTCGGGCGGCACCTACACGATGCCCGTGCTCGTCGTCGTCAACGCGTCCGGCAAGGTGCGCACCGACACCCACGCCACGGGCAACCCCTCCCTCACGGCGGAGGGGATCAACGCCTTCCTGCGCAAGTGGGCTTTGTGAGACCAGCGGGCCCGCGCCGGGTCCGGGTGCGCACCGCGGTCCTGGCCGGATCCGCCCTAACGGCCGCCGTGGCCGGCTGTGTCTACGCCGCCGTTGGCACGGTCGCCGCCGACGGCAGCCGCGCGGAGGCGGCGGCCGGACCGGCGACCGCGATCAGGGCCGCAGTCGGAACCGCGGCCGACGCCAAGGTCATCGACCCCGCCGATCGACCCGCAGCGCCCGCGCTGACGGGCGACGACCTCGACGGGAAGCGGGTCACCCTCGACGGCCTCCGGGGACACGTCGTCGTGCTCAACGTTTGGGGGTCCTGGTGCGGTCCCTGCCGGGCGGAGGCCGACGACCTGGCGCGGATCGACCGGCAGACCCGGGACCAAGGCGTCCGGTTCCTCGGGATCAACACCCGCGACCCGGAGCGTGCTGCGGCCCGGTCCTTCGTCAGCGCGCACGGCATCGGCTTCCCCAGCCTCCACGACCCCACCGGCGAGCTCCTGCTCCGATTTCCCCCCGCCCTGCTCAACCCGCAGGCGATCCCCTCGACCCTCGTGCTCGACCGCCGCGGACGCATCGCCGTCAGCATCGGCGGACCGGTCACTGGGGACGAACTCGGCCCGCTGCTCTCGCGCGTGATGGAGGAGGCGTCATGACGACGCTCCCGGCGCTCGCCGCCGCCGACGCCCCCTCGCTCCTGCACGGGACCCTGGCCGTCGCCGCCCCGGTGGCCTTCCTCGCGGGACTCGTCTCCTTCCTCTCGCCGTGCGTGCTGCCGCTCGTACCGGGCTACCTCAGCTACGTGACCAGCCTGTCGGTCTCCGACCTGGCCGAAGCCCGCGGCGGGCGCCGCAGCCGGATGGCCGTCGGCGCGCTGCTCTTCGTCCTCGGCTTCACGGCGGTCCTCGTCTCCGGGGGCGCACTGTTCGGGTACTTCGGCCGCACCCTGCTGGCCCACCAGGAGGTGGTCACCCAGGTGCTCGGTGTCTTCACCGTGCTGATGGGGCTGTCCTTCATGGGATTCCTACCGGGTTTCACCCAGCGGGAGTTCCGCAGCCACCGGCGGCCCGCCCTCGGACTGGCCGGAGCCCCCCTGCTGGGCGCGGTGTTCGCGGTCGGCTGGACCCCCTGCATCGGCCCGACGCTGGCCGCCGTACAGGCACTGGCCTGGAGCGAGGCCAGCGCGGCTCGCGGGGCGCTGCTGATGGCGGCGTACTGTCTCGGCCTGGGGCTGCCGTTCGTCCTGGCCGCGCTGGCCTTCCGCCGGGCCCTGGACGCCTTCGGCCTCGTCAAACGCCACTACCCGTGGGTCCTGCGGATCGGCGGCGGGATGCTCGTGCTCGTCGGCGTCCTGCTGGCCACCGGGGTGTGGAACGACCTGGTGTACCGGCTGCAGTTGTGGAGCGCGGACTTCACCACCGCCGTGTGAGCGACTCCCCGTACGGGCCCGCCCCGAAGACCCGAGAACCGATCCGTTTTTCCCGACTCCGTCTTCCCGACACAAGAGGCACAGAGACCCAGATGAACGTCTTCCCCCGTACGAGGCGCACCCGGACGGCCCGGACCGTGGTCGTCGCCCTCCTCACCCTGGCCGCGCTCACGGCCTGCGGCGACCAGTCCGCCCAGGACGACGCGGCCGCCGGCGCAGCTCCGCCGCCCACCACCAGCTTCACCGAGAACGGGGTCACCGTCACCCTCTCCGTGTCCGACTGGCACGCGTCGAAGGGCACGCTGACCGCCGTTTTCACCCCCGAGAAGAAGGGCTTCCACCTGTACAGCACCGAACTGCCGCCCACCGGCGTGGAAGGCGTGGGCCGGCCGACCGCCATGGACGTCACCGGAGTCCTCAAGGCCGAAGGGAAGCTGACGGCCGCCGCCGACGTACGGTCCATCAGCGTGCCCGGCGTCGATGCCCCGATGCCCGTCTACCCGGACGGCCCCGTCACCACCACCCTGCCCGTCCGCGCCGACGGCAACGGGGACGCGACCGTGCTCCTCGGATACGCGAGCTGCAGCGCGCAGGACGGCTGCACCATCCCGGTCGCCGACCACCCCGTACACCTGCGCCTCACCGACGGGGCTCCGACGTTCGCCGCCCACTAGGAGCGCGCCCGGACCGAACCCCTAAGGTGTGCCCATGCCCAGCGTCCTGGTCGTGGAAGACGACCCCAGCATCCGCCAGTCACTCATCGAGGTCCTGGCGGAGCACGGGTATGCCGTGCGCAGCGTGGGCGACGGGTTCGGCGCCCTGCGCGAGGTCACCCAGACGCCCGTCGACGCGGTGGTCCTCGACCTCGGCCTGCCCGATCTGGACGGGGGAGACGCACTGCGGATGATCCGGGGCATATCCTCCGTCCCCGTCCTGGTGGCCACCGCCCGCGACGACGAGACCGAAATCATCAAGCTCCTCAACGCCGGCGCCGACGACTACCTGGTCAAGCCCTTCTCCGGAGGACAGCTCATAGCCCGCCTCTCCGCCGTACTGCGGCGCACCAGCCACGCGCCCCCCGCGGGCGCCGCCCACACCGGGCCGGGGGCCCGGCCGGCGCCGGCCGCCGACCCGCTGGGCGCCACCACCGTGGGCGAGCTGGCGGTGGACCCCGGCGCGCGTACCGCGTACCTGGCCGGCCGGGAGCTCCACCTCACCCGGCGGGAGTTCGACCTGCTGGCCTTCCTCGCCCACCACACGGGCCAGGTCGTCTCCAAACGCAGGCTGCTGACCGAGGTCTGGCGCGAGCCGTACGTCGACGACCAGACCGTCGACGTGCACCTGTCGTCGTTGCGCCGCAAGCTCGGCGAACGCGCCGCGGCGCCGCGCTACCTGCTGACGGTCCGCGGCGTCGGCATCAAACTGGTGGCCCCGCGGTGAGACGCTCATTGGCGGGAGTCGCGCTCGCCGTGACGTCCATGGTCGCGCTCTCCTTCCTCATACCCCTCGGCGCACTGGTGATGTCACTGGTCAAGGAGCAGAGCGTCACCGCGGCCGAGCAGCGCGCCGCAGCCCTCGCACCCGTCCTCACGCTCACCACGGACCCATCCGCGCTGCGCGAATCCGCCGCCGGACTCGACGCGGCCGAGCACCTGGTCATCCATCTCCCCGACGCGCAGAGCCTCGGCGACTCCCAGGCTCCCGTGAAACTGCTCGAACGGGCCCAGCAGGGACGCGAGTCCATCTCCCAGAAGACTCCGGGCGGATGGATCTGCCTGCAGCCCGTGGTGCTCCCCGGCGACCGGGTCGCCGTCATCGAGAACTTCGTCCCCGACGAGGAACTGACCCGCGGGGTCAAGGCCTCCTGGGCGGTCATGTTCCTGCTCGCCGTCGGCCTGGTCGGCGGCTCGGTACTGGTCGCCGACCGGCTCGGAGCCAAGGTCGTCCGGTCCTCCAAGAAGCTCGCCCAGGCCTCGCACACCCTCGGTCAAGGCAATCTGGACACCCGGGTGGAGCCCATGGGGCCCAAGGAACTGCGCGACGCCGGCGTCGCCTTCAACGCCATGGCCCACCGCATGACCGAACTGCTCGCCATCGAGCGCGAACTGGTCGCCGACCTGTCCCACCGGCTGCGCACCCCGCTGACCGCCCTGCACCTGGCTTCGGAGCGGATGGCCGGCACACCGGAGTCGGCCAGGGTCGAGGCGGCGGTCCACGCGCTGGAGTCGGAACTCCAGGCCATCATCGCCACGGCGCGGACACCCCTCGCCGTGGGCCCGATGGGCCACGGCATGCGCAGCGCGGAGACGAATCCGGGCCGGCAGACGACCGGGGCGGGGCCGTCGTCCGAGTGTCCCCGGTCCGAGGTCGCCGATGTGGTGCGGCGCCGGACCGCCTTCTGGTCGGTCCTGGCGGAGCAGCAGGACCGCCCCTGCTCCCTGGACCTCACCCAGGAGCCCACGGCCGTCAGCCTCAGCGACGACGACATCGCCGCGGTGGTGGACGCGCTCATCGGCAACGTCTTCAGCCATACCCCGGCCGGCACCGCGTTCGGGGTCCGCGTCGCCCGTACCGCCCAGGCCGTGGAACTGGTGGTGGAGGACTCCGGGCCCGGCATCCCGGAACCGGACCGGGCCCTCTCGCGCGGGAGCAGCACGGGCTCCTCGGGGCTGGGCCTCGACATCGCCCGCAGGGCGGCGACCGTCACCGGCGGCACGATGCGCATCGCACACGGCCCGCAGGGAGGCGCGCACATCACCGTGGTCTTCGCCCTGGCACCGCCCGCGCCGCCCGAGCGCGGACCGCGCGGCTCGCGCAGGCGTGCGCGGTGGTGGCCGCGCACGCGGTGACCGTGCACGGGCCCGCCGGGCCGATGGTGGGGAGGGCGAGCCGCGGGAGCTGTGGCAGGATGCCGCGATGATCTCCAACTCGCCGATACCGCACGTCGTTCCCGCAGGTCGTATGGCCCGGTCGGAACAGCCCGTGCTCGCGCTGACCGGTGGGTGGGAGCTGCGCCCCTGGCACCCGGACGACGCGGACGCGTTGTACGCCGCCGGCCAGGACCCGGCCGTTCGCCTCTGGAACCGGCTGCTGGTGAACTCCCCGGAAGAGGCGCGTCAGCGGATCGAGCGCATGCACCGGCGGTGGCGGGCCGAGCTCGGCGCGATCTGGGCCGTCGCCCGGCCGGACGGTCCGGCCGTGGGCCTGATCGGCTGGAACGACGTCGACCTCCAGGGCGGCAGCGCCGAGATCGTCTACCGGCTGCTGCCCGCGGCACGTGGCGGGGGCGTCGCCGTCGAGGCGACACGGCGGGTCAGCCGGTGGGCACTGGACGACCTCGGCCTGCACCGTCTGCGGTTGTGCCACTCGGTGGCGAACCCGGCGTCGTGCCGCGTGGCGGACAAGGCCGGATACGCCTTCGAAGGCACCATGCGCGGCGCACTGCTGCACGCCGACGGATGGCACGACCAGCACCTGCACGCCCTGGTCCGGGGCGATGTCTGATCCCGCGACGGTCAGCGACCGCAAGGGGCGCCGCAAGGGGTGCGGCCGTCAGCTGCAATCCGACAGGAACCGGCCTTCGAGGTGGTCGGAACTGAGGAAGAGGAAGCCGCTTCCGTAGCCGAAGTTGAGGAAGAACGGGTCTGAGGCGTCCTCACCCCGGTCCTGGAACTGACACAGGAACCGCCAGGAGGCGTCGATGCCGAAGGCGCGGTGGTTGGGGTAGACGGCTTCGCCGCCCTGGAAGTCTTCGGGTCGTTCCCCCTCGGGGGATTCGACCTTGGGGCCCTCGCCCCGCAGCCACCGCGCGAAGGCGGCGGACTGGGTCGCGGCCTCGTCGAGTTCCGGCGCCAGCGGAGTCAGGTCCGTCAGCCATTCGACGGGAACCTCCGTGTCGTCCGGACCCCACCGCCACAGGGTCCTCCCCCGTGTACCGGGAGGCCCGACCGACACGAAGGACGGAATCCGCCCGCCGGGCTGGACCAGGACGACGGCTTCACCGTCCTCCGGTGCGGCCCCGCCCATGTCCATGTCCTCCTCGTGCAGGAACAAGTACGCGAGGCGCACCTCGTCTCCCGGCACCCGGAACTGTCCGACGAACACGAGCGGCTCGCTCGTACGCGGATGCACAGGCCAGACCGGTCCTTCCAGCCAGACCGGCTGCCCGCCGAACTTCGACACCGGTCCGTGACCGGCTCGCGCGCAGCCCGGAAGGACATCTGCAGCCGCGGCAGGAAGGCGGCGTCGTAGGGGCCCGCGGCCCGGCCCGTCGGTTCGGAGATCATGCCTCCGACGCTACGCCACCCCACCGACAACACCCGGCCCTAGTCGACGGCGGAGGCCAGCGGCAGCAGTGCGGGGCGTTTCGCGGTGCGGCCGTCGCCGGAGGAGCGGCCGCGGAGGCGGCGGCCCAGCCAGGGGCCGAAGAACGCGGCCGCCCAGCGCAGTTCGGCCGCCATGGTCGAGCCCCCCGGGGCGGTCGGCCGCGGTGGCAGCGGGTGCGTCCAGGTGTCGTCGCTGCCGGGCAGGCCGACGGCGTGGGCGAGGGCCGCGGCGATCCGCTCGTGGCCGACGGGGCTGGCGTGCAGCCGGTCGTCGGTCCACATCCGCGGGTCGGTCACGGCGGCCGGCCGGGCCGTCTCGGCGACGGCGACCCCGTGGCGGGCGGCCGCCGCGCGGATGCGGTCGTTGAGGTCGGCTATGCGCGGTGCGGCGGGGCGGGCGAGGGGCACGAGCACGCTGAGGTCGGGGAAGGTCACCGTCGCCACGCGGGCCCCGGCGGCCGTGAGCGCGGCGAACATCTCCTCCAGGTGCCCGGCGACTTCCGCGGCGTTGAACCGGGGCCGGAGGACGTCGTTGACCCCGGCGACGACGGTGGCCAGGTCGGGGCGCAGGGCCAGGGCGGGGCCCAGTTGTTCGGCGCGCACCTGCCCGGCGCGACGTCCCCGGACGGCCAGGTTGGCGTACTGGAGGCCGGGATTGACGGCGGCGAGGTGTTCGGCGAGCCGGTCGGCGAAGCCGCGCAGGCCCACGGAGTCGTCCCCGTCGCCGAGGCCTTCGGTCTGACTGTCGCCCAGGGCGACGTAGCGCAGGTATTCACCGTTCGGCACGGGCCAGCCTCTCCTTCAGGATCGCCGCGCTCCGGCGGCACCAGTCGCGGTGTCCCTGCTCGAAGGCGAGGCCGCGCAGACCGGTCAGGTACCCGCCGATCCGCTCGCCGTGGAGCAGGAACTCGTCCTCGTCCATGTCGCCGCGCATCTTGCGCAGCACCTTGCCGATCAGCTCGATCTTGGCGTCGGCGGCGGCCGCGCGCGCCTCGAGCTGCGCGATCACCGGTCCGGTGCCGATCCGGTCGGCGGTCTGGACCTTGACGAGGAGGTCGTCACGGATGACGGAGGACTTCAGCGGAGCCGCGGCGAACTCCTCCAGTTCGGTGCGGCCGGCCCCGGTGACCCGGAAGAGGCGTTTGTTGGGCCGGGTCTCCTGGACCACTTCGCGGCCCTCGACCAGCCCTTCCTTCTCCAGCTTGGCCAGCTCGGCGTAGAGCTGCTGGGGCAGGGCGTGCCAGAAGTTCGCGACGCCGATGTCGAAGGACTTCGCCAGTTCGTAGCCGCTGAACTCGCCGTCCAGTAGAGCCGCCAGTACGGCATGGCGCAGAGTCATCGCGGTCGCCCCTTCCCCTTCCTCGCCAACCCCTGCATCATACTCATGAAAGTGACTAGTCAGACTCATGAGTATGAGGAGGGGCCATGGAGACGGCCGAACGCTTCCGTGCTGCCGTGGAGAAGCGCGATCTCACCGCGCTGGAGGACCTGTTCACCGAGGGCGTCCGGCTCTACAGCCCGGTGAAGTTCACGCCCTTCGAGGGCCGGCCCATGGTCCTGGGGCTCTTCGGGGTCCTGCTGCGGGTCTTCGAGGACTTCCGCTACGTCGGCGACTTCGAGGGCGCTGCCGAGACCAGCGCCGACGGCGAGGAGGCCCCGGCGGAGGTCCTGCTCTTCCGCGCCGCGGTGGACGGCCGGGAGATCCACGGGATCGACCTGCTCCACTTCGACGAGGCGGGCCGCATCAAGGAGTTCACCGTGATGGTCCGCCCGCAGTCCGCCGTGCAGGCCCTGGGGCAGGCGGTCCTCGCCGGCCTGGTCGCCGACGGTCTCGTCTAGGCGCCGCCTTCGGTGCCGGTCCGATGGACGTCGTGCCGGAGTGCGGACGGCCGTGGACGCCCGCACTCCTTCGCCGTCACGCCCTCACGCCGTCACGGCAGGACGCCCGGACGAGGACGGTCCCGCGACGGCTTAGGCGGAGGTCGGGCGCAGGACCAGGGAGACGAAGCCGAAGCTGTCCCGGTAGCCGTGCAGCCATTCCGCACGCCGGATGGCGGCCGTCCGCAGCACCTCGGCGGCGTCCGGATCGACGGGGTGGTCGAGGGCCCACGAGGCCAGCGAGCCCAAGCACGACCACTCGTACGCGTCCAGCTCCTCGCGCGTGCTGACGTGCGCGTGTACCGGAGCCCACCCGTCGTCGACGATGAGGTCCAGGGTAGTCGCGAGGTCGTGCAGCTCACCGAAGATCTCGACGGCCTCGCGGGAGGGCGTGCGGTCCCAGAAGCTCTCACCGAGCAGCACGCGGCCGCCGGGAGCCAGGTGCTGCCGGGCCGCCGCGAGGGTCGGCAGCAGGCCGCCGAAAGCGTGGGTGGCCCCGACGCTGAGCACCAGGTCGAAGGGCTGGTCGGAGACGAAGTCCGCGGCCTTCTGCTGGTGCACGACGAGACGTTCCTGGACGCCGAGCAGGCCCGCCGACCGGCGGGCCTGCGCCACCGACTCCTCCGAGGTGTCCACGCCCTCGGCGTGCAGACGGGGGTGCGTGGCCAGGGCGCGCAGGAGCCATTCCGCGGTACCGCACCCCAGGTCGAGCACCCGCTCGCCGTCGCGCGGTGCGCCGTGTTCGAGCAGTCGGCGTACCGATTCGTCGCCGAGCGGGGCCTTTATGGGGTGGTCGGCGTGGGCGATCTTGGAGATCTGTTCATGATTCACCGGGGCAGCTTGCCAACGCCGCAGCCCACGCGCACCCCATTTCCGTCCGGGTGCCGGACACGCCCCTCGGTCCTGTCGTCAAAGTGGCGTCGGTAGGGCCCGCGGCGTTCGGTGTCATGGGGTCTCCCCGGGCCCGCCGGGGCCGAGGGGCAGCATCGCAAGGCGGAGGGGCGCCCGCGTACGGGACGTACTCGGGCGCCCCCCCCACCCGGCGCGGGGGGGGGCCGGGCGGGGCGGGGCCCGGGGCCCCGCCCCCCCGGGGCGGGGGGGGGGGCGGCCGCGGGCGCCGGGGGGGGGGGCCGGGGGCCGGGGGGCGGGGGGGGGCGGCGGGCCCGGGCCGCGGGGGGGGGGCCCCCCCCCCCCGGGGGGGCCGCGGCCCGCCGTCAGGCGAGCGGGCCCGTCACCGGCTCCACCGCGGCCAGGAGGCCTCCCGTACGGATGAACTCGTCGGCGGCGGCCAGGTCAGGGGCGAGGAAACGATCCGGCCCGGGGCCCTGCACGCCCGCCGCACGCGCGCCCGCGATCGCGGCCTGGCTGGCCGGGGCCGGGGTCAGCCCGTGACGCAGCTCGATGGCGCGGGTGGCCGCGTAGAGCTCGATGGCGATGATCCGCGTCAGGTTGTCGACGGCGGTACGGAGCTTGCGCGCGGCCGACCAGCCCATCGAGACGTGGTCCTCCTGCATGGCGGAGGAGGGGATCGAGTCGGCCGAGGCGGGCACCGCGAGCCGCTTCATCTCGCTGACCAGGGCGGCCTGCGTGTACTGGGCGATCATCAGACCGGAGTCCACGCCGGCGTCGTCCGCCAGGAACGGCGGCAGGCCGTGCGAGCGGTTCTTGTCGAGCAGCCGGTCGGTGCGGCGCTCGGCGATGGAACCGAGGTCGGCGGCCGCGATGGCGAGGAAGTCCAGCACGTAGGCGACCGGGGCGCCGTGGAAGTTGCCGTTCGACTCCACGCGCCCGTCGGGCAGCACCACCGGGTTGTCGACGGCGGCGGCCAGCTCGCGGGAGGCCACCAGGGCGGCGTGCGCCATGGTGTCGCGGCCGGCGCCGGCGACCTGCGGGGCGCAGCGCACCGAGTAGGCGTCCTGGACGCGCGGGGCGGTCTCCTCCTGGTAGTGGCGGACGAGCCCGGAGCCCTGCAGGACGGCGGCCATGTTCGCGGCGGAGGCAGCCTGCCCGGGGTGCGGACGGATGGCGTGCAGCTCGGGCTGGAGCACCTTCTCCGTACCGAGCAGCGCCTCCAGGGTGAGGGCGGCGGTGATGTCGGCGGAGGTGTAGAGCTTGCCGAGGTCGGCGAGGGCCATGACCAGCATGCCGAGCATGCCGTCGGTGCCGTTGAGGAGGGCGAGGCCCTCCTTCTCGCGGAGCACGACGGGCTCGATGCCGGCTTCGGCGAGGAGTTCACCGGCGGGGCGGACGGTGCCGTCCGGGCCCTCGGCGTCGCCCTCGCCCATGAGGGCGAGCGCGCAGTGGGACAGCGGTGCGAGGTCGCCGGAGCAGCCCAGGGATCCGTACTCGTGGACGACCGGGGTGATCCCGGCGTTGAGCACGTCGGCCATGGTCTGCGCGACGGAGGGGCGTACGCCGGTGTGACCGGAGGCGACGGTCTTGAGGCGGAGGAACATCAGCGCGCGGACGACCTCCCGCTCGACGCGCGGGCCCATGCCGGCGGCGTGCGAGCGGACGATGTTGCGCTGGAGCTGGGCACGCAGCTCGGGGCTGATGTGCCGGGAGGCGAGCGCACCGAACCCGGTGGACACGCCGTAGACGGGCTCGGGCTTGGCGGCGAGCGCGTCGACGATCTCGCGGGCCCGGGCGAGCGCGTCCAGCGCCTCCGCGGAGAGCTCGACGCGTGCGTTGCCGCGGGCTACGGCGATGACGTCTTCGGCGGTGGTCCCGGACGTCCCCACCACGACAGTGTGCATATCCATATTCAGCACCCTACGGATTGAATCGCTTCATGTCACTAGGCGAAGTTGTCACGATCGCGACGCGGGCGGGCCCCTTACCCATTGGTACCGCGAGCCGCCGGTCACTGGCGGCCACGGAAGCGGCGCCGCTCTCCGGGAGCCTCCGCTGCGGCGGCGTCCGCGAGCCGGACCACCGCGGTGTCCCGGCCCGCCACGACCGGCTTCGGCGAGCGCGCGGCCTTCGCCTTGTACTGGGCGGCGTCCGCGAGCCGAAAGAGCCGCCGGGAGGACTTCACCAGCCCGATCGGATCCCCGGTGGAGGCCACGCCGCAGGCCACCCCTTCGCCCAGCTCCAGCTCCGCCGCCCGGGTGCACACCTCTTCGGTGACGCGCACGATCTCGTCGGCCGTCGGGCCGACCCCGACCAGGCAGAACTCGTCGCCGCCGAGACGGGCCACCAGCGATCCGGGCAACATCGCGCCGCACAGGCTCAGGACCGACCCGAACCGCTCCAGGAGCCGGTCCCCCATGGCGTGGCCGAGGGTGTCGTTGACCGCCTTCAGCCCGTTCAGGTCGCAGACGACGAGGCTGACGACCGCCCCGGTCCGCCGGTGTTCCTCCAGGGCCTCGTCGAGCCGCATGTCGACCGCCCGCCGGTTCGCGAGCCCGGTCAGCGGGTCGGTGAAGGCGAGTCGCCGGGCCTCCTCCAGCCGCTCGTTCTGCGCGAGGCCGGCCGCGACCACGGCGGCGAGCACGGTGGCGAAATCGGCGTCGTCCTCGTCGAAGTCGGGCAACCCTTCGTCCCGGGCGACGTACAGCTCGCCCCAGGCGCGACCACTGAGCACGATGGGCGCGACCACGCAGGTCCCGCGGCCGCGTCGGCGCAGGGCCTCCCCGCGCCGCCCCGGCCGGTCGCCCACGGCGCTCTCGACCCAGGCGTGCGGGCCGCCGCCGCCCACCCAGACCTCGTGCAGGAACTCGGTGATCTCGGGGAAGTCGTGTACGGGGTAGGACTCGTCCTCGGGGAACTCCTCCTCGCCCGCCCGCCGCTCGCCCTCGTTCACGAGCACCCGCAGGCGCCCCCGCTCCCGTTCCCACGCGGAGATCGCGGCGAACGAGCCGTCCAGCGCCACGCGCGCCCCCCGCGCGGCCGCCCGCACGCTGTCCCGCGGCGCGCAGGCCGCGGCCATCGCCTGGGCGAGTCCCACAACGGCTCGTAGCCGCCCGTCAACTCCCATCACCCCAGGCTAGGGACTTTTGTCAGATTTGGAGACAATTGGCGCGGCTTTCGGTACCACCAAGATCACCAAGGGTGATGGGCGGCGCCGGCGGGACGCGGGCGACCTCCGGACGCCGCCCGACCGCCGCCCGGACACCAGGCCGACACCAGCCCGACTCCGCCCCGACTCCGTCCGGCTCCGTCCGACTCCGTCCGGCTCCGCCCCGCCGGCTACTCCCCCGGCCAGTTCGGCTTGCGCTTCTCGTTGAACGCCGCGACGCCCTCCACCCGGTCGCCCGAGAAGGCCACCGTCCGCCAGGCCGCGTCCTCGATCTCCAGACCGGCCTCCAGGTCCATCCCGTGCCCCAGCCGCAGCGCCCGCTTGGCCGCCCGCAGGCCCACCGGGGAGTTCGCCGCCATCCGGGACGCCAGCTCCAGCGCCTGCGCCGTGTCCTGGCCGGCGGGGACCACCGAGTCCACCAGCCCCAGGGACAGCGCCTCGGCCGCCTCGACCCGGCGCGCCGTGAAGATCAGTTCCGCGGCCCGTGCCGCACCCACCCGGCGCGGCAGCAGCTGCGTGCCCCCGCCACCGGGGATCACGCCCACCGAGACCTCGGGCAGGCCCACCACCGCGGTCTCGTCGGCGACGATCACGTCGCAGGCCAGGGCCAGCTCGAAGCCGCCACCCAGGGCGAACCCGTGCACCGCCGCGACCGTGGGCATCGGCAGCGCCAGCACGCCCCCGTACGCCCCCCGCGTGGTCGGCCGCTGCCGGACCAGCTCGGTGTCCGAGAAGGAGTTCCGCTCCTTGAGGTCCGCGCCGACGCAGAAGGCGCGCTCGGACGTCGAGGAGAGCACGACCACGCGCACGGACCGGTCGGCGGCCAGCTCGGCACAGGCCGCCCCGAGGGCGCGGGCCATCGCGGTCGACACCGCGTTCATCGCCTTGGGGCGGTCCAGGGCCAGCTCCGCGACCCCGCCCTCGTGGCGGCGCACCGCCACGAACTCCGACTCGAATGCGGACTCGGACGCCATAGGAACCCTCCCGGTTAACGAACGTTACCGGGGGATCTTAGGCTTCCTGCGCGTCAGCGACCAGGGCTCCACGACGCCGAGGCCGCGCACCGGCCGCTGCCACATCGGCTGGAGCGCGAACCGGTAGGACGCACCCTCGTCGGGCGCCGTCTCGGCCTCCTTCTCCGACACCGGGGCGGCCCCGGTCCGGGAGAGCTCCTCGGCCATCGCCCCGTCCACCAGCACCGCGTCCTTGGGAGCTATGGACGTCAGCCGGCTGGCCAGGTTCACCGTGGTCCCGAAGACATCGCCCATCCGGGTGGTCACCGTGCCGAAGGCGATCCCGACCCGCAGCTCGGGCATCTGCGGGTCGAGCTCCATCGTCTCGATCAGCCGCAGCGCGATCTCCGCCGCCGTCGCCGCGTCGTCGGCGCAGTACAGCACCTCGTCACCGAGGGTCTTGATCAGCCGGCCGCCGTACGCGGCCACCAGGTCCGCCGCGGTCGTCTCGAAGGACTCGACCAGCTCGCCGAGCTCCTCCTCCTCCAGCCGCCGGGTCAGGCGCGTGAAGCCCACCAGGTCGGCGAAGCCCACCGCGAGCCGCCGGTCGACCATCTCGTCGTCGTCGGCCACCTGCACCACGCGCCCGGTCGCGGCCGCCAGCTGGCGCCGCCACACGTAGACGAGGAACTCCTCCAGCTCGGGCAGCAGAAGCTCGACCAGGGGGTACGTGACCTCCGTACGGGTCATGCCCGGCTCCGGCGGCTCCGTCAGCCCCTCCAGGAACGAGTCGATCTGCCACTCCGCCAGCCGGGCGGTGGTCTGCCCTGTGGACCGCGCCACCTGCACGGCCATCGGCTCGGACAGCAGCCCGGCCTCCACCAGGCCGGCGAGCCGGCGCAGGGCCAGCACGTCGGCCTCGGTCAGCGCCCGGGCCTGCCCGATGTCGGCGAAGCCCATGGCCCGCCAGAAGCGCGAAGCCAGCTCCATGGACACGCCCGCGCTCCGGGCGGCCTGGAACGGGGTGTACCGGCGCTCGGCACCGAGGATCAGCTGCTCCAGCCGGATGGCGAGCGGATCCGCCGTCGGCTGGACCGTGTGGTCGACCTCGTGGTGCGGGGTGTGCTGGTCACGGCCGATCGGGGTGCCCGGGCCGGACGCGGAGCCGCCACCGGCGGACGCGCTGGACGTAGGGTCGTCGACGGTCAAGGGCCGCCTCCTGTCCATTCCGTGCGCACTGCCCTGCGAACCGGTTGATCACCACGAGCACCGGGATCGCCTAAACCATACGGCAGGTGTGCCGTAGCTCACTCCCCCTCCCCGCTTCCGGCCCGCCCGCGACCTGGGTGCGGGGTCCGGGGCGGCGGCCCCGGCACGGCGCCGCACCCGGCACCCGCTCCCCCTGTCAGTGCACGGAACGCAGGTGGATGACGTCGCCCGCGCCCACCGTCTCGTGCCGGTCCTCGGCCGTGCGGATCACCAGGCGGCCATCGGTGTCCACCGCTTCGGCCGTTCCGGTGAGGGTGCGCCCACCGGGCAGTTCCGCGCGGACGTGCCGGCCCAGGGTCGCGCAGCCCGCCGCGTAGGTCTCCTGGAGGCCGCTGGCCGCGGGGTCGCCACCGGCCGCGCGCCACCTCCCGTACCACTCCTCCAGGGACCTCAGGACGGTCCGCAGCAGCGGGTCCCGGTCGGTCACGGAGGCCTTGGCCAGCGCCAGCGACCCCGCTGCCGGTACCGGCAGCTCGTCCTCGGTCAGGGTGACGTTGAGCCCGATCCCGAGGACCACGCCGTCCTCGACCCGCTCGGCGAGGATCCCGCCGGTCTTGCGCTCCTCGCCGTCCACGGTGACCAGCAGGTCGTTGGGCCACTTCAGGGCGGTGTCCACGCCGGCCGCCCGGGACAGCCCGGTCGCGGTGGCCACCCCGGCCAGCAGGGTCAGCCACCCCCACCGCTCCTGCGGCACCGCGTCGCCCGGCTTGAGCAGGACCGAGAAGAACAGCCCCGACCGCGCGGGCGCGACCCAGCTCCGGTCCAGCCGCCCGCGCCCGGCGCTCTGCTCCTCGGCGACGAGCACGGCCCCCTCGGGCAACTGCGCCGCCCGGGTGGCAAGGTCGGTATTGGTGGACCCGGTACTGGCGACGACCTCCACGGAGGTCCACAGCCCGTCCCCGGTGACGAGGGCCCTTTGGAGGGCGGCGGCGTTGAGGGGCGGCCGGTCCAGGCTCGACCAGCGACCGGCGGAAGCACCTGCTGAGGCATCTGATGGCGTCATGCAAGCCACAGTAGGTGTGTCAAACGCCGCACTGCCGAGCGCCATGCCCGCCGATACGCTACGCACCAGTAGCCAGCAGTAGTCAATCAATTGACCAGGCAGTTGACACCATGCAGGGAGCCGCGACCCCGATGTCACATCCGTCAGAGCCGATCGACATGCACACCACCGCGGGCAAGATCGCGGATCTGCAGCGCCGCATCGACGAAGCCACCCACGCCGGGTCCGCGCGTGCCGTGGAGAAGCAGCACGCCAAGGGCAAGCTGACGGCGCGTGAGCGGGTTGCCCTTCTGTTGGACGAGGGGTCCTTCGTCGAGCTCGACGAGTTCGCCCGGCACCGCTCCACCAACTTCGGGCTGGAGAAGACCCGGCCCTACGGCGACGGCGTCGTCACCGGCTACGGCACGGTGGACGGCCGCCCGGTGGCCGTGTTCTCGCAGGACTTCACCGTCTTCGGCGGGGCCCTCGGCGAGACTTACGGCCAGAAGATCATGAAGGTCATGGACTTCGCGCTGAAGACCGGATGCCCCCTCGTCGGCATCAACGACTCCGGCGGCGCCCGCATCCAGGAGGGCGTCAGCGCGCTGGGCATGTACGGCGAGATCTTCCGCCGCAACGTCCACGCCTCCGGCGTGATCCCGCAGATCAGCCTGATCGTCGGGCCCTGCGCGGGCGGCGCCGTGTACTCCCCCGCGATCACCGACTTCACGGTCATGGTCGACCAGACCTCGCACATGTTCATCACCGGCCCGGACGTCATCAAGACGGTCACCGGTGAGGACGTCGGCTTCGAGGAGCTGGGCGGGGCGCGCACGCACAACAGCACGTCCGGCGTCGCGCACCACATGGCGGGCGACGAGAAGGACGCCATCGAGTACGTGAAGTCACTGCTCGCGTACCTGCCGTCGAACAACCTCTCCGAGCCGCCCTCCTTCCCGGACGAGGCGGACACCGAGGTCTCCGACGCCGACCGCGAGCTCGACGTACTGATCCCGGACAGCGCCAACCAGCCGTACGACATGCACACCGTGATCGAGCACGTGCTCGACGACGCGGAGTTCCTGGAGACGCAGGCGCTCTTCGCGCCGAACATCCTGACCGGCTTCGGCCGGGTCGAGGGCCACCCGGTGGGCATCGTCGCCAACCAGCCGATGCAGTTCGCCGGCTGCCTGGACATCGACGCCTCCGAGAAGGCGGCGCGGTTCGTACGGACCTGCGACGCCTTCAACATCCCGGTGCTGACCTTCGTGGACGTCCCGGGCTTCCTTCCGGGCACCGACCAGGAGTACAACGGAATCATCCGGCGCGGCGCCAAGCTGATCTACGCGTACGCCGAGGCCACCGTTCCGCTGATCACCGTGATCACCCGGAAGGCCTTCGGCGGTGCGTACGACGTCATGGGCTCCAAGCACCTCGGCGCGGACCTGAACCTGGCCTGGCCGACCGCGCAGATCGCCGTCATGGGCGCGCAGGGCGCGGTGAACATCCTGCACCGCCGCACCCTCGCGGAGGCCGCTCCCGAGGAGGTGGAGGAGACCCGGGCCCGGCTCATCGCCGAGTACGAGGACGCGCTGCTCAACCCGTACACGGCGGCCGAGCGCGGGTACATCGACGCGGTGACCATGCCGTCCGAGACCCGGGCGCACGTGGTGAAGGGGCTGCGGCAGCTGCGTACCAAGCGGGAGTCCCTGCCCCCGAAGAAGCACGGCAACATCCCGCTCTAGCCCCTCCAGGAGGACTCTGTGGTGATCAAGGTCGTCAAGGGCAACCCGACCCCGGAGGAGCTGGCCGCCGCACTGGCGGTGGTCCGAGCGCGCGCGGCGGCGCTGGCCGTGGCGCCGTCGGGCGCTCCGCCGGTCGCGGACGAGTGGTCGGCGCCGGCCCGGGTGGCCCGGCGGCGGGTTCCGCATCCGGGGCCGCGGGCCTGGGGCCGTACGTACTGGCCCGCGTAGCCCGATCGGTATGAACGGATGGTGGCGCCTGAGTACCCGTACTCAGGCGCCACCGCCGTTCCCGCGCCAGGATCGGGGCATGCTCTGGTCCGACCCGAAGAACGAGCCGCCCAAGGACATGCGCGACGCGCAGGCGATGATCCGGCGGCTGACCCTGGTGCTCGCCCTCGCCATGCTCGTGGTGGTGTACGTCCTGGGTGTGGGCCACTTCTAACGCCCTGTTCGGGGGGTCCGGGCCGCGCCTACGATGGCCTCCATGACTGCGACACCTGAGCCCTCCACGACCGGGCGCACGCTCGTCCTGGCCTCCGCCTCCCCCGCCCGGCTGAACCTGCTGCGGCAGGCCGGGCTCGCCCCGCACGTGATCGTCAGCGGCTTCGACGAGGACACCCTGAACCACGACGAGCCGGCCGCCCTGGCGCTGGCCCTGGCCGAGGCGAAGGCCGCCGTCGTGGCGGGGCTGGACGAGGCCGCGGGCGCCCTGGTGATCGGCTGCGACTCGGTGCTGGAGCTGGACGGCGAGGCCCTGGGCAAGCCGGCGGACGCCGAGGAGGCCACCGCGCGCTGGAAGTCGATGCGCGGACGCGCGGGCGTGCTGCGCACCGGGCACTGCGTGATCGACACGGCGGACGGCCGTCAGGTCTCGGCCACGGCGTCGACGACGGTCCGGTTCGGTGAGCCCACGGACGCTGAGGTGGCGGCGTACGTGGCGAGCGGAGAGCCCCTGCACGTGGCGGGGGCGTTCACCCTGGACGGGCTGTCGGCGCCGTTCATCGACGGCATCGACGGGGATCACAGCAACGTCATCGGGCTGTCGTTGCCGCTGCTGCGTTCCCTGCTGGGCGAACTGGACGTGTCCATCACGGACTTGTGGGCTTGAGCTCCCCGAACGGCGGCGGTGGCGGCGGGGTGTCCCCGCCCGCACCGCCCTCGCCGCTGCCGTTCCCGCCGGGCCGGGCGGGCCGGGCGGCGTAGGACGTCAGGGTCAGTACGAGCAGACACAGGATCAACATCATCGCCGCAAAGGCGGCCCAGCCGACCAAGGCGACGCAGAGGATGCCGAGCACCCCGTGCGCGACGGCGCCGCTGATGAGCACGACGCGGCCGAAGCGGCCCGGGGAGCGGTCGCGGAGCGCGGTGGTGGCGGCGAGCACGGCGCACAGGACGAGGAAGGCGCCCATGCCCGCCCCCATGACGTAGGTCGCCTTGGACATGACATCCGGATCGCTGCCCGCGATCGACATCGACTGGTTCGCCGTGGTCCGGCCCAGCACGATGTGGACGAGCACGAGCGCCGCCGCTTCCACGACGAGCACGATCGCGGCCAGTCCGGCCACGAGTCTTCGCAGCACGACGCCCCCACCCCCACGTGTCACAAGCCCGTTCGACGCCCTGGAGGCTACTAACGGGTAGCCCGGCGGGCAAGACATCCGCGCACCCGGCTTGCAGACGTCTCCCGCCCCACGGCGCGCCCGCACCGCGCCCCGCGCCACGCCGTACGTCGGGACTACGCCGACGGCTTCGGCTTCTTCTCCCGCGGCCAGACGGTGTACGACCAGGACCAGACGGTGTCGATCACCCAGATGGTCAGCCAGATCCGGCCGACCCAGACCAGCGGTCCGCGCTGCCCGTCGGGCACGGCACCATCGGTGAGCTGCCGAACGATCCAGCTGGAGTCCAGGTACCACAGGACCAGTTGCCCCAGCGCGAACGCGACCGTGTGGAGGTACCAGTCCCGCCGCTCCTTGCGGGCATGGGCCTTCGGCCCGGGGCCGGTCTCCGCCGCCGGCCGCGCCACTTCCCACTCGCTCATGTCCGCCCCCGTCCCCGTGTTCGTGTCCGTGTTCGTGCCCGTGTTCGTGTCGATGTCGATGCCCCTGTCGATGTCGGTGGCCTCTTGGCCCCCTCCCCCGTCGCCGGGCCGCGGCCCGGACTCCTTGTCCTCCTGCGCCAGGCCCAGGGTGCGGACCGCGTACGGCACCACGAGCGCCCCCAGGACCGAGGTGGCCGCGGCCGCCGCGCAGGCGGCGACCCAGCCGGCCTCCTCGTAGAGCAGGCCCATCACCAGGGGGCCGACCACCACACCGGCCAGGCGGGCGCTCTCGTACAGGCCCATGGCCCGGCCGATCCGCCCCCCGGAGGCGGCGGCCACGGTCGCCTGCTCCACCGGGATCTGCGCGGCGAAACAGGCGGCGGCCACGGTCCACAGGACGGCGACGGCCGGCGGCGTGGAGACCACCGCGAGCCCTCCGGCGAACAGCGCGCCCGCCGCGAACGAGGCGACCATGGCCGGGGTGCGGCCCAGCCGGTCGGTGAGGTGGTGCGCGTGCGCCGGCAGCAGGACGAACACCACGAAACCGGGGGTGAACACCAGCGCGATCTCGTTCGGGGACAGCCCCAGGTCCGCCTGCAGCCGGAGCAGCAGGAGCATCCACAGCCCCGCCTCGGCCGCGGCCGTCACCGCGGACACCACCATCAGCGGCAGCAGCCGGCGCTCCGCCGCACCCCACCGTTCCCGGCGCCCGGTCGCGGCACGGGCCCGCTCCTGGCGGGGCCCGCGCAGCAGCAAGCCCGTCGCCACCGCGCAGGCCGCGCTGCCCAGCCAGAACAGCAGCGGATAGCCACCGCGTTCCAGCAGGGAGAACGCCACCAGGTAGCCGACGAAGGCGCCCTGACCCTCCGCCGACAGCAACCTGCCGTAGGCGGAGGTGCCGTCGCCGCCCTGCGCCCGCTGCCCGGTCCAGGCCCGCAGGGCGACCCAGAACAGGGCGCCGCCGGCGCCGCCCAGGCCCGCCGCGACGAAGGCCACCACCAGCGAGTCGGCGAGCGCGTAGCCGGCGAACGACAGGGCGTACAGACCCGCGCCGACCGCGGCCACCCGCCGCTGGTCGAAGCGGTCGGCCAGCTCCCCGGCCAGCGGGCGCACGATCAGCGACAGCACCGCCTCGAAGGCGATCAGCATGCCGACCACGAAGGCCCCGGCGCCCAGCGTCGAGCCGGCCCACAACGGCAGCAGGAAATCGAACACCTCCGCCGGGGCGCTGGCGAACAGCGCCGCCGACAGGACCCGGCGCCCGGCCGGATCCGCGGGCGCCTCCGTCCCGGCGCTCACGCCCCGGCCGCCGGTGAGCAGCGCGCGGCCCCCGCCGCGCCGGACCGGTTGGGAGCGGGCCCCGGAACGGAGTCCTCTAACGCCATGTGCCTCGCCCTCGTCTCGTCGTCGTCGTTTCCACGCAGTTCGTGAGACGCCGTTCGGCCCGCCCGGGTTGTCACGCCGATGCCGCCACCGCCACCGCCGCGCGGTCGCGGGCCCCGATGTCGTCCATCCGTAGGACACGCCCGGCGCGCTGCCACCCGTCCGGGCCCGTACGGTCCGCATCGCAGTGGGTACGGTGTTGTCCCTGTTCACCCAGCGGGACGGCCGGGCTACCAATCAGTAAACAAGGGGACAACTCCGCTTACGACCGCAGAGAAACTGTGGGCCGTTCGTAGGGACTCAACAAAGAATCACCCGGGGCCGCTGACCGGAGAGACAGAGACCTCGACTACATGACGGGGTTACTGTGCAGTCGGGGATCCCCCTGACCTGGGGCGCCACAAGGGTTCTCCGGCGGATCGACCCTCGCATCACACTCTGTGTGGGCAAGGTCACCACCGGGGGAGGGTCGAAAGGCCGTGTGGGCTGTCCCTAAACTCAGCTTGTTTCAAGGAGGGAGCCATCGTGCGCAAGGTGCTCATCGCCAACCGTGGCGAAATCGCTGTCCGCGTTGCTCGGGCCTGCCGGGACGCCGGGATCGGGAGCGTAGCCGTCTACGCCGATCCGGACCGGGACGCCCTGCACGTCCGCGCGGCCGACGAAGCTTTCGCGTTGGGCGGTGACACCCCGGCCGCCAGCTACCTGGACATCTCCAAGGTCCTCCAGGCCGCAGCCGACTCCGGTGCGGACGCCATCCATCCCGGATACGGCTTCCTCTCCGAGAACGCCGACTTCGCCCAGGCCGTGATCGACGCCGGCCTGACCTGGATCGGTCCGCCTCCGCAGGCCATCCGTGACCTCGGCGACAAGGTGGCCGCCCGTCACATCGCCCAGCGCGCCGGCGCGCCGCTGGTCGCCGGTACGCCGGACCCGGTCTCCGGGGCCGAGGAGGTCGTCGCCTTCGCCAAGGAGCACGGCCTGCCGATCGCCATCAAGGCGGCCTTCGGTGGTGGCGGTCGCGGTCTGAAGGTCGCCCGCACCCTCGAAGAGGTGCCGGAGCTCTACGAATCCGCCGTCCGCGAGGCCGTCGCCGCCTTCGGCCGCGGCGAGTGCTTCGTCGAGCGCTACCTCGACAAGCCGCGCCACGTCGAGACCCAGTGCCTGGCCGACTCGCACGGCAACGTGGTCGTCGTGTCGACCCGTGACTGCTCCCTCCAGCGCCGCCACCAGAAGCTCGTGGAGGAGGCCCCTGCACCGTTCCTGAGCGAGGCTCAGAACGCGGAGCTGTACGCCGCCTCCAAGGCCATCCTGAAGGAAGCGGGCTACGTCGGCGCCGGCACCGTCGAGTTCCTCGTCTCCGCCGACGGCCTGATCTCCTTCCTGGAGGTCAACACCCGCCTCCAGGTCGAGCACCCGGTCACCGAAGAGGTCTCCGGCATCGACCTGGTCCGCGAGATGTTCCGCATCGCCGACGGCGAGGAGCTCGGCTACGGCGACCCGGTCCTGCGCGGTCACTCCATCGAGTTCCGCATCAACGGCGAGGACCCGGGCCGCGGCTTCCTCCCGGCGCCCGGCACGGTCACCAAGTTCAACGCCCCCACCGGTCCGGGCGTCCGCCTCGACGCGGGCGTCGAGTCCGGCTCCGTGATCGGCCCGGCCTGGGACTCGCTCCTGGCCAAGCTGATCGTCACCGGTGCCACCCGCGAGCAGGCCCTGCAGCGCGCCGCCCGCGCGCTCGCCGAGTTCGAGGTCGAGGGCATGGCCACGGCCATCCCCTTCCACCGTGCGGTCGTCGCCGACCCGGCGTTCGCCCCCACCGACGGCAGCCCCTTCACCGTCTTCACCCGGTGGATCGAGACCGAGTTCGTCAACGAGATCCCGGCGTTCACGGCTCCGGCCGCGGACGACACCGAGGACGAGCCGGGCCGCGAGACGGTGGTCGTCGAGGTCGGCGGCAAGCGCCTCGAAGTCTCGCTCCCGTCGTCCCTGGGCATGACCCTGGCCCGCACGGCCGCCGCCGGTGGCGCGAAGCCGAAGCGCCGCGTGGCCAAGAAGTCCGGCCCGGCCGCCTCCGGCGACACCCTCGCCTCCCCGATGCAGGGCACGATCGTCAAGGTCGCGGTCGAGGAGGGCCAGCAGGTCAACGAGGGCGACCTGGTCGTCGTACTCGAAGCCATGAAGATGGAGCAGCCGCTGAACGCGCACCGCTCCGGCACCGTCGTCGGCCTCACCGCCGAGGTCGGCGGGTCCGTCACCTCGGGCGCCACGATCTGCGAGATCAAGGACTGACCTCCCCGGCAGCAGCCGCGAGACGAAAGACGGCCCGTACGCCCCTTCCGGGGTGTGCGGGCCGTCTTCCTTGCCGGAGTTCCGCCCCAAGGGCTAGAACGCGGAGGGGCTCGTGAAGTTGCACCGGACGTACTCCGAGTCGTTCTCCTCCAACGCCAGGCAGTAGCCGCCCAGGCGGTCGAGGTGGTCGTACAGGGAGTGCGCGAACGCCTCCGCGTCCTGCGCGTGCGCGAGCCGGATGGACGCCGGAACCATGTTGCGCGGCCAGTCGGCCGTCGACCAGTCCACGATGAGCTGGGCGAAGAACTCGTCCGACCGGAAGTGGCTGAAGAGCTGGAAGGAGCTCCGGGTCACTTCATGGGGCTCTCCGTAGAATGCCGTCAGATCGGCCACGAGGCGGCGCCACAGGCCTTCGACATCGCCCTCGCGAAATGATTCCGCGACCGTGTCTCCGGCGGGAGCCAATCCGGCGAACAGGTAATACGTCTCCTTCTCGCTCACCGTGGATCCACCTCACATCGTTCGCTCGTCGATCTTGTCGTCCGTGGTGGTGAACCAGACTTCCTCATCGGACGCCCCGGAACAACATCGATAGCCGATGCGGCACCGCGCCACGGAGCCCCGCCACGGACCATCGTCCGGGGCGGGGCTCCGCTCCGTCGTACGCCGCCGGGCCGGCGGCGGTGCTACCGGCGCCGCATGTCCGCCACCCGGGCCCGTTCGCGTTCACCCGGGTCCGACAGCGGCGACGCGCTGCGCAGCTGGGCCGTCGGGCCGCCGCGACGTTGGACCGGCAGGGGGGACTCCCGGCGGGGGCGGCGGGCGCCCATGCCGTCCACGCCGCCGGAGGCGACGGGGCCGCCGGCCACGGTGATCTGCACGCCCTGGTCCGCCAGCGCCTGCAGCTCCGTACCCGCCCGGTCGTCGTGCGGCGGCGGCTCGTCGGTCACCAGCCGCGTCATCACGTCGGTGGGCACCGTCTGGAACATGGTGTCGGTACCGAGCTTCGTGTGGTCGGCCAGCACCACCACTTCCGCCGCCGCCTGCACCAGCGCCCGGTCCACGCTGGCGGACAGCATGTTGGACGTGGAGAGCCCGCGCTCGGCGGTCAGACCGCTGCCCGACAGGAAGGCCCGCGAGACCCGCAGCCCCTGGAGGGACTGTTCGGCTCCGCTGCCCACGAGGGCGTAGTTGGACCCGCGCAGGGTGCCGCCGGTCATGACCACCTCCACCCGGTTCGCGTGGGCCAGGGCCTGGGCGACGAGCAGCGAGTTGGTCACGACGGTCAGTCCGGGCACCCGGGCGAGCCGACGGGCCAGCTCCTGGGTCGTGGTGCCCGCGCCGACGACGACGGCCTCGCCCTCTTCGACGAGGGAGGCCGCGACATCGGCAATGGCGGTCTTCTCCGCCGTCGCGAGATGGGACTTTTGCGGAAAGCCGGACTCCCGCGTGAAACCGCCCGGCAAGACCGCACCGCCGTGTCGGCGGTCGAGGAGTCCTTCTGCCTCCAGTGCCCGCACGTCCCGCCGTACGGTCACTTCGGAGGTCTGGACGACGCGGGCGAGCTCCCGGAGCGACACCGCTCCGTTGGCCCGCACCATTTCGAGGATCAATTGGCGACGTTCTGCAGCGAACACGAAACTGACAGTAACGCCAACGACCGTCTGCTTTCAGCTCTTTGCGCCGGAATACCGAAGTTGTCCATAAGGCGGGGCGACTAGTGGTATACGCGGCCCGAGAGTTGGGTGAACTTCTCGCCACGAAACCGCACCCCGCCCCAAACCCCTTACGGTGTGCGGCGGTTAGCGGGGCTCACGCCTCGCCGGCGGCCTTCCGCGTGTGCAACTGACGGGCCACCTCGGCGATCGAGCCCGACAGCGAGGGGTACACGGTGAACGCTTTTGCGATCTGCTCGACCGTCAGGTTGTTGTCGACGGCGATCGAGATGGGGTGGATCAGCTCGCTCGCGCGCGGGGAGACGACCACGCCGCCGACGACGATGCCGGTGCCCGGACGGCAGAACAGCTTCACGAAGCCGTCCCGGATGCCCTGCATCTTGGCGCGCGGGTTGCGCAGCAGCGGGAGCTTCACCACGCGGGCGTCGATCTTGCCGGCGTCCACGTCCGCCTGGGTGTAGCCGACGGTGGCGATCTCGGGGTCGGTGAAGACGTTCGAGGAGACCGTCTTGAGGTTCAGCGGGGCCACCGCGTCACCGAGGAAGTGGTACATCGCGATGCGGCCCTGCATCGCCGCGACCGACGCGAGCGCGAAGACGCCCGTGACGTCACCGGCGGCGTACACGCCGGGCGCGGAGGTGCGCGAGACCTTGTCGGTCCAGATGTGCCCGGAATCCTTGAGGCGGACCCCGGACTCCTCCAGGTTCATGTTCTTGGTGTTGGGGATCGCGCCGACCGCCATCAGGCAGTGCGTACCGGTCAGCACGCGGCCGTCGGACAGGGTGACCTCGACCCGGTCGCCCACCCGCTTGGCGGATTCGGCGCGCGAGCGCCCGACGACGTTCATGCCGCGGCGCCGGAAGACGTCCTCCAGCACGGCGGCGGCGTCCGGGTCCTCGCCGGGCAGCACGCGGTCGCGGGAGGACACGAGGGTCACCCGGGAGCCGAGGGCCTGGTACGCGCCGGCGAACTCGGCGCCGGTCACACCGGAGCCGACCACGATGAGCTCCTCGGGGAGCTCGTCGAGGTCGTAGACCTGGGTCCAGTTCAGGATCCGCTCGCCGTCGGGCATCGCGTCGGGAATCTCGCGCGGGGTGCCGCCGGTCGCGATCAGGACGGCGTCCGCGGTCAGGATCGTCTCGGTCCCGTCGGCGGCGGTGACGATGACGTCCCGGGTGCCGTCGATGCCCTGCGGCCCGCCGAGCTTGCCGCGGCCGCGCACCACGCGGGCGCCGGCCCGGGTGACGGAAGCGGTGATGTCGTGCGACTGGGCGAGCGCGAGGCGCTTGACGCGCCGGTTCACCTTGCCGAGGTCCACGCCGACGACGCGCGCGGCCTGCTCGATGTGCGGGGTGTCGTCCGCGACGACGATGCCGAGCTCCTCGTACGAGGAGTCGAAGGTCGTCATCACCTCGGCGGTCGCGATCAGAGTCTTGGAGGGTACGCAGTCGGTCAGGACCGAGGCCCCGCCCAGACCGTCGCAGTCGACGACGGTCACCTCCGCGCCTAGCTGGGCCCCCACCAGGGCTGCCTCATACCCGCCGGGTCCGCCGCCGATGATCACGATCCGGGTCACGAAAAGTCCGCCTCACGTCTACCCGGCCGGCTGCCGCCCCGGCCGGTGTTCCGGGGGGTCTCCCCGGGGGATGCATTCCGTGCTCCATTGTCCCGCACGCTTCACGGTGCTTCGCGCCCGGTCCCTCTCCCCGACTCCGTCCGGGGGTACCCGCCGGGCACGCGTGCACCGGCACCCCTCCCGTACTCTCGACTCCATGTCGCTCTACGCCGCGTACGCCGGCAACCTCGACCCGCGGCTGATGACGCGCCGCGCTCCGCATTCGCCGCTGCGCGGCACGGGCTGGATCAACGACTGGCGGCTGACCTTCGGCGGCGAACAGATGGGCTGGGAGGGCGCTCTCGCCACCATCGTCGAAGCCCCCCGCCAGCAGGTCTTCGTCGCCCTGTACGACATCGCGCCGCTGGACGAGGACTCGATGGACCGCTGGGAGGGTGTCGGGCTCGACATCTACCGGCGGATGCGGGTGCGCGTGCACACGCTGGACGGCGAGGAGGCGGCCTGGGTGTACGTCCTGAACGGCTACGAGGGCGGTCTGCCCTCGGCCCGCTACCTGGGCGAGATCGCGGATGCCGCCGAGTCCGCGGGCGCCCCCCACGACTACGTGATGGAAATCCGCAAGCGCCCCTGCTGACCCCCTGCGGGGCCGCTCGCCCGATTCCGCCCCGCCCGGCGCAGGACCGGGGCTCCGCCCCGCCGCCCCGGCCCCACCTGCACTCAAGGCGCAGGGCCCGGGGCGGGTCGCACCCGCCCCGGGCCTCGCCGGCGCACGGGGCGCGGGTCCCGGGGCGAGCCCCGCCGCTCCAGCCCCGCCGGCGCTCAAGGCCTGGGGCCGGGGCGAGCCCCTCGGTTCCAGCCTCGCCGGCGTTTGAGGCGCGGGGTTCGGGGCGGAGCCCCACAGCTCCAGCCCCGCCGGCGTTTGAGGCGCGGGGCCCGGGGCAGAGCCCCACAGCTCCAGCCCCGCCGGCGCTCGAGGCGCCGGGCCCGGGGCGAGCCCCACACTCAGCCCCGCCGGCGTTTGAGGCGCGGGGTTCGGGGCGGAGCCCCGTTCTTTCGGCCCCGCCGGCTGCGGCGCCGTAGCCGCCCCGCACGGCCCGCCACCCCCACGGGGACGTTTGGGCGGAAACGACAAGGCAACGATCCGAACACCGTGAGCTGTGCCATCTACGCGCGTAGCCGGAAAGCGGTTACGCTCGTCCGCGTGAACGCATCTGTTACCGACCCCTTCGCCGCCGCCGACGCCGCAGCCGCCCGCCTGCGTGAGCTGACCGGCGTGGACACCCACGATGTCGCCCTCGTCATGGGCTCCGGATGGGCCCCCGCCGCAGAGGCGCTCGGCGCCCCCGAGGCCGAGTTCCTCGTCACCGAGCTGCCCGGCTTCCCGCCCGCCGCCGTCGAGGGCCACGGCGGCAAGGTCCGCTCGTACAAGATCGGCGACAAGCGCGCGCTGGTCTTCCTCGGCCGGACCCACTACTACGAGGGCCGCGGCGTCGCCGCCGTCGCCCACGGCGTGCGCACCGCCGTCGCCGCCGGCTGCAAGACCGTCGTGCTGACCAACGGCTGCGGCGGTCTGCGCGAGGGCATGAAGCCCGGCCAGCCCGTCCTGATCAGCGACCACCTCAACCTGACGGCCACCTCGCCGATCGTCGGCGCGAACTTCGTCGACCTCACCGACCTGTACTCGCCGCGCCTGCGCGCGATGTGCAAGGAGATCGACGCGAGCCTCGAAGAGGGCGTCTACGTCCAGTTCCCCGGCCCGCACTACGAGACCCCGGCCGAGATCAACATGATCCGCGTCATGGGCGCAGACCTGGTCGGCATGTCCACCGTCCTGGAGGCCATCGCCGCCCGTGAGGCCGGCGCCGAGGTGCTCGGCATCTCCCTGGTCACCAACCTGGCGGCGGGCCTGTCCGGCGAGCCGCTGAACCACGAAGAGGTCCTCCAGGCCGGCCGCGACTCGGCCGCCCGCATGGGCACGCTGCTGACGCAGGTCCTCGCCCGCATCTGATCGACGTACGAGAGCTAAGGCGGAAGCAGTGCAGGAACAGGCACAGGCACAGGACGACCTGATCACCCGGGCGCAGGCCTGGCTGGCCGAGGACCCGGACCCGGAGACGGCCGCGGAACTGGCCGCGCTCATCGGGGCCGGCGACACCGCGGAGCTCGCGGACCGTTTCTCGGGCACCCTGCAGTTCGGCACCGCCGGACTGCGCGGTGAGATCGGCGCCGGCCCGATGCGGATGAACCGCGGCGTGGTCATCCGGGCCGCGGCCGGCCTCGCGGCCTACCTGAAGGCCCAGGGGCACGACGGCGGCCTGGTCGTCGTCGGCTACGACGCCCGCTACAAGTCCGCGGACTTCGCCCGCGACACCGCGGCCGTCATGACCGGTGCCGGGCTGCGCGCGGCCCTCCTGCCCCGCCCGCTGCCGACGCCCGTCCTCGCGTACGCGATAAGGCACCTCGGCGCCGTCGCCGGCGTCGAGGTGACCGCGAGCCACAACCCGCCCCGGGACAACGGCTACAAGGTCTACCTCGGCGACGGCTCGCAGATCGTCTCCCCGGCCGACACCGAGATCGCGGCGCAGATCGCGGCGGTCGAGAAGCTGGCCGACGTACCGCGCCCGGAGTCCGGCTGGCAGGAGCTCGGCGACGAGGTCCTGGAGGCCTACCTGCACCGCACGGACGCCGTCCTGACCCCCGGCTCCCCCCGGGGCGTGCGGACCGTCTACACGGCCATGCACGGCGTCGGCAAGGACGTCGTCATGGCGGCCTTCGCCCGGCACGGCTTCCCGGAGCCGGTGCTCGTCGCCGAGCAGGCCGAGCCCGACCCGGCCTTCCCGACCGTGGCGTTCCCGAACCCGGAGGAGCCGGGCGCGATGGACCTGGCCTTCGCGAAGGCCGCCGAGGTCCAGCCCGACATCGTGATCGCCAACGACCCCGACGCGGACCGCTGCGCCGTGGCCGTGCCCACCGCGGACGGCTGGCGGATGCTGCGCGGCGACGAGGTCGGCGCGCTGCTGGCGGCCCACCTGGTCCACAAGGGTGCCCGCGGCGTCTTCGCCGAGTCCATCGTCTCCTCCAGCCTCCTGGGCCGGATCGCGGAGGCGGCGGGCGTCGGCTACGAGGAGACCCTCACCGGCTTCAAGTGGATCGCCCGCGTCGAGAGCCTGCGCTACGGGTACGAGGAGGCGCTCGGTTACTGCGTGGACCCCGAGGGCGTCCGCGACAAGGACGGCGTGACCGCCGCCCTGCTGGTGGCCGAGCTGGCCTCGGTGCTCAAGGAGCAGGGCCGCACCCTGACCGACCTGCTCGACGACCTGGCGATGGCCCACGGCCTGCACGCCACGGACCAGCTGTCGGTGCGCGTCTCGGACCTGTCGATCATCGCCGACGCGATGGCGGCGCTGCGCGCGCAGCCGCCGGTGTCCCTCGCCGGTCTGCAGGTGGTCTCGGCGGAGGACCTGTCCAAGGGCACGGAGAGCCTCCCGCCCACGGACGGCCTGCGCTACTACCTGGACGGCGCGTACAAGGCCCGGGTCATCGCCCGCCCGTCGGGCACCGAGCCCAAGCTGAAGTGCTACCTGGAGGTCGTGGTCCCGGTGGCCGAGGCCGCCGACCTGGCTGCGGCCCGCGTCCGCGGCCAGGAGGTCCTGGACGCGATCAAGAAGGACCTCTCCGCGGCCATGGGCATCTGATCCCGTCGGGGCGCCCCGCGCGCCCCGGCCCCGGGGGCCTCACCGGCCCCGCGCCGCCGTGCCGGACTCCGTCCGTCGGGCACGCGGCCGGAGCCCCGACCCCCTGACCGGCCCGGTCCCGCCCCGTCCGGCGGGACCGGGCCTCTTACTTGCTCCCCCCTCGGCCCCTTGAGCTCCGGCTCGGGGGCCTCACCGTCCCCGGGAGCCTGCGAACGGCTACCCGTCACCACGGCGCCTGCCGGCCTTCGCCCTGGCGCAGTGCCCGGCTCGCGACGTACAGGAACGGCGCGGCCGCCTGGAGCAGCGCCCCGGGCATGTGCTGGTCGATGTACGCCAGCACCGGATCGAACAAGGCCCAAGAATGTTCGTGGGGGTGGCCCGCGAAGTATGTGCACACGTCCCC
This sequence comes from Streptomyces sp. NPDC091682, assembly GCF_044756625.1. Taxonomy (NCBI): domain Bacteria; kingdom Bacillati; phylum Actinomycetota; class Actinomycetes; order Kitasatosporales; family Streptomycetaceae; genus Streptomyces; species Streptomyces sp. NPDC091682. The sequence goes on along the minus strand of NZ_JBIVTH010000001.1, from coordinate 241,808 downwards.
GTGCCCCATGGCGTCGCTCGTACCACAGTTCCTGAGGACTTCCACGGCGAACGGGGGCTCTCCACTGCGCCAAGAGGTCCAGACGGCGCTGTCTTCGCCGTCCATGTCCAGGACCAGGTCATGGTGGCGCCCACGGTGCGGTGCGAGGGTGCACCGGAGGGTCGGATCGATCAGGTCGAGACCCTCCCGGCCGTCGTCGGCAACCTGCACCGCGGCGAATGCCAGAGCCCTGGGCAGCTCACCGGTCACCCCGCAGACGTGCCGCATCTCGCCGTCAGGCACGGTCATCACGCTCATCGCCCGGGCCATCGGCAAAACCATCCGACGCGCTCGGAGCCGTAAGTATCCGCAGCCGACGCTCGTAGCCCTCGCCGAAGAGCCGGCGGGCACGGTCGTGCTCGTCCGAGCAGACGACGGCCAAGGCCGCCACCAGCTGTTCCAGCGAAGTGAAGCGTTCAGGTGGAGTCATGACGACCCCGCCCCTGACCGCACGTTCGTACCTGTCCATCAGACCTCCGGCATCCGGTCGTCGATGGACTCAGACTGCTCCTTGCGCTGGGACGTATCTCCCCATATCCGGAGCCAGTTGGACCGTTCCGCGCTATGTTCCGAAGAACGCCCAGACGTCCCGTGGAGGAGCCTTGAACACGGCCTTGAGTTCGACTATGGCCGATGCTGGTGTGAGGCCACATCAACTGGCTGACCGCATCGGGGTATCCGGGAAAACCGTGACCCGCTGGTTAGCCGATCCGGAGCTGGTACCGCATGCTCGGAACCGTGCAGATGTGGCGCGGGCGTTGGGAGTTGAAGAGCGCATGATCTGGCCCGAGGCAGTGACCGGCCGCATGAAGGTGGGGCAGGACAGGGAACTCGTCCACTCATACCCGTACCGTTCCGCGTGCCCCTCCACGGTGTGGGCGAAGCTCGCCGCCGAAACGACTGCCGACATGCTGCTGTCCGGGTACACGAACTACTTCTTCTGGACCATGATCCCTGACTTTTCCGGGATCATCCGGAAGAAGGTCGCGAGCGGCTGTCGGGTTCGTTTCCTGTTGGGCGATCCGAGCGGGGAGACCACCCGTCGGCGCGAGGCCATCGAGGGCGCGGCCCTCACCGTCTCCACTCGCATCCGTATGACTCTGGAACAACTGGATCGGCTCGGCCCCCTGGACGGCCTGGAAGTGCGGGTCAGCGCCCCGGAGGACGCCACGAACCATGTGGGGCTCAGCGTTTTCCTGTTCGACTCCGACGCTCTCGTCACACCTCACCTCGCTCGTGTCATCGGGCATGACTCGCCCATGTTCCACCTGCGCCGACGCGGCGAGGAGGGCATGTTCGACCGGTTCGCCGGCCATGCCGAGGAGTTGTGGGAGCGGGGTACACCGTACGCGTCGTAACCGTCCGTCGCGTGGTCGGACACGGGTGGCGCCGCGACGTCGGCGCACGCCACGGCCCACGACGGTGCGGCGCGCACGCCGGTCGGAGGCCGGCGCCACACCCGCCCGAACCGACCGGAACCTGCGGCGCGTCAGGAAGGAGTGGGCGTCGGGCGGACCAGTTCGCCCAGCGTCGGCACCGATTCCGGCCGCGAGCGGACCGCTTCCGTGCACTCCCACGCCCGCGGCGGATCCACGTCCGGCCCGCCCAGGATCACCGGGCCCGGGGTCGCCTTCAGCGCCTCGCTGCCCGCGAGCGTGCACACGATCTGCGAGAGCGCCACCGGCGGCAGGTCCTCCGGCTTGCGACTCAGTCGCACCGTGCCCGCCGGGTCGTCCGCCCTCGGCAGTCCCGCCGACAGCCCGAGCGGGACCTCGCTCGTGAAGCCGGCGTCGCGCTCCTCCGTGCTCGGCGTCCGCTCCAGCGCTTCCAGCAGCGCCTGTGCGACCAGCGCCAGGGGGTCCCGTACGGGCTTCTTCTCGGGCACCGGAACCACTCGCTCCACACCCACCAGTTGCGATCCGCAGACCAGTTCCACGGTGGCCCGGAAGCCCTGCACCCCGCTCGGCTGCTCCTGCGTGTCGCACGACACGCGCGACGGTGCCGGGCCCACGTCCACGGGCACGGTCGTCGCCCGGATCCCACAGGCCGACGTGGCGAGCAGGGCCACCGCGACGAACGGGACCAGCACCACCGGTACCGTCGGCAGAACCGGCAGCGCCCTACGCATCCTCGTCACCCGCGATCACCTTTCCCACGTCCACCGGTAGCCGCAGCGTGAACAGCGCCCCGCCGCCCGCCACGTTGGCGGCCGTGATGTCGCCGCCGTGGATGTGCGCGTTCTCCACGGCGATCGACAGGCCGAGCCCGCTGCCGTCCGACTTCGGCCGCGACGCGCTCGCCTTGTAGAAGCGGTCGAAGACGTGCGGCAGGACCTCCTCGGGGATGCCCGGACCGTTGTCCTGCACCGCGATCACCAGCCACTCCCCCTCCACCGTCACCGACACCCGTACCGGCGAGCCGCCGTGCTTGAGGGCGTTGCCGATCAGGTTGGCGAGGATGACGTCGAGGCGGCGCGGGTCGAGGCGGACCACGATGCCCCGCTCGGCGTCGAGTTCGACCGCGTCGAGCCAGGCCCGGGCGTCGATGCAGGCCGTGACCTGGTCGGCGACGTCCACGTCGTCCAGCACCAACTTGGCCGTACCCGCGTCGAAGCGGGTGACCTCCATCAGGTTCTCCACCAGGATGTTCAGCCGCCGGGTCTCGCTGACCACCAGTGCCACCGCCGGTGCGATCATCGGATCGAGGTCTTCGACCTCTTCCTCCAGCACCTCGGCGACCGCCGTCAGCGCCGTCAGCGGCGTCCGCAGTTCGTGCGACATGTCCGCGACGAACCGTCGGCTGGCCTCCTCCCGCGCGCTCATGTCGGCGACCTTCTTCTCCAGCGCCTCGGCCGTCTTGTTGAAGGTGTGCGACAGGTCGGCGAGTTCGTCCGTGCCCGACACGTCGAGGCGGTGGTCCAGCTCGCCCTCGCCGAGCCGCCGCGCCGCGTCCCCGAGCCGTTGCACGGGCTTGAGCACGGTGCGGGCCGCGGCCTGCGCCAGCAGGGCTGAGCCGAGCAGCGCGAGACCGGTGGCGATGGTCAACGACCAGCCGAGCGCGTTCAGGTCGTCCCGCTCCTGCGCCAGGGACTTGTACATGTAGCCGGTGAGCCCGCCGCCGACGATCCGCGTCCCGCCGATCAGGTACGGATTGCCGTTCGGCTTCGTCCGCTGCCAGTACACGTGGTATTCGGAGTCGTTCGCGGCGGTGGTCTTCTGCCGGTCGTTCACCGCGTTCTGCAGGGACTTCGGTACGTTGGCCAGCCCGAAGGAGTCGGGCCCCGCCGCGCCGAAGACCTGCCGGTTGTCCTTGCCCACCTGCACCAGCAGCACGCTGTAACCGGGGCTGCTGCCCGCCATCAGTTCGGCGGTGCGCTGCAGCTCCTCGGCGGTGGGGTCGGCGGGCAGGGCGGCGGCACGGTTCTGCATCTCCTGCCGGAAGTCGCCGAGTGCCGCGTCCTGGACGCGGGTGAGGACGGCCTCGCGGTTGAGCCAGTAGGCGATGCCGGAGGCCGAGACCGCGGCCGTGAGCGCGACCAGGCTGAACACCATGAGGAGCCGCAGCCGCAGGCTGGTCCAGCGTCGGCCCGCGAGCAACGCCCGGATCACTGTGGGGAGTCCAGGCGGTAGCCGACGCCCCGGACGGTACGGATCAGGGTGGGCGAGGACGGCACGTCCTCGACCTTGGCGCGCAGCCGCTGCACGCAGGCGTCGACGAGCCGCGAGTCACCGAGGTAGTCGTGCTCCCAGACCAGCCGCAGCAACTGCTGGCGCGAGAGCGCCTGGCCGGGCCGGCGGCTCAGTTCGAGCAGCAGCCTCAGTTCGGTCGGCGTGAGCTGCAGGTCCTCGCCGTTCTTCGTCACGGTCATGGCGGCCCGGTCGATGACCAGGGAGCCGAAGCTCGCCGAGTCGCTCGACTCGCGCTCGCCGCGGCGCAGTACGGCCCGGATCCGGGCGTCGAGGACCCGGCCCTGGACGGGCTTGACCACGTAGTCGTCGGCTCCGGACTCCAGGCCGACGACCACGTCGATGTCATCGCTGCGCGCGGTGAGCAGGATGATCGGCAGCTGGTCGGTGCGGCGGATCCGCCGGCACACCTCGAAGCCGTCGATTCCGGGCAGCATCACGTCCAGCACGATCAGATCCGGCCGCTGCTCGCGCAGCAGTTTCAGGCCGTCCTCGCCCGTCGCCGCAGTGGCCACACGGTGGCCCTGGCGAGACAGGGAGAGTTCGAGGGCCGTGCGGATGGCGTCGTCGTCCTCGATCAGCAACAGGAAAGGCACGGGCTCATTCTGTCCCATCGGCCGTCGGGAGTTCGACCGTCGCGCGACGTGATCCTGTCGGGGTCCTGTCAGAAGTCGCTGTGACACGGCTGTGACAGTCGACGGACACCGCGGTTAAGTCGGCCGGGCAATCTTTTCATCAACGCACGACGGACCGAAGCAGAGACACTCCACGACGGGGGGCGCGAGATGAACACGCTGCACAGCACCACGACCAGCGCGGTCGTCACGCGGCTGCACGATGTGAACCGCCGGGCGGGTGTCCGTACGGTTGCGGTCGCCCGTCCCCGGCCGGCCCACGTCGTAGCCATTGACGCACACCAGTACCAGGCGGTTCCCGCCGCCGAGCAGACTCCTTCCTCCATCTCGGAGGCGGAGTTCACGGCGTACGTCCAGGAGCGGCGCGCCGCCCTGTACGCGACGGCCTTCCACCTCACCGGCGACCGGTACGAGGCCGAGGACCTGCTGCAGAGCGCGCTCTTCTCCACCTACCGCGCCTGGGACCGGATCAGTGACAAGGCGGCCGTCGGCGGCTACCTGCGCCGCACCATGACGAACCTGCACATCAGCGCGTGGCGTCGGCGGAAGCTGAACGAGTACCCGACGGAGGAGCTGCCGGAGACGGCCTCCGACACGGACGCGATGCGCGGTACGGAGCTGCGCGCGGTGCTGTGGCAGGCCCTGACCCGGATCCCGGAGCCGCAGCGCACCATGCTGGTGCTCCGCTACTACGAGGGCCGCACGGACCCGGAGATCGCGGAGATCCTCGGCATCAGCGTCGGCACCGTGAAGTCGAGCATCTGGCGCTCGCTGCGCCGCCTGCGGGAGGACGAGGCGCTCAGCTTCGGCCGTGACGAGGCGGAGTCCTTCGAGGAGCTCGTCGCGTAACGCGGCGCACACAAAAAGCCATCGGGCCAGGGGCCCGTCCTACGGGGGTGGGGCGGGGGTCGCGGGGGGAAAAGGCGGGATCAAGCGGACGGGGGTCCGCTTGATCTCGCCTTTTCGCACGTCCGGTGCGTCCGCGGGCCGCACGGACGACCGGGTCACAGGCGCTTGGCGCTGCGCAGGGCGGCGGCGTAGTAGCCGTTGCCGTCGAGGCGGGAGGCGCCGCCCTTGTCACCGATGGTGGGGCCGTTGGCTTCTTCACGGCTCGATATGAAGATCTTGTGCCCGTCGGTGTCGTTGCCGAGGTACATGCCGGTGTGGTCCAGACGGTCGCCGGTGCGCCCGTCGAGCTTGAAGAACACCAGGTCGCCCGGCTGGAGGACGTCGATGGAGGCCGGCCGGTCCTGCGGGCCGACGCCCTTGAGGGGCAGGACGTCCACGCCGGTCTTCGAGCGGGCCATTCCGTTGGCGGTGCGCGGCAGTCCGTTGCCGCCGGTGTCGGAGGCCATGAGGGGGAAGCGGGCGCGGTAGCCGAAGACGGTGCGGATGAAGCCGGAGCAGTCCAGGGACCGGTGCTTGGCCTTTTCGGGCGCTTGCGTGGTGCCGTTGCGAAAGGTGTACGGGATGCCGAGGTAGTCGTAGAAGTCCGACTGCTCCAGGCGGAGGTCGTTGCCCTCGGAGCCCTTCGGGTTGAGCGGCCCGAAGGACGCGTCGCCCGCGTACTGGACGCCGGCCGCGTCCTTCTTGACCGGCGCCTGGTCCCCGTACTGGAAGGCGAAGGCGAACAGGTCGTCCTCCTCGCTCCCGTAGTACTTCTTGAACCAGTCCTGGAACCACTGCTCGCGCTCCGCGCCGCTGCGCCAGCTCTCCGGCAGCAGGCGGACCCAGTTGTCGGTGACGACGCGGGTCTTGGTGGTGGCCGGCTCGGTGAAGGTACGGCTCTTGCCGGTGAGCGAGGCGGTGCGCGCGCCGTCCGTGAAGGTGGCGAGGACGGCGCCGTCGGCGCCGCGCAGGACGGAGCGCTCCGGGTTCTTCAACCGCTCCCACTTCTGGGCGCCCTCCTGGGCGCCGCCCTGCTGCGCCCGGTCGGTGACGCGCAGCACCGCGGGGGCCTTGGCCTGCTCCTCCTTGCGCAGCTCGTAGGTGAAGTACGCGCTGCCGGCCAGCAGGATCCCCACGACGGCGGCGTGCAGGACGGGGTGGGTGCGGCGGGCGGGCTTGGCGGTCATCGGTGTGCTCCGGGCGGTGCGGGTGGTGCGGGTGGTCGGGCTGGCGTCGGTCAGGCGTGCGGCATGAAGCCGAGCAGGATGCCCGAGGTCAGGACGACGTACGTCATGAGGGTCGCGGAGCCGGTGGCGAGCAGCGTGGCGCCCTTGGGCTGGCGGACGAGCTGGTAGGCGATCAGTCCGGGGACGATGAAGCCCAGGGTCTGGTTCGCGTACAGCAGGGGGAACTTCATCTGGAGCACGATCACCACCGTGGCCTGGAGGAGCACCCCGATGAGGACGACGGCCGCGAACAGGCGCTTGCCGTAGAGGATGACGAACTTCTGGGTGACGAGGGTGAGCGCGTACGTCAGGGCGGTGATGCCGACGACGAGCGCGGCGCGCTGCAGGTCCTCGATGAGGGTGAGCGCGAGCCAGCCGGGGGTGATCATGCCGCCGGGCGAGAGGTTCGTCGTCAGGTAGCACAGCAGGGAGAAGAGCAGGCCCAGCGCGATGCCGATCGCGGCGATCTCGGGGGTGAGGACTGCGGGGATCAACGGGGGTCTCCTGGGCTCTGCCACTGCTGGTTCGGGTGGGGCTCGTACGGGTGGGGCTCGTACGGGCGGGGCGGCCAGGGCTCCCCGTACTGCTGCTGCGGGTGGGGGTCCTGGTGCCACTGCCCGTCCGGCTGCGGCGGGTGGACGTACTGCCGTGGCACGGGGGGCTGCACGAACCGGGCTTCCTGGGCGGCGCTGAGGTCGGCGTACGGGTCGAGGTGCGGTACGTACAGCGGTGCCACGGGGGCGGTCCGCCGGGGTACGGGGGGCTCGCGGTCCGGGTCCGCCGCGAAGGGCTCCTCCGGGTCGGGCTCGTCCTCGAAGCCGGGGAGTTCCGCCAGGTGTTCCAGGAGGATCTCGCCCTGGCCGTGGATGTTGCCGATGGCGACCAGGGAGGAGGTCTCGCCCAGGTGGTCGAGCAGTTCGTTCATGAACTCCTCGCCGTCGCGCTGGTCGCCGCCGAGGTCGACGGCGCGCCCGCGCCACTCGGCCGGGATCGCGTCGATGGCGCTCTTGGCCGGGTGCCCGATCACGAAGACCTTGTCGGGCATCAGGTCCGGGACGATCGCGCCCATCTGGCCGTTGCGCTCGACGCGGTCCGGGCGGCAGTTGATGACGACGTTCAGGGGGCGGTCGACGGCGCCGAGGTCGAGGAGCTGGTTGATGTTCATCAGCGTCGACTCGGGGTCGTTCGCGGCGAAGACGTTGGCGAAGCGCACCCGCTTGCCGCCGGGGGCCACGTACCGCTCGACGGAGAGCACGCCGGGGTCCGGCGGCGCGTCGTACATCCCCTGGAGGGCGGTTTCGCGGTCGACGCCGAGGAGCTCGGCGACGGTGAGCGCGATGGCGACGTTCTCCTTGAAGGTGAACCAGCTGAAGCCGCGCAGCTCGTCGTCGCTGACCGTGTCGGGGTCGGCGTAGACGAGCGTGCAGTTGCGCGCGTCGGCCTCCTCCTGGAGGACGTGGAAGCGCTCCTTCTCGGCGGTGACGCAGATTCCGCCGTGCGGCATCGAGCGCGACAGGGAGCGCGCGATGTCGTCGAGGGTGGGTCCCATCTCGGCGACGTGGTCCTCGCGGACGTTGCACAGGACGCCGATGGTCGACTGGATCAGCTTCGACTGGTTGATCTCCTGGAGTGCGGGCATGACCGCCATGCACTCCATGACCAGTGCGTGCGGCCGGTAGGCGGCGGCGCGCCGGACGATGCCGATCTGTTCGACGACGTTGGCGATGCCGAACTTCCGGTAGACGGGCTCTTCGGTGGCGTCCGGGTGGATGAAGCGGGCCGCGGTGCCGGTGGTCTTGGCGACCGTCAGCAGCCCGCCGCCGCGCAGGGCTCCCGCGCACAGCCGGGTGATGGAGCTCTTGCCGCGGATGCCGTTGACCAGCACCCGGTTCGGTATCTGCGCGAGGTTGGCGTAGTGCCGGCGCTGCTCGACGACGCCCGCGACGAGCATGACCAGGCAGCAGAAGAGCAGCACGCAGTAGAGGAAGAGCACGGGGGATCAGTTCCTTCCGGCCGGGGCGGCACGGCCGGGCGTCCGGCCGGTGGCGGCGCCGGCGGCGTCCCGCTTGCGCTGCTCCAGCAGCTGCAGGCGGATGACTTCGAGGCTGCGGGTGACGGCGCCGACCTCGTCGTGGTGGGTCGGATAGACGACGGTGCGGCGGTCGCCGTCGGCCAGGGCCTCCGCGCGCCGGGCGAGGTCGCGCAGGGGCCGCACCACGATGATGTGGATCCAACCGAGGCAGGCCACGGCGCCCGTGAGACCGAGCAATCCGGCCAGGACGGTGCGGTTCTGGGTGGTGTACGCGGGAATCTCCAGGCCCTTGGCCGGCTGCCAGGTGACGACGGTCCAGTTCAGGGGCTGGGCCACGCCGCCGCCGGTCATCGGCGCCGCGGCGGCGATGGAGACGCCGCCGTCGCGGAGCAGGGTGCTCTTGGCGCGCGGGCCCTTGTCCGTCTTCTCGTCGGCGGCGCTCTTCGCGTCCGCGCCGCTCTTGTCGTTGGCGGAGTGCACCAGGGCGTCGAGCTTGGTGTCCGGCAGCGACGTGAAGGCCCGGTAGCCGTTGTTGCCGCCGATCACCCGGCGCTCCGCGTCGACGACGCGGACCTCGCCCAGGCCGGGCCGCTTGAGCAGGGCGTTGAGGAAGTCGATGCGCAGTTCGCCGACGACGGCGCCGGCCAGGCCGGGAGCCTCGGCGTACTCGGTGATGACGGGCCGGTTGCCGCTGTCGACCAGGGTGACGGGCTGCTTCGCGGGGCCCTTGCCGGCGGGGTGGTGGGGCGGGCCGCCGGCGCGGGCCAGGACGGTGCCGTCGGCGTTCAGGACGTAGAGGGATTCGTAGCGTCCGTGCTGGTTGCGGGTGCGTTCCAGCAGCTTGGTCAGCTCGGCCGGGGTGGTCTTCTCGCCGATGACGGAGGCGACGGAGGTGAGGTCGGCGTGCCCTTCGTTGAGGGCGCGGCGTACTCGGTCGGCCAGGGTGTCGGTGCGTTCGCGCTGGTCCTCGACGATCGTCTTGGGTACGGCGACGGAGGCGCCCGCGCGATTGAGCGTCAGCAGGAGCGGCGCCGACCACACCAGGAGCAGGATCCCGCACACCCCGAGGAGGGCGCGGGTCCCGATCCGGGCGCGGCGGCCCCTGCGGGGGCCCTCGGTACGGGCCACGGGCGCGCCGAGGAGCTGCCGGCGCAGCCGGTCGAGAGCGGCGCCGATGCGGGCGGCCTCGCCGTACTTCGGCACGGTGACCGGCCGGTACAGGTCGCCGCGGCCGATCCGGCGGCTCTCCAGGAACAGCCGGAGCAGCGGGCGCTGCACGGTGGTCACGAGCAGGGCCACGGCCAGTGCGCCCAGCACCAGCAGGGCGGCGGAGGCGGCGATCCAGAAGAAGGAGTCGACGGCGGCGGAGCGTTCCTCAGCGACGCCGACGAAGGAGACGACGGTGAGGCCGAGTGCGGTGGCGTCGGTGCCCACGCCGGCTTGCGAACCGGTGAGCTTCGCGTAGCCGGCCACGGAGCGGCGACCGTCCTTGGAGTCCCCGAGCAGGCTGCCGCTGATGCCCGCGAAGCCGCCGGAGCCGGGCTCCTTGGCCTGGAGCGGGTGCTGCCCGGCCTTCTGGGCGACGGTCTTCGCGAACTTCCCGAGCTGCTTCTTCTCCTGGGCGGAACCGCCGATGCCGTCGCTGCCGAGGACCTGGCCGGAGGAGTCGAGGACGGCGACGGCCCGGGACCGGCCCAGGCTGATGCCCGGGACCTTCAGGCTGCTGGAGGCGACCAGGAGCTGCTGGGGGCGGTCAGGCCAGGACAGCAGGGCGAGGGTGAGCAGGCGGGTCTCGCCGTTCTCCAGCCGGACCATGCGGGGGGCGAGGCCGGACTCCCCGTCGAGCGCGGTCAGGTCGAGGGCGGTCAGCGGGAGGTTCTCGCCGCGCTGCGCCTCCAGACGGCCCGACTTGATCTCGATCACGGCGGTGCCGCGCCACTTCTGGTAGACGCTGCCGAGCTTGTCGAGCACGGAGTCGGGCGAGACCGGTTCGCCGGAGCTGAACAGGGAGGAGGTCCTGCCGATGTCCGTGATGCTCTCGTCCAGGGAGGCGCGCAGGGCGATGGCGCCGTCCTCCGCGAAGTACTGCTGGGAGGTGAGGACGGCCGGCGGTACGGGCTCCCGGCCCACGTGCCCGAGTTGGAACGCGGTGAGGGCGGCGAGGGCCAGCAGCAGGGCGGACAGGGCGGCGATGGGCGGACGGATGCCGCCCAGCAGCGACATGTCGGCCCGCAGGCGGGTCCCATGCCGCCGCTTCGGTCGCGACGCGGCCAACGCGGGCTCCTCTTCGTTCTGTCCTGGAGCCGGTGCGGCCTAGGGAGTGTGATGATCTGGGCTTGCGGGGCGCGCGGGACCTGCCGCGCGGGCCCCGGTGCGTCCGGTCAGCGCGGGCCGGTCCGTCGGCGGGGCCCGATGGTGGGCGAGCCGGGACGAGGAACGGAGGGACGAGAAGCGGAGGGCATCACTCCGTTATTTTCGTACGACTATGAACGCTCCACCGACCAGGCGAATAACGATTGCGGCTCTGTGCGGCGCTTTCATCGCCCTTTGTGCCGTTTTGACTCTTTGGGTGGAGCGCCCGGAAAGTGCGCCGCCGACCCGTCCGGCCGGTCCCTCTCCACAGCGCTCGGCCGACATCGACCTGGAGCAGCGGATCGCCCGCTTCACCGCCGGCTTCAGCGAGCGCGGCGGCTACCGCACCCCCACGGACCAGGAACGACTCGCGTTCACCAGGGCCTTTGCCCACCTGCTCGACGGCGATCCGGAAGCCGCCCGGACCGGCTTCGCCGAGATCGACTTCACCCTCCGCACCGTCACGGACGCCGCCGGCGGACGCCGGTACGCCGAAGTGGCGGACGGGGTGAGTGAATCGGGCCACACCAGCCGCGGCTGGGGCCGGGTGTACGTCGATCTCGACCGGCCCGCACACTGGTCGGTCCAGGTCCCCCACCCCGTCGCCGACGCCCGCACCGAACTCCTGGGGGCGCGGGTGCTGCGCGGCGCACCCGGCGGGGTGCTGGTGCTCGCGGGCGCCCACCGCGATGCGGGCGAGGACGGGGCGGCGGACGTGGCACACCGTGACGACTCGGTCTTCCACGGCGTGGTGGCGGAGCTGGCACGGCGGAACCTGCCGGGGGTCCAGCTGCACGGCTTCGCCGACGATTCGTTCCGCGGACGCGACGCGGTGGTCTCCACGGGCGCCGGCGACAGCGCCGTGGCGGACGCGGAACAGCTGACCGCCGCGCTGCGGCGCGACGGGCTGGAGGTCTGCACGGCGTACTCCGCGCGCTGCAAGCTCGCCGGCCGGGAGAACGAACAGGGCCGGACCGCCGCCGACCGGCAGTCCCGCTTCCTCCACGTCGAGCTGAACAAGACGCTCCGCGGCGACGACCGCGGCCTCGACCGGGCCGCGGCCGCGCTCAGCACCCTGACGGAGCGCTGGTCCCGCCGGTGAGCGAGACGCCCCCTACGCCGGGGCCGCCGCACGGTGGCGGCCCGCCGCAGCCGCCGCCAGGCGGCCAAGAGCCTCGTCGCCCGCGCAGGCGTGCGCGCCCAGCGCGACGTGGCGGGCCACGATGCCGCGTTCGGCGCGCATCAGCCGCAGGCCCCTGCGCAGCAGGAACGGCACCGACTTGCGGCCCTCCCGCAGGTCACGGACCAGCCGGCGACGGAAGGTCGTGGAGGGGCGCCCCCGCAGGCAGATGGCGTCCGCGAGGAGGCCGAGCTGCTGGCAGCGGGCGACCACGTCGGCGGCGAAGATGCCCTCCGCGATGAACAGCGGAGTGCGGGCGATGTCGAGGGTTTCGGTGCCCGTGCGGGAGCTCGTCGCGATGTCGTAGACGGGAACGTCGGTCCGCCCCGCCGCACACAGGTCGGCGATCGCGGCGACCGCCGCGTCCGCGTCCCAGGACTGCGGGGAGTCCCAGTCGATGTCGGAGCTGCCGTCGACGAGCGGCAGGGTGGGGTCGACGGCCTCCTTGTAGAAGTCGTCGAGGCGCAGCACGGGCAGCCCTGAGCGGGCGGCCAGCGAGGATTTTCCGGAGCCCGACGGACCGGTCAGCAGGACGACGCGGGTCGGTGAAGTAGAGGGGGAGCTCACGGGACACCAGTCTGAACCATTCCCCCGGGTAGGGGATCCTCCCGGTGACCGGTTGGTGTCCAGGAACACACCTCAACTACGCTGCGTGCGCACGCGACCACGACCTCAGGCGGGATCTCCATGGCACGTCACGCAGCCCCTTCCCTTCCGAACCGGCTCCGCACCGCCGGACTGACCGTCTCGATGGCCGGCGCGGCCCTGGCGATGGCGGCGGGCGGCGCCCAGGCCGGCGAGCTCGACCTCCCGGCCGCCGTGGCCGGGGTCACCGACCCGATCGCGAACCTCAAGGTGAACCCGCTCGCCCACACCGGCGTGGACCCGCTGGACAACGGCGTCGCCACGAAGGTCGCCGACTTCCCGTCCGTCGGGACCGGCATGGTCACCGGCATCCTGACCCAGGGGCCCTCGGTGGGCGAGCTGCCCGCGGCGACGGTCTCGTCCCTCCTGGGCCCCCTCGCCCCCCGCTGAGGTCCCACCACGCCTGGAGCCGGCACACGCCCCCGGCGAGTGAGCCGAAGGCGGCGCGCCGGCGAAGGCGGGCGAGCGCCCGGAGGAACCGTGAGGAACGAACGGTTTCGAGGACGCACGCACGCCTGGAGCCGGCAGAAGCGCCGCCGGAGGCGAACCGAGCCCGAAAGAAGGAGGCCCCGGCAGCGCGGGGGACGCTGCCGGGGCCGGTCTCGTACAACGGGGCCTGCCCCGGGAGGACTAGTAGGACGAGCCGCCCGCGCCCAGCGACCCGGTCGGGTGCCAGACGGTCTTGGTCTCCAGGAACGCCGTCATCCGGGAGGTGCCCGGGTCGGCGCTCCAGTCGTCCACAGGCTGTGGACGCAGGACGCGCTTGAGGTTGTCGGCCGCCGCGATCTCCAGCTCCTTGGCCAGCGCCGCATCGGCTCCGGCCAGGTCGATCGCGTTGACGTCCTGGTGGGACGCAAGGTGCGGGCCCATCTCGCCGGCCTTGCCGGACAGGATGTTGACCACGCCGCCGGGCAGGTCGGAGGTGGCGAGCACCTCGCCCAGGGACAGGGCCGGCAGCGGGGACTTCTCGCTGGCGATGACGACGACGGTGTTGCCCGTCGCGATCACCGGGGCGATCACCGAGACCAGGCCCAGGAAGGACGACTCCTGCGGGGCCACGACCGTGACCACACCGGTCGGCTCCGGGGTGGAGAGGTTGAAGAACGGGCCCGCGACCGGGTTGGCCCCGCCCACGATCTGGCCGATCTTGTCGGTCCAGCCCGCGTACCAGACCCAGCGGTCGATCGCCGCGTCGACGACCGCGCCGGCCTTCGACTTCGACAGGCCCTCGGCCTCGCCGACCTCGCGGACGAACTGCTCGCGGCGGCCCTCCAGCATCTCGGCGATGCGGTAGAGGATCTGCCCGCGGTTGTACGCGGTCGCGCCGGACCAGCCGCCGAAGGCCTTGCGGGCCGCGACGACCGCGTCACGCGCGTCCTTGCGGGAGGACAGGGGGGCGTTGGCCAGCCACTTGCCCTTGGAGTCCGTCACTTCGTACACCCGGCCGCTCTCGGAGCGGGGGAACTTGCCCCCGACGTACAGCTTGTAGGTCTTGAAGACGTTCAGACGGGTCGACTCAGACATCGAGGTAGCCCTCCAGGCCGTGGCGGCCGCCCTCGCGGCCGAAGCCCGACTCCTTGTAGCCGCCGAAGGGCGAGGTCGGGTCGAACTTGTTGAACGTGTTGGCCCAGACGACTCCGGCGCGCAGCTGGTTCGCGACCGCGAGGATGCGCGAGCCCTTCTCCGTCCAGATGCCGGCGGACAGGCCGTACTGGCTGTTGTTGGCCTTGGCGACGGCCTCGTCGGGCGTGCGGAAGGTCAGCACGGACAGCACCGGGCCGAAGATCTCGTCACGGGCCACGGTGTGTGCCTGGGTGACGTTCGTGAAGAGCGTCGGGGCGAACCAGTAGCCGGAGGACGGCAGCTCGCACGCCGGGGACCAGCGCTCGGCGCCCTCGGCCTCGCCGGTCTCCGCGAGCGCGGTGATCCGGGCGAGCTGCTCGGCGGAGTTGATCGCGCCGATGTCGGTGTTCTTGTCGAGCGGGTCGCCCAGGCGCAGCGTGGAGAGGCGGCGCTTGAGGGAGTCCAGCAGCTCGTCGTGGATCGACTCCTGGACCAGCAGACGGGAGCCCGCGCAGCAGACCTGGCCCTGGTTGAAGAAGATGCCGTTGACGATGCCCTCGACGGCCTGGTCGATGGGGGCGTCGTCGAAGACGATGTTGGCGCCCTTGCCGCCCAGCTCCAGGGTGACCTTCTTGTCGGTGCCGGCGACGTGGCGGGCGATCTTCTTGCCCACTGCGGTCGAGCCGGTGAAGGCGACCTTGTTGACGTCCGGGTGCTCGACGAGGGCCGCGCCCGCGTCGCCGTAGCCGGTGAGGATGTTGACGACGCCCTTGGGCAGGCCCGCCTGACGGCAGATGTCCGCGAAGAACAGTGCGGACAGGGGGGTCGTCTCGGCGGGCTTCAGCACGACCGTGTTGCCGGTGGCGAGCGCCGGGGCGATCTTCCAGGCCAGCATCAGCAGCGGGAAGTTCCACGGGATGACCTGGCCGGCCACGCCGAGGGGGCGCGGGTTCGGGCCGTAGCCCGCGTGGTCGAGCTTGTCGGCCCAGCCCGCGTAGTAGAAGAAGTGCGCGGCGACCAGGGGGAGGTCCGCGTCGCGGGTCTCCTTGATCGGCTTGCCGTTGTCCAGGGTCTCCAGGACGGCGAGCTCGCGGCTGCGCTCCTGGATGATCCGGGCGATGCGGAAGAGGTACTTGGCGCGCTCGGAGCCCGGCAGCGCGGACCAGGAGGCGAAGGCCTTGCGGGCGGCCTTGACGGCGCGGTCCACGTCGGCGGCGCCCGCCTGGGCGACCTCGGCGAGGACCTCCTCGCTGCTCGGCGAGACGGTCTTGAAGACCTTGCCGTCGGCGGCGTCGGTGAACTCACCGTCGATGAAGAGCCCGTAGGAGGGGGCGATGTCGACGACCGAGCGGGACTCGGGAGCCGGTGCGTACTCGAATGCAGATGCCATGGTGATCAGTCCACCGTCACGTAGTCGGGACCGGAGTAACGGCCGGTGCTCAGCTTCTGGCGCTGCATCAACAGGTCGTTGAGCAGGCTGGAGGCGCCGAAGCGGAACCAGTGGTTGCTCAGCCAGTCCTCGCCCGCGGTCTCGTTGACCAGGACCAGGAACTTGATCGCGTCCTTGGTGGTGCGGATGCCGCCGGCCGGCTTCACGCCGATCTGGATTCCAGTCTGCGCGCGGAAGTCGCGTACGGCTTCGAGCATGAGCAGGGTGTTCGCCGGAGTGGCGTTGACCCCGACCTTGCCGGTCGACGTCTTGATGAAGTCGGCGCCCGCCAGCATGCCGATCCAGGAGGCGCGGCGGATGTTGTCGTAGGTCGACAGCTCGCCGGTCTCGAAGATGACCTTCAGGCGCGCGGCGCTGCCGTCCTCGCGGACGCAGGCCTCCTTGACGGCCTTGATCAGCTCGTACGTCTCCAGGTAGCGGCCGGCGAGGAAGGCGCCACGGTCGATGACCATGTCGATCTCGTCGGCGCCGGCGGTGACGGCGTCACGGGTGTCCGCGAGCTTGACGGGCAGGGCGGCACGGCCGGCCGGGAAGGCGGTCGCGACGGAGGCGATCTTGACGTCGGCGCCGTTCAGCGCGGCCTTCGCCGTGGCCACCATGTCGGGGTAGACGCAGACGGCGGCCGTCATCGGAGTCGTACGGTCGGTCGGATCGGGATTGACGGCCTTGGCGGAGAGCGCCCGGACCTTGCCCGGGGTGTCCGCGCCTTCCAGCGTCGTCAGGTCGATCATCGAAATGGCCAGGTCGATGGCGTACGCCTTGGCCGTCGTCTTGATCGAACGGGTGCCGAGGGAGGCCGCGCGGGCCTCCAGGCCGACAGCGTCGACGCCGGGCAGCCCGTGCAGGAAGCGGCGCAGCGCACTGTCGGACGTCGTCACGTCAGCGAATGCGGTGAGGGTGGTGGGCATGGTCACCAGATGAGCATATCTACGCGCGTAGCGACCTGTCACCCCCGCCCCTGGATCCGCGACGGAATCGACACCTCCACTCTCTGTTACGAGGCGATGACAGGAGCAGGATCTTCCGCACGCACAAGATCCGTAACTTTGTTCTCAGCAGCCCGCCAGACACTCATCCGGCTCTCACCGAAAGAGAAAACCGCGGCATGCGACTCTCCTCCACCCTTCCCGAACAACGCTTCAAGGAGTCGTTATGCGTACCGTCCTCCGTGCCTCCATCTCCACCGCCGTCCTCGCCGGTGCCCTCCTCGCCCCGATCGCGGGCACTGCGTACGCGGCCACCGCCCCGCAGGCCGCACCCGCCGCGCCCACCGCGGGCCACGGCTACGGAGCGGACACGCAGATCGACGTCGCCCCCGGGTTCACCGCGGTGGTGCGCCACACTGCCGGCGGCCCGGAGGTCGAGATCCTCGCCGTCGGTTCGGAGGACCCGAACACCTTCCCGACCCGCAGCCTCGGGGTGCTCACCCCGGGCGGGCCGGCCATCTCGGCCAACGGGCTGGAGCTGAAGCTGGTCAAGAGCGGCAAGGGCCACGTCCTGACCGCGACCAAGGACGGTTCGACCAAGTCGTGGACGCTGCCCGAGGACGAGCCCAGCACGGACTGCCAGGTCGGCCCGATCGGGCAGGACATCGGCGCGGGGATGTATGCCGAGCTGTTCATCTCCGAGCAGGGCCCGAAGGTGCTGCTCTTCGAGGCCGCCGACCGCGGCCGCAACTTCGACGAACTGAACCGCAGCCACCCCTCGGTGTCCGCCGGCTTCATCGCCCGGATCGTGAACCCGAGCGGTGCCAAGCCCGTCTTCGAGTGGAAGACGCAGGGCGGCAACGACGTGCTCGGCCAGGTCGCGTTCCCCGCGCTCCCCAAGGGGTGCAAGCCGAGCTACCCGACCACCAACGACAGGCCCACCTCGTGCGTCTCCAAGGTCAAGCAGGTCGACCTCGGCGCCGGCCTGCAGGCCGACCTGACCATGTCCTCCATGGGCCCCAAGGCCGTCATGCACGGTAGCGACCCCGCCGGCACCTGGAACCAGACCCTCACCCGCTCCAACCCCAAGGGTTCGCCGGACTACTTCTCCCGCATCAACAACCCGAGCGGCGCCAAGCCCGTCTTCGAATGGAAGACCCAGGGCGGCGACAACGTCCCGTCCGGCTTCGAGAACTTCCCCGCGCTCCCCAAGGGCTGCACCCTCGACTACAAGGTCACGGAGGAGACCCCGGCCCCGAAGCCCGAGCCCTCCACCGCGAAGCCGGTGACCGCCACGAACGTCTCCGCCCAGACCGTGGGCCAGACCACCGTCGTCCCCCAGGGTTCCGTCGCCGCGGGCGCCGAGATCGCGTCCGAGGACACCGACAACAGCACCACCGTCGCCGCTGGCGCCGGCCTCCTCGCGGTCTCCGCCGCGCTCGGTGCGACCGTCCTGCGCCGTCGCCGCAGCCACAGCTGACGAACGGCCGCCCCGCGCGGCCCCCGCGTCACCCTTCCCCTCATGGGGGTGTCTCGCCTATCGGGCCGGACACGCCCTCGGCGGGCCACCCTCGGGGTGGCCCGCCGGTCCCCGTTCAGGAGCCCCGCATGTCCCGCGCCGCCCTCCGCGCCACCGCACTGCTCGCCCCGCTCGCCCTCGCCGCCCTGACCGGCTGCGGCGGCGCCCCCGCCGCGGACCCGGCCACGGACCCGGCCCCGCACGTCACCGCTGCCTCCGCCGCTCCGGCCGAAGCCCCGGCCGCCGGCCCGATGACCGCCTCCGAGCCCGTCCGCGTGCGCATCCCCTCGGCCGGGGTGGACGCCTCCCCGATCCTGGGGTTGGGGCTCACCGCCGACGGCGCCGTCGAGGTGCCCTCGGTGGCCGACGCCGACAAGATCGGCTGGTACACCAAGGGCGTCACGCCCGGCCAGACCGGTCCCGCCGTGCTGATCGGCCACTTCGACACCGAGCGCGGCCCGGCCGTGCTCAAGGACGTCTCGCGCGTGCGCACCGGCGAGGAGATCACCGTCTCCCGGGCCGACGGCACCACCGCCGTCTTCCGCGTCCGGGAGCTGGAGCAGGTCGGGAAGAAGGAGTTCCCGACCGCCAAGGTGTACGGGGACACCACCCGCCCCGAGCTGCGCGTCATCACCTGCGGCGGCGAGCTCACCGACGGCCACCGGCCCGACAACATCATCCTGTACGCCGATCTCGTGGGCTGAGGGGGCGTGGGGCAGAATCGACCCCATGAGCAGCCAGCAGCCGACCGACGAACCGGTGTACGCAGACCGGGTCTACCGATCCTCCATGGGCGTCGTCTCGGGGGTACTGCTGCTCGCACTGATCGCCTGGCTCTGCGGCGACGCCGTCCTGCGGGGCTCCGGCAGCACCCCGTGGATCGGACTGGCGGTGGCGCTCACCGCCGTACCGCTGGTCGTCGCGTTCACGATCCGCCCTGCCGTCTTCGCCAACGAGGACCGGTTGCGCGTGCGGAACCCCTTCCGGATCATCGAGCTGCCCTGGGCGGCCGTGGACGCCGTGCGCGCCGGCTACTCGGCCGAGGTGCTGGCCGAGGGATCGAAGTACCAGCTCTGGTCCGTGCCGGTCTCGCTGCGGGAGCGGAAGAAGGCCCACCGGCAGCAGATGCGCCGCAACGCGATCGACCGTCGCGACCCGGGCAGCTCGGGCCAGCCCGCCGCGCGGGCCCGTACCTCCGCCGCCGACTCCGAACCGATGCGGGCCAACGCCGACCGGATCGTCGACGAGCTCCAGGGGTTGGCCGAGCTGAACGCCGCACGGCCGGGCGCGCAGGGCAGCGTGCGCGTGCGCTGGTCGTACGAGATCATCGCGCCCGCCCTGGTCGGCGTGCTGCTCCTGATCGTCCTCATCGCCACGCGCTGACCGGCCGGAACTCCGGGTCCCGGGCCCGTCGGGTGCGGTCGGGTGCTCCCCACCACACCCCCCTCTTGGCCGGAACCGTGGCTACCGGGTGATGCGTCCTCGCAGGTGTGCAGCGTCATGAGGCCGGCGAAAGCGCCACCACCGCGATCCACCTCCGTCTCCGACTCCTGGCCGGGCTCCTGCTCGCGGCCCATTTCGTGGTCGTCGGCTGGCTGACCCTGCGGCCGCTGGACGTGCCCTGGGCCGCTGCGGCCAATCTGAGTCCGCTGGAGGGGATCACGGCGGACCTGGCCCTCGGTCCGCTGGAGGCCGCCCGGCAGATCGGCGAGGGGCTCGCGCTGCTGGCGCCGCTCGGGGTGTTGGTGCCGTTGATCAGCGGACGGCTCGCTCCGTCGGCCCTGTCCGCGTGGTCCTCGCTGGTCCGGACGGCTGCCGCGGGTGCGCTGGTCTCGGTGTGCATCGAGATGCTGCAGACCGCGGTTCCGGGGCAGGTCGTGGACGTGGACTCGGTGCTGCTGAACACCGCCGGTGTGGTGCTCGCGCACGTGGCCGTCGTACCGGCACTGAGGGCCCGGCTGAGGCGCTCACACACCGTTTATCAGGGGGATACCCCGAAGATTTCCAGGGTCGGGCTCGGCCCCTGGACCGACGTCCTGTCGGCGGTCCAGCGGGAGTATTGAGCCATCGCAGAGAGCGATACCGACGAAGGAGAACCTCATGAGCGCCCTGGTCCGCCCCCGTGACGGCCGCTGGATCGGCGGAGTCTGCGCCGGACTGGCGCGGCGTTTCGGAATTTCCGCCAACGCGATGCGCGCCATTTTCGTCGTCTCGTGCCTGCTGCCCGGCCCGCAGTTCCTGGTCTACATAGCGCTGTGGGTCCTGCTGCCGAACGAGAAGTCCGCTTCGACCGCCTGGTAGTCCGGGGGCCGGCGGCCGACGGGTCGTCGGCTCGACCGGTCACCCGTCAGCCGGCCTGCTGGACCTTGCGGATCTTCTCCAGCTGCTTGTCGGCCACTTCCTGCGGCACCTGCGCCTTCTGCTGGGTCGCCGCCACGTTGAGGGCCATCAGCCGCACGACGGTGTCGCCCTCGCGCACGACGACCAGGTGGACCTGTGCCGAGACGCCCTCGGCGGCGGCGGTCATGGTCCAGCTGACGCTCTCGTCGCCGCCCGCGCGGAAGTCGGCGGGGCGCACCTCGCGGTAGGCCCCGGTCTGCTTCTCGATCTTGGCGGAGAAGCCGGTACCGCAGGCGGCGACGGCGGCCTTGAGCCGGGCGACCAGTGCCTTGGCGTCGCTCTCGGAGTAGGAGCTGACGGAAGCGGAGACGGCCAGCCCGACCTGCTTCTGGGAGCCGACGCCGCGGCTGAGGGTCTCGCGCGCGGACGGGTCCGGCTCGTCGCCCATGATGTCGGCCAACGGCTGGCAGGCCTTCTTGTCGGCCTGCGGCTGGCCGTCCGGGGCGTTGGGGTTCTTGCCCTGGGCGGAGACCTGGTAGCCGGGCAGGTCACCCTGTGCCAGCGCGGACCGCTCAAGCCTGCTGCCACCGGTCTTCGGCGCGGCCGCTCCCGTCACCGCGGCAGACGGCGCCGGGGCTCCGGGCGCGGCGGAGGCGCTGCCCGCGGAGCCTTTGGGATCGGGGGTCCTGCCCGTCGCGGGGGTGTTCGTACTGCTGCACCCCACGGCCGCGAAGAGCAGGGTGGGGACCAGCGCGACCATCGTCGCTCGTGCCTTCATGCGCATGACCGAGAACCTCATACCCAAGACGTAGGCGGGCAGTTGGTGGCGATCGTGGCACACGGTGCGGTGGGAGACATACCCGGTCGAAAGGGCATGCGCCCGCCGCACACGTGTACGCATCACGGCGAGAGCGGTCTCAGCTGCCGAGGCCGTTCAGAGCGCCGGTCAGCGGAGTCAGGGCTCCGGTGATCTGAGAGGTGGGGTCGCTCGACTGCTGGGCCCCGCCGCTCACCTGCTGCTGGCTGGTGGCGCCCTGGAGCATGCCCGCGGCGGAGCCCAGCGCGTCGGTGAGGCCGACCGCCGGAACGGCGGCGGAGGCGGTGCCGGCGGCGACCGCGGCGAAGGCGACACCGAGAACGGCGGTACCGAGGGTCTTGGCAGCTGACTTCTTCATGAAGAGTTGTCCTTGCGACGGGGAATTGAGCGGCTCCGCAAACTAGTCACTTCAAACCCCCGTCCGCAAACATCCTTAAATACGAGAAAGCGCCCGGGGATTCTCCCTCCCGGGCGCTTTCGCGGGGTAAAGCCGTGGCCTAGGCCGAGACGGAACCGCTGGTGGAAGCGGTCTGCTGGAACAGCCACTCCGACTTCAGCTCCGCGTAACCGGGCTTGATCACTTCATTGATCATGGCCAGTCGTTCATCGAAAGGAATGAACGCGGACTTCATCGCATTGACGGTGAACCACTGCATGTCGTCGAGGGTGTAGCCGAAGGTGTCGACCAGGTGCTCGAACTCGCGGCTCATGCTGGTGCCGCTCATCAGGCGGTTGTCCGTGTTGACCGTGAGCCTGAAGTGCAGCTTGCGCAGCAGACCAATCGGGTGCTCGGCATACGAGGCGGCCGCGGCGGTCTGCAGGTTCGAGGTCGGGCACATCTCCAGGGGGATGCGCTTGTCCCGGACGTACGAGGCCAGACGGCCCAGGGTCACGGAACCGTCCTCGGCGACCTCGATGTCGTCGATGATCTTCACGCCGTGACCGAGGCGGTCGGCGCCGCACCACTGCAGGGCCTGCCAGATCGACGGCAGGCCGAAGGCCTCGCCCGCGTGGATGGTGAAGTGGTTGTTCTCGCGCTTGAGGTACTCGAAGGCGTCGAGGTGGCGGGTGGGAGGGAACCCGGCCTCGGCGCCGGCGATGTCGAAGCCGACCACACCGTTGTCGCGGTAGCGGTTCGCCAGTTCGGCGATCTCCAGCGCGCGGGCGGCGTGGCGCATCGCGGTCAGCAGGGCGCCGACGCGGATGCGGTGGCCGCCGGCCTTCGCGCGGCGCTCGCCCTCGCGGAAGCCGTCGTTCACGGCCTCGACGACCTCTTCGAGGGTCAGACCGGCTTCCAGGTGCTGCTCGGGCGCGTAGCGGATCTCGGCGTACACGACGCCGTCCTCGGCCAGGTCCTCGGCGCACTCGGCGGCGACCCGGAAGAGGGCGGCCTTCGTCTGCATGACCGCGCAGGTGTGCGCGAAGGTCTCCAGGTAGCGCGGCAGGGAACCGGAGTCGGCGGCCTCGCGGAACCAGATGCCGAGCTTGTCGGCGTCGGTCTCGGGGAGGTTCTCGTAGCCGACCTCGCGGGCCAGCTCGATGATGGTCCCGGGACGCAGTCCGCCGTCGAGGTGATCGTGCAGCAGCACCTTCGGGGAACGACGGATCTGATCCGGGGTCGGCAGGTTGGGGGTCTCGCTCGTCATCTGCGCACTCTACTCCTACGCGCGTAGAGCGGAATGTCCCCGGCGGGCGTCGATATGTAACAGAGACCGCGCGGACGGATGGCGTACACCTGAAGGTCTGAGACTGTTCCGCCATGGCACAGCATGCGCCGCCGGCGCGCGGGGCCCGCCTGGGGCGGGCGGCCGGCGCGAGAACCGGCTCGGGTTCGACGGAAAGTGCGGTCAACGGGGTGGTGCTCCTGCTTCCCGGGGCCTCCCGGTTCTCGCCGGGTCCCACGCGTCCGCTCGCGCGGGCGCTGGCCCGGGCGGGCGGGGCGGAGGGGCTGGTCACGCACCTGGTCATCCACGGCGGGGACTCCGCCCGGGAGGAGCAGGCGGGGTGGGCCGCCGACGAGGCGGTGCGGCGGTACGGGGACGTACCGGTGTGCCTGGTCGGCTACGACGCGGGGGGCCTGGCCGCCCTGCGGGCGGCGGGACACGGGGCCGTCAACTCGGTCGTGGCGATCGCCCCTTGCTTAGGGGCGACGGCCCGGGCCGACTGCCCCGAACCGGTGAAACAGCTGTCGGGGCGCCAGGTGTTGATCGTGCACGGCACCAACGACGCGCGCAGCGACCCGGAGGCGTCCTTCCGGCTGGCGGCGCGCGCGAAGAAGGCGAATCGTTCGACCTGCCGCTTCGAGGTGCACTCGGACGGCCACGGGCTGCGCGAGCACCAGCCGGAAGTGGTGGCGCTGGCCGTCGACTTCGTCCTGGGCGCGGTCTGTTCGGGGCGGTACTCGCGGCCGGTGACGGACGCCCTGGCCGCGCCCCCGCCACTGGGCCTGCGGATGCCGCTGGCCTCGGGCTTCGGGAGGTCGTTGAGGAGGTGATCCACGGGCGCGGCGCGGCTCGGCGCGCGTACCGTGGGAAGTGGACTCGGGGCGCTGCTCAACTCCCGGAGGCGACCGGCCATGGGCGGATTGGTCCACAGGAACTTCGACAGGCCCGATGAGACGCGCCCCTTCGAGGCCGGCACCGGCAGGCTGGACCTGTTCAACACCGAGGGCGGGGCGGTCGGGCGCGCGGTCTTCGAACCGGGGTGGCGCTGGTCGCTGCACATCAAGCCGCTGGCCGGCACGGACAGCTGCCTCTCCGCCCACACCGGGTACGTCGTGAGCGGCCGAATGAAGATCGTCATGGACGACGGGGAGAGCGGCGAGGTCGGCCCGGGCGACTTCATCCAGATCGCCCCCGGGCACGACGCCTGGGTCCTCGGTGACGAGCCGTGCGTCGCGCTGGACTGGACCGGCTACGGCGACTACGCGAAGCCGGCGACCGACTGACGGACCCGCGTCCTTCGAGGTCGCACCCCTCGAGGTCGCACCCTTCGAGGTCGCACCAGACCGTCCGTGCCCGCCGCTCCGCCCCCTCACGGTCGGATGGCACCGACGGATCCGGCGCGACCACCACGGCGGGCCGCGGGCTCAGCAGGACACGGGCCCCCGTCCTCGCCTGGGTGTTCGCTGCCGCATACCGCGCTTCCCCCTCACGCCGTGCTGACCACTGTGCCGCTCCGGCATGTGCCGGGGGCGGCCGTCCTGGCGTCGTCTTGCCGCCTTGCGGGAATACGAGGGGTTTACAAACCGGCCCATCTCGGGACGCATACGCCTATGCCTGCCGAGGAATCCGGGCCGGCCGCAGCGGCCTGGGAGCTGAGCCCCGCCGCCCGGCGCCTGTACGCGTACGCCGTCGAGCGGCACGCCTTTGACCTGCGCGAGGCCACCGGAGCCCTGGGGGTGCGCGCGGCCGCGGCGATCACCGAGCTGGCGGCCGCGCACCTGCTCCAGCGGGCCCCGGGCGACGAACCGGACCGCTGGAGCGCGGTGGCCCCCCGGGCCGCCGCGGCCCGGGCCCTGGCTCCGCTGGCCCTGCTCGTACGGGAGACCCACGACGAGATGGACCGGCTGCGCGGGCGCCTGGAGGCCCTGGTACCCGCGTACGAGGCGGGGACCGCGCAGCGGGACCTCAGCGGATCGGGCCGGCTGGAGCTCGTGACGGACCTCGGGGCGGTACGGGGGCTGATCGCGGAGCTGGTCGCGGCGTGCGAGCGGGAGCTGCTGACCTCGCAGCCGGGCGGGGGCCGCCCGCTGGAGACGCTGGAGGAGTCGATCGGGCGGGACGAGTCGCTGCTGACCCGCGGGGTCCGGATGCGCACGATCTACCAGCACACGGCACGCTACTCACGGCCCACGGCGGCGTACGTCGAGCGGGTGACGGCACTGGGCGCCCAGGTACGGACCCTGGGCGACGGGCTGATGCGGATGCTGATCTTCGACGACCACACGGGCGTGATGGCGGTGCCGGACCGCACCGGGGCGGCGCTGGTGGTGCGGGAGCCGAGCGTCGTGCACTTCATGACGACGGCCTTCGAGCGCTCCTGGGTGGGCGCGGAGCCCTTCCCCACGTCGGTGAGCCCGGAGGCGGCCCGTTCGATCTCGGACGAGCTGCGGCAGACGATCGTCCGGCTGCTGTCGGAGGGGCTGGAGGACAAGGTGATCGCGCGCCGCCTCGGCATGTCGGAGCGCACCTGCCAGCGCCACATCGCGGAGATCATGCGCGCGGTGGGCGCCAAGTCCCGCTTCCAGGCGGGCTACTTGCTCTCCTCGCACCCGGCCCCGACCCCGCCGGACCCGGCCTAAGTCCTGGCGTACCGGTCGTAGTAGGTGCGCAGCTCCGGGCGGCGTATGCCGGGGAGGCACGCCAGGGTGTTCCCGAACGCCCGGTGGTGGGGCCAGAACGCGTGCCGCGGGCGCAGCGGCAAGGGGTAGTCATCGCGCAGGACGCCTTCCGGCAGCGTGCCGGAGGCGGGCAGCGGCGAGGTCTCCCCCGGAAGTACGAGATGGGCCCAGACCCCGATGTCCAGTGGCACCACGGACGGGGCCCCGCCGTACGCGGGCCGCCACGGCTCGCCCGTGACCGGGTGGCGGGGTACGAGAAGGACGTCGGCGCCGGACCGGGGCACGGGCGTGCCCGGCCCGGCCAGGCCGCTGGTGAGGACCGGGGGCCCGGCGGGCAGGCAGCCGGCGGTGGCGCCGACCAGTTCGGCGAGGGGGCCGGGCAGCGCCACCGGGCGGCCCTCGCAGGCCACCACCAGGTGGGCGAGCGCCACGGGAACCGCGGCCGCCCAGCGGCGGCTCCAGGAACCGTCGAGCTCGACGGGCGGCACGGCGTACGACTCCAGCACCAGCTCGTCCCAGCCGGGGACCGGGACGGCGGGCAGGCCAGAGGGCACGCGCCGCACGGCGGCGGGCTCCAGCCACACCGTCTGCCACAGCCCGCAGTCGTCCATCCGCGTCGCCACCGCGCGCCCGCAGCCCTCGCAAGCCAGATTGGGTCCGTCCCTACCGTCGATGCCCATGCAGTGGCCCGCACACTTCTCGGGGATCAGGGCCATGCCCCGGGAGTCGCCGGGCGCGATGACGACCGCACCCCGCGACCCGAACGACACGCAGTACTGCGGCAGGTACACCCCCTGCTCGGCCGCCAGTTCCTCCCCGACCTCGTCCCACAGCCGCCAGGGCGGTCCGCTGGGCCGGGGTTCGACGGCGTACGTCGCCGGCTCCATCAGCGGGGGGTGCAGTTGCTCCCACGCCCCGTAGTAGGCGTGGACGGGGAGGGCGACCCGGGAGACCGGGGCCGTCAGCTCCGTACCGCATCCGGCGCACGCGAACACGTCCAAAAAGCATCTCCCCCGACCCGGCAACCCCGTGATTCTGCTCGCCGGGGCCGCGGACGGCCATCAGTTTTCGGGCTGGTGGCCCTCCTGCGGCGCGAGCGGTTCCAGTTCCGGGATGAGGCGGCCGCGGCGGGAGAGGAGGAAGCGCTTGAACTCCGCCACCGGCGGGGTGTCGGGGTGGCCGTCGAGCCAGGCGAGGCCGATCTCGCGGACGGCGCGCGGGGCGGTGACCGTCAGCTCGACCACGCCGGGGCGGGCCACGGCCGGGGGCGGCAGGAGGGCCACGCCGAGGCCGGCGGCGACCAGGCCGCGCAGGGTCTCGGCCTCCTCGCCCTCGAAGGCGATCTTCGGGGTGAACCCGGCCTCCGCGCACAGGGCGTCGGTGATGCGGCGCATGCCGTAGCCGGGCTCCAGGGTGACGAAGGTTTCCTCGGCGGCCTCGGCAAGGCGGATGCGCTTGCGGGTCGCGAGCCGGTGGTCGTCCGGGACCACCAGCCTCAGCCGCTGTTCGTCGAGGCGCCGGGCGACCAGGTCGGGCGCGTCCGGCAGCGGGGAGGTCAGGCACAGGTCGAGTTCGCCGGCCCGCAGCTTCTCCAACATGGCCTCGCCGTAGTTCTGGACGAGGGAGAAGCGGATGCGCGGGTGGTCGGCGCGGAAGGCGCGGATGAGGCCGGGTACGGTCTCGGACCCGAGGGTGTGCAGGAAGCCGAAGGCCACCTTGCCGGCCGCCGGATCGGCGTCCTGCTGTACGGATTCGGCCGCACGGTCGATCTCCGTGAGGGCCTGCTCGGCCGAGGCCAGGAAGGTGCGGCCGGCCGTGGTGAGGGCGACCGTACGGCCCTTGCGGGCGAACAGCGTGACACCGAGGTCCTGTTCGAGCCGGACCATGGCGCGGGACAGGGTGGACTGCGGGACGCCCAGCTCGTGGGCGGCGCGCGTGACGTGCTCGTGGCGGGCGACGGCGACGAAATACGCCAGCCGCGGCGCGAGCAAGGTTGTTACGGCCATGTCTTCTACGTAACGGTTCATCGACATCCAGGCCTCTGAGCTGGGTTGATGCATCAGCGGATCGATTATTGCAATTCCGTGCATTGGACGCATGAAACCAACAGGCCTACCGTCGAAGCATGCCTCCCGTTCATACCGGGGCACCCGTCATCCCGGGTGCCTCCACCCCGTCGTCCCCCGCACCGCAGCCCCTCTCCCCCGGCCGCCCCGGCTACCGCCGGATGAGCCTCGCGCTCTTCGCCGCCGGACTCGCGACGTTCGCCCTCCTCTACTCCACCCAGGCACTGTTGCCCGCGATCTCCGCCGGCTTCGGGGTGACGGCGGGCCGGGCCAGCTGGACGGTGTCCGCGGCCACCGGCGCGCTCGCGCTGTTCGTCCTCCCGCTGAGCGCACTGTCCGAGCGGTTCGGCCGCACCCGGATGATGACGTACTCGATGGTGATCGCCGTCGGCGTCGGCCTGTTGGTGCCGTTCGCGCCGAACGTGGAGTGGCTGGTGGCGCTGCGCGCCGTCCAGGGCGCGGCGATCGCCGGGATCCCGGCCTCCGCGATGGCGTACCTGGCGGAGGAGGTCAAGCCGAAGGCCCTGGTGGCAGCGATCGGCCTGTTCGTGGCGGGGAACTCCATCGGCGGCATGAGCGGTCGTCTCGTCACCGGCTGGGCCGCGCAGTTGTGGGGTTGGCGCGCGGGCCTGTTGGCCGTCGCCCTGGTGGCGCTGGCGTGCGCCGTGGCCTTCCTGGTACTGCTGCCCCGGGCCCGGTTCTTCCGTCCGGCGTCGCTGAACCCGCGCGCGGTGGGCCGTACCGTCGCCGGTCATCTGCGCGATCCGCTACTGCTGCGCCTGTACGGGATCGGCGCGCTGTTCATGACGGTCTTCGGCGCGGTCTACACCGTGATCGGCTACCGCCTGGTGGACGAGCCGTTCTCGCTCGGCCAGGGCGTGATCGGGTCGATCTTCCTGATCTACCTGGTCGGTACGGTCTCTTCGGCCGCCGCCGGCAAGCTGGTGGCCCGCACCGGACGGCGCGGCGCGCTGTACCTGGCCGTGACGACCACGGCGCTCGGGCTGCTGCTGTCGCTGTCCGACTCCCTGGCGGCGATCGTGCTCGGGCTGGTCCTGATCACCGCGGGCTTCTTCGCGGGGCACGCGGTGGCCTCGGCCGCGGTGAGCCGGACGGCGAAGACGGGCCGGGCGCAGGCCTCCGCGCTCTACCAGTCGGCGTACTACCTCGGCTCCAGCGCGGGCGGCACCCTGGGCGCCCTGGCCTACCACGGGGCCGGCTGGGCGGCCACGGTCGGCATCGCGCTGCTGGCGGTGCTCGGCGTCGTGTCGATCACCTTGTACGGGTCGCACGCGGCGCGCGCGGAGCGGCGGATGCCGGCGTCGGCCCTGGGCGCGCGCTGACGAAAATTACGCCCCTCGTAGGCAACCCCGGCTCGTTTTCCGGGCATTCAAAACGGAGGACGACGGTGTGCGATCAGGGGAGGACCGGATGGGGACGGGAACGGGGATGGGGACAGGGACGGGGACGCGTGCGTCACGCGGGCGGGCGGGGCAGCGGGTGGCGGTGCTGGGCGGTGCCCTCGCGCTCGCGCTGCCGGTGGTGATCACGGGAGGCGGGGCGGCGCAGGCCGCCGCCTCTTGCAACCTCACCACCGGGCCGTACCAGCGGCAGGTCGAGCAGTTCCTCGGCCGGCCGGTGGACGGGAAGCAATCGGCGGCCGACTGCTCGGCGATCCGCTCCTTCCAGGCGAGCCACGGAATCACCCCGACCCAGGGCTACGCCGGGCCGCTGACCTGGCAGACGATGAGCACGATCCTGGCCCAGCGGGCGGCCGGCAGCACGCCGAACAAGGCGGGTGACTGCCCCGTGAACCGGGGGCGGATCGCCTGCGTGGACCTGACGCGGCAGCTCAGCTGGATCCAGGACGGCGCCACCCTGACGTACGGGCCCGTCCCGGTCCGCACCGGCAAGGACGGCACGGAGACGCGCACCGGCCTGAAGAAGATCTACTACCGGAACATCGACCACTGGTCGACGCTCTACAACGTCTCGATGCCGTACGCGCAGTTCTTCGACGGCGGCATCGCCTTCCACTCGACGACCAAGAGCATGTGGAACCCGCCCGGTTCGGGCGGCTGCGTGAACATGCGCTCCGCCGACGCCAAGGCCTACTGGAACCTGCTGGGGCAGGGCGAGGACGTCTACGTGTACGGGCGCAAGCCCGGCACCTGAGGGCTGTCCGCGGGGGTGGTCGACCCAGCGGGTGCGGGCTCGGCGGGCGGGGCTTAGGCCGTCGAGGGCTCGGGCGCGGGCCTGGTGTTCAGGCGGTCCAACCGCCGCAGGGCGGAGCGGCGTTGGACGAGGGACAGGCCCGCCACCCCGGCCCCGAGGACCAGCCAGCCGACCGGTCCGGCCGCCATCACCGCGCCGGTGAGCAGCAGCGGGCCGGCGGACTTCTGGACGGACTGTGCCATGCCGGCCACCCCGAGGTACGAGGCGCGCGCCTCCGGGGGCGCGAGGGAGACCGCCAGTTCCCAGGAGCTCACCGAACGCATCAGCTCCGCGGCGGTGGCCAGGACGGCCGCGGCGAGCAGGGTGATCGAGGCGGCCCGGGTCCCGCCCGCGGGGGCGGTGGCCAGGCAGACGCAGCAGGCGAGCGTCGTCAGGCCGTACAGGGCGACCGCGCCCGCCGCCTGGCGGGCGTCCCGGACCCGCGCCGACACCCGTAGCTGCAGGGCGACGACGAGCACGGTGTTGATGACCAGGAAGGCCGGGATCAGGGCGTGCGGGGCCGTGGTGTGGCCGACGAGCCACAGCGGCACGCCGACGCCGAGGATCGAGTCGTCCAGGTTCATCGGAACGTCCAGCAGGACGAACCGCAGGTAGCCGCGGTCCCGCCAGGGGCTGGGTCCGGCCCGGCCGGGAGCGCCCTCCTGCGCTCCGGGCCGGGCGACCACGAGCCCGCGGCCGTGCGGCTCGCGGGTGCGCCACACCAGGGCCGCGGCCACGAGGAACGACAGGGCGTTGGCGAGGATCAGCACCTGGTAGGCGCCGCGGGTGCCGACGGCGAGTCCGATGGCGGCGAGGCCCGCACCGAGGGCGTATCCGGCGTTCGCCGAACTGCGCGACAGTGCCTGGTAGGTGGCGCGCCGCTCGCCCGCGACCCGGGTGGCGAAGAGCATCTCCAGCGTCTTGGCCGCCCGGTCTCCCAGGTGGGTGACGGCGAACAGGAGCAGCAGCGGGCCGAAGTCGGTGACCACCAGCAGCACGCAGAGGGCCCCGAGGCGGACGAGGTGGCAGCCGATCAGCAGGGTGCGCACCGGGAAGCGGTCGGCGAGGTGGCCCGCGAGCGGCGATCCGGCGATGCCCGCCACCCCGGCCGCACCCAGCAGCAGGCCCAGCTGTCCGGCGTCGAGGCCGACGACGAAGGTGAAGTAGAGGACGGAGGACGCGGCCCACACGCCGGTGCCCGCTCGGTCCAACGCCTGGGTGAGCAGCATGATCCGCGCGTCACGGCCGCCCGGCGGCCGGCGCAGTTGCGCCAGCAGACCTCCGTCCCCCTGCCGTGCCTTCCGGATCCGCCCGCCGATCCGCATCCCAGTCCCCCGTTTCGACCGCGCCCGCCACCCATGTATCTCGACATCGAGATACATGACGGAACCCTGCCTCACATTAATCTTGACGTCAAGAAACTTGATGACGACATATGTGGGTGCTCCGGCGCTTCCGGCTGCCGTTGTCGGACCCCTCCGGTAGGTTCCGAAGGAGCGGAACGACCAGGGGGATGAACGGACATGAGTGATCTCGCCACCGATGTGGACCTCGACACCGCGATGGACCGGTACCGGGTCGAGCTCACCGGCTACTGCTACCGCATGCTCGGCTCGTCCTTCGACGCCGAGGACGCGGTGCAGGACACGTACATCCGGGCCTGGCGCAGCTACGAGAAGTTCGAGGGCCGCTCCTCGCTGCGGTCGTGGCTGTACCGGATCGCCACCAACGTCTGCCTGGACCTGCTGAACGCCGGGAACAAGCGGGCCCGCCCGATGGACCTGACCGCCCCGCAGCACCAGGCCTCCGCCGTGCTCAACGAGCGCCCCGAGGTGACCTGGCTGGAGCCGGTCCCGGACGGCCGGGTGCTGCCGCAGACCGCCGACCCGGCCGAGATGGCGCTGGCGAAGGAGTCCGTCCGCCTGGCCTTCGTCGCGGCGCTCCAGCACCTGCCGGCGAAGCAGCGGGCGGTGCTCATCCTGCGCGAGGTGCTGGCTTGGAAGGCCGACGAGGTGGCGCAGCTCCTGGAGACCACGACGGCCTCGGTGAACAGTGCCCTCCAGCGGGCCCGGGCCACCCTGGCCGGGCAGTCGCTGCGCGACAGCGACCCGGCGGATCCGCTCGACGCGGACCAGGCGAAGCTGCTGGAGCGGTACCTCTCCGCCTTCGAGGCCTACGACATCTCGCGGCTCACCACCCTCCTCCACGAGGACGCGGTGCTCTCGATGCCGCCGTTCGACCTGTGGCTCCGGGGACACGAGGACATCGCGGCCTGGCACCTGAACCAGGGCATCGGCTGCAAGGGCTCCCGGCTCGTCCCGACCACGGCGAACGGCCTGCCCGCCTTCGGCCAGTACCGTCCGCGCGAGGACGGACGGCCGGGCCACACCCCGTGGGCGCTCCAGGTGCTGGAGATCTCAGACGGCAAGATCGTCGGGCTCAACGCCTTCCTGGACACCGCGCGGTGGTTCCCGCTGTTCGGCCTCCCCGAGCAGCTCGACGAGGCCCACGAGGCCCAGTAGGGCCCGGAGGGCGGGCGCGGCCCCGGTCACCCGCAGCGGCCGCCCCCGGGCGGTCAGCCGCAGCCGGGCCAGTACCTGTACGTCGGCCAGCCCGGGCGCCGTCACCGCGGCGGCGTCGCAGACCACCGCGACCACCCCGGCGTCGTAGAGCCGGGCCAGCCGGGCGCACAGCGGTGCGGCGTCCTGCGGGGCGGCCGGCCCGGGGCCGGGCAGCACGAGTCGTCCGATGTCCACGAGGGGGTGACTCCCCCGCCCGCCGGAACTCATCGGCGGATCCGCACCACGGCCCGGTGAGGTCCCGCCGGGGCTGTGAAGTCAGGGGCGGGGGAAGCCGAAGGTGTCGAGCACGAGGTCGAACGGCTCGGGGAGATGGACGGCCTCGCCGAACTTGCCCGCGTGCAGAAGGCGGTACTTGCCGTCGCTGGGCTCGCCGTACAGGTGGATGGTGGGGCTGCCCGTGGCGTGCGGGTCGATGAGCAGGTAGAGCGGGATGCCCGCCGCGGCGTATCCCTTGAGCTTGGACACGCGGTCGTTGACGGCGTTCGACTTGGAGGTGACCTCGACGACGAGCTCGGCCGCGGCCGCGGGAACGAAGTTCTCCCCTCCCGGGACCTCTTCCCTGGGGACGACCACCAGGTCCGGGACGTAGAGCCCGGTATGGCTGGGCACGGCCACGTTGAGGGTCTGGAAGATCTCCCAGCCGTCAGGGATCACGGTGTACAGACGGCGCTGCACGGATACCGCGATCAAGTTGTGGTCGTTGACGGGTGGTGGTGCCACGGTGATGATCCCCTCGATGATCTCCACCTTGCAGCCCTCGGGCCAGTCCATCTCCTCCCAGAGACGGACGAGGCCCTCCCAGCTGTCGCCGTTTGCCGGCTCCTGCTGGACGGTGAGTGCGCTCATGGTGTGCTCCTCAATCGGTTCGTCACCGATCCCAGCATGACGAACGGGACCGGTGGGCGTCCACCGGTCCCGTTCAGCCGCACGAGTGAGTAAGGTCAGGCGATGCGGTCCATGACGATCGGCGTGGCGGAGAAGGCCGTGCCCGCCGGGGCGATGTCGTACGTGCCCGCCAGGGAGGCGAGGGCGTAGTCGAACTTCTCCGGGGTGTCCGTGTGCAGGGTCATCAGCGGCTGGCCCGCCGTCACCGTGTCGCCCGGCTTCGCGTGGAGCTCGACGCCCGCGCCCGCCTGCACCGGGTCCTCCTTGCGCGCGCGGCCGGCGCCCAGGCGCCAGGCGGCGACGCCGACCCCGTACGCGTCGAGGCGGGTCAGGACGCCCGACTCGGGGGCGGTGACCACGTGCTGCTCGCGGGCGACCGGGAGGGTCGCGTCCGGGTCGCCGCCCTGGGCCGCGATCATCCGGCGCCAGTGGTCCATCGCGGAGCCGTCGGCCAGGGCCTTCGCCGGGTCGGCGTCCTTGATGCCCGCCGCGTCCAGCATCTCCTTGGCCAGCGCGATGGTCAGCTCGACCACGTCGGCGGGGCCGCCACCGGCCAGGACCTCGACGGACTCGCGGACTTCGAGGGCGTTTCCGGCGGTCAGGCCCAGCGGGGTGGACATGTCGGTGAGCAGCGCGACGGTCTTGACGCCCGAGTCGGTGCCGAGGCCGACCATGGTGCGGGCCAGCTCGCGGGCGTCCTCGATGTTCTTCATGAAGGCGCCGGTGCCGACCTTGACGTCCAGGACGAGCGAGCCGGTGCCCTCGGCGATCTTCTTCGACATGATCGAGGAGGCGATCAGCGGGATGGCCTCGACCGTGCCGGTGACGTCGCGCAGCGCGTAGAGCTTCTTGTCCGCCGGGGCCAGGCCGTCGCCGGCCGCACAGATGACCGCGCCGGTGGTGTCCAGGACGTGCAGCATCTCCTCGTTGGAGAGGAGCGCGCGCCAGCCGGGGATGGACTCCAGCTTGTCGAGGGTGCCGCCGGTGTGGCCGAGGCCGCGGCCGGACAGCTGGGGGACGGCCGCGCCGCACGCGGCGACGAGCGGGGCGAGCGGGAGGGTGATCTTGTCGCCGACGCCGCCCGTGGAGTGCTTGTCGGCGGTCGGGCGGGAGAGGGAGTCGAAGTTCATGCGCTCACCGGAGGCGATCATCGCCGCGGTCCAGCGGGCGATCTCGGTCCGGTTCATGCCGTTGAGCAGGATGGCCATCGCCAGCGCCGACATCTGCTCGTCGGCCACGACACCGCGGGTGTACGCGTCGATGACCCAGTCGATCTGCTCGGGGCTCAGCTCACCGCGGTCCCGCTTGGTCCGGATGACGGAGATGACGTCCATGTGGTGCTTCCTTCTACGCGCATAGAGAGGGGGAGATGAAGGGTTCAGGAACGGAAGTGCGACGGCCCTCCGCCCCGGCAGGGGCGAAGGGCCGTCGGTACGGCTATCTCAGGTGGCCGGGCCCGAAGGCCTGCGGCAGCATCGCCGCCAGCGGGAGGATCCCGTCCGGGGTCTCCACCAGCAGCTCGTCACCGCCGAATTCGTAGAGCAGCTGGCGGCAGCGGCCGCACGGGACGAGGATCTCGCCCTTGCCGTCCACGCAGGTGAAGTGCGTGAGGCGGCCGCCGCCGGTGGCCTGGAGGGAGGAGACCAGTCCGCACTCGGCGCACAGGCCCAGCCCGTAGCTGGCGTTCTCGACGTTGCAGCCGGTCACGACGCGGCCGTCGTCCACCAGGGCGGCCACCCCGACCGGGAAGCCCGAGTACGGGGCGTACGCCCGGGTCATCGCTTCCCGGGCGGACGTCCGCAGGGCTTCCCAGTCCACCGTCGGCTCCGGGGTCACTTACCCTCGCCCTTGCGGTAGCGCATGCCGTCCGCCTTGGGCATCCGCAGCCGCTGCGCGGAGAGCGACAGCACCAGCAGGGTCACGATGTACGGGGTGGCACTGACGAACTCGACCGGGACGCTCTCCGTGCCGAGGTACCAGATGAACACGCCGACACCGATGACGATGGCGATCGAAGAGGTGATCCAGCGCTTCTTGTACGCCTTCCAGGCCGCGATCGCGACGAGGACCGCGAACAGCAGCAGGAGCAGCGCGTGCACGGACTGGCCGCCGCTGCGCAGCTGCAGGGCGTCGGCGAAGCCGAACAGGCCGGCACCCATCGCGAGGCCGCCCGGCCGCCAGTTGCCGAAGATCATCGCCGCGAGGCCGATGTAACCGCGGCCGCCGGTCTGGCCCTCGTTGTAGATGTGCGAGGTGACCAGCGACAGGTAGGCGCCGCCGAGGCCGGCCAGACCGCCGGAGACGATCACCGCGATGTACTTGTACTTGTAGACGTTGACGCCCAGCGACTCGGCCGCGATCGGGTTCTCGCCGCAGGAGCGCAGCCGCAGACCGAACGCCGTCTTCCACAGCACGAAGAACGTGCCGATGATGAGGGCCACGGCGACGATCGTCAGCAGCGAGAGGTTGGTGACCAGGCCGCCGAGGATGCCCGCGACGTCCGAGACGACGAACCAGTGGTGCTTCTCGATGTCGGCCAGCCAATCGGACAGGCCCGGCACGCTGAACGAGGTGATGCTGTCGGCCGGCGGCGACTGCTTCGGGCTGCCGCCCGCGGCGGCGGCCGCACCGGTGTTGAACCACAGCTTGGCGAAGTAGGTGGTGAGACCGACGGCCAGGATGTTGATCGCGATGCCGGAGATGATGTGGTCGACGCCGAAGGTGACGGTGGCGACGGCGTGCAGCAGGCCGCCGAACATGCCGCCCAGGACGCCGACGAGGACGCCGAGCCAGGGGCTGGTCTGCCAGCCGGCCCAGGCGCCGAAGAAGGTGCCGAGGATCATCATGCCCTCGAGGCCGATGTTGACCACGCCCGCGCGCTCGGCCCACAGACCGCCGAGACCGGCCATGCCGATCGGCACGGCCAGCGAGAGGGCCGCACTGATCTGGCCCGACGAGGTCAGGTCCTGCGCTCCGGTGATGGCGCGCACGGCGGAGAGCGCGACGAGCGCGCCCGCGATGATCAGCAGGATCACCGGGAGGGAGAGCCGGGTGCGGCCGCCCTTGCCACCGGCCGCCTTGGGGGCGGCGGGCGGCGGGGTGGAAGTCGCCGTGGCGGTCACGCCGACACCTCCGTCTGGTCGTTGGAACGGGCCTGGGCGGCGAGCTTCTCGCCGACCTGTCGCTGCTGGCGCTTGAGGCCGTAGCGGCGCACGAGTTCGTAGGCGATGACGACACAGAGGACGATGACGCCCTGCATGACGCCGACGATCTCCCGGTCGTAGTTCTCGAACTCCAGCTTCTGGCCGCCGCGCTCCAGGAAGGCCCAGAGGATCGCGGCGAGCGCGATGCCGATCGGGTGGTTGCGGCCGAGCAGGGCGATGGCGATGCCGAGGAAGCCGATGCCGAGGGGGAAGTCGCCGCCGAACTCGTACGAGTCGTTGAGCAGCGTCGGCATGCCGATCAGACCGGCCATGGCGCCGGAGATGAGCATGGCCGTGATGACCATCTTCTTGACGTTGACACCGCTGGCGGCGGCGGCCGTGTCGGACTGGCCGACGGTGCGCAGGTCGAAACCGAAGCGGGTGCGGGCCAGCGTGAACCAGTACCCGACACCGGCGATCACCGCGACCACGACGAAGCCGTAGATCGGGGTCGGCGCGGTCGGGATGTCGAAGAAGTGCGAGGAGTCCGGCAGCGGGGTCGTGGCGACCTTGGTGCCGGCCGCGTCCAGGTGGCCGAGGCGGCCGGGCTGGAGGAGGTAGCCGATGATCGCGGTCGCGATCATGTTCAGCATGATCGTGGAGACGACCTCGCTGACGCCCCGGGTGACCTTGAGGACACCCGCGATGCCGGCCCACATGGCGCCGACGATCATCGCGGTGAGGATGATCAGCGGGATCTGCACGATGCCCGGCAGGGCCAGCGCGCCACCCACGGCGGCGGCGAAGAAGGCCGCGAGACGGTACTGGCCGTCGACACCGATGTTGAACAGGTTCATGCGGAAGCCGACGGCCACCGCGATACCCGCCAGGTAGTACGGCGTCGCCTTGTTGATGATGTAGACCTGGCTGTCCGACTTCACGCCGTATTCGAACATGATCCCGAAGGCGCTGAACGGCTCCTTGCCGGTCGCGGCCAGGATCAGGGCGGTGATCAGGAACGCGGCGACGATCGCGAGCAGCGGGGCCGCGATGCCCAGGAGCAGCCGCTCCTTGTCGATCTTCTTCATCGGGCCTCGTCCTCCGGGCCGTCGGTGCCCTCAGGGCTCTCTTCGTGCTCAAGGTGTCCGGCGGCGGCACCGGTCATGGCC
This sequence comes from Streptomyces sp. NPDC091682, assembly GCF_044756625.1. Lineage (NCBI taxonomy): Bacteria > Bacillati > Actinomycetota > Actinomycetes > Kitasatosporales > Streptomycetaceae > Streptomyces > Streptomyces sp. NPDC091682. Next base: position 204,109 of record NZ_JBIVTH010000001.1, on the reverse strand, counting down.
GATCCGAGCTCCTCCGGGGTGATGGTCGCCGGGTCGGCGTCCGCGACCAGCCGGCCGCGGTACATCACGCGCAGGGTGTCGGAGAGGCCGATCAGCTCGTCCAGGTCCGCGGAGATCAGCAGCACCGCCAGGCCTTCGCGGCGCGCCTCGCGGATCTGGTCCCAGATCTGCGCCTGCGCACCGACGTCCACGCCCCGGGTGGGGTGCGCGGCGATCAGCAGCTTCGGGTTGTGGCTCATCTCGCGACCGACGATCAGCTTCTGCTGGTTGCCGCCGGAGAGCGACGCCGCAGTGACGTCGATGCCGGGCGTGCGGACGTCGTACTCCCGCACGATCCGCTCGGTGTCCTTGCGGGCGGCCCTCAGGTCGAGGATCGGTCCCCGGGAGTTCGGCTTCTCGGTGACGTGACCGAGGATGCGGTTCTCCCAGAGGGGGGCCTCCAGGAGCAGGCCGTGCCGGTGGCGGTCCTCGGGAATGCAGCCGATGCCGTCCTCGCGGCGCTTGCGGGTCGGCGCGGTGGAGATGTCGTTGCCGTCGAGGGTGACCACGCCCTGGCCGGGGTGGCGCATTCCCATGATCGAGTCGACGAGCTCGGACTGGCCGTTGCCCTCCACGCCGGCGATGCCCAGGACCTCGCCCTTGTGGATGGTGAAGGTGATGCCGTCGAGGACCGCGCGGACGACTCCGTCGGGGTCGACGGCGCTCAGCGACAGCCCGTCGACCGTGAGCATCGGGACGTCCGTCACCGTCGACTCGCGGGTCTCCGGGGAGGGCAGCTCGGCGCCGACCATCAGCTCGGCGAGCTGCTTGGTCGTGATGTTCGCCGGGTCCGCCGTACCGACCGTCGTGCCGCGCCGGATGACGGTGATGTCGTCGGCGACCGACAGGACCTCGCCCAGCTTGTGCGAGATGAAGATGACGGTGAGGCCCTCGGCCTTGAGCTCGCGGAGGTTGTCGAAGAGCGCGTCGACCTCCTGCGGGACCAGGACGGCGGTGGGCTCGTCGAGGATCAGCGTCCGGGCACCGCGGAACAGGACCTTGAGGATCTCCACACGCTGCCTGTCGGCCACACCGAGGTCCTCGACGAGGACGTCCGGGCGGACGCCCAGTCCGTACGCGTCCGAGATTTCCTTGATCTTGGCGCGGGCCTTGTCGCCGATGCCGTACAGCTTCTCGGAGCCGAGGACGACGTTCTCGAGGACGGTGAGGTAGTCCGCGAGCATGAAGTGCTGGTGCACCATGCCGACGCCGCGGTCGATGGCGTCGCCGGGGTCGTTGAAGACGACCTGCTCGCCGTCGACCGTGATGGTCCCCTCGTCCGGCTTCTGCATGCCGTAGAGGATCTTCATCAAGGTCGACTTGCCCGCGCCGTTCTCGCCCACGAGGGCGTGCACGGTGCCGCGGCGCACGGTGATGTCGATGTCGTGGTTGGCCACGACTCCGGGGAAACGCTTGGTGATGCCGCGGAGTTCTACGGCGTTGGGACTGGAGGCTTTGATGGCGCACTCTCCAAGGAAGGGAGCGTGGGAGGACGAGGCTGGACGGGGCTCGAACGAGGCGAGGAACGGGCAGAAACGCGGGCGCTGGTGGCGAAAGCTACCGTGCGACCAGACATGCTACGCGCGTAGCATTGGCAAAAATGTTCAACTGCCCGCATGCGTACACGGAAAGGGGCCCGGAGTGTCGGCCGAAGCCGTTCCGGGCCCCCAGTGTGACCCGTGTCAGAGGGTCGTGGCGACCTTGATCTGGCCGTCGACGATCTTCTTCTTGGCCTCGTCCAGCTGGGCCTGGATGTCCTTCAGGTGGTCACCCGTGGTCGTCAGCGAGACACCGTTCTCGGCGAGCGAGTAGGCGTGCGTGCCGGTCATCGGCTTGCCGTCCTGGACGGACTTGACGAGCTCGAAGACACCGGTGTCGACGTTCTTGACGACCGAGGTCAGGATGGAGCCGGCGTACTTGGACAGGGCCGGGTCCTTGGCCTGGTCCGAGTCGACGCCGATCGCCCACGCGCCCGGCTTGGCGGCGACGGCCTCGATGGCGCCGGCGCCGGAGCCGCCCGCGGCCGAGTAGACGACGTCGATGCCCTTGTCGAGCATGCCCTTGGCAGCGGCCTTGCCCTTGTCCGGGGCACCGAAGCCGGACATGTCCGTACCGGTGGACAGGTACTGGATCTGCACGTTGGCCTCGGGCTTGGTGTCCTTGACACCCTGCTGGAAGCCGGCGGCGAACTTCTTGATCAGGGGGATGTCCACACCACCGATGAAGCCGATCTGGCCGTCCTTGGACTTCAGCGCGGCAGCGACACCGGCGAGGTAGGAACCCTGCTCCTCGGTGAAGACGATCGAGGAGACGTTCGGCTTCTCGGAGACGGAGTCGACGAGACCGAAGGTGGTCTTCGGGTACTTGGCCGCGGCCTTCTCGAGCGCGTCCTTGTAGGCGAAGCCGACACCGATGACGGGGTTGTAGCCGCCCTCGGCGAGGGAGACGAGACGCTGCTCGCGGTCGGCCGGCGTCTCACCGGTCTTGGCGGTGAGCTCCTTGGTCTCGACACCGAGGTCCGCCTTGGCCTTGTCCAGGCCACGCGCGGCGGAGTCGTTGAAGGAGTTGTCGCCACGGCCGCCGACGTCGTAGGCCATGCCGACCTTGACCTTGCCGTTGCCGTCGCCGGAGCCGGAGCTCTCGGTGGACGACTCACCGCAGGCGGTGGCGGAGAGGGCGAGAGCCGCAGTCACGATGGACGCGGAGACGATCTTAGATACCCGGCGCAAGAGGAGGGTCCCTTCGAGACTGACCGAAAGCGCCTCTTCCGGCGCTGGTTTCGCGGCGATCGTAACGCGCGTAGATGTCAGTTAAAGGCCCGTTCATCAGTCGTTATCGGATCGTCGCGAACCGGACAGTGACCGATCAGTGACGCCCGTACGCCCAGCCCTTGCGTCCCAAGGGCTGGACTCGCCTGCGCAACAGATCGTCGACGGTGTACCGAACCGGACCGCCGTACCGCGAATGCGGGCATTTACACGCTCGGATACGAGCACGGGCGCATCTGATCCGCCGCTGAGCCGGCTCCTTCCCGGCCGCAGTGTTCCAGTGCTGCGCACCGACGGGAAGGCGTGGCTCGCACCCACCGGAGGGGCCGGGCGATGACGGCCCGGCCCCTCTTCGGTCAACGGTCGCCGACGGGCCTCGCGCGACGTCCGTCGAGCAGCGCGGCGGCCGTGAAGAACTCCACGCCGATGCCGATCGCGGACTCGTCCACGTCGAAGTCGCCCCGGTGCAGGTCGCGCTTGGCGGTGTCACCGGGCGCACGGACCCCCAGCCGGGCCATCGCGCCCGGAACGTGCTCCAGGTACCAAGAGAAGTCCTCCCCGCCCAGGCTCTGCTCGGTGTCCTCGACGGACTCCGCTCCGCAGCGGGCCCCCATCGCCTCGCGCAGCAGCTCGGTGATCACCGGGTCGTTGACCACCGGGGGCACCCCGCGCACGTGGTTGATCTCGAACTTGGCCCCGTGCATGGTCGCGATCTCGTCGATCGCGGCGTGGATCATGTCCGGCGCCTCGTGCCAGGCGTTCAGGTCCAGGCAGCGCACCGTTCCCGAGAGCTCGGCGTGCATCGGGATGACGTTGCAGGCGTGCCCGGCCTCGATCCGGCCCCAGGTGACGGACATGCCCGAGCGGGCGTCCATCCGGCGGGCCAGCAGGGCCGGGGCGTCGACGGCCACCCGGGCGGCGGCCGTCACCAGGTCGGTGGTCAGGTGCGGCCGCGCGGTGTGACCGCCGGGGCCGGAGAGGGTGACCTCCAGCCGGTCGCAGGCGGAGGTGATGGGGCCGGCCCGCAGCCCGATGCGGCCCGCGTCGACGCGGGGGTCGCAGTGCACGGCGACGATCCGCCCGACCCCGTCCAGGACCCCGGACTCGATGGCGTCGGTGGCTCCGCCCGGGAGCACCTCTTCGGCGGGCTGGAAGAGCAGCCGGACGGGGCGGGGCAGCAGGCCCTGCCGGTCGAGTTCGGCGAGGACCAGGCCGGCGCCGAGGACGACCGTGGTGTGCACGTCGTGGCCGCAGGCGTGGGCGCGGTCGGCGAAGGTCGAGCGGTACGGGACGTGCGTCTTGGCATCGGGAATGGGCAGGGCGTCGATGTCCGCGCGCAGGGCCAGCATCGGCCGGCCCCCGTCCCAGGTGCCCACGTCACAGATCAGGCCCGTACCGGACTTCAGCACCCGTGGTCGCAGGCCGGCTTTCTCCAACCGGGCCTTGATCGCCGCGGTGGTACGGAATTCCTGGTGTCCGAGCTCCGGGTGCATGTGCAAGTCCCGGCGGAAGGCGATCAGTTCGGTACGCAGGTGGTCCGGAAGCTTGCCGGGCAGCTCGGGCCGGTCGGACGCGGCGGGCTGGGCGGTCTGGGACTCGCGGGACATCAACTGGTTCACCCGTTGAAGGGTAGGCCCACGGACGGGTCAACTGGCCGGGGATCACGAAAAGTTCATGCCGTTAGGGGAAAGAAACCCGGCCTCTGGACGCATGACCGGATGCACCCGGGGGTAAACTCGCGCGCTCATCCGGCCGTGGGAGCCGCCTGGGCAGGCAGTCTGCGCACATCACGGGCGGTGTCGGTGACCCCCGCGAGGAAGCTGCGGGCGCGCGGGGAGGCGGACCCGGTGAGCCAGGCGGGATCCACCTCGCACACCGCGACCGTGACACCGGTACCGGTCAGGGCGTACGGCAGGGTGTGGACGACGGTGGACGGAAAGCTGACGATCGTCCGGCCGACGGGCCCGCGCCGGGCGATCAGTTCCAGCGGCAGGTCCGGGCGCACGATCTCCAGTCCCGTCGCCCGGCTCAGGGCGCGCAGCTTCTCCGGGGACTCGCGGCGGTGGGCGAAGTAGCGGGTGGCTCCGTGCTCCAGGGTCAGGGCGCGCACCGCGTCCAGATAGCGGTCCGGGTCCACCACCCCGGTCTCCACGAGCGAGGTGCCAACCAGGTCGGTGCCCTTGGTCAGCCGGGGCGGGCCGAACCGGGCGCGGGTCCAGGCGAAGTCGTTGACGCGCAGCGTCATCCCGCCGTGGGCGGTGACGGGCATCGAGCTGAACACCTCGACGCGGTGGCCGCGGTGTGCGGCCGGGGTGAAGCGGCGGCGCGCGGTCGCCGAGACGGGTGCGTACGCCAGCTCGCGGACCCGGCCGGGCAGTCCGCCGCCGCCGACCCGGTGCCACCGTACGAGGCGTTCACCGCGGGCGGTCTGGGCCATGAACTCCATGGTGGCGGTGCCGTCGTCGACCACCACGAGCTCCTCGGCGCGCACCAGGGTGAGCAGCAGCTGGACGTAGCGCGAGAAGGGGTCTCCGACGACGACCGTACGCGCGGCGCGCACGTCGCGCGCCAGCGCGGTGAGCGCCTTCAGCGGCGCGAACCGGCTCCCGCGCGCCTCCTGCCACCGGACCTCGTGTCCCTCGTCCCGCGCCAGCGCGGCCACCCGGCGCAGCTGGCCGCGGGACATCGGGTCGGTGGGCGGCAGGACGACGATCCGCAGGGGTGACGCCTCGCCGCCCGGCCGGGGGGCGGCGCCGGGTGGGTCCCCGCCGTCGCCGCGGCGGCCCCGCTGGCGCGGGACGCCGTCCAGCTGCGGCTGCCCTCCGGGCCGTGCGTACGCCCACTCCAGCACGTTCAGGAGCTGGACCGGACTCTCGACGAACGCCAGGGTGGGGGCGGAGGGGCTGGAGGGGGTCACCACGTGCTCCTTGTCGGGGGACGGAACGCGTACGCGCCAGGCGGCGGGGCTCAGACGGCTGCCAGCTCGCCCCGGACGCGGCGGAGCTTCTTCATGGGGCCGAGCTCGGACTCGTAGACGCGCTTGACGCCGTCGCCGAGGGCGGTCTCGATGGTGCGGATGTCGCGGACGAGACGGGTGAGGCCGCCGGGCTCGACGGAGGCGGCCTGGTCGGAGCCCCACATCGCGCGGTCGAGGGTGATGTGGCGCTCGACGAAGGTGGCGCCGAGGGCGACGGCGGCGAGGGTGGTCTGCAGGCCCGTCTCGTGGCCGGAGTAGCCGATCGGGACGTTCGGGTACTCCTCCCGGAGGGTGTTGATCACCCGCAGGTTGAGCTCCTCAGCCTTGGCCGGGTACGTCGAAGTGGCGTGACAGAGAAGGATGTTGGCGCTGCCGAGGACCTCGACCGCGTGACGGATCTGCTGCGGTGTGGACATGCCGGTGGACAGGACGACGGTGCGGCCGGTGGCGCGCAGGGCGCGCAGCAGCTCGTCGTCGGTGAGGGAGGCGGAGGCCACCTTGTGGGCGGGGACGTCGAACTTCTCCAGGAAGGCGACGGCCTCGGTGTCCCACGGGGAGGCGAACCAGTCGATGCCGCGCTTGGCACAGTGATCGTCGATGGCGCGGTACTCGTCCTCGCCGAACTCGACCTTGTGGCGGTAGTCGATGTAGGTCATCCGGCCCCAGGGGGTGTCGCGTTCGATGTCCCACTGGTCGCGCGGGGTGCAGATCTCCGGGGTGCGCTTCTGGAACTTCACGGCGTCGCAGCCGGCTTCGGCGGCGGCGTCGATGAGGGCGAAGGCGTTGCCGAGGTCGCCGTTGTGGTTGATGCCGATCTCACCGACGACGTAGACGGGGCGGCCGGGGCCGGCGGTGCGGGGGCCGAAGCTGCGCAGGCGGGAGTCGGGGGTGGTCGTCATGGCAGGAGGCGTCCTTCGGTGCGGGGGTGTACGGGGCGTACGGGGCGTGGGCTGCGGGTCGGGGTGTGCGTCCGGATCCGGGACGGGCCGTTCGGGGTGTGCGTCGGGGCGCGGGTCGAGCAGGGGGGCGAGCAGTCGGGCGCGGGCCAGGTCGTGCGGGTCGTCGATCTCCAGGACGCGCGCGGGGTCGGTGGCGACGGGGAGGGTGCGGCCGAAGAACCGGTGCCGGGCGCTGCGGAAGCCCGCGGCGTCCATGGCGTAGGCGGCGCCCGTCTCCAGCAGGTCCTGCGACCGGTCCTGGCGCCGGGGGCGGTGCGCCGCGTCGTGGTTGACGCCGGCCCCGCAGCCGTCGGCCCCCTCCCGCCAGAGGAACCCGTGGAACGGGGCCACCGTCAGGGCCGAGTCGGCCGACCCGGAGGCGACGGCCACGGCGACCGACTCGACGTCGGAGGTGGCGAGGAAGGGGCTGGTGCACTGGACGAGGAGGACCACGTCCACGACGAGGGAGTGCAGTTCTTCGAAGGCGGCGAGCGCGTGCAGGACCGCGGCCTCGCTGCTCGCGGTGTCGCCGGAGATCGCGGTGGGGCGGGCGATGACGTCGGCCCCGGCGGCGCGGGCGGCGGCGGCGATCGCCTCGGAGTCGGTGGAGACCACCACGTCGGTGACGGTCGGTGCGGCCCGGCAGGCCAGGACGGCGCGGGCGACGAGCGGGGTGCCGGCGACCTCGGCGAGGTTCTTGCCGGGGACCCCCTTGGAGCCGCCGCGGGCCGGGATGACGGCGAGGACCCTCACAGCTCCCCCAACCTGCGGATCACCGGGGCCACGCGCTGCACGCCGTGCCGGTAGGCCCCGCGGGCGGCCTCGCGCAGGTGGCCGCGGAGCCTGCGGCGCAGCCGGGACTCCCCCGCGGCCGGGCGCACCGCGCCGGGCAGCGGGGTGCCGTCGGGTGCGAGGTGGTGGCGGGCGAGGATCCCGGGGAGGTATCCGGGTGCGGTGGTGCGCGTGTAGTAGGGGGCGGGCGAGGGCAGCCGGGCGGCGGCGAGCAGTCCGGCGACCTTGGCCCGGGCGACGGCGTGGGCGTCCGCGCCCGTGGCCGCGCCCCCACCCGTGTCCGCGGCGGGCAGGACGCCCTGCGCCGCCAACCAGGCCGGGTCGCCCACCGGGAGGAGACCGGAGTCGATCTGGTCCCAGGAGGCCAGGCAGCCGGAGCCGAGGAAGTGGTGGTTGCCGAGGGCCTCGCGGATGCCGAGGTCGGTGAGGACGGCCGTCGGGATGGACCGGTGCAGGGATTCCAGGGCGGCCGTGGAGGAGACGGTGACGAGCAGGTCGGCGCCGTCCAGGACCTCGCCCATGTTCCCGTACACCAGGCGGCAATTGGCGGGCAGTCCGCCCGGAACCTTCTCGGCGAGCCGCTGGTACGGCTGCTCCTCCAGGTGCGTGGTGTGTTCCCCGGGCTTGCTGCGCAGCTTGATCAGCACGTCCCGCTCGGGGTGCAGCCGGGCGTGTCCGACGGCCCGTTCCAGCAGGTAGGCGCGGTCGGCGCGGCTGTCAGGCACGGAGGGCTGAACGGCGAAGACCACCGTGCGGGCGCGGCTGACGGCCGGCTCGTACGGCGCTCCGCCCAGGAAGGGCAGGGCGGTCTCGGTGACGGCGGCGGCGTCCGCGCCGACGCCCTCGTACACGGCGCGGAACCGCTGCGCGTCGTGGCGGGAGTTGGCGAGGACGAGGTCGGCGCCGTGGCGCAGCAGCAGCCCGTCGGCGAGCTTCTCGTATACGACTCCGACGTATCCGGTGACGAGGACGGGGCGCCGGGCGGGGGCGGGCCACAGGGCGCGGGCCCCGTGCAGGACGGCCTGGACGGCCCCGCCGACGAGCGCGAGGACGACCACGTCGTAGCGCTCGCGTTCGATCTCGGCGAGGAACTCGGCGCAGGTCACCTCGGAGAGCCGGTCGGCCCGCACCCCCACCTCGCCGAGCTGGCGCGCGGTGGGCGTGGCCCGGCCGCGCAGCAGGAATCCGGTGAGTTGGTGGTCGGGTACGAGACGGCGGGCGGTGAGTGCGCCCCATTTCCATCGCGTATCGGAATCGGCGAGTACGGCGACGCGTTTGCGTTCTGGCACGCGGCAGAAGCTATTCCGCGATTTCGGTGATCGGCCCAACGACCGCACAACAGCGGGTTAACAACGCGTCGACTAAATGCGAAAGCGCACGGGTTAACTCGCCCGCCCCGCGCCGTTCACATGGATTCCGCGTACGGGCCACAGTGAATGACGGGCGGCGCCCTAATGTCTCGCAGGTGCCCAAGCTCTCTGTTGTCGTGCCGTTCTACAACGTGCAGACGTACGCACCGGACGCCCTGAGGAGTCTCGAACTCAATGCCCGGGAGGATTTCGAGTTCCTGCTCGTCGACGACTGCTCGACGGACGGGACGCCCGACCTGCTGGAACGGGCGGCGCGCGAGCTGCCGGGGGCGGTGCACCTCAGACACGAGCGCAACGGCGGCCTGGCCACCGCGCGGAACACCGGCCTGGACGCGGCCCGCGGCGAGTACCTGACCTTCTTGGACGGGGACGACTGGCTGGCGCCCGGCCACCTGGCCCGGACCTTGGCCGCCATAGAGTCCCTGAGCTGCGATTTCGTCCGTACCGACCATGTGCGGTGCACCGGCCGCACGCGGAGCGTGCAGCGCGTCCCCTACGGCCCGCAATCGGTGGTCGCCGCGCCGCGCGCCGCGATCCTGCCCGCCGACCGGGCCACCTCGGTGGACTATCCGTACGCCTGGGCCGGGATGTACCACCGGCGGCTGCTGGACCGCGGGGTGCTGCACTTCACCGACGGGCTGCGGACCGCGGAGGACCGGCCGTGGATCTGGCGGCTGCACCGGGAGGCGGAGTCGTTCGCCGCGGTCGGGCTGCCCGGTATCTTCTATCGGCGCGGGGTTTCCACTTCGTTGACGCAGGTGGGGGACGAACGGCAGCTCGATTTCATCCGCGCATTCGATCAAGTGCTCGCGGAGGTCATCGCCGATCGAGAATGCGATCGACTGCTCCCGAAAGCCGTCCGAACCTATTGTGCAATTATAGCCCACCATTTCGGGTCCATCGAAAGGTTCGAGCCGGACGTGGCCAAGAAACTCCGTCTCATGAGCTCGGCCGCGCTCGGCCGCATGCCGCAGGACGTACTGGACCAGGCCCTGGACTCGATGGACGTCGAACGCTCCACCGTGCTGCGCCGCCTGCGCACCGGCCGCCGCCCCGCCCCGTCGGGAGCGGGTGCCCGATGACCACCCAGATCTTCCTGGCCTCCACCCTCTACGGTGCGGCCACGCTCGCGGCGGGAATCGACGCGGGATCCTTCCCGCCCGCCGGCCGCCGCATCCTGCTGACCAGCAACCACGCCGTCACGGCCGAGGTCACCCCGGGGGTCACGGACATGCCGGGCTTCGCCGCCCTGCGCCCCCGCTTCGACGAGGTCCTCGACTGGAACCGCGTCATCGAGCCGCAGCACCCGAGCACCTGGGCCCCGCGCGCGGAGGACGTCCCGATCTGGGAGCGGCAGCTGCGCACGCTGTGGAACCTGGGCGAGGACCGGGTCGAGCTGATCGTGGAGTCCCTCCAGGTCCCGCCGGCCCAGAGCCTGTGCCGGCTCTTCCCGGGCGCGGCCGTCGACGTCTACGCCGACGGGCTCATGAGCTACGGACCCACCCGCTTCCGCCTCGACCCCCAGCTCGGGATGCGGGTGCGGCGGGTGCTCCACCTGGACCTGGTGCCCGGGCTGGAGCCGCTGCTGCTGACGGAGTTCGGGGTGCGGGTGGAACTGGTGCCGACGCAGCCGTTCCTCAAGGTCCTCGCGGAGCTCGCCGATGCCACCGCGGACGGGGCACCCTGGCCCACCGACCCTCCGGCCCTCCTGCTGGGCCAGTACCTCTCCGCGCTCGACCTGATGACCCTGGCCGAGGAGGAGGAGCTGCACGTGTCGATGGTCCGGGGCGCGCACGCCCTCGGCCACCGGGAGCTGGTCTTCAAACCGCACCCCGGCGCCCCGGCCGCGTACTGGCGCCGGGCCGAGGAGGAGGCCGAGCGGCTCGGCGCCCGGCTGACCGTGATCGCCGCCCCGGTCCTGGCCGAGACCCTCTACCAGCGGCTGCGCCCCGCGCTGGTCGTCGGCTGCTTCTCCACCGGGCTGCTGACCGCCGCCACGCTGTACGGGCTCCCCGTCGCCCGGACCGGCACCGACGCGGTGCTGGCCGCCCTGACCCCGTACCCGAACAGCAACCGGGTCCCGCTGGCCCTGGTGGACGCGCTGCTTCCGGACCTCGCGGACGCCGGGGCCGTCCGCGCCTGGACGCCACCGACCCCCGAGCAGGTCCGGGCGGAGCCGGCCGCGCTGCTCACCGCCGTCGGGTTCACCATGCAGCCGCAGATCCTGGCCGCCCGCCGCCCGGCGGCCGAGGCCTACCTGGCCAAGCGCCTGACCCCGCACACCTGGCGGTACTTCACGCGCCGCCGGCTGACCGCGCTCGGCCTGCCGGGCGGCATCCCGGCGCAGCTGTCGTTCCTGCCGCGCAGCCGGGCGGTGCGCCGGGCCGTGCGGCGGATGGGATGGCTGCGCCGGGTCATCAGCTGACGGCGAGCTTGGCCGCGAAGCCGAGGAAGAGCACGCCCGCCGCCGAGGTGGCCCCGGCCGACAGCCGCTTGCGGCGCCGGAAGGCCGCCGAGAGGCGGGTCCCGCCGAAGATCAGCATCGTCAGGTACAGGAAGCTGCCCGTCTGCAGCAGACCGCCCAGCAGCAGGAAGGACAGCGCCGGGTAGGCGTAGGACGGGTCCACGAACTGCACGAAGAAGGACATCAGGAAGAGGATGGCCTTCGGGTTGAGGAGGCTGATCAGCAGCGCCCTCCGGTAGGGCCGCTCGTTCTCGGCCGGATCGGCGGGGACGGCGGCCTCCGCCTCGGCCCGCTCGGCGCGCGTGCGCCACAGCGCCCAGGCACCCCGCATCATCCCCACGGCCAGCCAGGCCAGGTACCCGGCGCCGAGGAACTTCACCACGGTGAACACCAGTGGGCTCGCCCGCAGCAGCGCCCCGGCGCCCACGGCGGTCAGCAGCATGAGCACGGCATCGCCGGTGAACACCCCGGCGGCGGCCTTGTACCCGGTGCGCACCCCGCGGCGAGCGGCCACGGAGAGCACGTAGAGGGAGTTCGGCCCCGGCAGCAAAATGATCAGCACCAGGCCGGCGAGATAAGTCGGAAGATCTGTCACACCCAGCATGCGCAGGAGTGTCCCATAGGGTTGCACCTGTCGCGCCAGTGTGTTTCACCAGGTGGAACCGGTGGGCTCGTAGGTGCCCCACACCTCCCGCAGCGCCCCGCACACCTCCCCCACCGTGGCCCGGGCGCGCAGCGCCTCCTTCATCGGGTAGAGCACGTTCGCCGTCCCCGCCGCCGCCTCCTTCAGGGCCGCGAGCGCCGCCGCCACCGCCGCCCCGTCGCGCTCCGCCCGCAGCCGGGCCAGCGCCGCGCACTGCCGCGCCTCGATCGCCGGGTCCACGCGCAGCGGCTCGTACGGTTCCTCGTGTTCCAGCGCGAAGCGGTTGACCCCGACCACCACCCGCTCCCCGTTCTCGGTCTCCTGCGCGATGCGGTAGGCGTTCCGCTCGATCTCGGCCTTCTGGAACCCGGCCTCGATCGCGGCGACCGCCCCGCCCCGGTCCTCGATCCGGCGCATCAGCGCGAGCGCCGCCGCCTCCAGTTCGTCCGTCATCCGCTCCACCGCGTACGACCCGGCGAAGGGGTCCACGGTGTGCGGCACGTCCGTCTCGTGCGCGAGGACCTGCTGGGTGCGCAGCGCGAGGCGGGCGGACTTCTCGGTCGGGAGCGCGATCGCCTCGTCGAAGGAGTTGGTGTGCAGCGACTGGGTGCCGCCGAGGACGGCGGCCAGGGCCTGTACGGCCACCCGTACGAGGTTCAGTTCCGGCTGCTGCGCGGTGAGCTGGACCCCCGCGGTCTGGGTGTGGAAGCGCAGCATCAGCGACTTCGGGTCCCGAGCCCCGAACTCCTCCCGCATGACGCGGGCCCAGATCCGCCGGGCCGCGCGGAACTTCGCGACCTCCTCCAGCAGGGTGGTGCGGGCGACGAAGAAGAAGGAGAGCCGGGGCGCGAACGCGTCGACCTCCATCCCGGCCGCCAGGGCCGTCCGGACGTAGGCGATGCCGTCTGCGAGGGTGAAGGCCACCTCCTGCGCGGGCGAGGCGCCGGCTTCGGCCATGTGGTAGCCGGAGATGGAGATCGTGTTCCAGCGGGGGATCTCGGCGCGGCAGTAGCGGAAGGTGTCGGCCGTCAGTCGTAGCGAGGGGCCGGGCGGGAAGATGTACGTCCCGCGCGCGATGTACTCCTTCAGTACGTCGTTCTGGACCGTCCCCGTCAGTTGCGTGCCCGAGATGCCCTGTTCCTCCGCCACCAGTTGGTAGAGCAGCAGGAGCAGCGCGGCGGGCGCGTTGATCGTCATCGAGGTGGAGACCCGGTCGAGGGGGATCCCGTCGAACAGCGTCCGCATGTCGTCGAGCGAATCGACGGCGACGCCGACCTTGCCGACCTCGCCCTGCGCGAGGGGGGCGTCGGAGTCGTGCCCCATCTGGGTCGGCAGGTCGAAGGCGACGGACAGCCCGGTGCCGCCGCCCTCGATGAGCTGCCGGTAGCGGGCGTTGGACTCGGTGGCCGTGCCGAAGCCGGCGTACTGCCGCATCGTCCACGGCCGACCGGTGTACATGTTCGGATAAATCCCCCGCGTGTAGGGGAAGTCGCCGGGCTGCCCGAGCTCGGCCGCCGGGTCCCACCCCGTCAGGTCATCGGGCCCGTAGACGGGTTCGATGGGGATTCCGCTCTCGGTGTGTGCCATGTGACGCAGTCCTCCGTCGAGCAAGCGGGCCCGGGACCGGCGGGACCTCCCCGAGCCCCCGCTGGGGCGCCCCCAGCCGCGCATCGCTTCGCAAGGCTGCGGACGGCTGCCGGTCACAATGGCGCAACATCCCGGAGCCGAGCGCAACTGTCCACGCACGCGGAGCATCACCTAGATACACGACGTAGAAACCGGGGGGACTGCAATGCAGCGCCAGAGAGTCATAATCCGCACGATCGGGGTGGCAACCGCCGTCGCACTCGCCGCGACCGCCTGCGGATCGCAGAAGACGGAGCCCGTCGCCTCCGCCTCCTCGGTTCCGTCCTCGCCCACGGCGGGCAGCTCCCCCGAAGCGTCCCCCTCCACCGACAACAAGCCCGGCGAGGCCTCGGCGTCCCCGTCCGCCTCCGCCTCCGCCTCCTCCTCCGCGTCGGCCTCCCCCTCCTCCTCCCCTTCGCCGTCGGTGAAGCAGATCATGGCCAACGGCGACGAGAACGAGCAGGTGCGCGAGCTCCAGGCCCGGCTGCGCCAGCTCAAGCTGATGTCGGTCGCACCGACCGGCTTCTACGGTTCCAAGACGACCGCCGCGGTCAAGTCCTTCCAGTCGAAGCACGGGCTGAACGCGACCGGCTCGGTCGACGAGGCCAGCTGGAAGAAGATCCAGAGCGACAGCAAGAAGCCCACCGCCGACGAGCTGCGTCCGTCGACCGTCAACGAGGTCGACGCCCCGGACCCGCGCTGCATGCAGGGCCGCGTCATGTGCATCAGCAAGGAGAGCCGCACGCTCGCCTGGATGATCGACGGCAAGGTCGTCTCGACGATGGACGTGCGCTTCGGCTCCGAGAACACCCCGACCCGCGAGGGCGTGTTCGACGTGGGCTGGAAGGCCAAGGAGTGGACGTCGACGATCTACCACACGCCGATGCCGTACGCGATGTTCTTCAGCGGCGGCCAGGCGGTGCACTTCTCGGCCGACTTCGCGGCCCGCGGCTACAACGGGGCCTCGCACGGCTGTGTGAACGTCCGGGACAAGGGGAAGCTCTCGGCGCTGTTCGACCAGGTGCGGGTCGGCGACAAGGTCGTCGTCTACTGGTGATGCCCGCCGGGGCGGGGGGGGCGGGACCGCCGTCCGGTCCCGCGGTGCCCGAGACCGTGCCCGAGGCCGCACCCGCGCCCGGGCCCGCGACGGACAGGAAGCAAGCGAAAAGCCCGAGGCATCGCCTCGGGCTTCTTCGGTTCCCGGTCCGAACGTAATGGGCGCGGGCAGGGCCGGGGGAACGTGCCCCGCCCGCGCCGGTTGCGCAGAGCCCAGGGGTACGGGGGGAACCCCGGCTCATGCGCGGCCGATGACCAGTCGGCTCGATATGTACTGCGCCACCGGTTCGAAAAGTGTTACAGGCAGGTCAGCACATGCATCAACGGCCGGTGCGCAGGTCGACCGAACCCCGCGGAATCGCCGGCGTCAGGGTCGGCGCCCTGAGCGTCCCGCCCTCCAGGGTGCCGCTGCGCTTGCCGCCGGAGCTCCCGTCGTCGAGCACCGACTTGCAGTAGTCCGGGATCCGGGTGAGGCCGTTGGCCAGGCGCGAGAGCCGCTCGCGGCGGGTCTCGTCGAGCCGGCCCGCTTTGAACTCCGTGCAGAGGTCAGCGACCTTGAGACGGTTCTCGCCTTCGCGGTCCCGGTCCTTGCCGGCCGTGTCGCCGCCACCGAAGGTGTCCCGGTCGCCGTCCTTGCTGCCCGTACTGCCCGTGCCGCCCGAGGCCGCCGCGCCGCCCTGGAGGTCCTTGCCCGAGCGGGTCGTCGCCGACGAGCCCGAGGAGGTGCCGTCGCCCGCGCCGGTCCCGGGCGTCGCGGCAGGCCCGTCCGTACCGGGCGGCTGCGCCGTACCGGGGGCGTGCGTCGGATTCGAGCCACTCGGCAGTGAGGTGGGCGTGGGCTTCGGACTGGCGCTCGGAGCTCCGCTGCCGATGCCCAGGGCCGGGTCCTCGCCGGCACTCACGGACATCGCCGGACCGGGTCCCGCGCTGTCGTGCCGGGACCGCTCCAGCAGCCCGGCGCCCGCCGCGGCGGCCAGTCCGCCGACGGCGACACTGGCCAGGGCCGCCGCCAGGCCGAAGCTCACGGCCCGGCCGCGCCGGGGCGCGGGCGGAGGCACGATGCGGCCGAGGTCGACCAGGGGTTCGGCGGACACGGCCGTCACGGGAAACGCCCCGGAAGGAATCGCGGACGGGCGCGCGCCGCCGCGCGCCGTACGGAAGGCGGCCACCGCCGCGTCCTCACCGGGCAGTTCCGTGCCCGCGGGCAGCGGACCTTTCACGCCACCGAGGGCGTCCAGGGCGGCACGCAGCCGCGCGGCCTCGTTCCGGGCACGCTGATCGGCGGCCGGCCCCACAGGTTCCACCGGTTCGCCGCGCAGCAGTTTTTCCGCAGCGGCTTCGTCCAGCCACCTGTTGCGCTCGTCGGCCATCACATGTCCTTCTGCGTCCGCCAACGTGAATCCGTCACACCGGTTTGTTCTACGAAGCCCCCGCTCCGGCCACGCTGCGCGGGTACGGCGTCGAGATCCCTCCCGCCCCCGCCGCCCCATGCCTGGCCACGGGCATTATGGCCGACCGTCGGAGCCGGATCCGATCCGGTGTCCGGGTCCGGTTCGAAGCCACCCTCCGTACCGAGCAGCTCGGCCAGCTTCTTCAGGCCCCGGTGGGCCGCGGTCCGTACGGCACCGGGCCGCTTGCCCAGGGTCTCGGCCGCGCTCTTGGCGTCCAGCCCGACCACGACGCGCAGGACGACGGCCTCGGCCTGGTCCTGCGGCAGCTGCGCGATGAGCGCCATGGTGCGCCCGGTGTCGAGGGACTCCATGGCCGCGCCCGCGGTGTCGCACTCGGCGGCCCAACTCGTCAGCTCGGTGTCGTCGCCGCCGATGGCGGGGCGGCGGCCGCGCATGCGGATGTGGTCGAGGGCGCGGTTGCGGGCGATGCGGGCCGCCCAGCCGCGGAAGCGGTCGGCGTCGCCCGTGAAGGAGTCGAGGTCGCGGGCGATCTGCAGCCAGGCTTCCGAGGTCACGTCCTCCGCGTCGCCGTCCCCGACGAGCGTGCGTACGTATCCCAGCAGCCGTGGGTGCACGGCGCGGTACACAGCACGGAACGCGTTCTCGTCGCCGTCCTGTGCCGCGAGCACCGCGGCGGTCAGCTCCGCGTCGTCCCCCAGCAAAGTCCCCAACCCGTTCACTGTCCTGTACGTGTGGCGCAAATCAGCACGTTACGGCTTTCAAGCACCTCTCGTCCACGAGTGATACAACGCGCAACCAATCCTGTGCGGAGCGAGGTGTGACAGAAAACGCACCCGAGGCGCTGACAGGGGTACGGGCTTGTCGCACGAGCCCGTGACGGACGGCGACCGGGGCCTCTCCTGTGGGGGGTGGCGGCCTCGGTCGCCCTCCCCTTCCCGGGGCCCTCACCCTGCCCGTCCGTGGCGCTCACGTCATCCTTTCGACTCACTTCCGGGTGAAATCCCCGAATCGGTACGACACACCCTGCCCTGCGTCGATAGCGTGGCGGTACACCCCCGCCGCGCCCCGAGGAGCCCCCTGCTGTCCAGCCACCTTCCGGCACAGGCCCCAGGGCGCACCTCCCGGACCGGATCCACGGGAAGCTCCGCCCCTCCTCACGGATTCGGACTGGCCCGGTTCAACGCCCTGTCCCCCGAAGCCGCCCGGGCCGTCCTGCTGCACTGCTGCGGAAGCCGCCGCTGGGCGCACCGGGTGGCGGCGCACCGCCCCTACCCGGACTCCGCGACCCTGCTCGCCGCCGCCGACGAGGCCTCGTACGACCTCTCGCAGGGCGACCTGACCGAGGCCCTGGCCGCGGAGTGCTCGGCGGAGCTGGACCACGGGGCTCCGTACGCCGCCCTGCTGGCCCTCGACGCGGCCCACGCGGAGTACGAACGAAAGTTCGGCCACGCCTTCGTGATCTGCCTCGACGGGCACCCGCCGGAGGAGCAGGCCGACCAGTTGCTGGGCGCGATCCGCCGCAGGATGGGCCACGAGGTCGACGAGGAGCGCTCGATCTCCGCTGACGAGCTGCGTCGTGTCGCTCAGGCCCGGCTCCGGGATCTGACACGCTGGCTGACCTCTCCGGATGGGCTGACTGCCACGGAAATCGGGCTATTCGCCCCTGTGGGATAGCCCGTACGTGCCTGTTTGATCACACCGATGGACCCCGCGCAAGGGAACCGACAAAGCGTCGCTACGATGTCCGGGGCCGGAGGACCGTACCCGGCCGGGCCCGACCGACAAAGAAGCCGGCTGGCCCCCGCCCCGCTTCCGGAGGGTTTTCCGTGCCGGCTGGAACGTTGTACCGCGGCCGGGAAGGAATGTGGTCCTGGGTGGCTCATCGAGTCACCGGCGTCCTCATCTTCTTCTTCCTGTTCGTACACGTCCTCGACACCGCTCTCGTCCGCGTCTCCCCCGAGGCGTACGACGATGTCGTGGCTACCTACAAGACTCCGATCGTCGCGCTGCTGGAGTACGGCCTCGTCGCCGCCATCCTGTTCCACGCGCTCAACGGTCTCCGTGTCATCGCCGTGGACTTCTGGTCCAAGGGCCCGCGCTACCAGAAGCAGATGCTCTGGACCGTCGTGGGCATCTGGGTCGTGATGATGGCCCTGGCCCTGTACCCCGTACTGGGCCACGCCTACCTTGAACTGTTCGGGAAGTGACACGCATGTCTTCTGACACTTCTTTCGAAAAGGGCGTCGGCGACGTGGAGGGCGTTTCCCTCTACGACGTGGACAACCCGGCGCCTTACATCGAGGCCCCGCGCAAGCGGACCGGCAAGACCCCGCGCTCGACCCGCGGCAACTTCGAGATGGTCGCGTGGCTCTTCATGCGCCTCTCGGGCATCGTGCTCGTCGTCCTGGTCATCGGCCACCTCGTGATCCAGCTGGTGCTCGACGGCGGCGTGTCCAAGATCGGCTTCGCCTTCGTGGCCGGCCGCTGGGCCTCCCCGTTCTGGCAGGTCTGGGACCTGCTGATGCTGTGGCTGGCCATGCTGCACGGCGCCAACGGCCTGCGTACCGTCATCAACGACTACGCGGAGCGTGCCAACACGCGGCTGTGGCTGAAGGGCCTGCTCTACACCGCCACGGTGTTCACCATCCTTCTGGGCACGCTGGTGATCTTCACCTTCGACCCGAACATCCGCTAGGCAACGGGGCTGAGGCGAAACCAATGAAGATCCACAAGTACGACACCGTCATCGTCGGCGCCGGTGGCGCGGGCATGCGCGCCGCCATCGAGTCGACGAAGCGCAGCCGCACCGCCGTGCTGACGAAGCTGTACCCCACCCGCTCCCACACGGGCGCCGCGCAGGGCGGCATGGCCGCCGCGCTGGCCAACGTGGAAGAGGACAACTGGGAGTGGCACACCTTCGACACGGTCAAGGGCGGTGACTACCTGGTCGACCAGGACGCCGCCGAGATCCTGGCGAAGGAGGCCATCGACGCCGTCCTCGACCTGGAGAAGATGGGCCTGCCGTTCAACCGCACCCCGGACGGCACCATCGACCAGCGCCGCTTCGGCGGCCACTCGCGCAACCACGGCGAGGCCCCGGTCCGCCGGTCCTGCTACGCCGCGGACCGCACCGGTCACATGATCCTCCAGACGCTGTACCAGAACTGCGTCAAGGAGGGCGTGGAGTTCTTCAACGAGTTCTACGTCCTGGACCAGCTCCTGGTCGAGGAGGACGGCGTCAAGAAGTCGGCCGGTGTGGTCGCGTACGAGCTCGCCACCGGCGAGATCCACGTGTTCCAGGCCAAGGCCGTCATCTACGCCTCCGGCGGCACCGGCAAGTTCTTCAAGGTGACCTCCAACGCGCACACCCTCACGGGTGACGGCCAAGCGGCCTGCTACCGCCGCGGCCTGCCGCTGGAGGACATGGAGTTCTTCCAGTTCCACCCGACGGGCATCTGGCGCATGGGCATCCTGCTGACGGAGGGCGCCCGCGGTGAGGGCGGCATCCTCCGCAACAAGGACGGCGAGCGCTTCATGGAGAAGTACGCGCCGGTCATGAAGGACCTCGCGTCCCGTGACGTCGTCTCGCGCTCCATCTACACCGAGATCCGTGAGGGCCGCGGCTGCGGTCCGGCCGGTGACCACGTGTACCTGGACCTCACGCACCTGCCGCCGGAGCAGCTCGACGCGAAGCTCCCGGACATCACCGAGTTCGCGCGCACCTACCTGGGCATCGAGCCGTACACGGACCCGATCCCGATCCAGCCCACCGCGCACTACGCCATGGGCGGCATCCCGACCAACGTCGAGGGTGAGGTCCTGTCGGACAACACCACCGTCGTCCCGGGCCTGTACGCGGCCGGCGAGGTCGCGTGCGTGTCGGTGCACGGCGCGAACCGCCTGGGCACCAACTCGCTGCTGGACATCAACGTCTTCGGCAAGCGCTCCGGCATCGCCGCCGCCAAGTACTCCCAGGAGAACGACTTCGTCGAGCTCCCGGAGAACCCGGCGCAGCAGGTGGCCGACCTCGTCGAGCACCTGCGCAACTCCACGGGCAACGAGCGGGTCGCCGACCTGCGTCTGGAGCTCCAGGAGACGATGGACGCGTGCGTGATGGTGTTCCGTACGGAGCAGACCATCAAGACCGCGGTCGAGAAGATCGCGGAGCTGCGCGAGCGCTACAAGAACGTGTCCGTCCAGGACAAGGGCAAGCGCTTCAACACGGACCTGCTGGAGGCCATCGAGCTGGGCAACCTGCTCGACCTGGCCGAGGTCATGGCCGTGTCCGCCCTGGCGCGCAAGGAGTCCCGCGGCGGTCACTACCGCGAGGACTACCCGAACCGCGACGACGTCAACTTCATGCGCCACACCATGGCGTACCGCGAGGTCGGCGACGACGGCAAGGACTCCGTCCGGCTGGACTACAAGCCCGTCGTCGTCACCCGCTACCAGCCGATGGAGCGTAAGTACTGATGGCCACCCCCACCCTGGACAAGATGGAGGCGGCGGCCGCCGCCTCGCCGTTCATCACGGTCACCTTCCGGATCCGCCGCTTCAACCCGGAGATCTCCGAGGAGTCGACCTGGCAGGACTTCCAGGTCGAGATCGACCCGAAGGAGCGCGTGCTCGACGGTCTCCACAAGATCAAGTGGGACCTCGACGGCACGCTGACCTTCCGTCGCTCGTGCGCGCACGGCATCTGCGGCTCCGACGCGATGCGGATCAACGGCAAGAACAGGCTCGCCTGCAAGACGCTGATCAAGGACATCAACCCGGAGAAGCCGATCACCGTCGAGGCCATCAAGGGCCTCACGGTGATGAAGGACCTCGTGGTCGACATGGAGCCCTTCTTCCAGGCCTACCGCGACGTCATGCCGTTCCTGGTCACCAAGGGCAACGAGCCGACGCGCGAGCGCCTGCAGTCCGCCGAGGACCGCGAGCGCTTCGACGACACCACCAAGTGCATCCTGTGCGCCGCGTGCACGTCCTCGTGCCCGGTGTTCTGGAACGACGGCCAGTACTTCGGCCCGGCGGCGATCGTCAACGCGCACCGCTTCATCTTCGACTCGCGCGACGAGGCCGGCGAGCAGCGGCTGGAGATCCTGAACGACAAGGACGGCGTGTGGCGCTGCCGCACGACCTTCAACTGCACCGACGCGTGCCCGCGTGGCATCGAGGTCACGAAGGCGATCCAGGAAGTCAAGCGTGCGCTGATCACGCGCCGCTTCTGACCTTCCGGTCCGAGTGCGAAGGCCCCGTCCCCGGTTCGCCCGGGGGCGGGGCCTCGTCGTTCCCCCGCAGATCATGGCGCATTGGTGTCTCGCGGCTCGTGTGCGCCGCGGATACCGTCCGGCAAGGAACCGGGGAGGGATCCGTGGAGGAGACGGCCGCATACGAGGTCTGGCACGGCGACACCTTGGTCGGTGCGCTCTGGGACGTGCATGTCGATCAACCGTGGTTCCTCTGCCGTTTCGTGCCGGCAGC
The DNA here is from genome assembly GCF_044756625.1 of Streptomyces sp. NPDC091682. Lineage (NCBI taxonomy): Bacteria > Bacillati > Actinomycetota > Actinomycetes > Kitasatosporales > Streptomycetaceae > Streptomyces > Streptomyces sp. NPDC091682. The sequence goes on along the minus strand of NZ_JBIVTH010000001.1, from coordinate 182,540 downwards.
CGGCTGGGATGAGCTCGGTCCGCTCTTCGCCGCTCAGGAGGAGGCACGACGTGAGCGCTTTCCCGAGCACCTGATCGGCGCGCTCGCCGCTGTGCGAGAACTCGGTGTGGAACTGCGGCCTGTGGTGGGCGGTGAGCCGATCCGCCCGTGGATGATCTATCTCAGCGAGGGGCGGTCAAGCTTTCGGTACTGACCCTCGTCGTCACCCCTTGTGCACGCGCGAAGTCGGGCCAAGCCCGGGGACCGCTCTGTCCCCGCCTCCCGGCAAGCACGGAGGGCAAGTTGGTGCGCAAGCACGTCACGGCCCCGGTCGGTGCGGCGCTCTGACCTGGGTTGGGGAGCGGGGGTACGGGGCGGGGGTCCCTGTGGAAGGATCGACTGCATGAGCGAGCAGCAGCCGAATCCGTACACGAGCGACCCCGCCGGCCAGGGCGGTCAGCCGGGCACGCCCGCCACGCCCGGTCAGGGTGACTACAAGTGGGGTCCCGGCGAAGCCAGTTACGGCTACCCGCAGCCCTACCCGACGGCGCCGGCCTACCAGCCGACCATCGGCGGCGCCGGCTTTCCGACCCCCGCCTACAGCACCGCCGTTCCGGTCGGCGGAGCCGGTCTGTCCCTCGGTGACATCACCGTCGCCGGGGACCAGATCATCACCCCGTCGGGCAACATGCCGCTCCGGGGCGCGATGTGGAACGCGACCGATTTCTCGCGCACCGAGGAGAAGATCCCGCCGCACGCGATCGTGCTCGCGATCATCTTCTTCCTCTTCTGCCTGCTCGGACTGCTCTTCCTGCTGATGAAGCAGAAGACCACCACCGGCTACATCCAGGTCACGGTCACCAGCGGTGGCCGCCACCACTCCACGATGATCCCGGCGGTGGACGCGTACACCTACCAGTGGGTGATGTCCCAGGTGAGCTACGCGCGGTCGCTGAGCATGTGAGGCCCGCGCTCCGCCGGGCGGGGCCTGAGCCGGCCCAGCGTGTAGCCGCCGGCCGCCGGATCCAGGGAGCGGGTGGCCTCTTTGAAGAGGTACTCGGCCCGCTCGTAGGAGAGGCGGCGCCGGCCCGTGTCCGGGCAGAGGTCGGCCGGTGCGGGCGTCCGACCCGGTCCGGGCCGCCGGTCAGAGAGGAACACCGGGCCCCGGGTCCGGCCGGCCAGCAGCCCGGGTAGGAGACGGGCGGTCCCCGAGCGCCAGCTCACCCAGGTGCGGCCGGCCGGAGCCCGGCGGTCCGCGAGGTCGAGGTCCTCGACGTTCAGCGAGAGGACCGCCTTCACCCCGGCCCCCGACTCGAACAGGAGCCGCCACAGCGTCCGTTCGCGCAGCGGCAGGTCCGGACGGCCGCAGAGCGCGTCGAGCTGGGCGGGGCCCAGCGCCGGCGCCCGGGAGCCGGTCTCCTCCGCGCGCCGCTCCAGCCCTGCCGCGAGGTCGCCCAGGTCGGCCCAGGAGCCGAAGGACCGCACGGCCGAGCGGTGCCGGTTCCAGGTCCTGGCCGCCGCCCCGCCCCAGGCCGCCCTGACGACGCCGGCCACCTGGTCGGCCGTCAGGGAGGCCAGCGGTCGCCGGTCGCCGAGGTCCAGGAGCAGCCTGCGGAGGGTCTGTCCGTAGGAGCGGACCGTCGCCGGGTCCAGCTCGTCGCGGGCGAGGAAGTCGCGGGCGGCCTCCCCGAGCGTGGGTCCGTGACCGGTCGGGTCCGTGCCGGCGATCGCGTCCGCGCGCCGCTCCAGGAAGGCGCGCTCGGCGGCGTTGCGGGTGAGTGCTGCCGCCCGGTGGAACTCCAGCCGCGCTTCCTGCTGCCGGTCGAGGCGCACCAGCAGGTCTCCCCTGACGCTCGGCAGGAGGTGGTAGTCGCGCAGTGCGGGATCGGCGGCCAGGGAGTCGACCAGATCCAGACCGACCCGGGGGCCGTGGGCCATCCCGAGCGACACGGCCCGGTTGAGCTGGACGACCGGTGTCGGCAGCAGCTGCGCCAAGGCCCCGTACAGGCCGGCAATCCGGGCCCAGTCGGTGTCCTCGGCGGTGGTGGCCTGCGCATGGCACACGGCTATCGCCGCCTGGAGGAGGTACGGGCCGGGCGACGTACCGCCGACCTGCCGGGCGCGCAGCATGGCGGTGAACCCGCGGCGGATGAGCAGCTGGTCCCAGCGTCCGCGGTTCTGCTCGTGCAGCTGTACGGGCTCGCCCGACGGGCCGGTGCGGGCGGCCGAGCGGGAGGCCTGGATCTCCATCAGGGCCACGAGTGCGTGCGCCTCGGCCTCCTGTGGCGCCAGTTCCGCCAGCAGCCGGCCCAGCCGCAGGGCTTCGAGGCAGAGCCCGGGCCGCATCAGGTCGTCGCCCGAGGTCGCCGAGTAACCCTCGTTGAAGATCAGGTAGATGACCTCCAGGACGGACGAGAGGCGTTCGGGCAGTTCGGCTTCGTCCGGCAGGTCGAAGGGCACGCGCTGCTCGGCCAGCGTCCGCTTGGCGGCGGCGATGCGCTGGGCGATGGCGGGCCCGGTGACGAGGAAGGCGCGGGCGATCTCCTCGGCCGTCAGGCCGCCGAGCAGCCGGAGCGTCAGTGCGGCCCTGGCCCCGGTCGGCAGGACGGGGTGGCAGGAGATGAGCATCAGCCGCAGGACGTCGTCCTGTTCGGGTTCCCGCTGCTGTTCCAGCTCGTGGGCGAGCTGTTCCTGCTTGTGCGCCAGCCGCCGGTCGCGCCGGATGTGGTCGACCGCCCGCCGTTTGGCCGTGGTCGTCAGCCAGGCGCCGGGGTTGTCGGGGACGCCCGTGACGGGCCACTGTTCGAGTGCGGCGACGAGCGCGTCCTGGGCCAGTTCCTCGGCGAGGCCGACGTCGTGGACCATCCGCGTGAGCCCGGCGATGATCTTCGCGGACTCGAGCTTCCAGACGGCGTCGATCGTGCGATGGGTGTCCGGCACGGGCACGATCACAACACCGGCCCCGGCTCGCACGCAAGCCGGGGCCGGATACGGGGCGCCACGGCGCCGGCGGGTCAGGGGCCGAAGACCTGCTGGACCACGCTCTCGCCGTCACCGACGATCCTGCGGAAGCGGCGGGCCAGTTCGATCGCCTCCTCCTTGGAGCGGACCTCGATCAGGGCGAAACCGGCCACGGCCTCCTTGGCCTCGGCGAACGGCCCGTCCGTCACGGTGATCTCGTCCCCGAGCGACGTCACCAGGACACCGCCCGGCTCCAGGCCGCCGGTCGCCAACAGGACACCGGCCGCCGACAGTTCCTCGATGAACCGGCCCATCTCCGCGTACAGGTTCTCGTCGGGGGCGGTGTCGGAAGGCCGGGTGGTCATCAGGTAGCGCATGGGGTCCCTCTCCTCGGTCGTGCGGTGCTTGCGACACCACGTCGAACGGGGCGGTGTGACAGGGAACGGTCGCCGTTCCCTGTCACACCGCCGGATCGACGTGTCGGCGAGAACCGGAAACGACCGAGCAGAGAGGCACCCACATGACCACCACCACAGCCGCCACCACCACCGCCCCCGCGACCCGATCCCGCACCCGGGCCGCCACCCGCTCCCTGCTCGCCTGTGCGGTCGCGGCGACCCCGCTGTGGGTGGCCGTGGCCCTGCCCCAGGCCGCCCTCCGCGAGGGCTTCGACATCACCCGCCACCCGCTGAGCGCCCTGAGCAACGGATCCCTGGGGTGGCTCCAGATCACCAACTTCCTGATCGTCGGAGTGCTGCTCGCCGTGGGAGCGACCGGCCTGCGCCGGGCCCTGCACGGCGGACCCGGAGGCATCTGGGCGCCGCGACTGGTGCGCGCCGCCGGTGTCGGCATGATCGCCGCGGGCGCGTTCGTCATGGACCCGGCCGACGGCTTCCCCGCGGGTACCCCCTACGGGCAGCCCGCCGCCCTCACCTGGCACAGCTACGCCCACTTCGCCGCGGGATCGATCACCTTCCTCTCGCTGATCGCCGCCTGCTACGTCCTGGGCCGTCGCTTCGGCCGCGCCGGTGAGCGTCGGTACGCCCTGCTCGCCCGGGTCGGCGGCACCGCCCTCCTGCTCGGCAACGGCTGGGCCATGGGCGGCGGCAGGGCCGGCACGCTCACCCTGGCCGTCGGCGTGATCACCGCGATGCTCTCGATCTCCTTGATCGCGAACCGCTTCCGCAGTGCCCGCTGAACATCGCTTGAACTTGTTCAAAAAGGGGTCTACAGTCACCCTCGTCAGCAAGTTTGAACACGTTCAAAGGGGTTGGGGAACATGGACCTCACCGTCGTCACGTACGTCATCTACCTGCTCATCAGCATCGCCCTCACCATCTGGGTGGCCCGCACGCTCAGCCGCAACGGCCGTGTGTTCATCGGTGACGTCCTGCACGGGAACGAGAAGCTCGCAGACGCCGTCAACCAGCTCCTCGTGGTCGGCTTCTACCTCGTGAACATCGGCTTCGTGACCCTCTACCTCCGGTCGAGCCAGGAGATCCGGACCCCCCGCGCCCTCTTCGAGGCGCTCTCGGTCAAGCTCGGCGTCGTCCTGCTGGTCCTCGGTGTCATGCACCTCGGGAACGTGTGGGTGCTGAACAAGATGCGCCGCCGCGGGATCATGGAGCGCCAGCAGACCCCGCCCGTCCCCCCGCAGGCGTGGACCGCACCGGTCGGAGCCTGAGCCGTGACGACCGCCGCCGCCACCGCGCCCGTGCGGAACCTGACCGTCCTCTACGACGCCGGCTGCCCGTTCTGCGTGCACATCCGGCACTGGCTGCTCGCGCAGCGGTGGCTGGTCCCGCTCGCCCTGGTCCCCGCCGCCTCCTGGGAAGCGCGGCGGCGGTTCCCCCGCCTCGACCACGCGTCGACGCTGCGGGAGATCACCGTCATCGGGGACACGGGGCAGGTGTGGACCGGGACCGACGCCTTCATCGTGTGCCTGTGGGCGCTGGTCGAACACCGGCCGAAGGCGAACTGGCTGGCCACCCCGGCCGGCCGGCCCTTCGCCCGGGCGGCGATGCACACGGCCTCCGCCTGGCGGCGGGCCGTACGTACCGAGGGTTACCCGGAGGCCGCCGAGGGACCGGCCTGTGACGACGAGTGTTCCGTCCCCCGATAGGCTCATACATCGTGACTGATCAGAAGGCTCCCAAGAGCGAGCAGACCCGCACGCTCATCCTCGAAACCGCGCTCCGCCTCTTCCAGGAACGCGGCTTCGACAAGACGACCATGCGGGGCATCGCGAAGGAGGCCGGCGTCTCGGTCGGCAACGCCTACTACTACTTCGAATCGAAGGAACACCTGGTCCAGGGGTTCTACGATCGGATCGGCGCCGCCCACCAAGCCGCGGTACGGCCCATCCTGGACAACGAGACCGATCTGCAGAAGCGGTACGCGGGCGTGTTGACGGCCTGGCTGGACATCGCGGCCCCGTACCACGAGTTCGCCTCCCAGTTCTTCAAGAACGCGGCGGATCCCGAGAGTCCGCTCAGCCCGTTCTCGCCGGAGTCCGAGCAGGCGCGGCAGGCCGCGATCCGCATCCACCGCGAAGTGCTGGCCGGCGCGAAGACCAAGGTGCCGGCCGAGCTGGCCGACGTACTGCCCGAGCTGATGTGGCTCGCGCAAATGGGCCTGGTCCTGTACTGGGTCTTCGACCGCTCGCCGAACAGCGAGAAGACGCGGCGGCTCGCGGAGCGCGGTGCGCAGCTGACGACGCGGGGCATCGTGCTGGCCCGCTTCCGGGTGCTGCGGCCGCTGGTGCGGGAAGTCCACGAGCTGTTCGCGGACTTCCTGCCGGGCATGGCCCAGACGGCCACGGCGGGGGCCCGGCGCCGGGCCTCGGACCCGTACCCGGGGACGGGGACGGGGACGGACCCCGCGTAGCCGCCGGGAACGCGACGGCTACAGCCAGTCGAGTTCCCACAGGCGCCAGACGCCGGTGCCGTCGGACAGGTACTGGGCTCCGGTGACGTCCTCGCGGGACATCACGTAGTCCTTCTTCTGCCAGATCGGCACCATCGGGGCCTGCTGGGCGACCAGCTGCTGGAGGTCGCGGAACTCCGTGGCCGCCTCGCTCCGCTCCGCGTGGGACTGGGTACGGGTGATCAGCTCGTCGACGCGCTTGTCCGAGAAGCCGTTGTTCATGGACGAATCGGCACCGACGAGCGGGGCGAGGAAGTTGTCCGCGTCCGGGAAGTCCGCGATCCAGCCGATGGTGTAGGCGTCGAACTCGCCCGCCGCGTACGCCTTCTGGAAGTCGCTCCACACGTCGACCGGCTTGATCGTCACCTGGAAGAGGCCGGTGGCCTCCAGCTGGCGCTTGAGCTCCTCGGCTTCGGGCAGGTTCGCGCCGCGCACGTTCACGCCGAGGTTGAGGCGGACGGGGCCGGTGATCCCGGCGTCCTTGAAGAGCTTCTTGGCGGTCGCCTGGTTCGGGGCCGGGTAGGCGTCGAAGAACGGCGTGCTGTGGCCGGCGATGCCCGCCGGGACCAGGGAGTACAGCGGGGTGACGGTCCCTAGGTGGACCTCGACGGCCACCTTGGCGCGGTCCAGGACGGCGGCGACGGCCTGGCGGACGGCGAGCGGGGCCGCGGTGGAGCCGGGGCGGACGTTGAAGACGATGGAGCGGGTCTCGCTGCCGCCGGAGGCCTGGTAGCGGGTGTCCTTCAGGCCCGGGTTGAGGCCGGCGAGCACGGCGGGCGGCATGTCCCGGTGCGCGACGTCGATCTGGCGGGCCTTCCAGGCCTGGTCGAGCTGTTCGGAGTCCTTGAAGTACTTGACGGTGACCGGCGTGTGGGCCGGCTTGCCCTGGCCCTTGTACGAGTTGTTGGGCTTGAGCTCGACGCTCGTGCCGGCCTTGTAGCCGCCCAGCGTGTACGGGCCGGACCCGTCCGCCTTGCCGTCCTCGCGCAGGGACTTCGCCGGGTACTTGTCCTTGTCGACGATCGAGGCGGCGCCCGTCGCGATCTTGAAGGGGAAGGTGGAGTCGCCGGCGGAGAGGTTGAAGGTGACGGTCCGTCCCTCGGCCTTGACCGACTCCAGGGTGTTGAAGAGCGGAGCCGGCCCCTGGTCGGAGTTGATCGCCTTGATGCGGTCGAAGGAGTGCTTGACGTCCTCGGCGGTGATGGTGCGGCCGCCCGCGAACTTCACGTCGGGGCGGAGCTCGCACGTGTAGACGGTGAGCTTCTGGCCCACGAAACCGCAGGAGGCGGCGGCGTCCGGCACGGGGGCGTCGGAGCCGGGCTTGATGGTCAGCAGCGACTGGTAGATGTTGCTGAACAGGGCCCAGGAACCGGCGTCGTACGCCCCGGCGGGGTCGAGGGAGGAGACGACGTCGCTCGTACCCACCCGGACGGCACCGCGGCCGCCGCCGTCCTCGGGCAGCAACTGCCAGGCACCCACGCCGACCACGCCGAGGACCAGCCCGGCCGCGATTATCTTCGAGCGGACAGACCGCATCCCCTGAACCCCACCCCATGACCGAAGACAGCGACCTGCTGTCCGATTAACGGTCATCCCATCACGGAATTCTGGCCTCCGGAAGGTCAGTTGGGGCGGATGCTCCGGGCGCTTGACGCCGATCAGGCCTGAAATGAGGCGAGTTCGACGACCGTGATGTCGGACGGCGCCCCAACTCGGACCGGCGGCCCCCACGCTCCGGCCCCGCGGGACACGTAGAGCTGGGTGTCTCCGTAGCGTTCCAGGCCCGCGACGGTGGGGTTGGCGAGCTCCGCGAGGTAGTTGCCGGGCCAGAGCTGGCCGCCGTGGGTGTGGCCGGAGAGCTGGAGGTCGACGCCGTGCCGGACGGCGTCGTGGATCACGACGGGCTGGTGCGCGAGGAGCACGGCGGCCCGCGTCCGGTCCCGGTCGCCGAGGGCCGCCCGGAAGTCGGGGCCGCTCCCCTCCCGCTCCCCCTGGATGTCGTTGACCCCGGCGAGGTCGAAGTACGGCAGCTCGCGGCGGGCGTTCTCCAGCGGGTTCAGCCCCAGCTCGCGGACGTGGTCGATCCACTGCTGGGCGCCCGAGAAGTACTCGTGGTTCCCGGTGACGAAGTACGAGCCGTGGCGGGCGGCGAGCCGGCGCAGCGGCTCCGCGGCGGGCCCGAGGTCGGGGACGCTGCCGTCGACGAGGTCGCCGACGATGGCGATGAGGTCGGGCTGGGTGCGGTTGACGGTGTCCACGATGCGTTGGGTGTGGGCGCGGCCGAGCACCGGGCCGAGGTGGACGTCGCTGACGACGGCGATCCGGAAACCGTGTGCCGCGCGCGGCAGTTTGGCGAGGGGGACCCGCACCCGCTTCACGCTCGGCCCGCGCAGGACCCCGTGGGTCCCGGCCCCGACCGTGCCGAGGGCCACGGCGGCGGCCGTCCCGCCGACCGTACGGGCGACGAACCGGCGGCGGCTCAGCCCGTCGCCCGCGGCGGGCCGCTCGGCGGCGGCCGGGGCGGCCGGGGCGGCCGCGGGCGCAGCCGCGGCGGGCACCTCCACGGGCTCGGGCCGGTCGGCCACCGATCCGGCGGAATCACGGTGGGCCAGACGGCGCAGCGACAGCGCGCGGATCGGCTCCGCGACCAGCATCGTCAGGGTCAGGTACAGGAGTACCGCGAGCCAGAGGTACCCGGGCCAGGCCACCGTCTGCTGGAGCCAGAAGGGCGCGCCCGCGCGACCCGTGGTGAGCGCGGCCACAGAGAGGAGGGGCAGGGCGATGGCCAAGGCCGTGCCGATGCGCCGGGTCCGGCCGCCGGGGGCGGTGGTGTCGCGGACCAGGCGGATCCAGAGCCAGCGGTGGACCAGGACCAGGAGGGCGCAGACCGCCAGGGCGACGAGCGCGAAGACCAGGACCGTCATGCCGGTGCGCCCCGGTCCGGATGGTCCGTTCCGTCCGTACGCTCCACACCGTCCGCACGTGACGAACGCCGCAGGGCGAGGACGCTGCGCAACCCGATCAGACCGACCGCCGTCCCCAGGAGAAAGGACGTCACCGCGAGCGTCAGGTGCACCCAGAAGTAGGAAGTGGGATCGCCGGCCGCATCGAAGGCAAGACCACTGCCGTTCTTCCACAGGTTCCGGACGAAAGACACCCAGATGAACCAGCTCCACACTCCGAAGGCGAGCAGGAACCAGGAGGCGGTACGGCTGAGTCTCATGCCTTCAGTATCGGATTCGTCCCCGGGACGGACGCGCCGGGGTGGGCTGTCCCGGGGTTGGTTGCCCGGAATTGGCCGGTCCGCTGCGCTCTCCAGCTCATCGGGAGGTACTTTCACCTGCGTGTCTGCCAAGACGACCGCGCTGACGGTCCTTTCCGCCGCGTTGCTGGTGCCCGCTCTGTTGGTGGCCCCCGCTCACGCCGCGCCGGCCCCGCCGGCCGACGCGAAGGGCCAGCCGCCCCAGGCCGCGGCCCCCGCACCGGCACCGCCCGTCTCGATGTCCACGGTCGGCGGATCGCTGCTCGGCCAGCCGGGGACCCAGGTGAACCTGCTACCGGGTGCTCCGGCGCTGCCTGCGACCCTGACCGGGCGGTCGTGGATCGTGGCGGACGCCGAATCCGGTGAGGTACTGGCCGCGCACAACGCGCACTGGCAGCTGCCCCCGGCCTCGACCATGAAGATGCTCTTCGCGGACACCGTGCTGCCGAGCCTGCCCAAGGACCAGATCCACCAGGTCACCGACAAGGACATGGAGGGCGTGGGCCCGGGCAGCAGCATGGTCGGGGTCAAGGAGCACCTCGAATACTCGGTCCACGACCTGTGGCTCGGCGTGTTCCTCAAGTCCGGCAACGACGCCGTGCACGTGCTTTCGGCCATGAACGGCGGCATCGACAAGACCGTCAAGGACATGCAGGCGCACGCCGAGGAGCTCCAGGCACTGGACACCCACGTCGTGTCCCCCGACGGGTACGACGCCCCGGGACAGGTGTCGAGCGCGTACGACCTCACGCTGTTCGCCCGCTCCGGACTGCAGAAGCAGGACTTCAGGGAGTACTGCGGCACGGTGAGCGCGAAGTTCCCCGGGCTGCAGGAGCCCGGGAAGCCGCGCGAGTACTTCGAGATCGCGAACACCAACCGGCTGCTCACGGGCGCGGCCGGGATCGCCCCGTACAAGGGCATGGCGGGGGTGAAGAACGGCAACACCTCGATGGCCGGGGCCACCTTCACCGGCGCCGCCCAGCAGGGTTCCCGGAAGCTCCTGGTCACGGTGATGAACCCGGACGGGGGCGGGGCGAACCAGGTGTACGAGCAGACCGCCGCGCTCCTGGACTGGGGTTTCGCGGCGGCCGGGAAGGTCAAGCCGGTGGGTGAACTGGTGCCGCCGAAGAGCGCGGACACCTCCTCCCACGGCTCCCCTGCGCAGTCGCACGAGAACGACCCGGCGGCGGCCGGCAAGGACTCGGGCGGCGGCGCGGGCACCGCGCTGGCCGTCGCCGGCGGTGTGCTGGCCGTCCTGGCGGGCGGCGCCTTCGCGGTCAACCGCCGCTGGCCCCGCGGACGCCGCGGCCGGGGCGAAGAGCTGGTCTGAGACCGCCGGAGACGGAGCCGCGCTAGCCCGGTTCCGGCAACCGCACCACCTAGCAACTCACAGGTTCACCGGAGGGCCTCGGCAGGGTTTGCTCGCTCCCGTCGGCACGAAGCCGGCGGGAAGGGGGTCCTCCCATGCGGAGGAGATGGTCGGCCGTCGTCTTGGTGGCCTGTGCGGTCGTGGTGGCCTGCGGCGCACTGCTCGCCGTGGCGGCCCGGACCGCTCTCCCGGCCGACGGCGCCGGCCGGCGGACCCCGCCGCGCGCCCTGGAGGCCGCCGAGCTGGACGTGCTCCACACCGCGGGAGAACTGCTCGTACGGGACTGCATGCGGGCGCAGGGATTCTCGTACTGGCCGGTCCCGCGCGTGCCGCACCCGGATTGGCGGGACTTCCCGTACGGCGTGGACGACGTGGACTGGGCCCGCAGCCACGGGTTCGGGCGCCGGATCGAGCGGCAGCTGGACGAGGAGGCGGCTTCGGGGCCGCGCGCCCAGTACCAGAGCGGGCTCTCCGCACAGCGGCTGCAGGCTCTCGGGGTGGCCCTCATGGGGCCCGATGCGACGGGGCTGGCGGTCGAGAACCCCGGCGGGGGCACGCTGAGCCACAGCGACCGGGGCTGCATCACGGCGTCGTGGCGGCAGCTCTACGGGGACGTCCGCCTGTGGTACGGCTCCAGCGAGACCGTGAAGCAGCTCGGCGCGGTGCGCACCGGCCGGGTCAACCAGGACCCCGCCTTCCGAACGGCGCTGGCCGGGTGGAGCGAGTGCGTCGGACGGCGCGGTTTCCCGGCCGCGCACCCGGTCCGGCAGCGCGACGAACAACTGGCACGGACCGGTCCGGCCGCCGAGGCCGAGGACGTGCCGATGGCGAGCGCCCAGGCCGAGTGCGCCCGCTCGACCGGGCTCGCCGACACCGCGCAGGACCTGCACCGGCGCTTTTCGGACGTGATCCGCGCCGAGAACGGGGCCGCTTTCGACGCCGTGCGTCGGTTGCAGGTGGCGGCCCTGCCCACAGCTCGCGATGTGGTCGCCCGGCACACCGGGAGCTGACGTCGCGTACCGCCGAACGGCGGTGAACCATGTACGGCACTCATTGGGAGGGACCCCAGATGAACAAGCTCAGGACGCTCCTCGCGGGGCTCGCGATCGCCGGTGCGGCGGTGGTGGCCGTTCCGACCGCGGCGCAGGCCGACGGCGGCTGCGGATACACGAACTTCTGTGCCTACTCGGACGATTACAACTACCTCTACCAGAACGCCGGCAACTCCAACGACTGGCCCTACCAGGTCAAGAACAAGGTCGACTGGGTCCGCAACAGCGGCAGCGCCGGCGGCCGCGACCACGTCAACATCTACTACAACGAGAACAACACCGGCGCCTACGCCTGCATCGGCTACGGCACCGAATGGAACCTGCGGGGCAACGCGCAGTCGTTCAACTGGACCCGCAACGGCGACGCCAGCGGTCAGTGGAAGGCGGTCCACGACAACGCCGCCTCGCACCGGTGGGTGTACGGCTGCGGCAACGGCACCTGGTAGAGCTTCCCTCCGGCACCACCCGGTGGCGCACCGGGCCCCACACCGGTGCGCCACCGGCGCGTTCCCCCCAGGGGTGGCACCCCGGGGGGAACGCGCCGGCTCAGCGGCCGGCGGAGGGCTCCGGCGCGCCGGCCGGCGGGGCGGTCGGCGGAGCGGCCGGAGGGTCTTCCGCGCCGTCGCCGTCCGCATCGTCGCGCGTGGCCGTCCAGGAGGAGACGTACAGCAGCAGTTTCGCCGTGAAGTTGATCCAGAGCAGCAGGGCGATCGGTACGCCGAAGGCTCCGTACATGCTCTTCCCGGCGACCTCCCGCATATAGCCGCTGAGCAGCAGTTTCAGCAGCTCAAAGCCGGCCGCGCCGATGAGGGCCGCCTGGATCAGTCGGCCGCGCGGCGGTTCGACGCCCGGGAGCAGGGTCAGCACGTAGAGCAGCAGCAGGAAGGCGGCCACGACGCCGACGAGGAAGGCGAGGGAGCGCAGCAGCGCGCCGCCCGCGCCCTCGCGGGGGATGTCCAGCCATTCGGCGGTCTTCCCGACCGCGCTGGATCCGAGGATGGAGGCGGCGGCGGAGGCCAGGCCCACACCGCCGAGGCCGATGAGGACGAGCGTGTCCTTGCCCTTGCGGGCGATCGGGTTCCCGTCGTCCTCGTCGTCCTTCTCCCAGACCGCGCGCAGGCAGTCCCGCATGGAGCCGACCCAGCTGACACCGGTCACGAGCAGGAGGGCGCCGGCGACGAGACCGACCGTGGCGGCGTTGGCGACGAGCCCCTCGATGTTGAGCTGGTCGGAGATGCCGGGGACCTGTTCGGAGAGGTTCTTCTCCAGCCGGTCCAGCTGCTCCGGGCTGAGCAGCGCCGCGCCGATCGCGGCGGCCACGGTGATCAGGGGGAAGAGCGCGAGGAAGCTGATGAAGGTGATGGCGGCGGCGAGGCGGGTCCAGTGCACGCGGTCGAGACGTTGGTACGAACGCCACGCGTGCGTCCGCATCAGCCGGGCCGCGAGGGGCCCGATCACCGGGAGTTTCGTCAGCCAGTCCATGGGGTCACCGTAATTCAGCTCACGGAAATAGCCGGGATTGTCCGCTCCGGCCGCTACGGTCGTCGATTGTGACTTTTCCCGAAACGCGCCCTACGGGTCGCCCGTTCCACACCCTGGTCCTGCGAAGGCTGAGATTCCGTGCCCGGCGCATCGCCCGGCTCCCCCTGACCCTGCTGTTGCCCCCGGCCCCGCACCAGCTCCGTCAGGACGGCGGTACGGTCGCCCCGGCGGCTCCGGCCGTCCCGGCCGCCCCGGCGGCCTGGTCGGCGGGTGAGCCGGCCTGCGCCGGGACACAGTTCGGCCCGCTCCCGAACGGGTACTCGCGCAGCTTGCGCCAGACCCCGTCCGAGCCCTGCTCGTAGAGCGCGAAGCCCTCGCAGACCCACTCGGCGTCGTACGCGGCGAGGGTCGTGAACGCCAGGTCCATCGCCTCCTCGGAGATCCCGTGGGCGACCGTGACGTGCGGGTGGTACGGGAACGCCAGCTCCCGGTCGAGCGGCCCCTGGGGGTCGCGGACCTCGTTCTGGAGGCGGGTGCAGCCCGCCACCCCTTCGGCGATCTTGACGAAGACGACCGGCGAGAGGGGGCGGAAGGTTCCCGTGCCCGCCAGCCGCATCCGGAAGGCCCGGAAGGCGGCCGCGACCTCGACCAGGTGGGCCCTGATCGCGGGAAGCCGTTCCGCTTCCACCTCGGTGGGCGGGACGAGGGTGACGTGCGTGGGGATGCCGTACGCGGCAGCGTCCCCGAAGCCCGCGCGCAGCTCCTGGAGCTGGCTGCCGTACGGCTCCGGGACCGCGATCGAAACGCCGAGCGTTACGGTCCCCACGTATCTCTCCTCCGCTTGTCGCTGTGGACTGCTGCCGCCCAGTGTGGCGGCAGCACCCCCCTTCGTGCCAGGGCTCTCTGTCCGTAGTTGCGTTCGTCAGTGCTTGGCGGGCAGCAGACCGAGGCGGTCGTAGGCCTGTGCGAGCGTCTCGGCGGCGACCGCGCGGGCCTTCTCCGCGCCCTTGGCCAGGAGGGAGTCCAGCGTCTCCGGGTCGTCCAGGTATTCCTGGGTCCGCTTCTTGAACGGTGTGACGAAATCGACCATCACGCCGGCCAGGTCGGTCTTCAGCGCGCCGTAGCCCTTGCCCTCGTACTTGGCCTCCAGCTCGGCGACGGTCTCGCCCGTGAGGGTGGAGTAGATCGTGAGCAGGTTGCTGACGCCGGGCTTCTTCTCGGAGTCGAAGCGGATCTCGGCCTCGGTGTCGGTGACCGCGCTCTTGATCTTCTTCTCGGTGACCTTGGGCTCGTCGAGGAGGTTGATCAGGCCCTTGGGGGACGACGCGGACTTCGACATCTTGATCGCCGGGTCCTGGAGGTCGTAGATCTTCGCGACCTCCTTGACGATGTGCGCGGCGGGCAGGGTGAAGGTCCGGCCGTAGCGCTGGTTGAAGCGCTCCGCCAGGTCGCGGGTCAGCTCGATGTGCTGGCGCTGGTCCTCGCCTACGGGGACGGCGTTCGCCTGGTAGAGCAGGATGTCGGCGACCTGGAGGATCGGGTACGTGAACAGGCCGACGCTGGCGCTGTTGACGCCGCCCTTGGCGGACTTGTCCTTGAACTGGGTCATCCGGCTGGCCTCGCCGAACCCGGTGATGCAGTTCATGACCCAGCCGAGCTGCGCGTGCTCCGGCACGTGGCTCTGGACGAAGAGCGTGCAGCGCTCGGGGTCCAGGCCGGCGGCCAGCAGCTGGGCGGCGGAGAGGCGGGTGTTCGCGCGCAGATCCTTCGGATCCTGCGGCATGGTGATCGCGTGCAGGTCGACCACCATGTAGAAGGCGTCGTGCGTCTCCTGCAGGGCGACGTACTGGCGGATGGCTCCGAGGTAGTTCCCGAGGTGGAACGAACCGGAGGTGGGCTGGATGCCGGAGAGCGCGCGAGGACGATCAGAAGCCATGGCTTCATTCTCTCAGGTGCGGGGGCGGGCCCGTGCCCGCCGCCGGCCGGATCCCCCACCCGCGCCTCGATCGCAGGCGGGGCCGGAATTTCCGGCCCCGCCTGCGATCGGGGCGATCGGGCCGCCGGTCAGGCGAGCGGCAGGCCCGGGGCCGGGAAGGCGGCCATCAGGTCCGTCACCTCGGCACGGATCACGGCGAGGGCCTGCTCGTCACCCTTCGCGGCGGCGTCGACCGCGCGCGAGATCCAGTCCGCCACCACCGGCATGTGCTCCGTGGACAGCCCGCGGGACGTCAGCGACGGCGTACCGATCCGCACCCCCGAGGGATCGAACGGCTTGCGCGGGTCGAACGGCACCGTGTTGTAGTTCACGACGATGCCCGCCCGGTCCAGAGCCTTGGCCGCGATCTTGCCCGGCACGTCCTTGCCCGTCAGGTCGATCAGGATCAGGTGATTGTCCGTACCGCCCGAGACCAGGTCGAAGCCCTTCTGCAGCAGCGCCGCGGCCAGCGCCTTGGCGTTGGCGACGACCTGGTGCGCGTACGCCGTGAAGGACGGCTGGGCCGCCTCGTGCAGCGCCACCGCGATACCGGCGGTCGTCTGGTTGTGCGGGCCGCCCTGCAGGCCCGGGAAGACCGCCTTGTCGATGGCCTTCGCGTGCTCTTCCCGGCACATCAGCATCGCGCCCCGCGGACCGCGCAGGGTCTTGTGCGTGGTGGTGGAGATGACGTCGACGT
Organism: Streptomyces sp. NPDC091682; assembly: GCF_044756625.1. Lineage (NCBI taxonomy): Bacteria > Bacillati > Actinomycetota > Actinomycetes > Kitasatosporales > Streptomycetaceae > Streptomyces > Streptomyces sp. NPDC091682. Next base: position 166,838 of record NZ_JBIVTH010000001.1, on the reverse strand, counting down.
GGTCCGCCGGGGACGGGTGCGCGCCGCCCGCGATCAGACCCGCGATGTGGGCCACGTCGGCGACCAGGATCGAGCCCGCCTCGCGGGCGATCTCGGCGAAGGCGGCGAAGTCGATGGTCCTCGGCAGGGCGGTACCGCCGCAGAAGATCACCTTGGGGCGCTCGGCGAGGGCCAGCTCGCGCACCGCGTCGTAGTCGATCAGGCCGGTGTCGGCCCGGACGCCGTACTGCACGCCCCGGAACCAGGAGCCGGTCGCCGAGACGCCCCAGCCGTGGGTGAGGTGCCCGCCCATCGGCAGGGCCATGCCCATCACCGTGTCGCCCGGCTTCGCGAAGGCCAGGTACACGGCCAGGTTGGCCGGCGAGCCGGAATACGGCTGCACGTTGGCGTGGTCCACGCCGAACAGGCCCTTGGCCCGTTCGATCGCCAGCGCCTCGACGCGGTCGATGTTCTGCTGGCCCTCGTAGTAGCGGCGGCCGGGGTAGCCCTCGCTGTACTTGTTCTGCAGCACGGTGCCGGAGGCTTCGAGGACGGCCGCGGACACGTAGTTCTCACTGGGGATCAGGCGCAGGGTCTGTGCCTGCAGCACTTCCTCGGCGGCGACGAAGGACGCCAGCTCGGGGTCGGTGGAGAGAAGGGCGGGATGGCGGCTCGCGGACATGGCGGGCTCCTCCGGGGTCGATGTGATCGGTACCCCGCGAGGCCCAGGCGAGCGGCCCTGTATGCGGTCGAGCGCGCACGACTCCCCCGGAGTTGGTTCTCCGTACGCCAGTCGCCGTGCGTACCGGACACCTTAGCGGGCGCGCCGGGAGAGAGGTTTCTGCGTCCGCGATACGAGCGACGATAAGAAGGTGACGCCACCCTCGTCACCGCTGCACCCGGCGCTTCATCCCGCCCGGACGGACGATCGGAGACCCCGTGTCGACAACTGCTGATGCCATCCGCTCCGCCGACGCGCACAGTGCGCACAATTACCACCCGCTGCCCCTGGTCGTCGCGTCGGCGGAAGGCGCCTGGATGACCGATGTCGAGGGCCGCAGATACCTCGACATGCTCGCCGGGTACTCGGCCCTCAACTTCGGGCACGGCAACCGCCGTCTGATCGACGCGGCCCACGCCCAGTTGGAGCGGGTCACGCTCACCTCGCGCGCCTTCCACCACGACCGGTTCGCCGACTTCTGTACCGAGCTCGCCGCGCTGTGCGGCAAGGAGATGGTGCTCCCCATGAACACGGGGGCGGAGGCCGTGGAGACGGCGGTGAAGACCGCCCGCAAGTGGGGTTACGAGGTCAAGGGCGTCCCGGACGGGCACGCCAAGATCGTGGTCGCCGCCGACAACTTCCACGGGCGGACCACGACCGTCGTCTCCTTCTCCACGGACCACGACGCCCGCGACCACTTCGGCCCGTACACGCCGGGCTTCGAGATCGTTCCGTACGGGGACCTCACCGCGCTGTCCCACGCCGTCACCGAGAACACGGTGGCCGTGCTGCTGGAGCCGATCCAGGGCGAGGCGGGGGTGCTGGTGCCGCCCGCCGGGTACCTGAGCGGCGTACGGGAGCTGACCCGCGAGCGGAACGTCCTGTTCATGGCGGACGAGATCCAGTCGGGGCTGGGGCGGACCGGCCGGACCTTCGCGTGCGAGCACGAGGGCGTCGTCCCGGACGTCTACATCCTCGGCAAGGCGCTCGGCGGCGGCGTGGTGCCGGTGTCCGCCGTGGTCGCCGACCGCGACGTGCTCGGGGTGTTCCGGCCCGGGCAGCACGGATCCACCTTCGGCGGGAACCCGCTCGCGTGCGCGGTCGCGCTGGAGGTCATCGCGATGCTCCGGACCGGCGAGTTCCAGGGCCGCGCCACCGAGCTGGGCGAGCACCTGCACCGGGAACTGAACCTGCTGGTCGGCGGGGGCGCGGTGACCGCGGTGCGCGGCCGCGGGCTGTGGGCGGGCGTCGACATCGACCCCTCGCGCGGCACCGGCCGGGAGATCTCCGAGAAGCTGATGGAGCTCGGGGTGCTGGTGAAGGACACCCACGGGTCGACGATCCGGATCGCCCCGCCGCTGGTGATCAGCAAGGAGGACCTGGACTGGGGCCTGGCCCAGCTCCGCTCGGTGCTCGGCGCTTAGGGTCGCCCGGTCCGGTCAGAGGATGACGTGGGGCAGGAAGCGGGCGTACTCGTCCGTGACCGGCCCCGCCGATTCGCGGATGCCGAGCCCCGCCGCCTCGTCCTCGACGACCCATGCACCGAGCACCACCCGGTTGCCGTCGAAGTCGGGCAGCGGGGCCAGGCCCTGGAAGCAGTACCGCTCCCCGTCCTGCGGTACGAACGGCTCGTCGCCCCCGCCCGCCCCGTGCAGGGTGACCCCCGCGCCCTCACGGCCGAGGAGGGGCTTGGCCACGTAGCCGGCGGACCCGGGCTCGGCGAGCTCGCGCGGGCCGTCGAGGTAGGCGGGCAGCAGGTTGGGGTGCTCCGGGAAGAGCTCCCACAGGATCGCGAGCAGCGCCTTGTTGGACAGCAGCATCTTCCACAGCGGCTCGATCCAGCAGGTGGAGCCGGAGCCGCCGCCGTGGTCGTACGTGCCGAGGACGTGCGGGCCGAACTCGTCCTCGGCCAGCCACTCCCACGGGTAGAGCTTGAAGCAGGAGCGGATGAAGCGGAGCTTCTCGTCCACGAACCGGCCGGACAGGCTGTCCCAGCCGATCTGCTCGACGGACAGGGCCTGGGTGTCCAGGCCGGCCTGCTCGGCGGTCTCCTGGAGGTAGGCGACCGTCATCAGGTCCTCGCCGAGCTCGTCGGCTTCGGAGTGCGCGAAGTGCAGCGGGCCGGGCGGGAGCAGCTCGGCCTGGCGCCGCCAGGCGTCGACAAGCCGCTCGTGGAGGGAGTTCCACTGGTCGGCGCCGGGGAAGCGTTCCTCCATCCAGAACCACTGCGGGCTGGCCGCCTCCACCAGGGAGGTGGGGGTGTCGGCGTTGTACTCCAGCATCTTGGCCGGGCTGCCGGTGCCGTCGTAGCGCAGGTCGAAACGGCCGTACAGGGAGGGCTGTTCGGCGCGGCGCCGCCAGGACTCGGCGATCTGCGCGGCGAGCCCGGGGTCGGTGATGCCGAGGTCGGCGAAGCGGTCGTGCTCGACGATGTGCGCTGCCGCGGCCAGGCACATGGCGTGCAGCTCCTCGACCACGTTCTCCAGGGCCTCGACCTCGGGGAGCGAGAAGGAGTAGTACGCGCTCTCGTCCCAGTAGGGGCGCAGGGAGTCGTCGGGGTAACGGGTCAGGGGGTAGATCACCCCCTGCTCCTCGACGATCTTCTGCCAGTCGGGACGGGGCTCGATGGTGTGCCGCTCCATGGTGCGATCAGCCGCCGCTGGAGCCGGAGGTGTTCCCGCCGATGCCGCCCCGGGTGACGGCGGACTTCTCGAAGCTGCCGCCGGCGACCTTGCCGGCGGCCACGTAGCCGCCGTAGTAGTACGAGCCGCGGCCGCCGCTCTTGCACTCCTTGTTGTTCAGGTGCTGCAGCGTGGAGCGGGAGGCGCAGCGCTTGTCGGGCTCGTCGCTGCTGCCGCAGGCCACGAGGGTGGCCGCGAGCAGGCCCATGCCGCCGAGGGCGACGGCGCCGGAACGCATGCGTCGCTGATTGGTGCTGCTGCTGTCCATGTCTGCTGCTCCCCCTGGGGCCTCGCGTGCTGCCGACAGAGTAGAGCGGGGGCACCGGCCGATGGAATCCGGCCGCTGTGAGATCCGTGACCTAGAGTCAGTTCGTGCTGATTGGGATGATTTGCGCGCTCGGTGCGGCGGTCTGCTTCGGTACGGCCTCGGTCCTGCAGGCGGTCGCGGCGCGGGCGGCGGAGCCCGGCAGCGGGTCCGGAGTGGACACGGCGCTGTTCCTGCGGGCCGTGCGGCAGTGGCGGTACCTGGCGGGTCTGGCCCTCGACGGAGCCGGCTTCGTGCTCCAGATCATCGCCCTGCGGCACGTCCCGATCTACGCGGTGGGGGCGGCGCTGGCGGCCAGCCTGGCGGTGACGGCGGTGGTCGCGGCGCGGCTGCTGCGGGCGCGGCTGTCCCGGACCGAATGGGGCGCGGTGGCGGTGGTGTGCGCGGGGCTGCTGATGCTGGGGCTCTCCGCCGGGGAGGAGGGCACGGGTACCGGGTCGGCGGCGCTGGAAGTGGGAATGCTGGCGGTGGCCGGACTGGTGCTGCTGGTCGGCGTGGTCGCGGGCCGGCTCCCGGACGGCCCGCGCGCGCTGGTGCTCGGCCTCGCGGCGGGGACGGGCTTCGGGGTGGTGGAGGTCTCGGTACGGCTCATCGACTCGCCGTGGGACCTGCGCAACCCGGCCCTGTACGCCCTCCTGCTGGGCGGCGGCGCGGCCTTCCTGCTCCTCACCTCGGCCCTGGCGCGCGGCTCGGTGACGGTGGCGACGGCGGGCATGGTGATCGGCGAGACGATCGGCCCGGCGGTGGTGGGCGTGGTCTGGCTCGGCGACAGCACCCGCGAGGGCCTGGCCTGGCTGGCGGTGACGGGCTTCGCGGTGGCCGTGGCCGGCTCCCTGGCCCTGGCCCGCTTCGGCGAACCCCCGACCCCGGCGGAGCCCGACCCGGCCGGCTGAACAGGGCCGACCCGGCGCCCGGCTCCCGACCACTCCGCCGCGATCTTCCAGCCCCGCCAGGGGGCACCTCCCAGCGGTAGCTGGGGGAGATTGAGGCGCGGGGGTCCGGGGGCGGCGCCCCCGGCAACGGCGCCGCAGGGCACGCGTCACGGCAGTGCCGCCGACAGGGCCGCCAGCGTCGGGGACCACGCGCTGTCCGACGGCGTCCCGTAGCCGACGACCAGCGCGTCCCGCGGCGCGAACTCGGCCTGCGGGTGGCGGAAGGCGGAGAGCCCGTGCAACGCCAGGTCCTGCCAGGCCGCCGACTGCAGGACCGACCGCTCCAGCCCCTCCGGGAGGTCCAGCACCGCGTGTAGCCCCGCCGCGATCCCCGACACGCCCACCCGGTCCCCCACCGCCGCCACCAGCTCGTCCCGGCGCCGCCGGTACCGCAGCCGCATCCCGCGCACGTGCCGGTCGTAGGCCCCGGAGGTGAGGAACTCCGCCAGCGTGAGCTGATCCAGCGCGCTGGTGGCCCAGTCCGTGGGGCCCTTGGCGGCCAGCACCTCCTCCAGCAGCCCCGGCGGGACCACCATCCAGCCCATCCGCAGCCCGGGCGCCAGCGACTTGCTGGCCGTCCCGAGGTACACCACCCGGTCCGGGTCCAGGCCCTGCAGCGCGCCGACCGGCTGGCGGTCGTAGCGGAACTCCCCGTCGTAGTCGTCCTCCAGGATGAGCCCGCCCGTGGTCCGGGCCCAGTCGACCGCGGCCGCCCGTCGGGCCGGGGTCAGGGCGACGCCCGTCGGGAACTGGTGCGCCGGGGTCAGCAGCACCGCTCCCGCCGCCGCGGTCAGCTCCCCCGTCCGGGCCCCCTCCCCGTCCACGCCGAGCGGGCTCGTCCGCAGCCCCGCCCGCACCAGCTCGTCCCGGTGGAAGTCCAGGCCGTAGCCCTCCACCGCCACCTCGCGCACCCGCCGCGCCCTCAGCACCGCCGCGAGCAGCTTCAGCCCGTGCAGGAAGCCCGCGCACAGCACGATCCGGTCGGGATCCGCGTACACCCCGCGCGCCCGCGCCAGGTATCCGGCCAGCGCCTGCCGCAGCTCGATGCGGCCGCGCGGGTCGGCCGCGTACCCGAAGGCCTCGTTCGGCGCATCGGTCAGCGCGCGCCGGGCCGCTGACAGCCAGGCCGCGCGCGGGAAGCCGCCCAGGTCCGGGGAGCCGGGGATCAGGCTGTACGCGGGCCCCTTGCGCGCGGGGCGCCGTACGGGGGCGGCGGCCGCGGACCGGCGCGGGCGGGCCCGTTCGGCGACGCGGGTGCCGGAACCCTGGCGGGCCGTCAGCCAGCCCTCGGCGACGAGCTCGGCGTACGACTCGGCGACCGTGTTCCGGGCGATGCCCAGGTCGGCGGCGAGGGTGCGGGACGACGGCAGCCGGGTGCCGGCCGCCAGCCGTCCGCTGCGCGCGGCTTCGCGCAGGGCCTCGGTCAGACCGGCCCGCAGGCCGCGTCCGGCGGTGAGGTCCAGGTGCAGATGCAGGTCGGCACCGAAAGTGGCCCACGATTCCGTCATGGATATGGACCATATCGGTGGGCCGCCTGCGTCCTACGGTGGATCACATGACGATCACGAACGAACACGCCCCCGAGCACACCCCGCGCATCCACATGGCCAAGCTCGCCCCCGAGGTCTACAAGGCCGTCCTCGCCCTGGAGATCGCCTCCAAGAAGGGTCTGGATCCCTCCCTGGTCGAACTCGTCAAGATCCGGGCCTCCCAGCTCAACCACTGCGCCTTCTGCCTCGACATGCACACCAAGGACGCGATCGCCGCCGGTGAGAGCGTCGAACGCATCATCCAGCTGGGCGCCTGGGAGGAGTCGCGGCACTTCTACACCGAGAAGGAGCTCGCCGCGATCGAGCTCACCGAGGCCGTCACCGTCCTGACGGACGGCTTCGTGCCCGACGAGGTCTACGAGAAGGCCGCCGAGCAGTTCGAGGAGCGCGAGCTCGCCCAGCTGATCGCCGTCATCGCGACGATCAACGTCTGGAACCGCATCGGTGTCACCACCCGCATGGTGCCGGGCCACTACACCCCGGGCATGTACAAGTAGGACCGGTCGTTCCGGCCGGGTCATTCCGGCCTGAAAGACTCCACGGCCGCCGTCAGGTTCGCGCGCACCGTCGTGCCGTCGGCGGCCGGTCCGGCCGCCAGCAGCGCCCACCGCCGACCGTCCGGGGCGACGGTGATCCGCTCGATCGCGCGGCGACGGCCGTGCGACTCCTCGTTGTCGTACTCGTACACCAGCTCGCAGGACCCACCGGACACCGGATCGAGGGAGACCTCCCGGTAGCCGGGACGGCTTCCGAGGGCTTGCGAGGAGGTCCGCAGCAGCTCGCACGCTCCAACGCCGTCCGGCTCGGCGACGCGGAAGATCTGGACCAGCGCGCTGCGGTCCCCGGGCCGCCGGTAGAAGGAACCGCTGCCGGTCTCGTCGTGGCTGCGCTCCCAGCCCGTGGGGACCGCGACCGAGAAGCCGCCGTCGTCGCGCACCACCGAGTACGCCGGCGGGACCGAGGGCGACGCGGAGGAGGAGACGGAGACGGAGGGGGGCGGGTACGGGGACGCGTCCGGCCCCGTACCGGACGGCGGGGCCGGCGTGCCCGGAGCCGACGGGGCTGCGGCAGGTGCCTTCGGCTCCCCGCCGCCCAGTACGAACCATCCCGCCACGGCGCAGCCACCCAGCACCGCCGCCCCGAGGGCCACCAGCAGCGGGCCCCGCCACGAGCGTTCCCGGCCCGGGTCGGCCTGCCCACCCGGGCCTCCCGGGCCGCCCCCTGGTGGGCGGGGCGGGTACGAGGGCGGGGGCGGTGGGGGCGGCGGGGGCCGCTCCGTCCGCTCCCAGCGCTGCGACTGCGGATTCCAGTGGGCACCGCCACCCGTGGCCACCGGTCAGCTCCCCAGCGAGGCGAGCAGCCCTCCGAGGGCGGCGGCCGCGTTCACCGAGTCCACCAGCGGGGCCCAGCGCTGGAGCGCACCCCTGAGCCGGGCGGGCAGGCCGGGCCGGATCTCCCCGGCCTCCTCCAGCTCGCCGGCGGCTTCGTCCAGTTCGGCGTCGAGCGCCGACCGGTCGGCGCTGCGGGGCAGGCGGACGAGGGCGATGCGCAGCTCCCGTACGGCCTCCAGCAGTTCCGCCGCGCCCGGGGCGCCCGCCCCCGTACCGCCTTGGTGGATCGTGGTGTTGGTGTTGTTGGTGCCGCCGATGCTGAAGGCGCTGCCTTCGATGCGGTTGATCCGCACTTCCCCGGCTCCCCCGTCTTGCGTCACTGCCGGTCTCCCCTGCCTGTGTGGTGGCTCGTCTGGTTGTGGTGCCCGCTGCCGCCCACGCTGAACGCGCTGTGGCTCACCGACTGGATGTACACCCCGCCCTCCGCGACGGTGACCGCCCGCTGCGCGAACTCCTGCGTGTGCCAGCCCGCTTCGTGCAGGGCGAGGGTCACACCGCCGACGATCCGGTCCTGAATGGTCTTCAAGTACCGGTCCAGGTCCATCAGCTGGAAGAGGGAGGCGTCCTCCTGCGCCGCCAGCTCGCGCACGGACACGGCCGGACCGGCCGGGAGCGCGCCGCCGTGACCCTCCGTGGCGATCTGCCACGGGCCACGGCTGCCGCCCGCGAGGGCGGTGAGCGCCTTGGTGAGCGAGCGCGGGGCGTGCTTGAGCGCCCAGACCGTCTTGGCGAAGGGGTTGTTCCGCAGGTGGCGCCGGGCCACGTCGTCGGCCTCCTGGAACCGGGGCCGTACGGGCAGCAGCACGTGCGGCGCCACCTCCAGCATCAGCATCCCGCCCTGGGTGTGGACGCGTACGAAGACGGTGACGACGAGGTTCTCGTCCCAGCCGCCGACCCGTACCCGCAGGAAGTGGCGGCGGCGCTCCCCGCCCTCCTCCACCGCTGCGGCCCGGTGCGCCTCGAACGCCCGGTCCGAGAGGTCCGGTTCGTGCGCCGCGGGCAGCCCGGACGCCGGCAGGAACACGCACTCGTCGATGACCAGTTCCCGCAGCCGGTCCAGTACGGCCTGCTCGGCCTCCGGCGAGCCGTGCGGCGACGGGACGCGCAGCGCCTCCAGCCGCGGCCGGATCCGGGCCATGATCCGCTCGTTGTCCAGCGGTTCGGGATCGACCCCCTCCGCGCGCGGGCGCAGCTCGACCGACAGGTGCCAGGGGCGGTAGGGCGCGCCGGCGCCGCAGAACGGATCGTCGACGTCGTAGATGACCAGGCGGCTGTGCTGCGTCCGCAGGATCCGGTCGCGGATCCTGGCGAACCGGCGGCCGGAGGCGGGGTCGGCGTTCGGGTCGGCGTACCGCGTCCGGCTGAGCGAGGTGCTGATGACGCGGGCGAAGTGGCCCCGCTGGAGGCCGACGACCAGGGTCAACAGGGCGAAGACGATCAGGGCGGTCCAGGCGTAGTCGCTCGCGATCGCGGCGCCGAACACGGGCAGCGCCAAGAAGGTGTCGAACGGCGCCAGCTCGAACGCCCGCTGCATGACCTTGAAGGTCAGGGCCGAATCGTCGGTCCCTCCCACGCCCGTTTGACCGTCGATCGCACCGGCCAGCAGGCCCAGACCGACGTCGAGGAGCAGCAGGTAGCCGCAGCCGCGCAGGAGGAGTTCGAAGAACCGGCTGCCGCGCCCCGTCTTCTTCCGGCGGCGCGCGATCCGCCCGGCACCGCTCAGGAAGGCGGCCGGGAGGAGCAGGAAGAGCATGAGCGGCTGGGCCAGCAACAGCCCGAGGCCCCACACCGCCAGGACGGCCGAGGCCCAGGCCGCTTCGGCACGGCGGGCCTGGAGCGCGTGGGCGAGGACGCGGGAGGCGTCGAAGCCGTAGGAGGGCGCGACGTAGCGCTCCTCGTGGACGTAGAGCTCCTGGATCACCCGGTCGCGGTACGCGGCGTCGAGATAGCTGCCGGCACACAACAGTCGGCCCGCTTCGCTGAGCGAAGGGTGCACCGGAGTTCTGTCGTCCGCGGTGCCTGTCACCGAATCCCCCTTTCGGTGTGCGGAGGGAAACGCTAAGGCGATCACCGGGGGCGCGACAGGCTCGATCGCGCCAAAAGGCCCCGGCGCAATGCGCCGGGGCCCTTCGGACGTGCGGATCGAGTCGGGTGACCGGATCAGATCAGGCCGAGCTCGCGGACCGCGTCGCGCTCCTCGGACAGCTCCTGGACGGAGGCGTCGATGCGGGTGCGGGAGAACTCGTTGATGTCCAGGCCCTGGACGATCTCGTACTTGCCGTCCTTGCAGGTGACGGGGAAGGAGGAGATCAGACCGGCCGGGACGCCGTAAGAGCCGTCCGACGGGATGCCCATCGAGGTCCAGTCGCCCTCGGCGGTGCCGTTGACCCACGTGTGCACGTGGTCGATCGCGGCGTTGGCGGCCGAGGCGGCCGAGGACGCGCCACGGGCCTCGATGATCGCGGCGCCGCGCTTGGCGACGGTCGGGATGAAGGTGTCGGCCAGCCACAGCTCGTCGTTGACGACCTCGGCGGCGTTCTTGCCGGCGATCTCCGCGTGGAAGATGTCCGGGTACTGGGTCGCCGAGTGGTTGCCCCAGATGGTCAGGCGCTTGATGTCGGAGACGGCGCTACCGGTCTTGGCGGCCAGCTGCGAGATCGCGCGGTTGTGGTCCAGGCGGGTCATCGCGGTGAAGCGCTCGGCCGGTACGTCCGGGGCGGCGGCCTGCGCGATGAGCGCGTTGGTGTTGGCCGGGTTGCCCACGACCAAAACCTTGATGTCGTCCGCGGCGTGCGCGTTGATGGCCTGGCCCTGCGGCTTGAAGATGCCGCCGTTGGCGGCGAGCAGGTCGCCGCGCTCCATGCCCTTGGTACGCGGGCGGGCGCCCACGAGCAGCGCGACGTTCGCACCGTCGAAGCCCTGGTTCGGGTCGTCGAAGATGTCGATGCCGGCGAGCAGCGGGAAGGCGCAGTCGTCAAGCTCCATGGCGGTGCCCTCAGCGGCCTTCATGCCCTGGGGGATCTCCAGAAGACGGAGCTTGACCGGCACGTCCGCGCCGAGCAGGTGACCGGAAGCGATGCGGAAGAGCAGCGCGTAGCCGATCTGGCCGGCGGCGCCGGTCACGGTGACATTCACGGGAGTGCGGGTCATGGCCTTCTCCGTTAGACAGCTGGCGGTGGGGCGTCCCTGCCCCATGTGCTGGAGGACGCCGCTCCCCAGTAAATCTTGACGTGAAGAGACATCCGCGGTCAGGCTATCCGACCCGGGACCGGGCTAACCCCCGGGTCCGTGTGGTGCACGGCACACGGACCCCGGCGTTCGAAGGTTCGACCGGTCCTCGGACCGCTATTCGACCAGGAAGGCCCGGCCCGTCCGGTGTCCTTCGACCGACTTGACGCAGGCGTTCGCCGCGCGGGCCACGGGCACGGCGTCGAATCCCGCGGAGGCCGCGCTCGCTTCGCCCGCGTCACGCGCGCCGCTCACCGCACGGTGAAGCGGACCGCACTCTCCATGAACGGGAGCACCAGCCACGGCTTGGGCGCTGCCATCACCAGCGCGAGCAGCGTGATCGCCACGCCCAGCAGCCCGTAGGTGATCATGTCGGTGAAACGGGAGCGCACCGCGAGCATGCCCACCGAGGGCAGCACGCGCCGCATCACCGAGGCCGCGATCAGGGCCAGGCCGATGGCCAGGCAGCCGACCCGCGGGTGCCCGAAGGCCGTGGCCAACAGTCCGACCGCCGTCGCGGTGAGCACGCTGAGCATCGGCCACTGACGGGCCGGCGTGGACACGGCCCCCGGAACGGCCCGGCCGCTGCCCTCGGGGCGCGCGGTGTCCCGGGTGATGGAGGGGAAGCGGCGGGACCTGACCGGCGCCTCGGCGCCGGCCTTGGCGGGACCGGCCGCGACGGGACCGGCCGCGACGGGCGTCGCGGGCACGACCGGAGCGACGGGGGTGCCGTTCGTCCGGGCCGCGCCGCCGCCCGTCGCGTTCTCCGCGTCCGACTCAGCCTGCACTGGTGGTCCGTTCCGCCGCCTCGACGACATTGACGAGCAGCTGGGCGCGGGTCATCGGGCCGACCCCGCCCGGGTTCGGCGAGATCCACGCGGCCACCTCGGCCACGCCGGGGTGCACATCGCCAACGATCTTCCCTTCCCCGTCGCGGCTGACGCCCACGTCGAGCACGGCCGCGCCCGGCTTCACGTCCTCCGGCTTGACCAGGTGCGGGACACCGGCCGCCGCGACGATGATGTCCGCCTGGCGCAGCTGCGCGGAGAGGTCGCGCGTACCGGTGTGGCAGAGCGTCACGGTGGCGTTCTCGGACTTGCGGGTCAGCAACAGGCCGATGGAGCGCCCGACGGTGATCCCGCGGCCGAGGACGACGACGTGCGCGCCGTTGATGCCGACGTCGTGGTGGCGCAGCAGTTCGACGATCCCGTACGGGGTGCAGGGCAGCGGTCCCGGCTCGTTCAGCACCAGTCGGCCGAGCGACATCGGGTGCAGACCGTCGGCGTCCTTCAGCGGATCCATCAGCTCCAGGACCCGGTTGGTGTCGATGCCCTTGGGGAGCGGGAGTTGGACGATGTAGCCGGTGCACTCCGGGTTGGCGTTGAGCTCCCGGACGACCGCCTCGATGTCTTCCTGGGAGGCCGTCCCGGGCAGTTCGCGCTGGATGGAGGCGATGCCGACCTCGGCACAGTCCTTGTGCTTGCCGTTCACGTACCAGCGGCTGCCCGGATCGTCACCGACCAGGAGGGTGCCGAGGCCGGGGGTGATGCCCCGGGCCTTCAGGGCCGCCACGCGGGCGGTCAGTTCGGACTTGATCGCTGCGGCGGTGGCCTTGCCATCGAGAATCTGGGCGGTCATGCCCCCATCCTCCCGGATGAGGCGGCCCCGGTTCCAGTCAAGGCACTCGCAGGGGCTCAGGGTTCATTGCACTTGCACAACAAGTCACCGGCCGTAACCTAACCGACTGGACAAGCCCGGGCCCGCCGGACCACGATGAATCGACTGATGTACCGCGGGCAGTGCCGGGGGGCGGGACCGCACCGTGCAAGGATTCCTCCGTGCTCAGCCGTGCGTCCCCGCACTTCCACGGAGGAACACCCCAACATGAGCTTCGGCGAACCGCAGAACCCGTACGGACAGCAGCCGCCGCCGCAGGGGCAGCCCGGCTACGGCTACCCCCAGCAGGCACCCCAGGGCATTCCTCCGCAGAGCGGCTACGCCTACCTGCAGCAGGCCCCGCAGGGCTACCCGGGCGGTCCCGGCGGGTACCCGGGTGCGCACATGGAGATGCCGGGCGGTGCGAAGGCGGCCCGCGTCATCCTCTTCATCGTGGGCGCTCTGCAGGTGCTGGGCGGCCTGTTCGCGATCATCGGGGGCGCCGTGTTCGCCGCGGTGCTCGCGGAGGCCGGCTCCTCCAGCTCCTCGAGCTCCTCCAGCTCCTCCGCGGAGGAGCTGAGCGCCGTCGCCGGCACCGTGGGCGTCGTCATCGGAATCGTCTTCATCGGCCTGTCCCTGTGGCCCATCCTGACCGCGGCCAAGATGGCCAAGGGTCGGGGCGGCGTCCGTGTCTCCGGCATCATCTACGGATCGCTGCAGACCTTCTTCGCCGCTTTCGGCGTCCTGGCGAACCTGATCACTCTCGGCACCGACGAGCACGTCCCGGTCGGATTCGGCGTGGTCGCCTCACTGCCGTCCCTGATCTCCCTCGCCCTCGGCCTCACCATCGTCATCGGCCTCGCCAAGGCCGGGGACTACTTCCGCCGTCCCCAGTACTGACCGTCCCGTACGCATACGGCGAAGGCCGCGTCCCGCAGTACGGGGCGCGGCCTTCGCCGTGTGTCAGACGGGCCGGACTCAGTGGAAGAAGTGCCGGGTCCCGGTGAAGTACATGGTCACGCCGGCCTTCTGCGCCGCCTCGATGACCTGCTCGTCACGGACCGAACCGCCCGGCTGGACCACGGCCTTGATGCCCGCGGCCGTCAGGATCTCCAGCCCGTCCGGGAACGGGAAGAAGGCGTCGGACGCGGCGTACGCGCCCTGCGCGCGCTCGGCGCCCGCCCGCTCGACGGCGAGCTTCGCGGAGTCGACACGGTTGACCTGGCCCATGCCGACGCCGACCGAGGCGCCGTCCTTGGCGAGCAGGATCGCGTTGGACTTGACGGCCCGGCAGGCCTTCCACGCGAAGGCCAGCTCGGCGAGCTCCGCCGGGGACAGGGCGTCGCCGGTGGCCAGGGTCCAGTTGGCCGGATCGTCGCCCTCGGCCTGGAAGAGGTCGCTCTGCTGGAGCAGCGCACCGCCGGAGATGGGCTTGAGGTCGCCCGGCTGGTGCGGGGTGCCGTCCACCTTCAGGACGCGGATGTTCTTCTTCTTGGCCAGGATCTCGACCGCGCCGTCCTCGTAGGCGGGGGCGGCGATGACCTCGGTGAAGATCTCCGCGACCTGCTCGGCGAGCTCGACGGTCACCGGACGGTTGACGGCGATGACGCCGCCGAAGGCCGACAGCGGGTCGCAGGCGTGCGCCTTGCGGTGGGCCGCGGCGACGTCCGCGTCGACCGCGATGCCGCACGGGTTGGCGTGCTTGATGATCGCGACGCAGGGCTCGTCGTGGTCGTAGGCGGCGCGGCGCGCGGCCTCGGTGTCCACGTAGTTGTTGAAGGACATCTCCTTGCCGTGCAGCTGCTCGGCGTTGGCGAGTCCGCCCGGCTGTCCGTCCGTGTAGAGGGCGGCGGCCTGGTGCGGGTTCTCGCCGTAGCGCAGGGTCGACTTGCGCTCCCAGGCGCCGGCCAGGAACTCGGGCAGCGCCGCGGCGTCGTCCTCGGGGGCTTCCGGGGCGTAGGCGTTCGTGAACCAGGAGGCCACGGCCACGTCGTAGGCGGCGGTGTGCTGGAAGGCCTCCGCCGCGAGCCGCTTGCGGGCGGTGAGGTCGAAGCCGCCGCCCTGGGCCGCCGCGATGACGTCGGCGTAGCGGGCCGGGCTGGTGACGACCGCGACCGAAGGGTGGTTCTTGGCGGCGGCGCGGACCATCGACGGGCCGCCGATGTCGATCTGCTCCACGCACTCGTCGGGCGTGGCGCCCGACTGGACGGTCGCCAGGAAGGGGTAGAGGTTGACGACCACCAGGTCGAAGGGCTCGACGCCCAGCTCGGCGAGCTGGTTGCGGTGGTCCTCCAGGCGCAGGTCGGCGAGGATGCCGGCGTGCACGCGCGGGTGCAGGGTCTTGACCCGGCCGTCCAGGCACTCGGGGAAGCCGGTCAGCTCCTCCACCTTGGTGACGGGCACCCCGGCGGCGGCGATCTTCGAGGCGGTGGAGCCGGTGGAGACGAGCGCGACGCCCGCCCCGTGCAGCCCGAGGGCCAGCTCTTCCAGTCCCGTCTTGTCGTAGACGCTGATGAGCGCACGCCGGATCGGCCGCTGGGTCGTGGTCGGGTCGTTGCTCGCTGCGGTGTCTGCGGCGGTCACTGGATTGTTACCTTTCGTCCCTCAATGCGGTAGCCGTGCCGGGCCAGGCGCCCCACGACATCGACGAGCAGCTGGCGCTCGACTTCCTTGATGCGCTCATGGAGAGCGGCTTCGTCGTCCTCGTCCCGGACCTCGACCACACCCTGGGCGATGATCGGACCGGTGTCCACGCCGCTGTCCACGAAGTGGACCGTGCAGCCGGTGACCTTCGCGCCGTAGGCGAGGGCGTCCCGTACGCCGTGCGCACCCGGGAAGGCGGGGAGGAGGGCGGGGTGGGTGTTGATGAACCGGCCGCCGAAGCGGTCGATGAACACCTTGCCCACGATCTTCATGAATCCCGCGGACACCACGAGGTCCGGCGCGTACGCGTCGGTCGCCTCGGTGAGGGCGACGTCCCACTCCGCGCGGCTGTCGTAGCCCTTGACCGGGCAGACGAAGGTGGGGATCCCCGCCTTCTCCGCCCGCTCCAGGCCGGCGATGTTCTCGCGGTCGGCTCCCACGGCGACGACTTCGGCACCGAAGCCCTCGGATCCGCCGGGGTGGGCGTCGATGGCATCGAGCAGGGCCTGGAGGTTGGTGCCGGAACCGGAGACCAGCACGACCAGGCGGGAGGCGGCCATGGGAGGCCCTTTCTCGCGGGATTGCGGTGTTCGTCTTGTGTGGTCGTACGAAACTTCGGGGTACCGATATATGGGGAACCATACGAAGCAACGGACCGCCTGCAACGATACCGGTACACGGGACGGCCCCCGAGGGACGGGGGGACGGCCGGGCGGTAGCGTCTGGCGTACAAGCCACGAACTGGCCTCACCTCGCCACGACGTCCCCGCGACGTCCATGACACAGGGGAAGAAACACACCCGATGCCGGACCGCCGTCAGCCCGACTCCCCCACCGACGACAACCCCTTCGCGGCTCCGCCGGAAGGCCGGCCCGACCAGCCGTGGCAGCCGCGCAGCGGCGGTGGCGGCGGGAACGGCGACGGCCAGAAGGACTCGGACGGCCAGCGGGGTCCGGCGCGATGGGACCCGACGGACCCAATCCAGCGCCGTGCGCGCTACGCGCTGCTGGCCGGCATGTGGGGCTCCTTCTTCGGGATCTTCCAGATCCCGTCGGTCGCACTGCTGCTCGGGGTGCTCGCCCTCTACTGGGGCATCAGCGCGCTGCGCGGCAAGCCCGCCGCGGCGACCGCCGAGGGCGCCCCGGCGGCACCGTCCGGCCTGGACGCCCTGGGCCCGGCGGCCCGCCCCCAGCGCACCGCGGCGGTGAGCGGCCTGGTCACGGCCTCCCTGGCGATCCTGCTGGCGTTCGGCTCGTACGCCCTGCAACTCGCCTACAAGGACTTCTACGTCTGCCGCGACGACGCCCTCACCCAGTCGGCGGAACTCCAGTGCAACACCCTCCTCCCGAACAACCTGGTGGGCAACATCCTGAAGGTCCGCCAGTAGGCGCCCTCCCCAGCCCCGCCGGCGCTTGAGGCACCCTTCCAGCCCCGCCGGCGTTTGAGGCGCGGGGTCTGGGGCGGAGCCCCAGCGGCGGCGCCACACCCGAACGGCCTACTCCGGTGGCGGCTTCCGCCGGGCCAGCACCCGCGCCCCAACCACCTGCGGAGCCAACGGCACTGACACCGCCTCGGCCACCTCGGCCACCTCGGCCACCTCAGCCGCGCCGGCCACGCCACCCGGCCCGGCCAGCAGACCAGGATCCAGATCCAGCCCGGACACCACGGTCACGGCCCGCCGCGCCCGCCCCCCGGGCACACCCGCAGGAACCCCAGGAACCCCAGGAACCGCAGGAACCACCGGAGGTACCGGTACCGGGGGAACCGCAATGTCCGGAATCAGCGCCCCCGCAGCCTGCCGCATCGCCGCCCACCGGACCTCCCGCACCCCGCTGTCGTGCCACCCGTCGTCCACGGCCACCGCTTCATCGGCGTCCAGGGCGGACGGCCCGATGGCCGGGCGGGTCCGCCACGCGTGCACCGCCACCGCGACCGGCACGGCCAGTACCGCCGTCCAGACGAAGGCCGCCACCCCGGTGGTCCACCACACCGGCCCGAATTCCGACAGCAGCCGCGAGCCCAGCGGCCCCGCCGAGGCCGCCGCGAGCCCGGCCATCGCCAGACCGCACACCACCGCACCGAGGGCCGCCGTGAGCGCGGTCTCCCCGTACGAGACCTCGCGTGCCCGGCGTACCGCGAACCAGCCCACCGCGAGCCCGGCGACCACCGGAACCCCGGCGACCGCCCAGGTCAACGGGGTTCCGGGGCCCTCGGCCGGGAGCGCCGCCAGCAGCGGGAAGCGGGGCAGTCCCGGCGCGCCCGGGAAACCGAGCGGGGTAGCCGTCGCGTCGGCGCCCAGGGCGAAGCCGGGCCCGAGCGCGTAGGCCGCTCCCCAGACCATGGCGTTGGGGATCAGGGTGAGTGCGAGCAGCAGGACGGCGAAGCGGCCCGACCAGACCCCGGTCAGCGACAGGAAGGAGGACTGGACCTCGGCGCCGTGCCACGCGAGCGAGGCGCCGACGACGAGCGCGCCGCCGCCCAGGAGCACCAGGGCGCCGCCCGCGCCCGCCCGGAGCGCCAGCGCGTAGCGGGGGCGCACGGCAGCCTTCCGTACGCACCCGGGCAGCCAGGACGGCAGCGGTCCGAGCGGACGCCCCCGGGCCCCCCACACCCCGGTTGCGGCGGCGAGTACGGCCACCAGCGGGATGTGCCAGGCCGCACTGATGGGGTCGGCCGACAGCGGGCCGCCGGCGGCGTACACCGTGACGAGGGCCCCGACCGCGAGATAGCCGCAGAGCACGGCCGAGAACACGGCTCCGGCGGGCAGCACCTCCTCGTCGTCGTCCTCGGTGGCGCTCCCCAGCCGGGCGGCCCGCCGCATGAGCAGCACGGGCAGCACGACGAGGAGCAGGGGCGTCATGCCGACGGGTGCGGGGACGCCGGAGAGGGTGTCGTAGCGCACCAGCTCCGTCCCGTGGGCGAGCAGCCACAGCCCGGCGGCCAGGTGCAGGGCCCCACCGGGGCCGCTGTCGGGGTAGGGGGAACTGATCCACAGCACGATGACGAGCACGGCGAGGAAGCCGAGCCCGAGTCCGGCCGCCACGGCTCCGCCCACGACGCATGCGGCGGCGGCCGGTGAACGGCGCCGCACGCCGGCTCGCGGGGCCGCTGACAACGGGGTCCCGCGTTCGGTCACTTGGGTCACCCCGCCATGGTGCCAACGACACGCGCTATGGACTGGTAACAGGCGAATGCCCGTGGTGTCGCTCAATATACGTTTATGTACTTTTTCGCCCAGATCGTCCAGTTTGCGGGGAGTGTGGCATGACACCAAGCGTCGAGACGACCTCCCCAGAGGACTCGGAGCTGAGCCTGCCCGCCCCCAAGGAGCGCCGCAGACTGCGCGAGGCGGCGGAACTGACGCACGATGAGGTCGCCTCGGCCGTGGGCGTCACCGCGGCGACCGTCCGCTCCTGGGAATCGGGCCGCACGGACCCCCGCGGGCGCAAGCGCGAGCTGTACATGCAGTTCCTGGGGCACCTGGCCGCCCTGCCGCAGGAGGCCGGTCCCGCCGGGGCGCCCGGAGAGGCGAAGCAGGCGAAGGCCGCCGCCGAGGAACCCGCCGCGGACCCACCCGCCCCGGACGGACCCGCCGCGGACGGACCGTCCGCGGACGCGCGGACCGAGCCCGCCGAGCTCCCCGTCGATGCCTCCGTCGAGACCCCCGTCGAGGCCCCCGTCGAGGCCCCCGCGAGGGTCCCCGCGCCGGGGCCCGCCGAGGCCTTCGACGCCCTCTACGCCCACGCCGCCCACGACCTCGCCCGGCAGGCCTACCTGCTCACCGGCCGCCGGTCACTCGCCCTGGAGGCCGTGGAGAAGGCCTTCGTCCAGGCCTGGGACCGGTGGCCCGAGGTGGCCGCCGACCCGGACCCGGTGGGCTGGGTGCGCGCGATCGCGTACGAGTACGCGCTCTCCCCCTGGCACCGGTTCCGGCGCGCCCACCGCCATCTCGACAAGCCGCCCGCCGAACCCTCCGACCGGATCCTGCTCGACGCCCTGCTCGCGCTCTCCCCCGCGAACCGCCGTACCGTCCTGCTCTACGACGGCGTCGGCCTCGACCTCCCCGACACCGCCGCCGAGACCGAGGCGACCACGCCCACCGCGGGCAACCGGCTCGTGCACGCGCACGCCGACCTCGCCGACCGGATCCCCGAACTGGCCGACGTACCGCTCGAAAAGCAGTCGGCGCTGCTGCGCGACCTGCTCACCGCGCTACGACCGGCCGTCGACCTCGACCTGCGCCCGGCGGTCGCCGTCCGCGGCGGCGGGGAGCGGCGCACCCGGATGTGGACCCGCGCGACCCTCAGCCTGACGGCGATGATCGCCGTCTCGACGGCCTACACGGTCATGACCGCGCCCACCCACTACGAGCCCCCGCTGGCGCCCGGCGAGAGCGTCTCCGGCGTGCCCCCGCTCGCCGGACCCCAGCAACTCACCGAACGGAGCAAACAGCTCCACGACAAACTGCTCGCCGACCCGGAGGCCGGACCGGCACGGATCGCCCCGAAGGTCGAATGAGCCGATGAGAACGGGCGTGGGCCGCACCCCCCGAGGGGTGCGGGCCACGCCCGTGCAGTGTCGCGTCCCGCTTACTTGGCGGCGAGGATCTCGCGCGCCAGCTTCGCGGTCTCGGTCGGCGTCTTGCCGACCTTCACGCCGGCGGCCTCGAGGGCCTCCTTCTTGGCCTGCGCCGTGCCGGAGGAGCCGGAGACGATGGCGCCCGCGTGGCCCATGGTCTTGCCCTCGGGGGCGGTGAAGCCCGCGACGTAGCCGACGACCGGCTTGGTGACGTTCTTCGCGATGAAGTCCGCCGCACGCTCCTCGGCGTCGCCGCCGATCTCGCCGATCATGACGATCAGCTCGGTCTCCGGGTCGGCCTCGAAGGCCTCCAGGGCGTCGATGTGCGTGGTGCCGATGACCGGGTCGCCACCGATGCCGACGGCGGAGGTGAAGCCGATGTCACGGAGCTCGTACATCATCTGGTAGGTCAGCGTGCCCGACTTGGACACGAGACCGATCTTGCCGGGCTTGGTGATGTCACCCGGGATGATGCCGGCGTTGGACTGGCCGGGGGTGATCAGACCCGGGCAGTTCGGGCCGATGATCCGGGTCTTGTTGCCCTTGGCGGTCGCGTACGCCCAGAAGGCGGCGGAGTCGTGCACCGCGATGCCCTCGGTGATGACGACGGCCAGCGGGATCTCGGCGTCGATCGCCTCGACCACGGCGGCCTTGGAGAAGGCCGGCGGGACGAAGAGGACGGAGACGTTGGCGCCCGTCTTCTCCATCGCCTCGGCGACGGAGCCGAAGACCGGGACCTCGGTGCCGTCGAAGTCGACGGTGGTGCCGGCCTTGCGCGGGTTCACGCCGCCGACGATGTTGGTGCCGTCAGCCAGCATCAGCTTGGTGTGCTTCATGCCCGTGGCACCGGTCATGCCCTGGACGATGACCTTGCTGTCCTTGTTGAGGAAGATAGCCATGTGAGTCTGTGACCTCTGCCCTTACTTCGCAGCCGCGAGCTCGGCGGCCTTGTCGGCCGCGCCGTCCATGGTGTCCACGCGCTGCACCAGCGGGTGGTTGGCGTCCGAGAGGATCTTGCGACCCAGCTCGGCGTTGTTGCCGTCGAGACGGACGACCAGCGGCTTGGTGACCGCCTCGCCCTTGTCCTCGAGCAGCTGGAGCGCCTGGACGATGCCGTTGGCGACCTCGTCACAGGCGGTGATGCCACCGAAGACGTTGACGAAGACGGACTTGACGTCCGGGTCGCCGAGGATGATCTCGAGACCGTTGGCCATGACGGCGGCGGAGGCGCCACCGCCGATGTCCAGGAAGTTGGCGGGCTTGACGCCACCGTGGTTCTCGCCGGCGTAGGCGACGACGTCGAGGGTGCTCATGACGAGACCCGCGCCGTTGCCGATGATGCCGACCTCACCGTCGAGCTTGACGTAGTTGAGGTTCTTCGCCTTGGCGGCGGCCTCGAGCGGGTTCGCGGCCGCGTGGTCCACGAACTCCTCGTGACCCGGCTGGCGGAACTCGGCGTTCTCGTCGAGCGAGACCTTGCCGTCGAGCGCGATGACGTCGCCGCTGGCGACCTTCGCGAGCGGGTTGACCTCGACGAGGAGCGCGTCCTCGGCGATGAAGGTCGCCCACAGGGTCACGAGGACCTCGGCGACCTTCTCGGCGACCTCGGCCGGGAACTGCGCCAGCGCGACGATCTCGCGGGCCTTCTCGATGGTCACGCCCTCGTTGGCGTTCACCGGTACCTTGGCGAGCTTCTCCGGGGTCTCCTCGGCGACCTGCTCGATGTCCATGCCGCCCGCGACGGACGCCATGGCGAGGAAGGTGCGGTTGGTCCGGTCGAGGAGGTACGAGACGTAGTACTCCTCCAGGATCTCCGGAGCCGTCTCGGCGATCATCACCTTGTGGACCGTGTGGCCCTTGATGTCCATGCCGAGGATGTCGGTCGCCCGGGCGACTGCCTCGTCCGGGGTGGCGGCCAGCTTCACGCCACCGGCCTTGCCGCGGCCGCCGACCTTCACCTGCGCCTTGACGACCGACTTGCCGCCCAGCCGCTCGGTGGCCTCGCGAGCCGCCTCAGGCGTGTCGATGACTTCACCGGCCAGCACCGGTACACCGTGCTTGGCGAAGAGGTCCCTCGCCTGGTACTCGAACAGGTCCACGCGCGTCCGTCCCTTGTCTTTTTAAAGATTCGCAGTGATTCGCGGTTATCTGCTATCTGCGTGGGCGTGCCGCGGAGGGCAACGTGACGGCGCTGTCACAAGGAAGGCGCACACGGTGACCGTGGACGCGGCATGTCCGTCCCGCAGGTTATCCCCGAGGGACGTGGGACCCTAAATCGCAGATCACACCTGAGCGGTGATACCTGTCACAGAACGCCTCACGGTTGAACTGGAAGTTCGTGTGATTCACCGATTCACAGCAAAGCCCGGGACGCGGCCGTCAGGGTGTCGGCAGGGGGCGTTTCTCCAGCGCCGCGGCCATCACGTCCGGGAACAGGTCCGGAGTGCAGGCGAAGGCCGGCGCCCCGAGCGCCGCAAGGGCTGCGGCGTGTTCGCGGTCGTAGGCCGGGGCTCCCTCGTCGGACAGGGCCAGCAGGGTCACGAACTCCACGCCCGCAGCCTTCATCGCGGCGACCCGCTTCAGCATCTCGTTGCGGATACCGCCCTCGTAGAGGTCGCTGATCAGGACGACGACGGTGTCGGCGGGCCGGGTGATCTTCGACTGGCAGTAGGCGAGGGCGCGGTTGATGTCGGTGCCACCGCCCAATTGGGTACCGAAGAGGACGTCGACCGGGTCGTCGAGCTGGTCGGTCAGATCGACGATCGCGGTGTCGAAGACGACCAGACGGGTGGCGATCGAGCGCATCGAGGCGAGGACCGCACCGAAGACGGAGGCGTAGACGACGGAGGCCGCCATCGAACCCGACTGGTCGATGCAGAGGATCACCTCCTTCTTCACCGCTTGCGCCGCCCGGCCGTAGCCGATCAGCCGCTCGGGAACGACGGTGCGGTACTCGGGCAGGTAGTTCTTGAGGTTGGCCCGGATCGTGCGGTCCCAGTCGATGTCGCGGTGGCGCGGACGGCTGATCCGCGCGGACCGGTCCAGGGCGCCGGTCAGTGTCGCCCGGGTCCGCGCCGCAAGCTTCTTCTCCAGTTGCTCGACCACCTTGCGGACCACGGCCCGCGCCGTCTCCTTCGTCGTCTCGGGCATCGCCTTGTTCAGGGAGAGCAGGGTGCCGACGAGGTGCACGTCCGGTTCGACGGCCTCCAGCATCTCCGGTTCCAGCAGCAGGGCGGCCAGGCCCAGCCGCTCGATGGCATCGCGCTGCATGACCTGGACCACGGAGCTCGGGAAGTACGTACGGATGTCCCCGAGCCAGCGGGCCACGTTCGGCGCGGACCCGCCGAGCCCGGCCGACCGTGCCCCCGACGTCCTGCGGGACCCCGCCTCGCCGCCCCCGCCGTACAGGGCGCCGAGCGCGGCGTCCATCGCCGCGTCCCGCCCGGTCAGCGCGCAGCCGGTGCCATCGGCCTCTCCCCCGCCGAGCACCATCCGCCACCGCCTGAGCCGTTCGCCTCCGGCGGGGTCTGCGGTTTCGTGTCGTACCCCCGCGTCCATGTCCTTGCCGCCCATCCGTCCGTCCCCCTGCACTCGTCGTGTTCCCTCTGTAAAACCCGCCGTAAAACCCGGCGCCGATTGAGGCGCTCTTCCAGCCCCGTCAGGGGCACCTCCCGGCGGTAGCCGGGGGAGCCTGAGGCGCGGGGTCCGGGGCGCAGCCCCGGCAACGGCGCCGCACCTCACGCGGCGAGCAGCATCCGCACCAGCCCCACCACCGCGTCCGCCCGCACCGAATCCAGCTCGGGGGCGAAGCCCGCCGGGGCCGAGGACGCCGAGGCCGCGGCGACCGCACCGCCGGGGCCACGTCGCACCAACTCGCCCAGGGACCGCTTCACGCCCGGCTCGTACGCCCCGAACGTCCGCCGCAGGAGCGGGAGCACGTCGGTGAACGCGCGCTCCGGGACCCCCACCAGCCAGGTGTCGATCAGGCCCAGCAGCCGGTCATCGTGGAGCAGCAGAGTGCCCCCGCCCGAACTCCCGCCGGCGAAGCCCTCGATCCAGCCCGCCGCATCGGCCGGGGAGGACGCCGGGGAGAGGGCGAGCCCCATCAGCCGGGCCGTCTCCTCGGCCGGCAGCCGACCGTCGTCGAGGAGCAGCCGGGCCGCCCGGCCGCGGATCAGGCCGGGCACGGTGTCCCGGCCGGCCAGCGTGGCGAGCACCGCGGACCAGCGCTCCCGCAGCCCCTCGTCGGCGTCCGCCAGCAGGCCGATCGCTCCGTGCACCCCGTCCACGTGACCGCGCATCTCCGCCGCCGCGTCGGCGTCCAACCCGGCCGTGCAGGCCGACGGCAGTGCCACGCATATCCGCTCGGCGAGCCCGGCCGCCACGGCGCCGAGCGCCGTCGCGTCGGTGCCCCGGACGTCCCCGTACCGCAGCGAACGGGCCAGGGCCGGCAGGGCCTTGGCGAGCCGCGCCACGTCGGTGTCCAACGCGGCCCGGTCCGCGAGGGCCCGCAGTACGGCGGGCAGCGCCTGCGCGAGCCCGGCCAGCAGGCACTGCTCGGCCAGGGCCGTCACCTCGCCCAGCTCCTCGGCCCCGACGGCGTCCGCCTCGGCCTTGGCGGTGGCCGCGCCGAGGACGGTGGTCCCCCATATCCCGGCCTCGGCGATCCGCACCGACAGCTCCGGCTCCCACCGCAGCCGCCAGGTCTCCCGGAAGGTTCCGGTGCCGGCCCGGGAGGCGGTCGGCGTGCCCCAGCCGATGCCGAGCAGTCGCAGCCGGTGCAGCAGCAGGGACTTCGCGGTGTCGGTGTCCTTGCGCAGGTCCAGTTCCAGCTCGCGGTCCTGCGCCTCGGCCTTGAGCCGCAGCGTGCGCTGCTGTCGTGTCAGGTCGCGCTGGAGGGGTACGACGGGGGCTCCGTCCGGGACCTCGCCGAGCACGTCACCGACGACGAGCCGGTCCTCGATCAGTGCGAGCGGTACGTCGGAGCCGTCGCACATCACCGCCCGGACCGCTTCCAGGGTCTCCGTCAGCCCGGGCAGCGGCCGGCCCCGCATCGCGGCGAGGGTCTCGGCCAGCCGGACCGCCTCGATGACGTGTGCCGAGGAGACCTGTCGGTCCTCCTCGCGCAGCAGGCCGGCGACCTTGGTCAGCCACCGCTCGACGGGTCGGTCCCGGGCGGAGAAGAGGTGGGCGTACCAGCCGGGCGAGGTGATCCCCGCGCCGTACCCGCCGGCCCGGGCCAGCCTGCGGTGGGTCCAGGGCACCCAGGTGGTCTCCACCTTGACCTTGGGCAGGCCGCTCAGCAGGGCCTTGTCGGCGGCCACGGTGGCCTTGGCGCGCAGCGCGGGGACGTGCCAGGCTCCGCACACCACGGCGTAGGCGTCGCCGAACTCCCGGCGGGCGGCCCGCATCCGCTGGCGCATGTACGCCTCGCGCACGAGGTCGCGCTGGTGGCCGCCGTCGCCGTACGCCTCGCGCAGGGCTCCCATGGCCTCCTCGAGCGCCTCGAAGGCGCCGAGCACGTCCTCCCTCACGCCCCCGGCGCCGCGGTGCTCGACCACGTCCTCCCACCAGCGCTCGGGGTCGTCGTACCCGGCGGTCTCGGCCAGCACGGCCAGGGGGTCCAGCCGGACGGCATCGGGCCCGGCCCCTTCCTGTCCGTCCCCTGCGGCGGCGAGCGAGTGCGCCGCCGGGAGGTCGATGAACCGGACCGGAACGTCGTGCTCCTGGGCCCAGCGGATGGCCACCCACTCGGGTGAGAACCCGGCCAGCGGCCAGAACGCGGCCCGGCCCGGGTCGTCCGCCGCGTGCGCGAGGAGCGCGACGGGCGGCCGCATCCCCTCCTCGGCGGCGAGCGGCAACAGCGCGTCCCCCTCGGGCGGGCCCTCGATCAGCACCGCTTCGGGCCGAGCCGTCTCCAGGGCCGCCCGCACGGCACGGGCCGATCCCGGCCCGTGGTGCCGTACGCCCAGCAGCAGCGGACCCTTCGTCGGGCTCGGGCTCATACGGTCACCTCCCGGCAGGCCCGGTAGAAGTCCTTCCAGCCGTCGCGCTCGCGGACCACTGCCTCGAGGTACTCCTGCCAGACCACCTTGTCGGCCGCCGGGTCCCGGACCACGGCGCCGAGGATCCCGGCGGCCACGTCGGAGGGGCGCAGGACGCCGTCCCCGAAGTGGGCGGCCAGGGCCAGGCCGCCGGTGACGACGGAGATGGCCTCTGCGGTGGACAGCGTGCCGCTGGGCGACTTCACCTTCGTACGGCCGTCGTCGGTGACGCCGTCGCGCAGCTCGCGGAAGACGGTGACGACGCGGCGGATCTCCTCCAGGCCCTCGGGCGCGGCCGGCAGGTCGAGGGCGCGGCCCATCTGGTCGACGCGGCGGGCGACGATGTCGACCTCGGCGTCGGCGGTGGCGGGCAGGGGCAGCACCACGGTGTTGAAGCGGCGGCGCAGTGCGCTGGAGAGCTCGTTCACCCCGCGGTCGCGGTCGTTGGCGGTGGCGATGAGGTTGAAGCCGCGCACGGCCTGCACCTCTTCGCCGAGCTCCGGTATCGGGAGGGTCTTCTCGGACAGGACGGTGATGAGGGTGTCCTGGACGTCGGCGGGGATGCGGGTGAGCTCCTCGACGCGGGCGGTCATGCCGTCGGCCATCGCCCGCATGACCGGGCTGGGGACGAGCGCCTCGCGGCTGGGGCCGTGGGCGAGCAGCCGGGCGTAGTTCCAGCCGTACCGGATGGCTTCCTCGGGGGTGCCGGCGGTGCCCTGGACGAGGAGGGTGGAGTCTCCGCTGACGGCGGCCGCGAGGTGTTCGGACACCCAGGTCTTGGCGGTGCCGGGGACGCCCAGAAGGAGCAGGGCGCGGTCGGTGGCCAGGGTGGTGACGGCCACTTCGACGATGCGGCGCGGCCCCACGTACTTGGGGGTGATCACCGTGCCGTCGTCGAGCGTGCCGCCGAGCAGGTACGTGGCGACGGCCCACGGGGAGAGCTTCCAGCGGGTCGGGCGGGGCCGGTCGTCGGCGGCCGCCAGGGCTTTCAGTTCGTGTGCGAAGGCGTCTTCGGCGTGCGGTCGCAGAGCCTCTGCTCGCTGCTCGTTCTCGGGCGTGGTCATGGTCCCCCTCCAAAGCTCGGCAGCCGCTCCCGACTGCTGACTCCACGGTGCACCACGCCACTGACAACGGACCCTGCCGATAGCGTTGTTGCTGGTCAGAGCGATTGTCAGTGGCGGTCTCTACGGTTGTTCACATGACTGATCAGGGGGACCGCTGGACAGCGGAGCAGGTATTGGATCTGGCTCCTGACGATGCCTCACGCAAGGCGGGGGGCAGACTCGGCGGGGCGGGACCGTGGTCGCAGATCGGAGGTTCCGCTTCCGGTTCTGTGTGGGGCTTGTGCAAGGGCAGCGGCAGCAAGCCGTACCGCACGGTCGTGGACCTCACGGGCCCCGCGTACAAGTGCTCCTGCCCGAGCCGGAAGTTCCCCTGCAAGCACGCCCTGGGGCTGTTGCTGCTCTGGTCGGCCGAGGGGGTCGGCGAGCCGGGCGAGGCTCCGGAGTGGGCCGCGCAGTGGCTGGCGGACCGGGCGGCCAAGGCCGCTCGGCCGCTCGGCGGGAGGGCCGCGCCGGTCGACGAGGAGGGGGCCCGGAAGCGGGCCGAGCGGCGGGCGGCGCGCGTCGGCGCGGGCGTCGCCGAGCTGGAACAGCGGCTGGCCGATCTACTGCGCGGCGGCCTCGCGGGCCAGGAGCAGGTGGGATACGCGGGGTGGGAGGAGACCGCGGCCCGCATGGTCGACGCCCAGGCGCCCGGACTGGCCTCCCGGGTAAGGGAGTTGGGGACGATACCCAGTTGCGGCCCCGGCTGGCCGGCCCGGATGCTGGAGGAGGCGGCGCTGCTGCACCTGCTCGACCGGGCGTGGCTGGGGTTGGCCGGGCTGCCGGAAGAGCTGGCGGCGACGGTGCGCAGCCGCGTGGGACTGCCGGCCTCCGGGGAGGGGGAGGCCGTACGGGACCGGTGGCTGGTGCTCGCCCAGTACGACACGGTCTCGCCGGACGGTCGGCTCACCACCCGCCGGATATGGCTGCACGGGCTGGCGGGCGGGCGGCCCGCCCTGGTGCTGGACTTCGGACCGCCGGGGCGGCCACCGGGGCTGGCACTGCCGGTGGGGCGGGTGCTGGAGGCGGAGGTGCACTTCCGGCCCGGGTCGGCGGGGCTGCGGGCGGACCTCGGTGAGAGGTTCGCGGCAGCTGCGCCGTGCGCGGGGGTTCCGGCCGGGGTGAGCACGGGGGCGGCCCTGGAGGCGTACGGGGAGGCCCTGCGGCAGGACCCGTGGCTGGAGTCCTGGCCGGTGGTGCTCGGTCCGGTGGTTCCGATACCGGGAGAGCTCGGCTGGCAGCTGGCGGACGCGGAGGGCACCTCCGCCCTGCCGGTGCCCCTCACCGGGGGCGGCCGCTCCCGCGGGGGGCTTTGGCAGCTGGCTGCGTTGTCGGGCGGAGGCCCGGTGACGGTGTTCGGCGAGTGCGGGCACCGCGGCTTCACCCCTCTGACGGCCTGGCAGCCGGGCTCGACCGAGCCCGTCGCCCTGTCCTGATCAGGAACGGAAACAAAGAACACATCGCTGGGGGCCTGGGGGGGCCTGTGCCGTCACGCGGGGGCGGCGAGGAAACGTGCGGCGCCGGGGGCTCCGCACGCGGAACGACGACGAGCCGGGGGGCTTGCATGAATGACAACCACGCCAGCTGAACGCGAGCAGGCATACGGGGACATCGACAGCTCCGGTCCCGTGGAGGGGGCGGGACCGGAGCCCATGACGCGACGGACGACCGACGACGAGGGACTAGGGAGGGGCCCGATGGACAAGAGTGACGAGGGGTACGGGGAGTGGGAGGAGCTGGTCGCCGCCGCGCTGCTGGGCACCGAGCGGCGCCGGGGCGGGGGTCCGGCGGGCTCTCCGGAGGCGCTGCTGGACGCGGCGGCCGTGCACGCCGTACGGCGCCGGGCCGGGCTGCGCCCGGCCGAGGCCGGGCCGCGCCCAGAGCCCGCGCCCCGGGACCCCCGGCCGGCGCCACCGGAGGCGGCCGGCCACAGGCTCGCGCAGCTGCTGGCCGGCCGCAGCGGCCCGGTCAACGGCGGCGGGCGGCGCGGGACCGCCCCGGACCTGACGGAGCTGCTGCCCCAGTGGCTGGCCGCCGCCGCGCGGCACGGCTACCGCTCGCCGGCCGCACTCGTACCGGCGCTGCTGGACGCGGCCCGGGCCCGTACGGACCTGCGGCCGCAGGCCTTGGCCCTGGCGGGGACGCGGGGACTGTGGCTGGCGCGGATGAATCCGGACTGGCGGTTCGCCCTGCGCGGCGGTTCGGGCGGCACCGGGGAACTGCCGGAGGTGACGGACCGGGCGGCGGTGGAACGGCTGTGGCAGGAGGGACTGTTCGCGGAGCGGGTGGCCCTGCTCGGAGCCGTCCGGGCCCACGAGGCTGCGGCCGCGCCGCGGCTGCTGATGACGACCTGGGCCACCGAACGGGCCGAGGACCGGCTGATGTTCCTCGATTCGCTGAGGGTCGGGCTGTCCGCGGGGGACGAGCCCTTCCTGGAGGCGGCGTTGGGTGACCGCAGCCGCAATGTCCGTGCCACGGCCGCCGAATTGCTGTCGGCGCTGCCGGACTCGGCGCTGGCCGGACGGATGGCCGAGCGCGCACTGGCCTGCGTGGGCCCCGAAGGGGTGACGCCGCCGGCCGAGTGCGATGCGGGGATGCTCCGCGACGGGGTGGTCAAGCGGCCGCCCGCCGGACGCGGGGAACGTGCCTGGTGGCTCGGCCAGTTGGTGGAGGCTGCGCCACTGTCGTGCTGGCGGGAGCGGTTCGGGGGGCTCGGCCCGGCGGAGATCGTGGCGCTGCCGGTGGCCGCGGGCGACGGCTGGACGGAGGAGCTGCACGCGGCGTGGTGCCGGGCCGCCGTGCGCCAGCGCGACGCGCCGTGGTCGCGGGCCCTGCTCGGCCCGGCGTCCGCGCCGCCCGCAGCGGGCCCGGGAACGGCCTCGCTCGCGGAGCGGGCCAAGCTGCTGGAGACCCTCCCGCACGCGGAACGGGCGGAGTGGGTGGCGGAGTTCATACGGGCCCACGGACTGTCGGAAGCGTTCCAACTGCTCGGGGTGTGCGTCGTGCCGTGGGCGGGCGCGCTGGGCCAAGCGGTCGTGGACGCACTGGACACCGCCCGCGACGCCGGCAGCTACCCGTGGAGCTTCAGCGGGGTGATGGGCCTCGCGGAGCGCTGCCTCGACCCCGCAGAAGCGGGCCGGCTGGAGGCCCTGACCACGGCCGTGGAGGACCTGCCGGACGCTGCTCCCGGCGCAGCCGCGTACTGGGCCGAGGCGTTCCAGCGGCTCGTCTCGACCCTTCGCCTCCGCGCGGCGATGCTGGCCGAACTGGCCCCGGCCTAGCCCGTCCCTTCCGGATCTCGCCGGACGAGCCCGGGACGTCCGGTGCGGTGCACCCTCCACCAGCTACCGCCGGGAGGGGATCCGGACGGAACGACGTCCTCGAGCGGGGCGTCCTCGAGCGGGGCGTCCTCGAGCGGGCCCGGCCGGATCCTGAAGGACGGCCCGGTCCGGCGCCGGCCGGGGGGCCGCGCCGCAGGAACCGAGGGCTGGGGCCTCCGATCCGGGGTCCGTGCCCCGAACGCCGGCGAGGCCGCATGTACGCCTGCTGGCGTCGCACGGATGCCGGGGCTCCGCGCGACACCCCGCGCCGCAACGGCTCGCGGGGCGCGGCACGGCGCAGTCACGCCGCCCGACCCCTGCCGAACCGCCGGAGGCTACTGACGGACGTGGGCGCGGACCCAGTCCACGATGGCGGTCGTCGTCGCGCCCGGCGTGAAGATCTCGGCCACGCCCTTCTCCTTCAGGGGGGCGATGTCGTCCTCCGGGATGATGCCGCCGCCGAAGACCTTGATGTCCTCCGCGTCGCGCTCCTTGAGGAGTTCCAGCACGCGCGCGAAGAGCGTGTTGTGCGCGCCGGAGAGGATCGAGAGGCCGATCGCGTCGGCGTCCTCCTGGATGGCGGTGTCCACGATCTGCTCGGGGGTCTGGTGGAGGCCGGTGTAGATGACCTCCATGCCCGCGTCCCGCAGCGCCCGCGCGATCACCTTGGCCCCGCGGTCGTGGCCGTCGAGACCCGGCTTGGCCACCACCACACGGATCGGACCGGTCACACCCATCGCACTGCCTCCCGAGTGAACGAACGTTAAGTACAGCATCGCGCACGCCGCCGTTTCGCGGTCAATCACGAGGGGGAAATCACACGTGGGACGGCATTGCGCCACCGTGCCGGCAGCCGCACGGCACGGTGGTGCGAGCGCCGCGATCCCGCAGAGGCTCAGGGGAGGCCGTCAATGGGGCTGTCCATACCCATGTCCATGCCCTTGTCCGGCGCCGCGCTGCGGGCCGGTGCTCTCGAGATAGTGGTGTTCGGCGGGCACCTCCTGCTGTATCCCACCGGAGTGTGCCAGGAGAAGGTCACCACCCGCCCGCCCGCGACACGGCCGCCGGTCCTCCTTCTCCACGGGTTCACCGACAACCGGTCCGTCTTCGTCCTGCTGCGCCGCGCCCTCGGGGCGGGAGGTCGGCACGTGGAGGCGTACAACTACTCGCCCTTCACCCTCGACCTGCGCGTCACCGCCCGTCATCTCGCCCGGCGCGTCGAGGAGCTGTGCGAGCGCACCGGACAGGAGCGGGTGGATCTGGTCGGGCACAGCCTGGGCGGGCTCGTCGGCCGGTACTACGTGCAGCGGCTCGGCGGCGACACGCGGGTCCGGACCCTCGTCACCCTCGGCACCCCGCATTCCGGCACCCGGGTCGCCCCCTTCATGGACGCGCACCCGCTGATCCGGCAGATCCGCCCGGACTCCGAGGTGCTGACCGAACTCGCCGCTCCGGCGCCCGGCTGTGCCACACGGTGCGTGGCGTTCTGGAGCGAGTTCGACGCGATCATGACCCCGGTCGCGACCGCGCGGATCGAACACCCGGATTTGTGTGTGGAGAACGTGCAGGTCACCGGTATCGGACATCTCGCACTAGCCATCCATCCCGCCGTCATCGCGGCGGTCCGGCGCACCCTCGAAGGGCCCGGTCTGGCCGCCGTCACGGGCTCGGACACCGCCTCCGTCGCCTAGCCGACGAGCAGCCAACAGTCGAACTAATTTCGAACTCAAGGCCAAGGGTCCGCATTTCGACGACCGAAAGACGGCCGAATGCCCGGTTCCGGAGATCTGGGGACCCGGCGAAGATTGTCGTGGCGAGTAACCGCCGGGTACAGTCACGCCACTGCTCTCCTCCGGTGAACCTCGAGTTCCCGGCCACCCAGGCCCCCACTGCCGAGGCGAAAGAGAAGTTGGTGAACGACCGCCCCACGTCGGGCCAGTACCCGGATGCCGGGTACGACGGCCTTTCCACCACCGCTTTCGCTGGTGACTCGACCTACGTTTCCTATGAAACGCAGGGCCAGGGGGTCAACTACGCCGCCTACGGCTCCTACGACACCGGTGCGTACGACACCACCGCGTGGGCCTCGCAGGACAGTTACCCGTCCACGTTCCCGACCCAGGGCGCACTCGAGGACACCACCGGGAGCTGGGACGCGAGCGCCTGGAACACGCCGAGCGCGGACTACTCCGGCTACGGGCAGTACCAGCAGCCCTCCTTCGGCTACGACACCACCGGCGAGCAGACCGGACACTGGGCGATGCCGGGCTACGGCACCACCGGCACCGAGACCGGCGCCTACGACGCCACCGCATGGAACACCGTCGTCGAGACCCCGGCCCAGCCCGAGGCCGCCTACGTGTACGAGTACCAGCCCGCGCCGGAGCCCGAGCCCGTGCAGCAGGAGTACGCGTACGGGGCGACCACCGTCGGCTACGCCTACGAAGCCACCCAGGCAGTCGTCATCGACTCCGGGAACCAGAGCGGATTCGAGACCGGTTTCGAGGCCGGTTTCGAGACCGGAGCGGACACGTACAGCGAGACCGCCGTCTTCGAGGTGCTCTCCGACGAGATGCCTCAGGTCCCCGAGGCGCCTGAGGCACCCGCGGTGCCCGCGGTCCACGACCTCCCCACCCAGGCCATGCCGGTGACCTCGGCTCCGCGCTCCGCGCGCCGGACCGCCGCCAAGGGCAACGGCAAGGCCGGCGCCGGTGCCAAGGCGAGCAACAGCAGCAAGAGCGGCAGCTCCACCAGCGGCGGCAACAGCCGTCGCCGCACCCCGGCGAAGCGTTCCGCCTTGCTGACCGTCGCCGTGCCCTCCGCCTGTGTGATGGGCGTCGCGGGTGTCGCGGCCGCCTCCGTCGGCGGCCTCACCGGCACGGACCGGCCCGCCGAGGAGCCCACCACGATGGCCGCGCCCGACCCGGCTTCGGTGAAACCGGTCGCGGCGAACACCAAGCTCGACACCCAGATGGTCGCGCTCAGCGCCGATGCGGGCGACTTCGCCGACCGCGCGAGCCGCACGCAGGAGCGCATCGACCTGCGCGAGCGCCAGGAAGAAGAAAAGAAGAAGAAGGCGGAGGAGGCCGCGGCCAAGGAGGCCGCCCGCCCCAAGTTCGCCATCCCCGTCCAACAGCACGGCCTGAGCGCCAACTTCGGCCAGGCCGGCGGCATGTGGATGTCGGTGCACACCGGTATCGATTTCCCGGTCTCCTACGGGACGCCGGTCATGTCGGCCACCGACGGCACCGTGCGCACCCAGTACAACAGTGCCTACGGGAACATGGCGATAGTGACCGCGCCCGACGGCACCGAGACCTGGTACTGCCACCTCAGCTCGACCAAGATCCGCGGTGGCAAGGTCAAGGCGGGCGATGTCATCGCCTACTCCGGCAACTCCGGCAACTCCACCGGCCCGCACCTCCACTTCGAGGTCCGGCCCGGCGGCGGGTCCGCGATCGACCCGCTGCCGTGGCTGCGCAGCCACGGCCTGGACCCGACGTAACCGACCGGCGCGACCGGCCGGCGTAAGCGCCCGGCGTGAGCGCCCGGTACGACCGGCCTGCGCATCCGGCCCGACACGCTCCCCCGGCCTGATCGCCGCGCGGCCCGAAGGCCGCGCGGCCGCCCGCCGTCCTACAGCTTCTGCACCGGCGCGTAGCGCAGCAGCAGCCGCTTGGGCTTGTCGTCCCCGAAGTCGATGGTGGCCTGCGCGTCCGCGCCCGCTCCCTTGACCTCCATGACGGTGCCGAGTCCGAACTGGTCGTGCGTGACCCGGTCCCCGACCACCAGGGCAATGACCGGCTTGTCGGCAGCCCGCCGCGTGGCGAATCCGGACGGACCCGACTTCGTACGCGACGAGGACAGGAACGCCTCCGGCGAGGTACCGAACGTCGCCCTGCCCGATCCCGAAGAAGACGACCCGTACCCCGAACTCCGCATCGGACCGGCCGGCTTCTGGGTCGCGCCCGTCCGCTTCCACTGGAGGTACTCCGCCGGAATCTCCTCCAGGAACCGCGACGGCGGGTTGTACGACGGCGTGCCCCACGCGCTGCGCATGCTGGAGCGGGTCAGGTAGAGCCGCTCGCGCGCCCGCGTGATGCCGACGTACGCGAGGCGGCGCTCCTCCTCGAGTTCCTTGGTCTGGCCCAGCGCCCGCATGTGCGGGAAGACCCCGTCCTCCATGCCGGTCAGGAAGACCACGGGGAATTCGAGGCCCTTGGCGGTGTGCAGGGTCATCAGTGTGATGACGCCCGTGCCCTCGGTGTCCTCGTCCGGGATCTGGTCGGAGTCCGCGACGAGCGCGACCTGCTCCAGGAACTCGGCCAGGGTGCCGGACCCGGGAGCCGGGGCGCCGGTCTCCGCGGCCTCGGCCGCCGCGGCCTCCCGCGCCTGCTCGAACTCCAGCGCCACGGCCGCGAGCTCCTGCAGGTTCTCGATGCGCGTCTCGTCCTGCGGGTCGGTCGACGCCTGGAGTTCGGCGAGGTAGCCCGTCCGCTCCAGCACCGCCTCCAGGACCACCGCCGGGCCCGCGCCCGAGTCGACGATCGTGCGCAGCTCTTCCATCAGCACGTTGAACCGCTTCACCGCGTTGGTGGAGCGCGCGGCCATGCCGAAGGCCTCGTCCACGCGGCGCAGCGCCTGCGGGAAGGTGATCTTCTCGCGCATCGCGAGGGCGTCGATCATCGCCTCGGCGCGCTCGCCGATGCCGCGCTTGGGCACGTTCAGGATGCGCCGCAGCGGGACGTTGTCCTCCGGGTTCGCCAGGACGCGCAGGTACGCGAGGACGTCGCGGACCTCCTTGCGCTCGTAGAAGCGGACGCCGCCGACGACCTTGTAGGGCAGTCCGACCCGGATGAAGATCTCCTCGAACACGCGGGACTGCGCGTTGGTCCGGTAGAAGATCGCGACGTCGCCCGCCTTGGCGTCGCCCGCGTCGGTGAGCCGGTCGATCTCGTCGGCGACGAACTGGGCCTCGTCGTGCTCGGTGTCCGCGACGTAGCCGGTGATGACGGCGCCGGTACCGGCCTGGGTCCACAGGTTCTTGGCGCGGCGGTTCTCGTTGCGCTCGATGACCGCGTTGGCCGCGGAGAGGATCGTCTGCGTGGAGCGGTAGTTCTGCTCCAGCAGGATCGTCGTCGCGTCCTTGTAGTCCTCTTCGAACTGGAGGATGTTGCGGATGGTCGCGCCGCGGAAGGCGTAGATCGACTGGTCGGCGTCACCCACCACGCACAGCTCGGCCGGGGGCAGGTCCGGGTAGCCGGTGCCGACCAGCTCGCGAACCAGCGTGTACTGGGCGTGGTTGGTGTCCTGGTACTCGTCGACGAGGACGTGCCGGAAGCGGCGCCGGTAGTGCTCGGCGACGTCCGGGAACGCCTGGAGCAGGTGGACCGTGGTCATGATGATGTCGTCGAAGTCGAGGGCGTTGGCCTCGCGCAGTCGCCCCTGGTACATCGCGTACGCCTGGGCCAGGGTCTTCTCGAAACCGTCGACGGCCTGGTCGGCGAAGGCTTCCTCGTCGATCAGCTCGTTCTTCAGGTTCGAGATCTTGGCGTTGAAGGCCTTCGGCGGGAACTTCTTCGGGTCCAGGTCCAGGTCCCGGCAGACGAGCGCCATCAGGCGCTTCGAGTCGGCCGCGTCGTAGATCGAGAACGAGGACGTGAAGCCGAGCCGCTTGGACTCGCGGCGCAGGATGCGCACGCACGCACTGTGGAAGGTGGAGACCCACATGGCGTTCGCGCGCGGGCCGACCAGACCCTCGACGCGCTCCTTCATCTCGCCGGCGGCCTTGTTAGTGAAGGTGATCGCCAGGATCTGGCCGGGGTGGACGTTCCGCGCGGACAGCAGGTGTCCGATGCGGTGGGTCAGCACCCGGGTCTTGCCGGAGCCGGCGCCGGCCACGATGAGCAGCGGGGAGCCCGCGTGCACCACGGCCGCGCACTGCTGCTCATTGAGCCCGTCCAGGAGCGTCGCCGGGTCGATGACGGGCCTGGGGGCGCCGTCCCGGTAGTACGCGTCCCCGGTCATGGGTACGTCGAACCGCCCCCCGAAGAGGTCGTCCGCGCCCGCTTCGGGGGCGGCGTGGTCCTCGGGCGGCGGCGGGACCTCGTCGGAGGGGGTGAGGTCCGCCAGGAAACTGTCGTCAAAGAGGCTGCTCATCGCATTCCGAGTCTAGGGGGCGGGACCGACAGGCCAGCACGAGTTCGAGCAGCCCGGGGAAACGGAGCTCCAGGTCCTCGCGGCGCAGCGCGAGGAAGAGCTTGCGGCCCTGCGGGCGCTGGCAGATCACACCGCTCTCGCGCAGCGTCTTGAGGTGGTGCGTGACGCTGGAGCGGGGCAGGTCCGGGACGACCTCTCCGCAGAACGCCTCCCCGCCGGAGGACAGCTTGCGGACGATCTCCAGCCGGACGGGGTGTCCGAGCGCCGCCAGGACCTCGACCAGTTCGATGCGGTCGACGGCGGGGTGGGTCGGCTCGGCGGCGGCAGCAGGCATGACCCCACTGTACGCAGTTCTCGTACGGACATGGCCAAATCGTTCGAAGATTCCGTACGGTCCGTGCCGGCGGCAGCGACCGGTACCTCCCCGGAGGAGCGGCCGGAGGCCGTCGCGGGCGAGCTGACCCGCTTCCTCGGCCGACCGGGCCGCCTCGTACGCTCGACGCCATGGACGCACTCATCAACGCCTTCGTCGGCCTGCACATCATCGGGATAGCCGCGCTCCTCGGCGGTTTCCTGACCCAGATGAAGGCGATGAGCGCGGGCACCGCCCGTTTCACGCCCGCCATGCTGCACGGCGCGCTCACCATGCTCGTCACCGGCGTGCTCCTGGTCGGCTTCAACCAGATGGCCGGGGACCCCGTCAACAACATCAAGGTCGGCGTGAAGCTGGCCGTCCTCTTCGTGATCCTCTGCCTCGTCTACGTCAAGCGCGACGAGGAGCACGTGGACAAGGCCCTGTTCGGCGCGGTCGGCGGGCTGACCGTGATCAACATCTTCATCGCCGTTCTCTGGCACTGACCCACGCCGGAACGATCCATTCCGGTCCTCTGCAGCCAGCTCCGGTCGGATCGGGCCACTTGCGGTCATCTCGTCATCCGCCCGTTACCTGCGGGTCTAGCGTCCTCCTCCAGGCACCGACAGAGGAAGGACGTGAGGCCCTGGTGGCCAGTCATCGAAAGCCCAGGCAGCGCCCGCTCTCCGGCGGCCCGGTTCGGACGACCGCCGCCACCCTCGCCCTCGCGGGCGCTGCCACCGCCACCGCCTTCGAAGGCGCCGCCCAGGCCGACCCCCGGCCCACCCTCGCCCAGGTCACGTCGGAGGTGGACCGGCTCTACGAGGAGGCCGAGGCGGCGACCGAGCGGTACAACGGGGCGAAGGAACGGGCGGACGAGGCCGAACGCACACTGACCGGACTGCGCGAGGAGACCGCCCGCAAGACCGACCAGCTCAACACCGCCCGCAGCGCGCTCGGAACGCTCGCCGCCTCCCAGTACCGCAGCGGTTCCCTGGGCACCACCGTCCAGCTCGCGCTGGCGTCCGACCCCCAGGAGTACCTCTCCCAGGCCGCCTTCATCTCCCGCGCCGGGGACCGCAACGCCGCCGGGATCACCACCGTGCGCCGCCGGCTCGACGAGGTCGGCAAGCTCCGCGAGCGGGCCACCGGGCACCTCGCCGAACTTCGCACCCGCCAGGACGAACTCGCCGCCCACAAGGCGGAGGCCGAGGAGAAGCTGACCGCCGCCAAGAACCTGCTGGCCCGACTCACCGCCGAGGAACGGGCCGCCTACGAAGCCCAGTCGTCCGGCGGGCCGACCGCCGCTCCCGCAGCCTCCGTCCCCGTTCCGTCGCGGGGCGGCACGCTCCCGCCCCCGTCCGACGGTTCGCGCGCGGCCCGCGCCGTGGCCTTCGCGCACGGGGCGATCGGCAAGCCGTACGTCTGGGGCGCGACGGGCCCGGGGTCCTTCGACTGCTCCGGCCTGACCCAGGCGGCCTGGCGCTCGGCCGGGGTCTCCCTGCCCCGCACCACCTACACCCAGATCAACGCCGGCCGGCGCGTGTCCCGCGACCAGCTGGCCCCCGGCGACCTGGTGTTCTTCTACTCCGGGGTCACCCACGTCGGCCTCTACGTCGGCAACGGCCAGATGATCCACGCCCCGCGCCCCGGATCAACGGTCCGGCTCGCGCCGATCGACTCGATGCCCTGGGCCGGCGCCTCCCGCCCCGCGTGACCCCGGCCCGGAAGGGCCCGCTCATCCCCGGGCGCAGTGGCCGCAGGTGCCGCGCCGACGGAAGTAGTAGGCGAGGGTCGCGGCGCCCAGCGCGACGCCCCACGGCACCCACAGCATCGCGGGGTAGTTGGTCCCCCAGCCGAAGGGCTGGTCCCCGCCCCGGATCATCTGGAGGCCGCCGGGTACGAGCACCACGGACACCAGCAGGGCCGGGACGATCGCGGTGGCGAGGGCGACCGGCCGGCCCGCCTTGAACGGCACCCACCGCGGCCAGACCTCGCCCCAGCGCGCGACCAGCCCGTGGGTCAGCACGCCGCCGACGGTCGACGCGATCGCGAGGCCCAGCCCGATCCCGAGCATGCCCGGGGTGTCCTGCATGTCCTGCATGAACGCGTCGGTAATGCCCAACGGGTAGCCGAAGAACCAGGCCACCCGGGTCACGTCGTACGGGATGCTCGACAGCACGGCGACAGTTACGGCCCTGCGCCCCCAACGGGCCGCCGACTCCGGCGCGGTCCAGGCCGCGGCCCGTCCGCCGCGCCCGCAGTGCACGCACAGTCCGCGGGTGCGCCGCTGGTGGGCCAGCACGGCCAGGGTCCAGAGCACCCCGCCCAGGAACAGGACCAGCAGGTTGTCCCGGTGCCAGTAGAGGATGTCGCCGACGCCGTCCTGCGGGCCGGGCACCCCGGTGAAGGCGAACACCACCAGGAGCGGCGCGAAGGCGACCACGGCGATCAGCGTGTAGTCCTGCAGCACCACCGTGAGCGCGAGGGCCTGCGCCCAGCCGAAGCCGAGCAGGAACCGCCGGGCGGCGCTGCCGCTCGCCGGGCGGCGTGCCATGAGCACCCCGCAGACCGCCCCCGCGAGGCCGAGCGCGGCAATGATCGGGCTCACGACGGCGGCCGGGCTCGGTTCGAGGATCGATCCGGTCGAGCGGTCCTCGGGAACCGGCCCGAACGGGTAACCGGCGCCGCCCAAGGCCCAGTACAGCCCGGCCAGTCCGTAGGCGAGGGACCACGCGGCCGCCGCGTACGGGGCCCAGCGGGGCCAACCCGACCACCACCGGCGGCGCACCGCCGCCTTGACCTGCTCGTTCCTGCAGTTCACCGCATGTGCCATGACCCTGGTCCCCCTTGGATTTCGTCCTGGGACCAGACTCCCGGCCAGCGGGGGCCGGGCACATCGGCCGACCGGCAGAGATCGGCGGCGGGATCCGCGGGGCCGTCCGCCGATCGGCGGACGCAGGGCCGGGCGCGGGCTACGGGGCCTTGACCACGCCGCTCAGCCAGCCGAAGGTCTGCGGCAGCTGCTTGGACCACGATTCGAGGTTGTGCCCGCCGACGACCTTCTCCGCGTGCACCACGGTCGGGCTCTTGGCGATCGCCTTGAGGTCCGTACCGGACAGGTAGCCGTCCTGCTCGGCCCCCGACATCCACAGCGACACCGCGGGCGGGGTGGGCGCGGCCTGGAGCCAGTTCTTCAGGTTGTGCGTCTTGCGCAGTTCGGGGTCCTTGGCGACCAGCGACGAGGGCTCCTGCCCCGGGTCGTTGTAGCCGGAGAGGGAAACGGCGGCGCTGTAGCGGTCGGGGTGGGCGATCGCGAGCTTGGCGGCGCAGTAGGCGCCGGCCGAGTAGCCGGCCACGCCCCAGGTGCGGGCCTCGTCCGAGGCCCGGAAGTTGTCGACGACCATCTTGCGGACGTCGACGCTGAACCAGCTGTCCGCGTTGACCTTGCCGGGGATGTTGGCGCAGCCGGTGTCGCCGTTGCCGAGCAGCATGGCGCGCGGCGAGACCAGGATGAACGGCTGCACCTTGCCGCTCTTCATCAGCGGCTCCAGCACCTCGTGCGCCTTGAGCCCCTGGAACCAGGACTTCCCCGTGCCCGGTATGCCCGGTATCAGCTCGATCACCGGGAACTTCTTGTCCTTGTAGGCCGGGTCGTCGTACTGCGGCGGCAGCCACACCATGACATCGCCCTTGACCCCGGAGATCTTGCCGTCGAGCTCGGTCTTCTGAACCCGCCCGCCGACCCCGTCCACCGGCTGGAACTGCTGCTTGACCTTCGGCGCCTCTTCGACCTTCTTGCCGCCGAGACCGTCCGGGCCGAGGTCGGGGGCGGCCGTGACGTACTTGCCGGTGCCTAGCAGGTCGCTCCAGGAGGCATAGAAGTGCTCGGCCCGGTTCACCGCGACGAACACCACGGCAACGGCTGTGACCTGGGCGAACACCACCATCAGGGCGCGCAGAATGGTGCGGACGGCGGCCGGGCCGCGCACCTTGCTCCACACGGCCAGCGGAAGGACGACGGCGATCACCGTCAGGGCGATCACCGTCGCGAAGAAGGGTGTACCGGTCAAGCTCATCACGCCACCCTAGAGGGCGATGTGCGCGCTCCCGGTTGCCAGGTCGGCCTGCGGCGTGGGTCACACCGCAGGTCAGACCTCTGCCCGGGGCTCAGACCAGGCGGCGGGCCGTCGCCCAGCGGGTCAGCTCGTGCCGGTTGGAGAGCTGGAGCTTGCGCAGGACGGCCGAGACGTGCGACTCGACCGTCTTCACCGAGATGAAGAGCTGTTTGGCGATCTCCTTGTACGCGTACCCGCGCGCGATCAGCCGCAGCACCTCGCGCTCGCGCTGCGTGAGCCGGTCCAGGTCCTCGTCGACCGGCGGCGCATCCGTCGAGGCGAACGCGTCGAGCACGAAGCCCGCCAGCCGCGGCGAGAACACCGCGTCCCCGTCCTGGACCCGGAAGACCGAGTCCACCAGGTCGGTGCCGGTGATGGTCTTGGTGACGTACCCGCGCGCACCGCCCCGGATGACCCCGATGACGTCCTCGGCCGCGTCCGACACCGACAGCGCCAGGAACCGCACGGGGTTCACGGCCGCCGCCATCAGCGGGGCGCAGCGCCGCAGCACCTCGACGCCGCCGCCGCCGGGCAGGTGCACGTCGAGCAGGACCACCTCGGGCCGGGTGGCGGTGATGACGGTGACGGCCTGGTCGACGTCGGCCGCCTCGCCGACGACCTCGACGCCCGTCCGGTCGGTCTCGCCGATCTCGGCCTGCACCCCCGTACGGAACATCCGGTGGTCGTCGACGAGCACCACCCGGACGCGCCTGGTCTCCCCCACGCCTGCGTTCTCCCCGGCCTCGGTCATCCTGTGTTCGCCGCCCTCTCCATCTCCAGCTCGACTTCCGTGCCGCCGTCGGGCGCGGACCGCAGCCGTGCGGTCCCGCCGTTGCGCTGCATCCGGCCGATGATCGATTCTCGTACGCCCATGCGGTCGCCGGGTACCGCGTCGATGTCGAAGCCCGGTCCGCGGTCCCGTACGGACACGAACACGGTCTGCCCCTCCACCTCCGCGTACACCTGTACGGGCCCGCCCTCGCCACCGTACTTGGCGGCGTTGACCATCGCCTCGCGCGCGGCCTGGATCTGTGCCGCGAGCCGCTCGTCGAGCGGGCAGTCACCGACGACCACGACCTCGATGGGGACGCCGTGGTGGTCCTCCACCTCGGCGGCGGTCTTCTTCACGGCCTCCGCGAGGGTGGCCGGCTCCTGCGCCTCGTCCTTGCCGGTGCCCTCGGGCTTGTACAGCCAGTTCCGCAGTTCGCGTTCCTGCGCCCGCGCGAGGCGGCGCACCTCGGAGACGTCCTCCGCGTTGCGCTGGATCAGGGTCAGGGTGTGCAGCACCGAGTCGTGCACGTGGGCGGCGACCTCGGCGCGCTCCTGGGCGCGGATGCGCATCAGGCGTTCCTCCGACAGGTCCTGGGTCATCCGGATCAGCCAGGGTCCGGCGAGCAGGGCCACGCCGACGAGGACGGCGAGGGTGGCGGTGAGAACGTTGCCGAGCTGTGCGGCGGAGCCCCGTACGACGATGAAGACGGTCAGGCCCATCCCGACCAGGACGACGCCGGCGAGGGCCCGCGCGACCTGGAAGAGGCGTCCGCGCCGTTCGGCGGCCGTGGACCAGTGGGCGCGGCGGGCGTTGTCGGCCTGCCGCCACACGAGCACCACCCCGGCCCCGACCAGCAGCGTCGGCCACACGTACCGGCCGGACGCGCCGCCGAGCTGGACCTTGGAGATGAAGATGCCGGCACCGATGAACAGGGCGATCAGCGCGGTGATCTGCCCCCGGTCGGGCTTGCGCACCCGACGCGTGCCGTCGGGGAAGGTCTCGAAGAAGGAGCGGTGTCCGGTCCGGCCGCCGACGCCGAGCGGTACGAAGACCCAGAACGCGGCGTACAGCAGCACGCCCAGCCCGTCGCCCCACATGAACAGCAGGAGGAACGCCAGGCGGACCCAGCCCACCGGAAGCCCGAGGTGCCCGGCGAGACCGCGCGCGACACCGCCGAGCATCCGACCGTCGGCGCTGCGGTAGAGCTTGCGCTGCGGCACCTCGTCGGCGTCCGGTGCGTGCGGGGTTCGGGGAGCGGCGGCTACGGGCATGTCACCAAGGGTCACACGCCCGGCGGGGGCCGGTCATCAGGGCATCCCCCCACTTGTACCGGGGGGATATCAGGGTTGCACCAGGGTAGGGCCCGGTGCCGTCCGCTCCTGCGGCCCGTCACCATGGACCCATGACCGAAGTACACGACGCCCCGCCGGCCGGGTCCGGGGCCCCGCGGGCCGCCGACGGCAGGCCGCTCCTGCGCCGCAGCAAGCGCGACAAGGTCCTCGCGGGCGTGTGCGGCGGCCTCGGCCGGTACTTCGACCTGGACCCGGTGGTCTTCCGCATCGTCCTCGGTGTCCTCGCGGTCACCGGCGGCGTCGGTCTGATCTTCTACGGCTTCGCGTGGCTGCTGCTCCCCCTGGAGGGCGAGGAGGACAGCGAGGCGAAGAAGCTGCTGACCGGCCGGGTCGAGGGGGCCACGCTGGCAGCGGTGTTCGCCGCGCTGGTGGGCTGCGCGCTGTTCCTGTCGATGCTGGACAACGGCGGGCTGGCGGCCTTCTCGGTGCTGGTCGTCCTGGCGCTGGGCGGGGCCTCGTACTGGTCGCAGCGCAAGCGGCACACCGGCGGGCCCGAGGCGCAGGCGCCCGAGGCGGTCGGCAGCGTCCCCCGGGCCGCGCACTCGCCCGCCCCGCCGGAGACGAAGGCTCCGCCCGTCCCCGGCGGACCGTCCTGGTGGCGGGACCCGCTGGTCAAGGACGGCACGACCGGTCCGGTCGGCGGGACGGGGTACCTGTGGGGGCCCGACGACTCGGCGGACCCGGTGGTACCCGGCCGCACCCCGGCGGCCGCGAAGGCGCCCGCCGCCCCGACCCGTCCGCGCAGCGGCATCGGCGGCATCGGCGGCCGGGTCTTCGTGCTGGCGCTGCTCGCCGGGGTCGCGGGGACCGCCGCCACCTGGGAGGGCAATCCGCTCGGCGAGGCCCTGCAGACCGGGCTCGCCGCCGCGCTGGTCGTCTTCGGTCTGGGCCTCGCGGTCAGCTCCCTGCTGGGACGCACGGGCTTCGGCACGGTCGTACTGGCCGTGTGCACCGCGGGCCTGCTCGCGGGCGCGGCCGTCCTGCCACGGGAGATCAGCACGGACTGGCGCGAGGTCGAATGGCGTCCGGCCGCGGTGGCCGACGTGAAGCCCGTGTACGAAGCGGGCACCGGGCTCGCCACGCTGGACCTGAGCCGCCTGGACGTGCCGAAGGGCACCAAGGTGGCCGTCGAGGCGTCCATCGAAGCTGGCCGGCTCAAGGTGGTCCTGCCCAGGGAGGTCACCGCGCTGGCCGACGTCACCGTCCGGCGGGCGGGCGACATCCAACTGCCCGGCGACTACGCGGGCCGCATCGAGCGGGCCGGGCCCGGGGAGCAGAACCGTACGGAAACCCTCGAGCCGGCTCCCGGCACCGAGGCCGGCGGGACGATCGAACTGCACCTCGGTGCGGACTTCGGACAGGTGGAGGTGGCCCGTGCGGCGTCATGAGTTCCAGCCGGGACGGCTGATCGCGGGACTGGTCCTGGTGGTGGCGGGCGTGCTCTACCTGCTCGACGGCACCGGCGAGGCGGACCTGCCCTGGTTCGCGGTCGTCCCGATCACCATGGGCGGGCTCGCCCTCGCCGCGCTCGTCGGGCTGGTGACCTACGCCGTACGCCGGGACAGGCGCGACCGGATCACCGAGTCCAGCGACAGGTAGGGCGCCCCGGCGAGGATCAGCGGGGTCCACGCCATCAGGTAGATCAGGTCGTTGCCGTAGTAGTACGGGGTCACCGCCCACGACACCGTGAGCCACAGGCTGAGCGCGATCAGCGCCCCGCCGACGGCCGCGATGCGGGTCAGCAGGCCGGCCAGGGCCCCGAGGCCGACCAGGATCTCCCCGATGGCCAGGGCGACGGCGAAGCCGACGGGCGAGTTCAGCGACAGGTCCACGAGGCCGGGGATCGCGGAGGTGTCGCGCACCCCGCGCATCTGGTCGCCGATGGAGCCGTCGCCGGAGGCGGAGAGGAACGCCGGGTCGGTCAGTTTGTCGAGACCGGCGTACACGAAGGTCACGCCGAGGAAGAGCCGCAGGGGCAGCAGCGCGTGCCGGGAGGCCAGCTCGCGCAGGCCCACGACCTCGCGAGGGGCGTCGGTT
The DNA here is from genome assembly GCF_044756625.1 of Streptomyces sp. NPDC091682. Classification (NCBI taxonomy): domain Bacteria; kingdom Bacillati; phylum Actinomycetota; class Actinomycetes; order Kitasatosporales; family Streptomycetaceae; genus Streptomyces; species Streptomyces sp. NPDC091682. The sequence goes on along the minus strand of NZ_JBIVTH010000001.1, from coordinate 121,896 downwards.
TCAAGAACATCGGTTCGGTTCACGCGACATGTGTACCCCGATCACTCGGCAACATCGATGGTGCAGCGGTTGGATTCCACCCCCGCGGCCGTGACCACCTGGATCTCGACGCGCCCCGGCTCCACCTCCGCCGGGACCGGCACGGTCAGCACGGAGTCGGAAGGATTGGTGAATCCGCCCGCCACCGGGACCAGCGGCACGTGCACGTGCACCGCCCCGATCCGTACCACCAGACGGGCCAGCATCTCCGGCGTCTGCGCCCCGGGCGGCACGAAACCCACGCCCCGGATCTCGATGTCGTCCCCCGGGCGGACGGCCGCGTCCAGATCCCCGGGCTCGCGTCTGCGCACCACCGACAGCACCAGTGGGCGGCTGCCCTCCGCGTACTTCGCCGCCAGGTACACGGCGGCCGACAGGGCCACCAGCAGGGCCAGCGCCCAGGGCAGCTGCGGCAGCCGGGCGGGGAAGCGCGCCAGCGAGGCCGTCGCGTAGGCGAGCACCACCGTCGAGACCAGGACGTACTGCGCGTCCGGGAAGCTCCCGCGGCCCGCGTCGTCCGTCAGGAGGTCCGCCCCGCGCGGTCGGTCGGCCGGCAGCTTCTGCAGCCGCTGGCCCATGATCCGTACGGAGACCACGCGGCGGACCAGCACCGCGACGGCCGAGGTCAGCGAGACCACCGCCAGCAGCGGCAGCGCCCGGTCCAGCGCGAGGCCGGCGTACAGCGCCTGCCGTTCGGGTCCGGGCGCCGAGGCGGCCAGCCGCAGCGCGGGCAGCAGCGTGGCGAAGGCCGTCAGCACCACCCAGGCGGTGGGCACCGCCTTCGAGGTGGACAGCCGGTTGTCCTCCCCGACCAGCGGGGCCAGCAGCCCGCCGCGCACGGACTGGGCGCGGGCCGCGACCGTGAGCAGTCCGGCCAGCACCAGGGCCGCCAGCAGCCCGGCGGTGCGCGCCGTGGACCAGCCGGTGCCGAGCGCGGCGGCGACCTGCACCAGCAGCAGGACCCCGGCGGCGATCCAGATGGCGAGGACGGCCCGCCGCGAGAACAGGTACAGCCAGGAGTTCCCGGCCTCCCGGCCCCGGTCGGCGACGGTGCGGGCCGACAGGGTCAGCTCGTCGGAGACCCACTGGCGGGAGGCGCCGAGCGAATGGGCCACGGCGGCCGGCACGCCCTGCCCGGAGGCGAACTCGTCGCGCTTCTCCAGGAACGCCGTCACCGCGCGGCGGTGGCCCTCGCGGGCGCACTCGTCGCAGGCGCAGGCGGTGGTGTGGGTACCTCGGGACATCTCTTGGACAGCCACGTACGTGCCGCCTCTCTGAACTACGGTGCAATGCCAGCGAATTGTGCACCACTGCGGCAGTGCTCCGGATTGCGCACGATGTCAGAGCAGGTGATTAACGGTTCATGATGTTGACGCCACCAGCTCTCTGAGCGGCTGGTAGCTCACCCACGCGGCCAGATCGGACCCGAACCGCTCGCGGGTCGAGGTCGCGGCGCGGTGGTCGATGGGCACCGGCTTGCCGGCGGCCCGGGCGATCAGCTGCACCTGTGCGGCCCGTTCCGCCTCGATGAACCACCAGACCGCGGCGTCCACCGAGTCCCCCACCGTCAGCAGTCCCCGGTTGCGCAGGACCAGTGCCTTGTACGGGCCGAGTGCGAGCGCGGTCCGCTCCGGCTCGTCCGCCCCGGAGTACTCGTCGAGGAGCGCGTGGTCCTCGTAGAAGGCGCAGGCCTCCTCGGTGATCGGGGCCAGCAGTTCGCCCAGGGCCGCGAGGGCCCGCCCGTACGGGCCCTGCGCGCGGACCACGGCGACCACCTCGGGCCGCCTGCGGTGAACCGCGGCGTGCACGGCGAAGGCCAGCTGGTTGACCCGGTGCCCGCCCCGGACCACCCGCCCGTCCCCGTCGACCAGCAGCAGGTCGGCGGCGGTGAGCGCGGTGAAGGCCCGGCCGAAGGGGTTCACCCAGTAGCAGTCCTCGAACTCCGGGTCCCGCGCGGTGATCTGCCCCGCCACCCCGTCCCCGTACCCGAGGCGCCCCAGCAGCCGCAGCGCCTCGGCGAGCCGCTCCTTGCGGTGGGCGCGCGCCGCGTCGACGGTGTCGTGCACGGGCGGCATCTCGAAGCCCAGCCGCTCCACGGGCACGGGTAGGGGCTGGTCCGGCATGGGCGCTCCTTCGAACGGCTCGGTTCGCCGCGCAAGGTACCCGGGGCCCTGCCAAGTGGCCAGAGGAACGGCGAAGCCGCCGCACCAGCGGGGGCGGCGGCTTCAGCAGGGTGCGCGACCCTGGGGGCGCGCGGCGTGTGGGGATCTAAAAGGACTACTCCCACTCGGTGACTCCTCCCCCTCGCGCACACACGAGGGGGCTTCTCACTTGGGGTCGAAACCCCTCATCACGGCCAAGCCCTGACCGCTGCCGAAGCAGGATCGAAGCGTACTACGCCGCGTCACGGCTGCGGCGTCATTCCCACTCGATGGTGCCCGGGGGCTTGCTCGTGCAGTCGAGGACCACCCGGTTCACCTCCGGCACCTCGTTGGTGATGCGGGTCGAGATCCGGGCGAGCACCTCGTACGGCATGCGCGTCCAGTCCGCGGTCATCGCGTCCTCGGAGGAGACGGGGCGCAGCACGATCGGGTGGCCGTAGGTGCGGCCGTCGCCCTGGACGCCGACGCTGCGGACGTCCGCGAGCAGCACGACCGGGCACTGCCAGATCTCACGGTCCAGGCCGGCCGCGGTCAGCTCGTGACGGGCGATGGCGTCGGCCTCGCGGAGCAGGTCCAGGCGCTCCTTGGTGACCTCGCCGACGATGCGGATGCCGAGGCCGGGGCCCGGGAAGGGCTGGCGCTGGACGATCTCGTCGGGCAGGCCGAGCTCCTGGCCGACCATCCGGACCTCGTCCTTGAACAGCTGGCGCAGCGGCTCGACGAGCTCGAACTCGATGTCGTCGGGAAGCCCGCCCACGTTGTGGTGGGACTTGATGTTGGCGGTGCCGGTGCCGCCGCCGGACTCGACGACGTCCGGGTACAGGGTGCCCTGCACGAGGAAGGCGACCGCGGGGCCGTCCTCCTGGAGGATCTCCAGCTGGGCCTGCTCGAAGACGCGGATGAACTCGCGGCCGATGATCTTGCGCTTGGTCTCCGGGTCGGACACGCCGGCGAGCGCGGTCAGGAAGCGCTCCTGCGCGTCGACGACCTTCAGCTGCACGCCGGTGGCGGCGACGAAGTCCTTCTCGACCTGCTCGGTCTCGCCCTTGCGCATCAGGCCGTGGTCGACGTAGACGCAGGTCAGCTGCGAGCCGATGGCCTTCTGCACGAGGGCCGCGGCGACGGCGGAGTCCACGCCGCCGGAGAGGCCGCAGATGGCGCGCTTGTCGCCGACCTGCTCGCGGATCGCCGCGATCTGCTCCTCGACGATGTTGCCGGTGGTCCAGGTGGGGGCGAGGCCCGCGCCGCGGTAGAGGAAGTGCTCGAGGATCTGCTGGCCGTGCGTGGAGTGCATCACCTCGGGGTGGTACTGCACGCCGTACAGCTTCTTCTCGTCGTTCTCGAAGGCCGCTACGGGGACGACGTTCGTCGACGCGGTGACGGTGAAGCCCTCGGGGGCGGCGGAGCAGGCGTCGCCGTGGGACATCCACACCGACTGGTTGTCGGGGGTGCCCTCGAAGAGGGTGGAGCCCGGCTTGGAGACGGCCAGCGGGGTGCGGCCGTACTCGCGGGCGCCGGTGTTGTCGACGGTGCCACCGAGGGTGACCGCCATCAGCTGGAAGCCGTAGCACATGCCGAAGACGGGGACGCCGGCCTCGAAGATCGCGCGGTCGAGCTGCGGGGCGCCCTCCTCGTACACGGAGGACGGGCCGCCGGAGAGGATGATCGCCTTGGGGTTCTTGGCCAGCATCTCGTCGACCGGCATCGAGCTCGGCACGATCTCGCTGTAGACCCGTGCTTCGCGGACGCGGCGGGCGATGAGCTGGGCGTACTGGGCGCCGAAGTCGACGACGAGAACCGTGTCCGGGGCGCTGTCGTGGGCGGCGGAGGGTGCTTCTGGCACGGGGCGGCCTTCCGGCGGAAGAGGTGGCTGTTTTGTCGATTCTAACGGGGGACGCCACCCCCTCTTCGTCTCACCATCCGAATCCCGGCACCCCCACTGCCTGACGTGCCCGGCTGATCACACGCTGTGCGTCCGCCCCGAAGGCGGCGGATTCACGAAGGGCCTGCCAGACCCGGAGGTGGGTGGCGACGCCGTCGGTGTCGTCCAGCCAGAGCTCTGCGTGCCAGGTTTCCACGACCACCTGCCGGTCGTCGTAGATCCAGAATCCGAGTCCTGGGGGGATCTGCAGGGGTGCTCCAAGGGGAACGATCCCCAGTTCCACGGTGTCGAGGCCGATCACGCCTTGCAGGCGGTCGAGCTGGGCGGCGAGTACCGAGGGCGGACAGATCCGAGCGTGCAGGACCGCTTCCCACAACAGGATCCGGTAGCGCTTTCCGGCGTCGTACAGTCCCTCTTGCCGCTTCATCCGGGAAAGCACGGCTTCTTCTATGTCCCTGGTCGTCTGGTGCAGCTCCGCGAAGCGGCTGAGGACCGCACGCGCGTAGTCGGGCGTCTGAAGCACTCCGACGACCCAGGACGATTCCCACGCGCGGAGCACACGCGCGTCCGCCTGCGCCTGGTTGTGCACATCCTGTACGGGCCGAAGTCCCCCGGCCAGCTGGCGGCGCCATGAACGGACACGGGACTCCAGTCCGCGCAGCCGGGACAGCAGCTCCTCCGCCGCTTCCGGTTGCTCGACTCCTGCCGCCCACGCCCTCAGGTCTTCGGCCGTGGCTGTCTGCCGGCCCGTCTCCAGCTTGCTGACCTTCGACTGCGTCCAGCCGAGGCGCGCCGCCAGCGCCGTACCGGTGAGCCGGCTCCCGGGGCAGGCCTGACGCAGCTCCCGCAGCCTTACGCCGAGGGCCGCTCTCGCCTGCTGGTAGTCGGTACTCACCGGTTGCCCACGCTCACTGCCGTTCGGCTGCCGCCAGTCCTGCGGCGAACGTCTCGTACGAAACGGCGTAATGCCAGGCCGTGTCCCGCACCTGGGCATAGCGGTTGACCTCAACCGGCTCAGTGATCAACTCAACGTCGAGCAGGTCGTCACCGTCGTCGAAATTCAGCACGGCGACGAGCCGGGAATCGAAGATCCGGAAATCCTCGGTCGGCAGCCGCAGCCGCTCGGCATCTGCACGCCACAGGTTGCGGATCTCCTCCCCGAGCGCGGCGTTCTTCTCGGTGTGGGCCATGAGGTAGCGCTGCCCCGAAGTCGGTTGGCTGTCGACAACGCGTACGCGACCAACGGTGGCCCCGCCCGATGTCTTCTGCCGCATGATCGTGCTCCACGCAGTTTCCATGTCCCATGACGGACTCTCGCCCCGCAGGAACTGGGCGTACGTGTCGGTGGCTTCGTCCGAGGCGTACCGACGGCGCGTCTCCAGCCGCCACGCGGTGTGCTCAAAGTTCTCGAACAGACTCCCGAAGGAATCCAGGTCGATGATGCGGGGCACGCGGACGACCTCCTTGGGGCCGAAGTCGACGAGCAGTTCACGCGGAACCACGATCGCCGCCTCACCTGGGGAGAGGTGGCGCAGCTGGGCGACGTCATCGGGATCGGTGAGCGGCGGTCCGTGGACTACGACCTCTCCGCTGTCGAGATCTTCGTGCACGGCGGGACAGCCGCCTTCACCGCTGCCCGTACCGTTGAAGCGCAACCTGCGTGCCATCGGTCCTGCCCCTTCGCCGCGCCAGCTCCGGCTTCAAAGGATGTCGGCTGCCACACAGGAATGTCGATGCATGGCCAAGCCCGGCAGAGGAATAATCGAGAATAGTCTCGCGTGGCCCCAACCGACTGTCTCTAGGGTGCCGTTCATGGCATCTCTGACCACCATGAGCCCGCCTGTGCACCTGTCACTTCCATCAGAGGCTCCGAGACCGGCCGCAGGCTGCGACGTGTGCGCAGCACTGGCGAACCAGCGCTCGGAGGCCCACCGGCGGAGTGACCGCTCGGCGGTATCGGACTACAACGTGGAGATCGTCGCTCACCGTGGGCGCAGCCGATGCTGAGCCCGCGAGTGAAGCTCCGGTTCGTCGCCCACACCATTCGGCACGCGCCTGAAGGCGGCGTCACCTACGAGGTCTTCTGCACGGCGTACCGCTGCGGGGCGGAGTCCGGGCCGCAGGACGAGCAAGGAGCAGCGCAGGACTGGGCGCTGCGGCACACAGGGGGGACCGGCCACCACCTCTTCCGGCGCGTGTACACGGACCACGCGCGCGTCACGCGCGCCTCTGAACCGTCTCACCATCCGAACGCGATTGGTCCGGAAGGAGACGGAAGGTAGTGTTCGCGCCATGCGCAAGCAGCTGAGCTTCGTCTTTACCTATGGCACCGGTCGGTCCGGTCGCCATGGGTCCTCGTGATGCTCGCTTGAGCCACTGACTTCCCAGAGCGCCCCGGTCCGACAGGACCGGGGCGCTCTGGCGTTTCCGCTCCTGTCGGCACACACCTTCAGGAGAGACCATGACCACGATCACCACCACCCCCGAGCAGCTGATCGCCGACTCCCGTACGCGCATCGACGCCCTCGACGACCGGATCATCGGCCTGATCCAGGAACGGATGGCCGTCTCGACGGTCATCCAGGACGCCCGGATCGCGTCCGGCGGGCGCCGGGTGCACCTGTCGCGCGAGATGGAGGTGCTGTCCCACTGGAGCGATGCGCTCGGAAAGCCCGGCACCGCCCTCGCCATGACCCTGCTGGAGCTGTGCCGGGGACGCGTGTGACGGCTGTTCGTCACCCGTCCGGGCCGTGACCGGCCCCGGGGCCCTTCGTTGGTGAGGGTGTCCGCGTCAGCCAGCCGCGGAACCGCAACACCATGCGTGGATCCGCTGGAGCGATGAGACGCACGCCCCGTGGAGCGTACGTCGTGGGACCTCGCTCCTTCGCGTGACCGGACGGCAGGGGACAGCAGCCCGGTCACCCCGTAGAGGACGGCCGGCCCGGGGGACGCCCCGGGCCGGCCGTTCTGCGTCGTCGCGCGTTACGCGTGCCCGCCCGCCTTGCGGCGGAACGCCAGGAACAGCCCGCCGCCGACGGCCAGGAGCACCGCGCCGCCGAGCGCGATCGTCCGGGCGGAGCTGCCGGTGGAGGCGAGGCCGCCGTTCGCCGTGACGCCCGTACCGGTGGCCGAGGTGCTCGGCGAGGCGGTCGCGGTGGGCGTCGCGGAGCCGGTCGGGGCCGGCGTGGCCGAGGTGGTGGCGGTCGGGGTCGGGGCCGGTCCGCTGCCCTTCGCATTGATCACGAAGGCCGCCTTGTTGTTGGCGTGGTTCGGGTCCCAACGCTGGCCCGTGGTGCCCTCCGGCGTCCATGCGCCGACCGTGATCGAGCCCCTGGCGTCCGCCACGACCTTCTCGATCTTCAGCTGGAACGGGTAGGCGAACGTCTCCTTCTCCCCCACGACATGGCCGGTGGAACAGAAGTAGCGCGGCGCGCCCAGGGTCTGCTCGCGGTGGGTGCCGTCGGCGTTGACCCCCGTGCAGCCGGCCGGGACCTTGGTGACCTTCGCGCCCGCCGGGATGACGATGTCGGTACGGGCGACGTCCTCGCCGGAGCGCAGGTGGGCGACCCACGCGGGGCCGTCGTTGCGGAAGCCGAAGTCGGCGGTGACCGTCTCGCCGACCCCGCCCTTGAGGGACACGCCCGTGGCCACCAGATCGGCGGTGTTGCGCGTCGTGAAGTCGAACTCCCGGATGTTGTTCCAGGGGTCGAGGTCGGGCGCCGGCTGGGCGGAGCGGGCCGCGGCCTTGGGGGCCTGCTTCGCCGCCGCCAGCTTGTGGCCGGCCGCGGGCGCGCGGTTCTTCGCCGCCTTCGACTGGTCGCCGGCCGCGGGCGCGCCGCCCTTCGCCGACTTCGGCTGGTCGCCGGCCGCGTACACCGCGTAGGTCAGGCCGTCGATGAAGGCGTGCGGGGCGGCCTTGAGGGTCAGCGGGCCGTCGACGCCGTAGACCGCGTCCGGCTCGTACTCGCCTTCCAGCAGGCACTGCACCGTGGTCCAGCCCGTGGTCCGCGGCTGGCCCGCGCGGGTGTCGTCGGAGTAGGAGCAGTTGTCGTACTGCTCGACCAGATCGATGCCGTGCGTGGTGCGCATTTCGAGGACCACGCCGTTGACGGGGTCGGTGCCCTCGTTGGCGAAGATGATCGACAGGTTCTGCTCGTCGCCCGGCTTCTGCTCCGCCTTCAGCGGGGCCCGGTCCAGAACCAGGTCGGGGCCGCCGACGCGCACCTTGGTCGTGGCGGACGTGAAGGTGGCGCCTTCCGCCGTGCCGGTGAGCGTCAGGTCGGCGGTCGCGCCGACCTTGCTGTCCTTGGCCGCGGTGAGGTCCAGGTCCACGACGGTGGTCTCGCCCGTCCACAGCGCCCAGCGCTTGCAGGTCACGGCCGCGGCCGTGAGCTTGCAGTCCGCGCCCTTGTCCTTGGCGAGCTGCACGTCGGCGACGCCCTTGAGACCGCTCAGATCGATCGTGAAGGTGCTCTGGCGGTCGAACGTCTTGGCGGAGTCGTTGACGATCCGGAACTTCACCGAGGTCTTCTGCGGCTCACCGCCCTGCCCGGGGTACGGGCGCAGACCGATCCCGGCCGGTCCGGCCAGGGTGAAGACGGGGTCCGCGGCGTGTGCGGGAGCGGTGGCCGGCCCCAGGGCCACGAGGGCACCGGCAGCCAGCAACGAGATGCGCTTTCTCATGCAGCCGTTGACCGTCGAACATCAGTCGCAGTTGCACACTTCATCGTGTGATCGACACCACAGCCCGGCACGGCGGATTCCGATACAACCATCAAGGCTGAACATCTGTCACGTATGTACCGCGGTGGGTACCGCGCTCGGAGGGGGAGCGCGGTACCCACCGCTGTCGCAGCACCGGTTGCGCGTCCCTCACGGGCTGCGTGGCGGAACCTCCGGGACCGCCACGAACGGCAGCCGCAGCGCGCCGAAGGCATCCTTCGGGACCGCCGGACGGACCGGCTCCACCGCGTCCAGGCGCGCATACGCGGCCCCCTGCTCGGGCCGCGGGTCCCGATCGCCGTTGTTCGGCCAGTACGACATCGCCCGTTCCGCCTGCGCGGTGATCGTCAGCGACGGGTTCACCCCGAGGTTCGCGGAGACGGCCGAGCCGTCCACCACCGAGATGCCCGGGTGCCCGTAGAGCCGGTGGTACGGGTCCACCACGCCCTCTTCGGGCGAGGCGCCGATCGGGCAGCCGCCCAGGAAGTGCGCGGTCAGCGGGGTCCCCATCAGCTCGCCGATGTTGCTGCCCGGGAAGCCGTTGATCTCCTCGGCCAGCAGGGTCGCGGCCTGCGTGGCCTCGGCGATCTGGACCGGGTTGGGGGCACCGTGGCCCTGGCGGGCGGTCAGCAGGCCCTTCCCGATCCCACCGGGCTTGCGGTACGTGGTCAGCGAGTTGTCCAACGACTGCATGACGAGGCCGATGATGGTCCGCTCCGACCAGCGCCGGTTGGACAGCGAACGCGCCAGCTGCACCGGGTGGCGCACGGTCCGGCCGAGCCAGGCACGGACCCGGTGCTTGCTGTGGGGCACTTGGAGGACGGTCATGAACCCCATGGCGTTGGAGCCCCTGCCGTAGCGGACGGGCTCGATGTGGGTGTCGGCGTTGGGGTGGACCGAGGAGGTGATCGCCACGCCCCGGGTGAAGTCGGCCCGGCGGTCGCCCCCGTGCCGCTTGCGGTAGCGGCGGTCGTCGGTCTGCGCGCCGACCAGGCCCTCGGAGTTGGTCCGGGTCAGCTCCCCGAGCCGGTGCGAGAGGCGCGGGAGCTCGCCGCGGTCCTTCATCGTGTGCAGCAGGGTCTGCGTGCCGTACGTACCCGCCGCGACGACGACGTACCGGGCGCGCAGCACCTTCGCCCGACCCCGGCGGCGGCCGTCGGTGGGGACGGTGCGGACGCGGTAGCCGCCCCCGGGGTGGTCGGAGAGCGCGGTGACGGTGGTCATCGGGTGGATGACGGCGCCGGCGCGTTCGGCGAGGTGCAGGTAGTTCTCGTTGAGGGTGTTCTTCGCGCCGTGCCGGCAGCCGGTCATGCACTCGCCGCATTCCGTACAGGCCTTGCGGGCGGGGCCGGCGCCGCCGAAGTACGGGTCGGGCACCTCGTCCCCGGGCCGGACCTTCGGCTGGGCATCGCCGTCGTCGCCGTCGCCGAAGAAGACGCCGACCGGGGCCATGTGGAAGGAGTCCGCGACGCCCATCTTCGCCGCGGCCGCCTTGAGGTGGACGTCGGAGGGGGTCATGGTCGGGTTGAGGCGCACCCCGAGCATCCGCTTGGCCTGCTCGTAGTAGGGGGCGAGCTCCTCGTGCCAGTCGGTGATGGAGGCCCACTGCCGGTCCTCGAAGAAGGCGGTGGGCGGCACGTACAGCGTGTTGGCGTAGTTGAGCGAGCCGCCGCCGACACCGGCGCCCGCGAGCACCATCACGTTGCCGAGCAGATGGATCCGCTGGATGCCGTACAGCCCGAGGACCGGGGCCCACAGGTAGTTGCGCAGGTCCCAGCTGTTCTTCGGCAGGCTCTCGCGGGTGAAACGGCGCCCGGCCTCCAGGACGCCGACCCGGTAGCCCTTCTCGGTCAGGCGCAGCGCCGAGACCGATCCGCCGAATCCCGATCCGATGACGATGACGTCGTAGTCGTACGACTCAGACTCAGACTCAGACACGGTGCTGCCCCTTCAGCGGAGTCGGAGGGCCTTCATGACCTTGAGGCTGCGGGTCATGAACGCCGCGTACTTCTCGTCGTCCATGCCCAGCGAGGGCGCCATCGGGAGCAGCCGCTGGTGGGCGACGGTCTGGGCCTCGGTGTACTTGAGGATGCCCTCGGAGCCGTGCCGGCGGCCGAGGCCGGAGTCCTTCATGCCGCCCATGGGTGCCTGGGCGCTGCCGTAGGCGGGGGCGTAGCCCTCGTTGATGTTGACGGTGCCGGTGCGCAGCCGGGCGGCGACGGCGTGGCCGCGGCGGGCGTCCTTGGTCCAGACGCTGGAGTTCAGGCCGTACGCGGTGGCGTTGGCCTCGGCGATCGCCCGGTCCTCGTCGGTGAAGCGGTAGATCGAGACGACGGGGCCGAAGGTCTCCTCGCCGCACACCGCCATGGGGGCCTCGACGCCGTCGAGGATGGTGGGCTCGTAGAAGAGCGGGCCGATGTCGGGGCGGGCGGTACCACCGGCGACGAGGGTGGCGCCCTTGGCCACGGCTTCGTCCACGTGCCGCCGTACGGTCTCCAGCTGGCGCTCGCCGACCAGGGAGCCCATGTCGGCGCCGTAGGCGAGCGAGGCGCCGAGCCGCATGGCCTTCGTACGGGCGGCGAACCGCTCGACGAAGGCGTCGGCGACGGAGGCGTGGACGTAGAGCCGCTCGATGGAGATGCAGAGCTGTCCGGCGGAGGAGAAGCAGGCGCGGACGGCGCCCGCGGCGGCCTTCTCGATGTCGGCGTCGTGCAGCACGAGCATGGCGTTCTTGCCGCCGAGTTCGAGGGAGACCCCGACGAGGCGGTCGGCCGCGCCCCGCGCGACCTCGCGGCCGGTGCGGGTGGAACCGGTGAAGGAGACGTAGTCCGCGTGCCGGACCACTTCCGGGCCGACGACGGGGCCCTCGCCGAGGACGATCTGGAAGACCTCGGCGGGCAGGCCGGCCTCGATCAGCAGGTCGCGGGCCCACAGGGCGGTCAGCGCGGTCTCGGTGTCGGGCTTCATGACGAGCGCGTTGCCGGAGACGAAGGCGGGCAGGGCGTCGCCGACGGACAGTTCGAGCGGGTAGTTCCAGGGGGCGATCTGGCCGACGACCCCGCGCGGCTGGCGCAGCTCGGTGACCTTGGTGAGGGTGGGCATGGCGCCGGTGTGGCCCTTGGGGCGCAGGTAGCCGGGGGCCTTGCGCCCGTAGTGGCGGGCCGAGACGGCGACCGCCTGGACCTCCTCGTGCGCGTGCAGGCGGGCCTTGCCGGTCTCCAGCTGGATCAGGTCGAGGACCTCGGCCTGCCGGTCGAGGATCAGGTCGTGGAAGCGCAGCAGGACCGCTGCCCGCTTGGCGACGGGGACCGCCGCCCAGGCGGGCTGGGCGGCGCGGGCCCGGTCGAAGGCCTCGGCCACGTCCTCGGGGGTGGCCTCCGGGAGCTCCGCCAGCCGGTCCCCGGTGAAGGGAGTGTGGTTGGCGGTGCGGCCCGATCCGATCACCCCGCGGGTCAGCCGGGCGACCAGGTCGGGGGTCACCACGTCGGCGGCGGTGCGGGCACCGGCCGGGGCCGGGGCGACCGGGTTGGTGGGCTTCGGTGCGGTCCGGAGGGGGGCGGCGGGGGCCTGCGAGTCCGTCATGCCGGTGAGCGTATTGCGCCGGACAGCCTTTGGGTACCCGCCGGTAACCGGATTTTGCCTTTTCCGCCAGTGAACGCTGGCAGGATGGCGGGGTCGGGGTCGATCAGGACTTCCCGGCGGGTGGCTCCCAACCGCTGAGCACAACGTCGAACTGCTGCTCGGTCGTGGGCCAACTGTCGATCGGGCTCGAGATGTAGATGGCGTACTCCGTGCCGTCGGGGGCCACGTACATCTGCTCCTTGGCCCTGCGCGGGCCCGGGTGGTTCTGCTTCTCCGTCCAGGTGAAGTCCCAGAGCGCGGCCCGGGTGCTGTCCCGGAAGGTGTTCTGGTTCAACCGCACCATCTTGTAGTCGGTCCGCTTCGCGACCTGCTTCTCCAGGTCGAGGAGGTGCGCGTACGGGTCCTGGTAGTCAGGGGTGGAATCGGCGGCGATCCGGATGAAGTGCTTCCCGTCGTCCGGGGTGTAGTCGATCTGGTCGCCGTTCGCCTTGCGCGTCCAGCCCTCCGGAACGAACAGGGTGAAACCGGCGATGGGGTCGGTGACCTTGTTCCAGCCCGCCGGGGGGCCCGCCGCGGTGACCGCCTTGTCCGGGACGTCGTCCTTGCCCGTGTCCCCGGTGTACTTGAGCACCCCGAACACACCGCCGCCGCCGAGCAGCGCCGCCACCAGGGCCACGACCACGGCCCGCCCCCGCCAGCCCCCGGCCGGGTCGACGGTGGTCGCGGTGGAGGCGGCTGCTGTGGCGGTGGCCGTGGCCGCGGGCACCGGGGGCTCCTCCAGAGCGGCCGTCGCCCCGGATTCCGCCGACACAACCGGCACATCGAACCGTTCCTGCGCCGGGGCCAGCTCCTCCGGGGTCACCGCACGCGTGGGCACGTACGCCTGCGCCGCCTTCGGCTCGCGGCCCTCCATCGCCTCCAGCAGCATCCGCTCGGCCTCCTCGGCCGAGGGACGCTCCGTCGGATCCTTGCGCAGCAAGGACGTGATCACCGGACCGAGCGCCCCGGCCTGGCGCAACGCCGGCGGCTCGTCGTTGACCACGGCCTGCAGGCTGGAGATGGGCGACGTGCGGCGGAACGGCGAACGGGCCTCCACCGCCGTATAGAGGGTGGCGCCCAGCGACCACAGGTCGGAGGACGGGTCGGGAACGCCACCGGTGACGCGCTCGGGCGCCAGGTAGTCGATGGAACCGACGATCTCGCCGGTGCGCGTGATGGACGAGTCGCCCTCGATCGCGGCGATCCCGAAGTCCGTGAGCAGCACCCGGCCGTCCTTGGCGAGCAGCACGTTGCCCGGCTTCACGTCGCGGTGCAGCACCCCGACCGCGTGCGCGGCGCGCAGCGCGCCCAGCACGTGCAGGCCGATCCGGGCCGCCTCGCGGGGCTCGATCCGCCCGGCCGCCTTGGCCGCGTCCGCGAGGGAGGGCCCGTCGATGTACTCCATGACGATCCACGGCCGGTCGTCGTGCTCCAGGACGTCGTGGACGGTGACGACCGCCGGATGCTGGATCCGGGCCGCGGCCCGGGCCTCCTTCTGCGTCCGGGCGTGCATGACGTCCCGGTCGGCCTGGGCGACGTACAGACCCGCCGTCAGTTCCTTGACGGCGACGGTCCTGTGGAGCAGCTCATCATGCGCACGCCACACCTTGCCCATGCCGCCCCGGCCGATCGGCTCGACGAGCCGGTACCGGCCCGCCAACACGGCGCCCCCACCTGTCTGCTGTTCCACGAAACCCCGCCGCTCTCTGCACTTCAGGCCAGATTACGGAGCCCGGAGGGGCTGCCGGAACCGCCCGGGCGCCGAAAGACGGCACTGTGACGCAATCGCCGTACTGATCAGTCGTCAGTATCCCTTCAACCGCCCGCCTTGTAACTCGCCGTGGCCTTCTCGAAGACATCGGTGACCTTGGACTGCTCGTCCTCCGGACCGGTGACCAGGACGACGTGGTAGCTACCGCCCAGCGCCACGACGAAGTTGCGGGCGAAGACGTTGCGGCCGGTCCCGTCGATCCACGTGTACCGCCCCGTCGCGCGCAGTTGCTGGCCCACCTTGGTGCTCTTCACGTCGCCGACGGTCGACCAGGTCGACGTCCGGTACGGGGTCAGCTCCGGCTCCTTGTCCTTCTGGTACGCCGCCGGATCCGGATTCCCCTGGACCTTGTCGCGGCCGGGGACGACCGTCAGCACGAACTGCCCGTCGGTGTACCGGACCTGACCGGACTCATTGATTCCGCGACGTTCCCACCCGTCGGGCACGGCGATCTCGAAGTGCTCCGGGTCCTGTTGGGTGGTGTAACCGGCCGGGGCGGAAGCCGGGGCGGCCGGTGATTCGGCGGGCGCCGTCGTCTGCGGAGCGGGCTTGGACTCGGGCTTGCCCGAAGGGACCTGGGAGGGGCTCGGCTTCGCCGGCGCCTGCGCGGTGCTGCCCCGGGCGTCGCCCGCGGGCTCCTGGTCGGCGGCCCGGGGCAGGAACAGCATCGCGTACGCCACCCCGCCGGCGAGGAGGGCAAGGATCCCGACGAGCAGGCTCCGGCCGAGGGCGCGCGGCTTGCGGGGGCCCGCGGGGTTGCGGTGGCGCCCGTGGACCTCACCGCGGCGGCGTACGACGGGCAGCCGCGCCGGGTCCGGCTCCGGTAGCGGAAGCGCCCCGAACCCGGCGTCCGGCTCGGGCGCCGACCGTACGAGCGAGCGCAGCCAGCCGCGGAGCTCCTCGAAGTCGGGCCGCTCGGTGGGGTCCTGGCGCAGCAGCGACTCCACGATCGGGCGCAGTGCCCCGCACTCCTCGGCGAAGGCGGGCGGCTCCGCGCAGACCATCTCGACCAGCTCGGCGACGCTGTCCTCCGGGTACGGGGCGTGCCCCTGCACCGCGCGGTAGAGCAGCGCGCCGAGCGCCCAGAGGTCGGTGGCGGGGCCGACGGGGGCCGCGAGCTGCCAGTGCCCGTGCACGGGGCCGGCCTGCTCGGGCGCCCACCGCTCGGTGACGGCACCGACGACGGCCATCCGGGTCTGCCGCGCGCGCTCGGCGTCCAGGCCGGTCCGCGGCCCCGACCAGCCGCTGCCGGTGGGCTGTGACCGGTCGGGGGCGGCCGGGGCGGGTGCATCGGCCTGCCGGTAGCCCTGGGGCAGGGCGAGTTGGGCGGGCAGGGCGGGGCGCTCGGGGTGTTCCTGCGGTGCCCGCTCCGGATCCGGATCGGGATCGGGATCGGGATCGGGCAGCGGTACGGGATCGGGCAGGGGCTCGGGCTCAGGATCGGGTGCGGGCTCCGGTTCCGGCTCCGGGGCGGCCGCTGCGGGCAGCTCCGCCCGGCGGGGGGTCGCACCGTGCCAGGGCGCGACGGCGCCGGTCTCCGGGCCGCCGTACGGGTACGAGTACCCCTGCGGGAGGGTCGACCCCTCGGGGCGGCGCTCCGGCGGCGCACCGGCCTCGATCTCGGCCGCCGCCCCGGCCCTGCGCTCCTCGATGACCCGGGCTGCGGCCGCCCGCGCCCCGGCCCGGTAGGCGGCGATGGCCCCGGCCCGCGCGGCGGCCTGCAGGTCGGGGCGGTCCTGTCGACGGCCGGGGGTGATGTGATCGGTGTACCGCGGCCCGGTGTCGTACCCGGGGGCCACGAGCGGCGCGTACGCGACGTCCACCGGACCGGGGGTGGCGGGAGTCGGATCCGGGTCCGGCACCGGATCCGGGGCAGGAAGCCGAGTCGGGGCGGGGGATGGAGCCGGGATCGGAGTCGGAGCCGGCACCGGTGCGGTGGTGTTGGCGGTGGCGGTGGCGGTACCCCACGCCGTTCCTCCGCCGCCGGTGTCCTCGGCGCTCGGGACGGGGTCGTACCCGCACAGGGCCTCTTCCGCCGCGCCGACCGCGAGGCCCGTCAGCACGACGCGCCCGTCCTCGCACACCAACACCGTCCGGACGGTGATGTTCCGGTGCGTCCAACCGTGCGCGTGCAGCACCCGCAGTGCGGTCAGCACGTCCGACGCCACCTCGGCGGCCCGGTAGGGGCTCAGCGGTTCATCGGCAATCAGCGCGGCCAGCGGCCGGGCCGGGACCAATTCGCTCACTATCCACAACGACTCGCCCTCGGCGAACACGTCGAAGACCTGGTCCAGCCGCGGATGGTCCGGGATCGAAGCCGCGGCCTGCGCCGCCTCGATGGCGCGGCGCACGGCCGGCAGATCGGCGGGAGAACGGCGGGCCGCCGGGACGGCCCGCGGACCGTCCAGCAGCTCCGCGTCCACGACCTCCGGCAACGGCACCTGCCGTACGAGGACTTCCTGCCCGCTGCGGGTGTCAAAGGCGCGGGTCTCTATCAGTTCGTACTCGTCGGACGGCGGCACGGGCAGGCGGTAGCGGCCGGCCAGGATCCGGCCCGCGTACTCCTCCACTTCGCCTCCCCCGAGTGCGGCGGGCTCCCCATGGCCCCTCCGACACGATACGTCGCCGGGGCCGCCCGCGTCCCGAGGTCAGCCGAGCGGCTGGAAGGTCTCGAAGGCGACGTTGCGCATCTGGGTGCACTCGGGACCGTCCCACTGGTCGGCGGCGCAGCTGATCATGATGGCGTAGCCGTGCGTCGCGTCCAGCTTGAAGCCGCGGTTGAGCACCCGGACCTTCACGCCCTTCTGCTCACGCTCGAACTCCCAGTCGGCGACGGTCGGATAGCCCCGGTAGTCCACCACGTCGATGCGGATCTGCCGATACCCCTTGCTGCCGCCGCGGACACCGGCGACCGAATTGGTCCATGCGAGGCGCGCGTCATCGCCCGGCTGGCTGGTGTAGTCGACCTGGATCCGCGGGAAGCCGCCGCTTTCACGGGCGTAGATGCCGCCGGAGTTGTCTCCGGCTATGGCGATCTGCTTGAAGCCCTCGGGCATCGCCATCGAGAAGTGGAACCCGAACTCCTGGATCACGGCATATCCGGCCGGGACCGCGCCGCCCGCGCCGCCGGACGTGGAGCCCTGGCCCTGGCTCTGGCCCTGGCCCTGGCTCTGGCCCTGGCCCTGGCCCTGGCCCTGGCTCTGCTGGCCCTGACCCTGGCCCTGGCCCGGCTGACCTCCGGTGGCGGTACCCGTACCGGCGCTTGCGTTGCCGGCCGTCTCTCCCGTGTTCCCCGAGGGCTTCGGGGAAGTCTCCCCCGTCCCGCTGCTGCCGCTGCTGCCGCCCGGGTCCTTCGGGGCCGAAGCCGCCGGAGTGGGCTTGCCCTTGCCGCCCTTGCTCTCGTCCTTGGTGTCCTTGTCGTCGCCGCTGAAGGCGTAGACGATGAGCGAGCCGACGACCACCAGCATCACGACCACGGCCAGGGCCGTGAACACGATGGTGCGGCGCTGCATGACGTCGGTGAGCGGCGCCTTGACGGGGGACGCCTTGGACTTCGGCGGCTCCGCTGCGGAGACGGCCGTGGTGGCGGCCGCGACCGTCGCCGCCTTGCGGGCGGCCTTCAGCGCGGCGCGGGCGCGTTCGCGCTGCTCGCGGTCGCGGCGCTCACGTTCCTTCTTCGCCGCCCGTTCGGCCGCCTTCTCGGCCTTGTCCGCGGCAGCCTTCTCCACGGCGTCCTTGGCGTCGGCCAGCGATATCTGCCGGGTTTCCTCGGCTGCCGGAGCCGCTACGACCACCGGCTTGGGCTCGGGCGCCGCGAGGACGGCGTTCAGCATCGCCCGGGTGCGGGCGTCGTCGAGCCGGTGTGTCGGGTCCTTGGCGAGAAGGCCGTAGATGACCTCGGCCAACGGACCCGCGTTCTTCGGCGGGTCCACCGGCTCGGTCATCACCGCCGTGAGGGTGGCGAGCGCGGAACCCTTGTCGTACGGGGGCACTCCCTCGACGGAGGCGTACAGCAGACCGCCGAGCGACCACATGTCGGCGGGCGGGCCGGGCTTGTGGCCACGGGCACGCTCGGGGGAGATGTAGGAGGGGGCGCCGACGAGCATGCCGGTGGAGGTGACGGAGGGATCGCCCTCGACCTGCGCGATGCCGAAGTCGGTGAGGACGACACGGCCGTTGCCGGCGATGAGCACGTTCGACGGCTTCACGTCGCGGTGCAGGATCCCCTGGCCGTGCGCGGCGCGCAGCACGTCGAGCACCGCGAGGCCGACCTCGGCCGCGCGGCGCGGGGTGAGGGGGCCGTTTTCCCGTATGAACTCGGCGAGCGAGGGTCCCTCGATGAGCTCCATGACGATCCACGGCCGGCCGTCCTCGTCGACGACGTCGTAGACGGTGACGGCGCCACCACTGCGGATCCGGGCAATGGCCTTGGCTTCGCGGAGGGTACGGGTGATGAGGCGCCGCTTCTCGTCCTCGTCGACCCCGGTGCTGAAGCGGAGCTCCTTGACGGCGACGGTCCGACCCAGGGTCTCGTCCTGGGCCCGCCAGACGGTACCCATCCCGCCCTTGCCGAGCACGGTCCCCAGCCGGTAGCGCCCGGCCAGCAACCGTCCCTCGTCCTGCCCGCCCGCGGCAGCCTTGGCCGCGGCGGCCTTGACGGCGGCGGCCATGGCATCGGCCTTCTCGACGACGGGATTGCCCGCGGGCTTCGAAGCCGGCTTGGCACCAACGGCCTCCGCCGTGGCCGACCCGGCCGCCTTGCTCAACCCGGGCTTCGCCGCTGTGGGCTTCTCCTCGCCGGGCTTCGCCTCGGGCGACCCCGCCGCCTTGCTCAGCACGGGCTTCTCCCCGGGCGCTGCACCCGCCCGCTCGGCCCGGTCGGGCTCGGTCGCAGGCGCGGCGTCGGTCCTCGGCCCGCCCCCCGCAGCCTCTGCGGCGTCTGCCGGCTCCCCGGCGACCGGCCCGACAGCCTTGCCCGGCCCGGGCTTCGCAGCCGCGGGCACAGCGTCAGCCACCGGCCCGGCGTCCGAAGCCGCAGACGTCTCACTGGCGGGCTTCGCCGCCGGCGACCCCGCGGACTTGCTCAGCACGGGCTTCACCGCAGGCGACCCCGCGGACTTGCTGAGCACGGGCTTCGCCGCAGACGCAGCATCAGCCTGCTCGGCCCGGGCGGGCTTCGCCGCAGGCGACCCGGCAGCGTGGTGGTCCGCCGACTCCGCGGTAGGCGCAGCGTCAGCCACCGGCCCGGCATCCGCGGGCGCAGCCACAGCCTTCTCGCTGCCAGACTTCGCCGCAGGCGACCCGGCAGGCGAAGCCGCGGCGTCAGCCCCGGACTTCTCACTGCTGGGCTTCGCCGCAGGCGACCCGGCAGGCGACTCGGTGTGCTCCGGCTTCGACATGCGTCCCCTCTGCGATCGTGCCGCTGCTCCGCCTGCCCCAGCGGCTGAGCGACCCGGCGGCCGGGGCCCGCTGTAACCCGCCCCGGCAGAACCTTCATTCTTCCTCACTCCGCAACGGACGGGCGCCCCGGGTCTACGGTTCCCCCCTCCGCATCCCGGAGTTACAACGGAACGATGTCGGGCGCCCCCAGGCGCGCCGCGTCCGCCGTCTGGTCGTCCGGCTGGCGCTGCGACTCCCGCTCCGCCTGGACCCGCTTCTCGTAGTGCTCGACTTCCTTCTCGATCTGCTGCTTGTCCCACCCCAGCACCGGGGCCATCAACTCCGCGCACTCCCGCGCCGACCGCGTCCCCCGGTCGAAGGTCTCGATCGAGATCCGGGTCCGCCGCGTCAGCACGTCGTCCAGGTGCCGGGCCCCCTCGTGCGAGGCCGCGTACACGATCTCCGCCCGCAGGTAGTCGTCCGCACCGGACACCGGCTCGCGCAGTCCCGGATCGGCGGCCATCAGGTCCAGCAGTTCCTCCGTCAGCGATCCGAAGCGGTTCAACAGGTGCTCCACCCGCACCACATGAAGCCCCGTCCGGGCCGCGATCCGCGCCCGCCCGTTCCACAGCGCCCGGTATCCCTCCGCCCCCACCAGCGGCACGTCCTCCGTCACGCACTCCGCCACCCGCTGGTCCAGGCCGTGCACGGCCTCGTCGACCGCGTCCTTCGCCATGACCCGGTACGTCGTGTACTTGCCCCCGGCGACCACCACCAGCCCCGGCACCGGATGCGCCACCGTGTGCTCGCGCGACAGCTTGCTCGTCGCGTCCGACTCTCCGGCCAGCAGCGGCCGCAGGCCCGCGTACACGCCTTGGACGTCGTCGCGCGTGAGCGGCACCGCCAGCACCGAGTTCACGTGCTCCAGCAGGTAGTCGATGTCCGCGCTCGACGCCGCCGGATGCGCCTTGTCCAGGTCCCAGTCGGTGTCCGTGGTCCCCACGATCCAGTGCCGGCCCCACGGGATGACGAACAGCACCGACTTCTCAGTCCGCAGGATCAGTCCGGTGCTCGAATGGATCCGGTCCTTCGGTACGACCAGATGGATGCCCTTCGAGGCCCGCACGTGGAACTGGCCGCGTTCCCCGATCAGCGCCTGGGTGTCGTCCGTCCACACGCCCGTCGCGTTCACGACCTGCTTCGCGCGGATCTCGTACTCGCCACCCCCTTCCACGTCCCGCACCCGCACACCGACCACCCGTTCGCCCTCGCGCAGGAAGCCGATGACCCTCGCCCGATTGGCGCAGTGCGCCCCGTACGCGGCGGCCGTCCGCACGAGCGTGGTGACGTAGCGCGCGTCGTCCATCTGGGCGTCGTAGTACTGCAGGGCGCCCACCAGCGCGTCCTTGCGGAGCGCCGGCGCCACCCGCAGCGCGCGCGCCCGCGACAAGTGCCGGTGCACGGGCAGGCCGCGCCCGTGGCCGCTGGAGACCGACATCGCGTCGTACAGCGCGACGCCCGAGCCGGCGTAGATCCGCTCCCAGCCCTTGTGCTGCAACGGGTACAGGAAGGGCACCGGCTTCACCAGGTGCGGGGCCAGGCGCTCCAGCAACAGCCCGCGCTCCTTCAGGGCCTCGCGCACGAGGGCGAAGTCGAGCATCTCCAGGTACCGCAAACCGCCGTGGATCAGCTTGCTGGAGCGGCTGGAGGTGCCCGAGGCCCAGTCCCGCGCCTCCACCAGGCCGGTCGACAGGCCGCGCGTCACGGCGTCGAGCGCGGTGCCGGCGCCCACCACGCCCGCGCCCACCACCAGCACGTCCAGTTCCCGTTCGGCCATCCGGGTGAGGGCCTCGGCCCGCTGCACCGGCCCCAGTGTCGCTGTCCTCACGGCTGCCTCCCGTTGGTGCGGATGAGATCCCGCTCACATGCCCCGTTCCACGATTCTGACCGCCCGCACCCACATGAGCCACCGCCTGTGGACAACACAACGGTGGCGTTCACTCCGGAATGCGACATATCTGTCATATATAAGCCTAGTCTGACATTGCGCCAGCTCCCCTGTCCCCGGAGAACTTGCGCGGCAGCCCCCTCATGTCAGGGAAGGGACGGCACCCCCATGCCCGCAGACCTCGCCGTCATCGGACTCGGCCATCTCGGCCTCCCACTCGCCCAGGCGGCCGTCGCCGCCGGAATCGAGACGGTCGGCTACGACAGCGGTCCGGTCACGGACTCCACCCTCACCGCCGCCGAGGTCCGCCGCATGTCGGCGGCCGGCTTCCGGGTCACCACCAACCCCGCCGAACTCGGCCGGGTCCGCACGGCCGTCATCTGCGCCCCCACCCAGCTCGGCGCCGATCGCGCGCTGGACCTCTCCGCCGTCGGCGAGGCCGGCCGCGCGCTCGCCGCCCGGCTGCGCCCCCACACCACCGTGATCCTCGAATCCGCCGCCCACCCGGGCGTCACCGAGGACTACCTGCGGCCGATCCTCGAAGCCGGCTCCGGGCTGCGGGCGGGCCGCGACTTCCACCTGGCCTACTCCCCCAGCCGCCACGACCCGGGCAACCGCACCCACGGCATCTCCAACACCCCCAAGGTGATCGGCGGCCTCACCCCCGCCTGCACGGAGTCCGCGCACGCCTTCTACGCCCGCCTCACCGAGAAGGTGGTCCGCGCCCGCGGCCTGCGCGAGGCCGAGACCGTACAGCTCCTCGAAACGAACTACCGCCACGTCAACATCGCCCTCATGAACGAGATGGCCGTGCTCTGCCACGACCTCGGCGTCGACCTGTGGGACGTCATCCGCTGCGCCGAGACCAAGCCGTACGGGTTCCAGGCCTTCCGCCCCGGCCCGGGGGTCGGCGGCCACGGCGTCCCCCTCGACCCGAACTACCTCCCCCACACCACGCGCACCCCCGGCCACCCCCTGCGCATGGTCGGACTGGCGCAGGAGATCAACAACCGGATGCCCCAGTACGTCATCCAGCGCTCGGCCACCCTGCTGAACGAGCACGGAAAATCCGCCCGCGGAGCCCGCGTCCTGCTCCTCGGCGTCACCTACAAGCCCGACCTGGCCGACCAGGAGGGCTCCCCGGCCCGCGAGATCGCCAGCCGCCTCCTCGACCTGGGCGCGCTGATCAGCTACCACGACCCGTACATCACGGGCTGGCGGGTCAGGGACCAGCCGGTCCCCCGCGCCGAGTCGCTCTACGAGGCCGCCGCGAACGCGGACCTGACCATCCTGCTCCAGCACCACCGCACCTACGACATGCAGGGCCTCGCCGTGAAGGCCCAGCTGCTCCTGGACACCCGCGGCGCCAGCCCGGTGGGCGCGGCCCACCGCCTCTGAGCGCCGGAAAATCCCCCTGTCGATGTCCGACCGGCCTGCTAGCCTGCGGCGTCACTTATCTCGTACTTACACCCGAGGGGCGTAAGCACGCTCGAATCCCTGGGGGGATTTTCCAATGAGCCAGAACTTCACGCCGCCCGCGCCCGAGTCGTACACCCCGGTCGCCGCCCCGGCCCCGGTCCGCAGCGGCAACTTCGGCCTCGGCATCGTCGCCTCGGTCGTCGCGGCGATCGTCACCGGCGGCGTCTACGGCGCGATCATCGGCGCCAGCGGCTACCAGATCGGCTATGCCGCCGTGGCCGTCGGCGCGGTCGTCGGCCTCGCGGCCGGCAAGGTGGGCGGCTCCAACCCCGTTCTGCCCGTGCTCAGCGTCCTGCTGTCGCTGGCCGCCGTCTTCGGCGGCCAGCTCTTCGGCATCGCCTGGATGTTCGCGGACGAGCTCGGCACGACCGTCCCGGACCTGGGCATGGGCGTGCCCGAGCTGATCGAGACCTGGCAGAAGGTGTCCTCCCCGATGACCTTCCTCTTCCTCGCCATCGGCGGCTACGCCGCGTTCCAGGCGGCCCGGAAGGCCGGCCACTGACGCACCGGCCGCCGACGGGGCACTGAGCAGGCACGACGGGGCCGGCGGCCGAACCAGGCCAATGTCCAGCGGCGGGCGGCCCCTCCCACGCGCAGCGGCGCCGTCACGGCGTGGATCTGGCTGCTGGGCACCTTCACGGTGCTCTTCACCATCGCCACCGGCGTCGTCGTGTTCGCCGAGACGGACCCGGAACTGAGCCCCGAGGGGCCGGACTGGGGCCCGGTCTTGCTCTCGGCCCTCCTGACGGTGGCCTGCGCCTATCCGTGGACCGAATACCTGCGCAAGCGCCGGCGCGGCGAAGGCTGATCCTGCCACCACGTGCCGAAGGGCCCGGCCCCGAAACGGGGGCCGGGCCCTTCGGCACGTGGTGGCAGGAGGTCAGCGGCTGTGCTGCGAGTCCGCGATCGTGACCTCGACCCGCTGGAACTCCTTGAGCTCGCTGTAGCCGGTGGTGGCCATCGAGCGGCGCAGCGCGCCGAAGATGTTCATCGAGCCGTCCGGGGTGTGCGAGGGACCGGTGAGGATCTCCTCGGTGGTGCCCACGGTGCCGAGGTCGACCTTCTTGCCGCGCGGCACGTCCTCGTGGACGGCCTCCATGCCCCAGTGGTTGCCCTTGCCGGGCGCGTCGGTGGCACGGGCCAGCGGGGAGCCCATCATCACGGCGTCCGCGCCGCAGGCGACGGCCTTCGGGATGTCGCCGGACCAGCCCACGCCGCCGTCGGCGATGACGTGCACGTAGCGGCCGCCGGACTCGTCCATGTAGTCGCGGCGGGCCGCGGCCACGTCCGCGACGGCGGTCGCCATCGGGACCTGGATGCCGAGCACGTTGCGCGTGGTGTGCGCGGCGCCGCCGCCGAAGCCGACGAGGACACCGGCCGCGCCGGTGCGCATCAGGTGCAGGGCCGCCGTGTAGGTGGCGCAGCCGCCGACGATGACCGGGACGTCGAGCTCGTAGATGAACTGCTTGAGGTTGAGCGGCTCGGCGGCGCCCGACACGTGCTCGGCGGAGACGGTGGTGCCGCGGATCACGAAGATGTCCACGCCCGCGTCGACGACGGCCTTGGAGAACTCGGCCGTGCGCTGCGGGGAGAGCGCGGCGGCGGTGACGACGCCGGAGTCGCGGACCTCCTTGATGCGCTGCCGGATCAGGTCCGCCTGGATCGGAGCGGCGTAGATCTCCTGGAGGCGGCGGGTGGCGGCCTCCTCGTCCAGCTCCGTGATCTCGTCGAGCAGCGGCTGCGGGTCCTCGTACCGGGTCCACAGGCCTTCTAGGTTCAGCACGCCGAGGCCGCCGAGCTCGCCGATGCGGATGGCGGTCTGCGGGGAGACGACCGAGTCCATGGGGGCGGCCAGGAAGGGGAGCTCGAAGCGGTACGCGTCGATCTGCCAGGCGATCGAGACCTCCTTCGGGTCCCGGGTACGCCGGCTCGGGACGATGGCGATGTCGTCGAACGCGTACGCCCTGCGGCCGCGCTTGCCGCGCCCGATCTCGATCTCAGTCACGTGTGGTGGCCTTTCCTCTGGGTCTGCCCGTCCAGTATCCCCGAACGCCGGGGGCCCGCGTTCCGGTGACCGCTGTACGGACGGCTGCGCGGGCACGGCGAAGGGGCGGGCCCGACGGGCCCGCCCCCTCACCTCATGCCGTTCAGCCCTTGCGGGAGTAGTTCGGCGCTTCGACCGTCATCTGGATGTCGTGCGGGTGGCTCTCCTTGAGGCCCGCCGAGGTGATCCGGACGAACCGGCCGCGGTCCTGCAGCTCGGGGACCGTGCGGCCGCCCACGTAGAACATCGACTGGCGCAGGCCGCCGACGAGCTGGTGCACGACCGCGGAGAGCGGACCCCGGTAGGGGACCTGGCCCTCGATGCCCTCGGGGATGAGCTTGTCGTCGCCGCCCACGCCCTCCTGGAAGTAGCGGTCCTTGGAGAAGGACTTCTGCTCGCCGCGGGACTGCATCGCGCCGAGCGAACCCATGCCGCGGTACGACTTGAACTGCTTGCCGTTGATGAAGAGCAGCTCGCCCGGGGACTCCTCGCAGCCCGCGAGCAGCGAGCCGAGCATCACCGTGTCGGCACCCGCGACCAGGGCCTTGGCGATGTCGCCGGAGTACTGCAGGCCGCCGTCGCCGATGACCGGGACACCGGCCGCCTTGGCGGCGAGCGAGGCCTCGTAGATCGCGGTGACCTGCGGGACGCCGATGCCGGCGACGACGCGGGTGGTGCAGATGGAGCCGGGGCCGACGCCGACCTTGATGCCGTCGCAGCCGGCGTCGATCAGCGCCTGCGCACCGTCACGCGTGGCGACGTTGCCGCCGATGACGTCGACGGTGGAGTTCGACTTGATCTTGGCGACCATGTCGCCGACCAGGCGGGAGTGACCGTGGGCGGTGTCGACGACGATGAAGTCGGCGCCCGCCTCGATCAGGGCCTGGGCGCGCTCGTACGCGTCGCCGGCGACGCCGACGGCCGCGCCGACGAGGAGCCGGCCGCCCTTGTCCTTGGCGGCGTTCGGGTACTTCTCGGCCTTGACGAAGTCCTTGACCGTGATGAGGCCCTTGAGGATGCCCGCGTCGTCGACCAGCGGAAGCTTCTCGATCTTGTGGCGGCGCAGCAGCTCCATGGCGTCCACGCCCGAGATGCCGACCTTGCCCGTGACCAGCGGCATCGGGGTCATGACCTCGCGCACCTGGCGGCTGCGGTCCGACTCGAAGGCCATGTCGCGGTTGGTGACGATGCCGAGGAGCTTGCCGGCGGGGTCGGTGACCGGGACGCCGGAGATGCGGAACTTCGCGCAGAGCTCGTCGGCCTCGCGCAGCGTCGCGTCCGGGTGCACCGTGATCGGGTCGGTGACCATGCCGGACTCGGAGCGCTTGACCAGGTCGACCTGGTTGGCCTGGTCGGCGATGGAGAGGTTGCGGTGCAGCACGCCGACGCCGCCCTGCCGGGCCATGGCGATGGCCATGCGGGACTCGGTGACCTTGTCCATGGCGGCGGACAGCAGCGGAACGTTGACGCGCACGTTGCGCGAGATGAGGGAAGAGGTGTCGATCGCATCAGGCGCCA
Source organism: Streptomyces sp. NPDC091682 (assembly GCF_044756625.1). NCBI lineage: Bacteria > Bacillati > Actinomycetota > Actinomycetes > Kitasatosporales > Streptomycetaceae > Streptomyces > Streptomyces sp. NPDC091682. The sequence goes on along the minus strand of NZ_JBIVTH010000001.1, from coordinate 95,331 downwards.
TGTCCGACGCGCCCGGCAGCAGCAGCACGTCGTCGTAGGTCAGTCCGAGCGTGGCGAATTTGTCGGGCACTCCGTCGGCGGTCATGACACCTTCCCAATGGTCTTGCTCAGCGCGGATGTCCATGCTAACGGGATCCCGACGCGTCTCATTCCACGACCAAGGTCAAGCAGAAGTTTCGTCACTTCCTACGATTGCGGCCCGTGGCCGAGGCCCACGCAGAGCCATGTGGAGCCACGCCGAGCTGTGCGCACGGACCGGCACGGAGCCCTTCCGGGCCGTTTCGAGCCGCTTCGAGCCGTACGGACCGCGGCGGGCCACGAGACCGCGCGGCCCGCACGGCTGCCTACTGCTCGGCGAGTGCCCGCAGCCGGCTGAGCGCGCGGTGCTGGGCCACGCGCACGGCCCCCGGGGACATTCCGAGCATCTGGCCGGTCTCCTCCGCGGTCAGCCCGACGGCCACCCGCAGCACGAGGAGCTCGCGCTGGTTCTCCGGGAGGTTGGCCAGCAGCTTCTTGGCCCAGGCGGCGTCGCTGCTGAGCAGCGCGCGCTCCTCCGGGCCCAGCGAGTCGTCGGGCCGCTCCGGCATCTCGTCGGAGGGCACGGCCGTGCTGCCCGGGTGCCGCATGGCGGCCCGCTGCAGGTCGGCGACCTTGTGCGCGGCGATCGCGAAGACGAAGGCCTCGAAGGGCCGCCCGGTGTCCCGGTAGCGCGGCAGCGCCATCAGGACGGCGACGCAGACCTCCTGCGCCAGGTCCTCCACGAAGTGACGAGCGTCACCCGGCAATCGCGAGAGCCGGGTGCGGCAGTAGCGGATCGCGAGGGGGTGCACGAAGGCGAGCAGGTCGTGCGTGGCCTGCTCGTCACCCTCCACCGCCCTGCGTACGAGCGCGCTGACGCCCCCGGCACTGCCGCCTTTGGCGGCGCCGGTCGGGCCTGTGGCCGCGGGTGACCCCAGGGCCTCGTCGTCGCGCATCAATCCATGGTGCCTTGGCGCCGGAGCATCCGCGCCGCCATGGCCCTTGTTGTGCATCGAAGCGTTATGAGCAGGTGCGCCGGAACTCATCATCTGCGCCCTCCCCTCCCGCTCGGCCGAATAGTCCCCGAGAGACTCCACACCCTCAAGGATGCGGCATCGCGCACGAAGCGAGACGTCCCCCGGATTGTGCCCCGCCAATCCCCGGGTGCGCACCGGGTACGGCGGGGACGGGGATGCCCTCGATCAGACGAGCCGTCGAGGGCGGCGCGCCGCCCCGTCCGCAGGTGGCGGACGGGACCTCTCCCGACCATCCGCGGCCTGTGGCGGACCGGGCCGGGCCCGGCCACGACCGGGAGGTCAGCGAACCAGACCCCAGCGGAAACCGAGTGCCACCGCGTGCGCCCGGTCCGAGGCCCCGAGCTTCTTGAACAGCCGGCGGGCGTGCGTCTTGACCGTGTCCTCGGAGAGGAAGAGCTCGCGCCCGATCTCCGCGTTGGACCGGCCGTGGCTCATGCCCTCCAGCACCTGGATCTCGCGCGCGGTGAGCGTGGGCGCGGCGCCCATCTCGGCCGAGCGGAGCCGGCGCGGGGCCAGTCGCCAGGTCGGGTCGGCGAGGGCCTGGGTGACCGTGGCCCGCAGTTCGGCGCGCGAGGCGTCCTTGTGCAGGTACCCACGGGCGCCGGCGGCGACCGCGAGGGCCACGCCGTCCAGGTCCTCGGCGACCGTCAGCATGATGATGCGGGCGCCGGGGTCGGCCGAGAGCAGTCGACGGACCGTCTCCACACCGCCCAGCCCGGGCATCCGTACATCCATCAGAATCAGGTCGGAGCGGTCGGCGCCCCAGCGGCGGAGGACTTCCTCGCCGTTGGCAGCCGTCGTCACACGCTCGACGCCGGGCACGGTGGCAACCGCGCGACGGAGCGCCTCTCGGGCAAGCGGGGAGTCGTCGCAGACGAGGACGGATGTCATGACCGCCCTCCGCAGCTGCTGATGCGCGTCACCTTGAGCCTCCAGGCTGGTACGTATCGTCACCTGTGCGGTCGATGCCCCCGGACACCTGTCCGAGAACTTATTGGTTCAACCGCCTTCGCACTCTCAACGATGGTCACTCGAAAGAGTTACGGGTCGGACGGACACCTTCAGCACTCTACGTGAGGAAGCGATCACGGCGCTGGAGCCACGAGCCGCTTGTCCTCCATCTGGAGCTATGCCCTATTTGGCGGCTTTCCTTCCGTTTGGCACGTGTCTGAGGCTAGATTCCCAATGAGTCATATTTACATCTACTCCGACAGTAGGTGTGGAGACATGGACCGTATCCGCCTCAGTACCGGCACCAAGAGGGACTACCAATGGCAGATTTCTCCCGCCTCCCCGGACCGAACGCCGACCTCTGGGACTGGCAGCTGCTAGCCGCCTGCCGCGGGGTCGACAGCTCTCTCTTCTTCCACCCGGAAGGCGAGCGGGGCGCGGCCAGGAGCGCGCGCGAGGCCTCGGCTAAAGAGGTCTGCATGAGATGCCCGGTGCGTTCGGAATGCGCCGCGCACGCACTCGCCGTCCGAGAGCCCTACGGGGTGTGGGGCGGCCTCACCGAGGACGAGCGCGAGGAACTGATGGGCCGCGCCCGGCACCGCCTGATCCCCGCGTCGAGTGCGATCGGACCGATCGCGCCGAACTGAGAGTCGCCGAAACGTCCGAAGGAACGTTTCCTCGAATCACCAACACACCCGGGCGTGTCGCCGCCCGGCCCGCGTTTCACCCGTTCGGCCGTACCCGGCCCCACGACGTGTGCGCCCCCGGCCGCCGCCGGGGGCGGACGCGCGTCAGCGCGCGGCCGCCCGCTCCAGTTCGGCCAGGGTCGCGGCCACGGCCGGCACCCGGGCCAGGTCGGGCAGGGTCAGCGCCACCACCTCGCGCTCGACGGCCGGCTCCACCGACACCGTGCTCACACCCTTGGCCCGTACGGACTCCACCGCGAGCTCCGGCAGTACCGCCACGCCCAGCCCCGCGCCGACCAGGCCGACCACCGCCGGGTAGTCGTCGGTGGCGAAGTCGATGCGCGGGGTGAAGCCCGCGCCCTCGCACACGTCCACCAGATGGCGACGGCAGCGCGGACAGCCGGCGATCCAGGGGTCGTCCGCCAGCTCCGCCATGCCCACGCGCTCCGCCCCGGCCAGCCGGTGCCCCTCGGGGACCAACCCGACGAGCCGGTCGGTCAGCAGCGGCCGCACCACGAGGTCGTCCCACTCCGCGGCGGAATGGTCCGCCCCGCCGTACCGGAAGGCCAGCGCCAGGTCGCAGTCGCCCTCGCGGAGCATCTCCACCGAACGCGGCGGCTCCGCCTCGACCAGCGAGATGCGGGTCCCGGGGTGCTCGGCGCGCATCGCGGCGAGTGCGGTCGGCACCAGGGTGGAACTGCCGCTGGGGAAGGACACGAGCCGGACCCGACCCGCGCGCAGCCCCGCGATGGCCGCGACCTCCTCCTCCGCGGCGGTCAGCCCGGCCAGGATCCCCGCGGCATGGCGGACCAGGGCCTCGCCCGCCTGGGTCAGCCGCATCTCGCGACCGGTGCGGATCAGCAGCGGGGTGCCGGCCGACTGCTCCAGCGCCTTCATCTGCTGGGAGACGGCGGGCTGGGTGCAGCCGAGCTCGCGGGCGGCGGCCGAGAAGGACCCGGTCCCGGCGACGGCGCGCAGAACCCGGAGATGGCGTGCTTCGATCACCCTTCGAGCATAAGCCCTACTTTGATTTCCACGCCAATACTCCGGTGTCACTTTGAGGCGGCTCCGGTTAGCGTGATCCCATGGGCTCCATGCAATTGATCTCTGTGAACCTCGGCCGCGCCACGGCTGTCGACTACACCGACGCGGAGGGCGGCATGACGGGCATCGGCAAACGTCCCGTGCCCGGACCGGTCCGCGTCGTCGCCCCGGGCCCCAAGGCCACCGGCCTCGGCAGCGGCCTGGAAGGTGACGCCATCTGCGACCGGCGCCACCACGGCGGCGACCACCAGGCCGTCTACGCGTACGCCCGCGAGGACCTGGACCTGTGGGAGCAGCTGCTGGGCCGCGAACTGCCCGGCGGGCTCTTCGGCGAGAACCTCACCACCTCCGGCATCGACCTGAACGCCGCGCGGATCGGTGAACGCTGGCAGGTCGGCGCGGACCTCGTCCTCGAAGTGGCCTCGGCCCGCATCCCGTGCCGGACCTTCCAGGGGGCCATGGGCGAGGCCGGCTGGGTCAAGCGGTTCACCGAGGAGGCCCGGCCGGGAGCGTACCTGCGGGTGATCGAGGAGGGTTCGGTCTCCCCCGGCGACCCCATCCAGATCGTCCACCGACCGGACCACGACGTGACGGTGCAACTGTGGTTCCGCGCCTTCACCACCGAGCGGGCGCTGCTGCCGCTCACCCTGGCCGCGGGCGAGGCGATGGAGCCGAAGGCCCGCGAGCGGGTTCGCCTGTGCGTGGAGAAGTACGGGGCGGGGACCGGGGCGAGGTAGCACCGTCATCCCGGGAAGCTAGGTTGCGCCTATGACGACTGCGTTGATTACGGGATCCACGGCGGGCATCGGCGCCGCCTTCGCCCGGCGGCTGGCCGCCCAGGGGCACAATCTGGTGCTGGTGGCGCGCGACACGAAGCGGCTCGGCGAGCAGGCCACCGAGCTGCACGACCGGCACGGCATCGAGGCCGAGGTGCTGGCCGCCGACCTCTCCACGGAGGAGGGCATCGCGGCGGTCGAGGATCGCCTCGACGACCGCACCCACCCGGTGGACCTGCTGGTCAACAACGCGGGCTTCGGCAACAAGGGCCGCTACCTCGAAGTCTCCATGGCCGACGAGTTGACCATGCTGAAGGTGCACGTCGAGGCGGTCCTGCGGCTGACCTCGGCGGCCACGGAATCGATGCGCTCGCGCGGCCGGGGCGGCGTGATCAACGTGGCCTCGGTGGCCGCCTTCGTACCGCGCGGCACGTACGGGGCGAGCAAGGCCTGGGTCGTGCAGTTCACCCAGGGTGCGGCGCGGGACCTGGCGGGCTCCGGGGTGCGGCTGATGGCCCTGTGCCCCGGCTTCGTCCGGACGGAGTTCCACCAGCGGGCCGGCATGGGCACGGACAACATCCCCGGCTGGATGTGGCTGGACGCCGACAAGCTGGTGACCGCGGCCCTGGCCGACCTGGCCCGCGGGAAGACGGTGTCGATCCCGGACCCGCGGTACAAGGCGCTGATGGGCGTGGTGAAGCTGACGCCGCGCGGACTGCTGGGCGGGGTGTCCTCGCGCACGGGCCGCAAGTACGGCCCCCAGTAGCCCTGGAGGGCGCCCCGCGGGGCCCCTTCACGAGCGGCCAACCGGGGGAAATCTCCCTAAACTGGACCTGTCCCATCCAGCGCGGGAGGCGACGCGATGACATTCGTACAAGTGATCGATTATGAGACCAGGCGGTTCGACGAGATGAACGCGCTCATCGACCGCTGGGCGGAGCAGAGCAGCGGCCGGCGCACCGCCACGCACACGATGATCGGCCAGGACCGCGAGGCCCGGAACCACTACGTGGACATGGTGGAGTTCGCCTCGTACGAGGAGGCCATGAAGAACTCCCACCTCCCCGAGACGGACCGGATGTTCCAGGAAATGGTGGCCCTCTGCGAAGGCATGCCGAAGTTCATGAACCTCGACGTGGTCCGCGACGAACACCTCAACAAGCAGCTCGCCAACCGGGTGTTCGAAGAAGCGGCCATGGCCGGGAACATGAGCGTCCTCGACGAGTGCTTCGCGACGAACTACATCGACCACGACGCCAGCAGGGCGGAGTCCACCGTCATCGGACGCGAGGCCATGAAGTCGGACATGGAGACGTGGCGCGCGGGCTTCGACATGACCTTCGAGCCGACGGCCCAGCTGGCCGAGGGCGACATGGTCACGACGGTCTGGAAGTGGCGCGGTACCCACAAGGGCTCGTTCATGGGGGTCGCACCGACCGGGAAGACGTACGAGATGTCCGGGAGCACCACGTTCCGGTGCCTAGAAGGAGAGATCATCGAGGGCTGGTGGCACTACAACCCCGGAGCCCTGCAACAGCAGATGGGCGGAACGGGTTCGCCGTACGGAACCTGAGGCCCCATCACGGGGAAGGCAACGGGAAGGCCCCGCTCCGCGACTGCGGAACGGGGCCTTCCCGGCGTGGTGCGCGCGATCAGTGGCTGTGGCCGTGACCGTGGCCGTGACCGGCGTCGCCCTCGTCCTCCGCCGGCTTCTCGACGACCAGGGTCTCGGTCGTGAGCAGCAGGGAGGCGATGGAGGCGGCGTTCTCCAGCGCGGAACGGGTGACCTTCACCGGGTCGATGACGCCGGCCTTGACCAGGTCGCCGTACTCGCCGGTGGCGGCGTTGAAGCCCTGGCCCTTGTCGAGCTCGGCGACCTTCGAGGTGATGACGTAACCCTCGAGACCGGCGTTCTCGGCGATCCAGCGCAGCGGCTCGACGGCGGCGCGGCGCACGACCGCGACACCGGTGGCCTCGTCGCCCGACAGGCCGAGGTTGCCCTCGAGGACCTTCACGGCGTGGACGAGCGCGGAGCCACCGCCGGAGACGATGCCCTCCTCGACCGCGGCGCGGGTCGCCGAGATGGCGTCCTCGAGACGGTGCTTCTTCTCCTTGAGCTCCACCTCGGTGGCGGCGCCGACCTTGATGACGCAGACGCCGCCGGCGAGCTTCGCCAGGCGCTCCTGCAGCTTCTCGCGGTCCCAGTCCGAGTCGGTCGACTCGATCTCGGCCTTGATCTGGTTGACGCGGCCGAGGACCTCGTCGGAGCTGCCGCCACCGTCGACGATGGTGGTGTCGTCCTTGGAGATGGTCACGCGGCGGGCGGAGCCCAGTACGTCCAGACCGGCCTGGTCGAGCTTGAGGCCGACCTCCTCGGCGATGACGGTGGCACCGGTGAGGGTGGCCATGTCCTGGAGCATCGCCTTGCGACGGTCACCGAAGCCGGGGGCCTTGACGGCCACCGCGTTGAAGGTGCCGCGGATCTTGTTGACGACGAGGGTGGAGAGCGCCTCGCCCTCGACGTCCTCGGCGATGATCAGCAGCGGCTTGGAGGCGCCGGCCTGGATGACCTTCTCCAGCAGCGGCAGCAGGTCCTGGATCGAGGAGATCTTGCCCTGGTTGATCAGGATGTACGGGTCGTCGAGGACGGCCTCCATACGCTCCTGGTCGGAGACCATGTACGGCGAGAGGTAGCCCTTGTCGAAGGCCATGCCCTCGGTGAACTCCAGCTCCAGGCCGAAGGTGTTGGACTCCTCGACGGTGATGACACCGTCCTTGCCGACCTTGTCCATCGCCTCGGCGATGAGCTCGCCGACCTGCTGGTCCTGCGCGGAGAGCGCGGCCACGGCGGCGATGTCGGACTTGTCCTCGATCGGGCGGGCGGTCGCGAGGAGCTCCTCGGACACGGCCTTGACCGCGGCGTCGATGCCCTTCTTCAGGGCGGCCGGGGAAGCACCCGCGGCGACGTTGCGCAGACCCTCGCGGACCAGCGCCTGGGCCAGCACGGTGGCGGTGGTGGTGCCGTCACCCGCGATGTCGTTGGTCTTGGTCGCCACCTCCTTCACGAGCTGCGCGCCCAGGTTCTCGTACGGGTCGTCCAGCTCGACCTCGCGGGCGATGGTGACACCGTCGTTGGTGATGGTGGGGGCGCCGAACTTCTTGTCGATGACGACGTTGCGGCCCTTGGGGCCGATCGTCACCTTGACCGTGTCGGCAAGCTTGTTGACGCCGCGCTCGAGGGCGCGACGGGCGTCCTCGTCGAACTTCAGGATCTTCGCCATGGGAGCGGTTCAGCCCTCTCGAAAACTAGGTTTAACGAACCGCGCCCCTCGCCGCCCGGCAATCAGCGGGGTGACCAGGGGCGCAGCTCAAGCAAACTTCTTGAAGCGAATTACTTCTCGACGATCGCGAGCACGTCGCGAGCCGAGAGGACGAGGTACTCCTCGCCGCTGTACTTCACTTCGGTGCCGCCGTACTTGCTGTACAGCACGATGTCGCCGACGGTGACGTCCAGCGGGAGACGCTGGCCGTCCTCGAAGCGACCCGGGCCCACCGCGAGGACGACGCCCTCCTGGGGCTTCTCCTTCGCGGTGTCCGGGATGACCAGGCCGGAGGCCGTGGTCTGCTCGGCGTCGAGCGGCTGGACCACAATGCGGTCCTCAAGCGGCTTGATGGCAACCTTGGAGCTGGCGGTCGTCACGATCCGACCTCCCCCTTCGGAGATCCGGGGTTAACTGTCTGAGGTGGCGACCAGGTCGATCCGTCGTCGCGGGTGCCGGACCTGCCTGTCGCTGTGTTGGCACTCACCGGGGGTGAGTGCCAGGTGCGAGACTATTCCGGCGATTAGCACTCGGTCAAGCGGAGTGCCAATTCTCGACGCCGGGTGTTGCGGGGCCCCTGCGGGGGGCTCGGCGGATTTGCGGCTCGGTGGCACGTTTCCCTCGTGTCGAGGTGGTTCGCCTCAAACGCCGGCGGGGCTTCAAAGGGTGGGGCGGTGCCCCGCAGGAGGGTCTCCTCGGCTCGCGCCAGGCGGCCGCGGTTCTGCCGTTCGGCCTGGGTTGCGCGCTCGTCCTGCGGGGACCCTCCTCCGTGTCCCCACCCCACGGCACGGCTCCGACAGCCCAACCTTGTCCCCCACCTGCCCATGAACCTGCACCCCCAACGGGTGACTGACCCCGTTCCCGATGGGCCTGCACCGCCAACGGGTGAGCAGCCCCCTTCCCCATGGGCCTGCACCGCCGACGGGTGAGCGGCCCCCTTTCCCCGTGGGCCTGCACCGCCCGGGGGGAGCGGTGTGTTTCCCGGTGGGCCTGCGGCGCCAACAGGTCAGTGGGGGGCTTCCCTGTGGGTTTGTGCGGCTGAGGGGAGGGGGGACGTGGTGGGGTGTCCCCGCAGGACGAGGCGCTACCACCGAGCACAACCGAGACGTGCCCGCACGCGCCGAGCCGAGGAGACACCCCACCACGGCCCCCGGACCGACCCACACCAACAACCCCCCCCCCCCCACCCCCCCCCCCCCCCCCCGCGCGGGGCCCCCCCCCCCGCCCCGCCCGCGGTTGTGGGGCGGG
>NZ_JBIVTH010000001.1:0-86242 GCF_044756625.1 Streptomyces sp. NPDC091682 | reverse complement strand
CGCCACCCCCAACCCCGCCCACCCACCGAGGCACGGACCCACCTATCCAGCCTCGCCGGCGATTGAGGCGCGGGCCCGGGCAGCGCCCGGCAGACGGCAGCAACACGACCAAGCAGCCCGCAGGGCAACTGTGCGGGCCCGGGCGGAGCCCGGCGAGGATCCGGACCCGCCGGACGCCGCCGGGCAGGCCCGCAGGGCACACCGCATCGGACAGCCCGCCACCCCTACGCCCCCGAACCACGACACCCCGTCCCTGGACACCCTTCCGGAACGAGGTGTACCAAATCCCCCATGACGATCAACGGCGGTATTTCCTTCTGGTACGCGTCCGAGCGAAGCGGCACCCCGGCCGCCCCGCCCCGCGCCCCCCTCACCACCGACGCCACGGCCGACGTCGTCATCGTCGGCGGCGGCTACACCGGCCTGTGGACCGCCTACTACCTCAAGCGCGCCGCCCCCGACCTCCGCATCACCGTCCTGGAACAGAAGTTCTGCGGCTACGGCGCCTCCGGCCGCAACGGCGGCTGGCTCTACAACGGCATCGCCGGCCGCGACCGCTACGCCGCCCTCCACGGCCGCCCGGCCGCCCGCCGCCTCCAACAGGCCATGAACCAGACCGTCACCGAGGTCATCGACGTCACCGTCAAGGAAGGCATCGACGCCGACGTCCACCGCGGCGGCGTCCTCGAAGTCGCCCGCACCCCCGCCCAACTCAGCCGGCTGAAGGCCTTCCACGCCCACGAGGTCGCCTTCGGCGAGACCGACCGCGAACTCCTCGACGCCCCCGCCACCCGCACCCGCATCGACATCGCCGACGCCGTCGGCTCCAGCTGGAGCCCCCACGGTGCCCGCATCCACCCCCTGAAGCTGGTCAAGGGCCTGGCCGCCGCCGTCGAAGCCCTCGGGGTGGTCATCCACGAGTCCACACCCGTCACCGAGATCGCCCCGCGCCGGGCCGTCACCCCGTACGGCACGGTCCGCGCCCCCTACGTACTGCGCTGCACCGAGGGGTTCACCGCCGCCCTCAAGGGCCAGAAGCGCTCGTGGCTCCCCATGAACTCCTCGATGATCGTGACGGCGCCGCTCCCCGCCGAGACCTGGGCCCGGCTGGGCTGGTCGGACAGCACGCTCCTCGGCGACATGGCCCACGCGTACATGTACGCCCAGCGCACCGCCGACGACCGCATCGCGATCGGCGGCCGCGGGGTCCCGTACCGCTTCGGTTCCCGCACCGACCACGACGGCCGCACCCAGCCGGCCACCGTCTCCGCCCTGACCACCCTCCTGACCTCGTTCTTCCCGCAGCTCGCGGGTACGGAGATCACCCATGCCTGGTCGGGCGTGCTCGGCGTGCCCCGCGACTGGTGCGCCACCGTCACCCTGGACGGCGCCTCGGGCCTGGGCTGGGCGGGCGGCTACGTGGGCTCGGGCGTCGCCGCCGCCAACCTCGCGGCCCGCACCCTGCGCGATCTGGTCCTCGGCGAATCCACCGAACTGACCGCCCTGCCCTGGGTCGACCACCGCGTCCGCCGCTGGGAGCCGGAGCCCTTCCGCTGGCTCGGCGTCCAGGCCCTCTACGCCGCCTACCGCGAGGCGGACCGCCACGAGAGCGCCACCCACCGCCCGACGACCACCCCCCTGGCCCGCCTGGCCGACCGCATCTCGGGCCGCCACTGACCCGTTCCCGAACACGCGGAAGGCCCCGGGTGATCACCCGGGGCCTTCCGCTTCTGCACGAATTCCCTCGGCCAGAAAGCCCTGACCTGGGATGGAGCCGCCTATCGGAATCGAACCGATGACCTGGAGCTTACAAGGCAACCGCTCTGCCAACTGAGCTAAGGCGGCACACACCCACCCGCAAACGCACTGCGCGTGGAGCCGCCATCACTCTACACAGCGGCCGATTCCCCGAGCCATCGCATTGAACCCGCACCCGTAACCAGCCACACGCACGTTCGTTAAACGGACTGGTGTGTCGTTCTGAAGATCGGATCGGGGGAGGGGCGATGGCGGGCCGAGTGACGGGAGACGAAGCCCGGCACGTCAAGCGCGAACTCCTCGGGGTGGGCGACCGAACCAAACACCGGGCCCGCGCAGGATCGCCGCTCGAGAGCCGGACCAGACCGCCGGGCACGCAGCAGCGCGTCTACCGTTTCCGCTTCTATCCGACCGCGGACCAGGCCGCCCAACTCCGCCAGACCTTCGGCGCCTGCCGGTGGGTCTACAACGAGGGCCTCGCCCTCCGGGCGAAAGCGTGGGAGGACCACCGGGTGTCGCTGGGCTTCGCGGAAACCTGCCGGGCCCTGACCGGGTGGAAACGGGTGCCGAGGACGGCATGGCTGGCAGAGACCTCGTCCACGGTCCTCCAGCAGGCACTGCGCCACCTCGACTCCGCCTTCTCCCGCTTCTTCAAGGGAACGGCGAGGCACCCGCGACGGAAGTCGAAGCACCGGCCGAAGGAATCGGCGACCTACGTCCGCACCGGCTTCCGGTGGATCGAGGACCCGCAACGTCCGGGCACGGCCTCAGTCACCCTCGCCAAGCAGCCGGTCCCACTGGACGTGCGCTGGTCACGCGCGCTCCCGCCGGGGCTGTCACCGGTGAAACTGACCGTGACCCGGGACCGTGCCGACCGGTACTTCCTCTCCGTGCTCGTCGAGGAAGTGATCGCGGGCTGTCGGCCGCAATGCCCGTGGAGCCCTTGTAAGACCGACCGTGTGCGCCCCCGGGGCCGCACACGGTCCGGCAGCGGGCGTCGAAGCGGGAACAAAGCCAAAAGTGAGTTGCTCTGCCCGGCGCGGGGCACCACTGCATCGTCAATCACAGCCGCCAGGTGCTGACAGGAGCCGTCCGGGCGGGTAGCGTCGGCCGGAAGTCCATTTCGGTGGACTAGACCCATTCTTCCTTCCACTCGGATCGTCCGGCACGTTCCTGCCGGTAGAAGGGATTCATCACCATGGCTTCCGTCACTTTCGACAAGGCGACCCGGCTGTACCCCGGCGGCGACAAGCCCGCCGTCGACCAGCTCGAGCTGGAGATCCAGGACGGCGAGTTCCTCGTCCTCGTCGGCCCGTCCGGCTGCGGCAAGTCCACCTCGCTGCGCATGCTGGCCGGTCTGGAGGACGTCAACGGCGGCGCCATCCGCATCGGCGACCGCGACGTCACGCACCTGCCGCCCAAGGACCGGGACATCGCGATGGTGTTCCAGAACTACGCGCTCTACCCGCACATGACCGTCGCCGACAACATGGGCTTCGCGCTCAAGATCGCCGGTGAGGACAAGGCCACCATCCGCAAGAAGGTGGAGGACGCGGCGAAGATGCTCGACCTCACCCAGTACCTCGACCGGAAGCCGAAGGCGCTCTCCGGCGGTCAGCGCCAGCGCGTCGCCATGGGCCGCGCCATCGTGCGCAAGCCGCAGGTGTTCCTCATGGACGAGCCGCTGTCGAACCTCGACGCCAAGCTCCGCGTCTCCACCCGCACGCAGATCGCGGCGCTCCAGCGCGACCTCGGCATCACCACGGTCTACGTCACCCACGACCAGGTCGAGGCCATGACGATGGGCGACCGCGTGGCCGTCCTGAAGGACGGGCTGCTCCAGCAGGTCGACACCCCGCGCAACATGTACGACCGCCCCGCGAACCTCTTCGTCGCCGGCTTCATCGGCTCGCCGGCCATGAACCTGGTCGAGGTCCCGATCACCGACGGCGGCGTGAAGTTCGGCGACAGCGTCGTCCCGGTGTCCCGCGAGGCACTGTCCGCGGCGGCCGACGCGGGCGACCGCACCGTCACGGTCGGCGTCCGCCCGGAGCACTTCGACGTCGCCGAGACCGGCGGTCTGACCATCGTCGTGAACGTCGTCGAGGAGCTCGGCGCCGACGGCTACGTCTACGGCTCCACGACCTCCGCCGGCGGCTCGCAGGACCTCGTGGTCCGCGTGGGCGGCCGCCAAGTCCCGGAGAAGGGCTCCAGCCTCCACGTGGTGCCGCGCGCCGACGAGATCCACGTCTTCTCGACCTCCTCCGGCGAGCGACTGTCCGACTAGCAGTTCCCGCCGGTTTCGCGGTCGTTGGAGGGGCGTCCCGTCAAGGGGCGCCCCTCCGGCGTCCGTTGCCCGTCCGGGACTGCGGACGCAACCCCGGCAGACCGGGCCATTCGACCCCAACCGTCAACCCCCAATTCGAAAGACCACGTCGAACCATCCCCCGACAGGGTGACTAAATGTCGCCAAATCTTCACCGAGCGCTACTCTCGCCCTCGTGACCCACACTGCCCGCCGTATCGGCCGATCCCTCGCCCTGGTCCTGCCCGTCGTCCTCGTCCTGTCCGGGACCCTCGCGGTCACCATGGTCCCCTGGGCGGACACTTCGTCCTCGCAGATCGTGACCGCCTCCGCCGAGGACGTCTCCGTCCCCGCGAAGCCGCGTGCCGCGCACGAGGTGCTGCGCGATCAGCTCGTCGGTGAGCTGCAGCAGGGCGGGCGGCCGGACGACGTCCTGACCCACCTCCAGCAGGAGGTGGACCGGCGGCCGTCGCTCGCCGAACACTGCGTGGGGATCGCGCGGGCGGTGGGGCGCGCCGCCGTGGACGCGTACGGTCCGACGAAGGCCCAGTCGTTCGCCCGGCCCGTCTGCGACACCTCGTACGCCTCCGGCGTCGCCTCCATGGGCTGACGCACGCCACCTCCCTACGCTGGCCGTCATGACCGACGACCACCGATCCGCGCCGCCCGCTCCCTCCGCAGCCGCGTTCCCCGCCGCCCCCACCCAGGCCGCCGTCCTGGCGGGCGGCCAGGGTTCGCGGCTGCGCCCGTACACGGACGACCGCCCGAAGCCGATGGTCGAGATCCCGGGCACGGGGGTGCCGATCATCGGGCACCAGCTGGCCTGGCTGGCCGCCGAGGGGGTCACGGACGCCGTGGTCTCCTGCGGGCACCTGGCCGGGGTGCTCCAGGAGTGGCTCGCCGGGGCCCGGTTGCCGCTGCGCGTGACCACGGTGGTCGAGGAGGAGCCGCTGGGGCGCGGCGGCGGCCTCAAGTACGCCGCCCGGCACCTCCCACATCCCGAGGGGGCCTGGTACGCGACCAACGGCGACGTGTGGACCCGGTTCTCGCTCCGCGAGATGGCCGCCTTCCACGCGGAGCGCGACGCGGTGGCCACGCTCGCGCTGGCGCGCCCGCGGATCCCGTGGGGGGTCGTGGAGACCAACGAGTTCGGTCAGGTGCTGGACTTCATCGAGGCCCCGCCGTCGCCCTATCCGGTCAACGCCGGCGTGTACGTCTTCAGTGCCGAATTCGCCGCGCTGCTGCCGGACTTGGGGGACCACGAGCGCACGACGTTCCCGCGCCTGGCCCGTGAGCGGCGCCTCGCGGGCTACCCGCTGCCGCAAGGGGCCTACTGGCGGGCGATCGACACCGCGAAGGACCTCAGCGAGGCCGCGCGGGAGTTGGCGGAGCAGAAGGCCGTCTGAGGCCCTTCACGGGCCGACCGACGCCCGTACGGCCCGTACGGCTCCGTACGTACGCGGCTCCGCGCGCCCGGTACGCGTACGTGCGGAGGCCCGGCACGCTCGCGCGTGCCGGGCCCCGGTTTGCCGTGCCGGCATCAGCCGATGAGTCCGCCGATCAGGCCCGGCTGCTTCGCGGCCGGAGCCCCGCCGCCCGTGCTGCTCCCCGCGGAGGAGGGCGGCTGCTTGGCCGGGGAGGACTGGCGGGGGGTGCTGCGCGGGGTCTGCTGCTTGCCGGTGGTGCCGCGCGTCGCGGCGGGCGACTCGGAGCGGGTGCCCGAGGTCCCCTTGGTGGGGGTGCCGGACGCGGTCTTCCCGGACTTGGCGGCGGGCTCGGTCGCGCTGGCCGAGGGCGAGGCGGCCTTGGTCGGAGCCTTCGTGGGCTGCTGCTGTACGGGCTGCTGCGTGGCCGGTGCCTGCGGCAGGGGCCGGCCGGGCAGGTAGTTGCTGGGGGCTTCGCCCGGCCCGGGGACGGTGACGACGGTGGAGGAGCGGACGGCGCCGCCGAGGAGCGAGCCGATGAGCAGGGTGAGCCCGCACACGACGGTGGCCATGACGGCTCCGCGGCGCAGGACGCGCCGCCGCAGCCGCCAGATCTCGGAGCGCGGGCCGAGGGTCCGCCAGGCCTCGCCGGCGAGGCGCCCGTCGAGGGAGTAGACCGGGGCGCCGGCGATGATCAGCGGGCTCCAGGCGGCGAGGTAGATGATGTCGGGCGCGTCGTAGGCCGGGACGGTCTTCCAGCTCACCGTCATCAGCAGTGCGGCGGACAGCAGGGCCCCGAAGCAGGCGGCGAACCGCTGCCACAGGCCGAAGACCGTGAGCACCCCGACGATGACCTGGAGGAAGGCCACGGTCAGGCCCGCGCCGACCGGGTGGGCGAGGGCGAAGTCGCGCAGCGGCTCGGCCAGGGCCCAGGGGTTCAGCGTGTGCAGCCAGGTGACCATGGAGCCGCGTTCGCCGCCGTCGAAGTAGACGGGGTCGCACAGCTTGCCCATGCCGGCGTAGATGGAGATGAAGCCGAGGAAGACGCGCAGCGGGAGCAGCACGACGCCGAGGTTCATCCGGCGGCCGGGGTAGTAGGAGGCTTGGCCGCGGGTGTCGGGGCCGGCCCGGCGGAAGTCGGCCCCGGGGCCGTTACCAGGGCCGGCGCCGGGCGGCTCCTGCTGGTACGGCAGGTCGCGCACGGCGGCCAGGGAGCGGGTTTCGGAGGGGTCTCCGTAGCTGCGCTGGCCGATGACGGTCGGCGTGGCGAGGGTGTCCTCGGCGAGGTCGTGGGCCAGGTCGACGCGGGGGATGACCTGGGTGGTGCCGCCGTCGTACTCGTCGTATCCGCGGCCGGCCTCGCGCACCGCCTGGAGCAGGCCGCCCATGGCGGCGGCGTCGCCGACGTCGGACTTGCCGCTCCAGACCACGGGGGCCCGGCGGCGGGTGGCCCCGGCGGCGGCCGCAACGGCGCCACCCAGAACGGGTGCGCGGCCGGGGACCCTCGCGGGCTTGGAACGCGCGCTCGGGCTCGGTGCGAGCCGCACGCGGAAGCTGGCGTGGTTGACGATGACCTGTGCGGGGTCGCACGGCACCTTGACCATGCTCAGCGCGGGCTGGTCGTCGAACCCTGACGTTCTGGTGTCCACACTCATCTAACCGAGTGATCAGTGCTTAGGACACTGCCTTGACGCCAGGGATGTGTCCGAGGCCCGTCAAGATCAAGCCACCCCGCCCGGATCGGGCGGGGTGACACGCTCACGGGTCATGTTCCATGAGCCAAATGGATCAGTTGCGCACGGGATCCGACGTGCGGGAACCCGGTGCGCGGGGGATCAGATGCGACCGCGGTCGGCGCGGCGGCGGGCCGCCTCGTAGAGGACCACGCCGGCGGCGACGCCCGCGTTGAGGGACTCGGCGCCGCCCGGCATCGGGATGCGGACGAGGTAGTCGCAGTTCTCGCCGACGAGGCGGCCGAGGCCCTTGCCCTCGGAGCCGACGACGATGACGACCGGGCCCGCCAGCTCGGGCAGGTCGTTGACCGTCTTCGTGCCCTCGGCCGCGAGGCCGACGATGGTGATGCCGGCCTTCTTGTAGTCCTGGAGGGCGCGGGTCAGGTTGGTGACGCGCGAGACCGGGGTGCGGGCGGCGGTGCCGGCCGAGGTCTTCCAGGCTCCGGCGGTCATGCCGGCGGCGCGGCGCTCGGGGATGACCACGCCGTGGCCGCCGAAGGCGGAGACGGAGCGGACGATCGCGCCGAGGTTGCGCGGGTCGGTGACGCCGTCGAGGGCGACGATGAGCGGGTCCTCGCCGTTGTCGTAGGCGGCCGCGGTGAGGTCCTCGGGGTGCGCGTACTCGTACGGCGGGACCTGGAGGACCAGACCCTGGTGGTTGAGCCCGTTGGTCATGCGGTCGAGCTCGGGGCGCGGGGCTTCCATCAGGTTGATGTTGCCGCGCTCGGAGGCGAGCTGGAGGGCCTCGCGCACGCGCTCGTCGTTGTCGATGAACTGCTGGACGTAGAGGGTGGTGGCGGGGACGCCGTCGCGCAGCGCCTCGAAGACCGGGTTGCGGCCGACGACCATCTCGCTGGTGCCCTTGGGGCCGCCGCGGCGGGGGGCGGGGCGGCGCTTGGCGGCCTGGCGGGCCATGGCGTTCGCGATGCGGTTCGCCTTGTGCTTCTTGCGGTCCTCGGCCTTGGGCGTGGGGCCCTTGCCTTCCAGGCCCTTGCGCCGCTGGCCACCGCTGCCGACCGTGGCGCCCTTCTTGTTGGACGTGCGGCGGTTCCTGCGCTGGCTGTTCCCGGCCATGACCTCTACCTGTTTTCGTTGGTGCTGCGATATGTACGTATGAAGAGTGTGCTGCCCGGAGCGCCGCGCAGCACACCAGGCTCAGCTGCCCGGGCTCAGCGGGTGCCGAGCGTCCAGCGCGGACCCGTGGGGCCGTCCTCGATGACCAGCCCGGACTGCTGCAGCTGGTCGCGGATGGCGTCGGCGGTCGCCCAGTCCTTGCGGGCCCGGGCGGACTCGCGCTGCTCCAGGACGAGTCGTACGAGGGTGTCCACGGCGCCGTGGAGCTCCTCGCCGCGGTCGGAGCCGTTCCCGCCGTCCCAGTGGGGGTCGAGCGGGTCCAGGCCGAGGACGCCCAGCATGGCCCGCACCTCGGACAGGCGCGCGATGGCCGCGTCCTTATCGTCGGCGGCGAGCGCGCTGTTGCCCTGGCGGACGGTGGTGTGGATGATCGCGAGCGCCTGCGGGACGCCCAGGTCGTCGTCCATCGCCTCGGCGAAGGCGGGCGGGACCTCGCCCGCCGGCTCGACGGGCCCGCCGGCCTTCTCGATGACGCGCTGGTAGAAGCCCTCGATCCGGGCGAAGGCCGACTCGGCCTCGCGCAGGGCCTCCTCGCTGTACTCGATCATCGACCGGTAGTGCGGGGTGCCGAGGTAGTAGCGCAGGACGATCGGGCGCCACTGCTTGACCATCTCGGAGACGAGGACGGAGTTGCCCAGCGACTTGGACATCTTCTCGCCGGACATGGTGACCCAGGCGTTGTGGACCCAGTACTTGGCGAACTCGTCGCCGAAGGCCTGGGCCTGGGCGATCTCGTTCTCGTGGTGCGGGAAGATCAGGTCGAGCCCGCCGCCGTGGATGTCGAAGGCCTCACCGAGGTACTTGTGCGCCATGGCGGAGCACTCCAGGTGCCAGCCGGGACGGCCGCGGCCCCACGGGGTCTCCCAGGAGGGCTCGCCGGGCTTGACGGACTTCCACATGGCGAAGTCGCGCGGGTCGCGCTTGCCGGTCTCGCCGGTGCTCTCCGGCTGACGGATGTTGTCGAGCTCCTGGCGGGAGAGCGAGAGGTAGCCGGGGAAGGACTTCACGTCGAAGTAGACGTTGCCCTCGGACTCGTAGGCGTGGCCGCGCTCGATGAGGCCGCGCATCATCTCGATCATCTCCGGGACGTGCCCGGTGGCGCGCGGCTCGTAGGTGGGCGGGAGGCAGCCGAGGGCGGTGTAACCGTCGTTGAACGCGCGCTCGTTCTCGTAGCCGATGGACCACCAGGGGCGGCGTTCCTTCCCGGCCTTCGTGATGATCTTGTCGTCGATGTCCGTGACGTTGCGGATGAAGGTGACCTCGTAGCCCCGGTACTCGAACCAGCGGCGCATCACGTCGAAGTTGAGGCCCGACCGGATGTGCCCGATGTGCGGGGCGGCCTGCACCGTGGCGCCACAGAGGTAGATCGAGACACAGCCCGCGGTGAGCGGGGTGAAGTCGCGGATCTGCCGGGCGCTGGTGTCGTACAGGCGAATAGTCACGGCATCCAGGGTAGTGGCCCTGTAGCAGTGCCCCGCGACCCTTTCGGGACCCGGGGCACGTTTGTTGCCGAAGATGTACGGACGCTGCGGGGGATCAGGCCCGGTTCGTCCGGTACACGAGGGCCGTGGCGATGGCGGCGAGGCCTTCGGCGCGGCCGGTCAGCCCCAGCCCGTCGGTGGTGGTGCCGGACACGGAAACGGGGGCGCCGGCGGCGGCCGCGAGCGCCTTCTGCGCTTCTTCGCGCCGCTTGCCGATCTTCGGGCGCACACCGATCACCTGGATGGCGATGTTGCCGATCTCGAAGCCTTCGGCGCGGACGATGCGGGCCGCCTCCGCCAGAAGGGTGACGCCGGCGGCGCCGGACCACTCGGGGCGGGAGGTGCCGAAGTGCGCGCCGAGGTCCCCGACGCCGGCGGCGGAGAAGAGCGCGTCGCAGGCGGCATGGGCGGCCACGTCACCGTCGGAGTGCCCGGCGAGGCCGTCCTCCCCCTCCCAGAGCAGGCCGGCGCACCACAGCTCGCGGCCGGTCTCGAAGGCGTGCACGTCGGTGCCGATGCCGACGAGCGGGATCAGCGGGACGGTGTGCGCGGTGTGCGCGGTGTGCGTGATCGGCTCAGTAGCCATCGTTGGCCCTCCTGCGGGCGAGTACGGCCTCTGCGAGGACCAGGTCGAGCGGTCGGGTGACCTTGAAGGCCTCTTCGTGGCCCGGGATCACCACGACGGTGACGCCGAGCCGTTCCACCATTCCGGCGTCGTCGGTGGCGCCCTCGCCGTCGACGGCGAGGGCGGCGTGCGCCCGCAGCAGGGTGGCGAGGTCGAAGCCCTGCGGGGTCTGCACGGCGCGCAGCCGGGCCCGCTCGGGCGTGCCGAGGACCGGCTCGGGCTCGCCGGGCTTGCCGGGCTCGACCTCCTTGACGGTGTCCGCCAGGGGCAGCGCGGGCACCACGGCGGGCGCTCCGTCGCGTACGGCCTCGATGACCGAGTCCACGGTGTCCACGGGGACGAGCGGGCGGGCCGCGTCGTGGATGAGTACGGAGGTGACGTCCGGCGGCAGCGCGTCCAGGCCGGCCCGGACGGACTCCTGGCGGGTCTCCCCACCGGGGACGACCAGCAGCTCGGTGCGCTCGGGCAGCGCGTGTTCACCCAGCAGCAGGCGCACCTCGGCGGCCTCGGCGGGCGGAGCCACGACCACCACGAGGGAGACCGCGCGGGAGCGGGCCATCGCGCGTACGGCGTGGATCAGCATCGGGGTGCCGCCGAGGGCCCGCAGGGCCTTGGGGGCACCGGGACCGAGGCGTACCCCCCGGCCGGCGGCCGGGATCACCGCGGCGGTGCGGTGGGGACGCGTTACGTCAGACATCAGTAGCTCCGAGCCAGGTTTGTGACTTCGGCCGACATGGGTATGGCCTGAAGGGTGCCGGGTGCGACGCTCTTCGCCCCTTCCGTGGACGACCGGTCGAGCGGGCTGCCCGGGCCCGGCACGCCATCGCAATGGTGGCAGTGAGGCAGTGAGACAAAAGATACGGATACAGACATGCCGCAGCGCCCGGCAACAGGCCTCTCGTGGAGGAGAGACCTTGTCATCGGGCACCGCGGCAAGCTGCGCACCAGATGGTGCACGGGCACTCGCGTCAGGACGCGAGCACCTCGTCGAGGAGGGCCTCGGCCTTGTCCTCGTTCGTGTTCTCAGCGAGCGCGAGCTCGCTCACCAGAATCTGGCGTGCCTTCGCGAGCATGCGCTTCTCGCCCGCGGAAAGCCCGCGCTCACGCTCACGACGCCACAGGTCACGCACCACTTCGGCGACCTTGATGACATCGCCAGAAGCGAGCTTCTCCAGATTTGCCTTGTAGCGCCGGGACCAGTTCGTCGGCTCTTCTGCATACGGTGCACGAAGCACCTCGAAGACCCGGTCCAGCCCGTCCTGGCCGACTACGTCGCGAACACCGACGAACTCCGCATTGTCCGCAGGCACACGAACCGTCAGGTCGCCCTGGGCGACCTTGAGCACCAAGTAGGTCTTGTCCACGCCTTTGATCTGACGAGTCTCAATGGCCTCGATCAGCGCGGCCCCGTGATGGGGATAGACCACGGTGTCGCCAACCTTGAACGTCATGTGACAGGTACCCCTTCCGTGGCTATCCAGGGTAACACGAGAACTGACTGTTATGAATGGCGTTTTCGCAGGTCAGGGCACATCTCGGGGCTTGACAACAGCAACACGAACGTGCTGCGGAGGGCTCCCGGAAGAGGGTATTCGCAGGTCGGGGGCGCTACGCGGACCAGGCGAAAGGGCCACGCTACACCTGCCCGGCACCCCCATCAGTGTGACGTACGTCCCGTTTTGCCGGGTTCCGAGTCGGGAAACCGAACTACTCCGTCCGACTGGCGGCCGCCCTCACCGGGCGGGTTCCGGCCCAATCCGGAATTGATCACGAAGTGCCGTTCGGGGGAATCCTCGAATTGATCAACAGGGGTTCGGTGCGCGATATGCGAGCGGCACAAGATCGGTGCGGTGAACGGCGCCGGGGAATGCAAGATCGCGGGGCGCTCCCAGGGCAGGGGCTGCCATGCGGAGGGTCGGGTGCGGGGGCGGGGCG
Source organism: Streptomyces sp. NPDC091682 (assembly GCF_044756625.1). NCBI lineage: Bacteria > Bacillati > Actinomycetota > Actinomycetes > Kitasatosporales > Streptomycetaceae > Streptomyces > Streptomyces sp. NPDC091682. Next base: position 73,847 of record NZ_JBIVTH010000001.1, on the reverse strand, counting down.
GCGGCTCGGTAACCTAAGCGCGCTGACACACCCTTAGAGCGGCTTTACCTCGGCCGTTCCGAGCGTCCACCCGCCCCTTCCGTTCGTCCAAGGAGATGCCGCCGCCGTGAGCCGCAGCCTTCGACGCGGCGCCCTCGCCGCCACCGCCATCGTGTTCTCGATCGCCTCGCTGGCCGCATGCGGTGCGGGCAACGACGCGCAGACCCTCCAGATCAAGCCGGACAACGCCGCCGCCGCCAAGGGCCAGATCGAGGTCCAGAACGCGCTGGTGATCACCCAGGGCCAGAAGGGCGAGAAGGGCCCCGCGGTCGTCTCCGCGACGGTCTTCAACAACGGCACCAAGGCGGAGACCGTTGACAGCATCACCCTCCCGGGTAGCAAGGGCAAGGTTGCGCTGAAGCCGGCCGAAGGCTCCGGCAAGGTCACCGTGCCGGCCCTCGGCTACGTGGTGATCGGCGGCAAGGGCAACGCCTCCGCCGTGATCGAGGACGGCGCCGCGAACGTCCGCGACGGCGAGGTCCAGAAGGTCGTCTTCCAGCTGAGCAGCACGGGCGGCGTCGAGCTGGAGGCCTTCGTGGTCCCGGCCACCGGCCCGTACGCACCGTTCGGCCCGACCGCGGCACCGGCCGCGTCCCCGGCCGCCACCCCGTCCGGCTCCCCCTCGGGCTCGCCGTCGGGCTCCCCGTCCGGCTCCCCGTCGGCCGGGGCCTCCGGTGCGGCCGCGGGTGCCACCCCGTCCGGCTCCCCCGCGGGCGCCGCCGCCGGTACGCCGGCCGGTTCCCCGTCGCACAGCGCCGGCCACTGACGCGGACCCCGCGTACGCATACGGGAAGGGCCCCCATCCGCATCGGCGGACGGGGGCCCTTCCCATACCTTCCCGTGCGCCCCTCAGGGCCGGGTCCGGCCTACGGCTCGAACTTGTAGCCCAGACCACGGACCGTGACCAGGTAGCGCGGCGCGCCCGGGTCCGGCTCGATCTTGGCCCGCAGGCGCTTGACGTGGACGTCCAGCGTCTTGGTGTCGCCGACGTAATCGGCGCCCCAGACCCGGTCGATGAGCTGCATGCGGGTCAACACGCGGCCCGCGTTGCGCAGCAGCATCTCCAGCAGGTCGAACTCCTTCAGCGGGAGGTCCACCTTGCCGCCGGAGACGGTGACCACGTGGCGGTCGACGTCCATCCGTACGGGGCCGGCCTCTAGGGCGGCCGGGGTGACCTCTTCCGGCTCACCGCGACGGCGCAGGACCGCGCGGATGCGGGCGACCAGCTCGCGGGAGGAGAAGGGCTTCGTGACGTAGTCATCTGCTCCTATCTCCAGCCCGACGACCTTGTCGATCTCGCTGTCCTTGGCGGTCACCATGATCACGGGGACGTTGGAGCGGCCGCGCAGCTGCCGGCAGACCTCCGTGCCGGGCAGGCCGGGCAGCATCAGGTCGAGGAGGACGAGGTCGGCGCCGTTGCGCTCGAACTCGTCGAGCCCGTCGGGCCCGGTCGCGGCGATGGCGACCTCGAAGCCCTCCTTGCGGAGCATGTAGGACAGGGCGTCGCTGAAGGATTCCTCATCCTCGACGACGAGCACTCGGGTCACGGAAGGACCTCCGGGGCAGGAATGGCTGGAGCGGTTCTTGGTCAGGCAGGGGTCGGGTGGGTGCGGGGGGCCGCCGCCGGGGCCGGGGCGGCTGCTTCAGGGAGTCGCAGGGTGAACGTGGAACCCTGGCCCTCCGAGCTCCATACCGACACCTCCCCGCCGTGCGAGGCCGCCACGTGCTTCACGATCGCAAGGCCGAGGCCCGTTCCTCCCGTGGCACGGGAGCGGGCCGGGTCCACGCGGTAGAAGCGCTCGAAGATGCGCTCGCGGTCCTTTTCCGGGATGCCGATGCCCTGGTCGGTCACGGCGATCTCGATCAAGTCTCCCCCAGGAGCCGTCACCTTGCGTCCGGCGATGCCGACGCGGGTGCGGGCGGGGCTGTAGTTGACGGCGTTCTCGACCAGATTTCCGAGGGCGGCGGCGAGCTGCCCCCGGTTGCCCCATACGCGCAGGTCGGCGGTGCCGCCCGCGGCCATGGTGATCTGCTTCGAGGACGCGGTGTGGCGGCAGCGGTCGATGGCCTCGGCGACCAGCGTGTCCACGCGTACGGGCTCGGCGTCCTCCAGCGGGTCGTCGTTCTGCACCCGGGAGAGGTCGATGAGCTCTTGCACGAGGTTGATCAGCCGGGTGGACTCGATCTGCATGCGTCCCGCGAAGCGGCTGACCGCCTCGGGGTCGTCCGCGGCGTCCATGACGGCCTCGGAGAGCAGGGAGATCGCTCCGACCGGGGTCTTCAGCTCGTGGGACACATTGGCCACGAAGTCGCGGCGCACGGCCTCGATGCGGCGGGCCTCGGTGAGGTCCTCGACCAGGAGGAGCACCAGCCGGGAGCCGAGCGGGGCGACGCGCGCCGAGACCGCGAGGGCCTCGCCCCGGCCGGTGCCGCGCCGGGGCAGGTCCAGCTCCACCTGCCGTATCTCCCCGTCGCGGCGGGTGTCGCGGGCCATGTGGAGCATCGGTTCCACGGCGAGCTTGCCGCCGCGGACCAGGCCGAGGGCGTACGCCGCCGAGCTGGCCTTGACCACCGCGTCGCCCTCGTCCAGTACGACCGCCGAGGAGCGCAGCACGGAGAGGACGGTGTCCACGCCGGGCGGCAGCACCGCATTGAGGTCGGGGCGGATGGAGCTCCGGGTGGGGCGGGCGTGGTCGCGCTCGCTCCAGCGGAACGCCAGCATCGCGACCACACCGGTGCAAAGACCGGCGATCGCTGCAGCTGCGGCGACCGCCGCGTTCACGTCCATGGATCCAGGTTAAGCAGGCACGACGACACTTCCACAGCCGTTCGGGTGGCACCTCGAACAGTCGTCGCCCAGAGTTCACCCTGGCGACGGGGTTGATTCACTTGTGGTGCCGGAGTCGGACGCGTTTGCGGCTCACCGTGTCAACGTGGGGCCGCTGGCCGCCCCGGCCCGCCCCCGGGCAGTACCGCAGTAGTAGGTCGAGAGAGGGACACGAGACATGCGCGACGCGTACCACGAGGAACTGGACTCGATCGGAGAAGGCCTGGTCGAGATGGCCCGGCTCGTCGGCTCCGCGATCGGGCGGGCCACGACGTCCATGCTCGACGCCGACCTGAAGCTCGCCGAGAGCGTCATCGCCGCCGACCAGAAGGTCGACGACCTCCAGCACGACCTGGAGGCCCGCGCCATCGCCCTGCTGGCCCGTCAGCAGCCGGTCGCCACCGACCTGCGCATCGTCGTGACCTCCCTGCGGATGAGCGCCGACCTGGAGCGCAGCGGTGACCTCGCCCAGCACGTCGCGAAGCTCGCCCGGCTGCGCTTCCCGGACCGGGCCGTGCCGCGGGACCTGCACGCCACCATCCTGGAGATGGGGCAGCTGGCGCAGCGCCTGATGGCGAAGGCCGCCGAGGTGATCATCACGAAGGACGTCGACCTCGCCCTCCAGCTGGAGCAGGACGACGACGAGATGGACCAGCTGCACCGCACGCTGTTCCAGCACCTGATGGACGACCGCTGGAAGCACGGCATCGAGACGGCCGTGGACGTGACCCTGCTGGGCCGCTACTACGAGCGCTTCGCGGACCACGCGGTGTCGGTGGCCAAGCGCGTGGTCTACCTGGTGACGGGTGAGCACGCGGACGACCTCCAGCAGCCGACCCAGGTCGAGGGCGTCTGACACCGGCCCGGAAGCGGAGGATCCGCACGAGGGCATCCGGACGAGGGCATCCCGGCCGCGGACCACGGCGAGCCCCAATGCGCCGTTGACGCGCCGGTAGCGCTGGGCATGAATGAGGGCGAGGGCGGTCGTCGTACGAAGTCCCGTATGCCACGGGGCCCCGCCCCTGCGAGGAGGAACCATGCCCGATTCCCCCGTCCCCATCACCCCGGAGCACGAACAGCCGTCGAAGCCGGAGCCGCTGCGGCTACCGCTGCTCGCGGCCTGCGGGTGCGGCTCCGGCTGCGGCTGCGGCTGCCAGTCCGGCGCCCCCTGCCAGTGCGGCGGCTGACCGCCTCCACCGGCTCACGCGCACGACGGGCCCCGTCCGACCTCCCTCGGCCGGGGCCCTTCGCATGCGCGGGTGTGCAACCGTCGCGCGTACCTACCCGTCCTACGCATTGAACGCGTTCGAATCGATCTTGGGGGTAGCGTGCCGCGGAAGACAAAATGGATGATCGCCCTGGCGGTCCTCTTCGTGGCCGTGGTGGAGGTGCCCGCCCTGGTCTGGTTCTGCGGGTTCTTCTACGCGTTTCAGCACGCGGGCCAGTGGGAGGAGCGCGCCACGGAGTGCGGGAAGGCCATGACGGCGATGGGCTGGGAGCTGCCGCCCGGGGCGGAGCGGCAGCAATGCCTGGAGATCGACGACCCGATCTTCCCCAGCCAGTGGTCGGGAACGTTCCGCATGCCCCGCGCGGAGGTCCGGGGCTGGCTCGACACCCACCCGAAGGATTCCCCCTCCCAGCCGGACCCGCGCGGCGTGTTCGAGTACAACGGCGGACTCCACCTCAACATCAGTTACCCGAAGGCGCCCAACTTCGGGAACGGCGACATCGACAAGATCGTGGTGGAGGTCGCCTGGGAGGGCGAGGACAGCGCCGCGGTCACGTTCAAGACCTACCCCGGCTAGGCCGTCTCCGGGCCGGCCACCGCGGCCAGCTGACCACCCCCTGAGCCAGCCCCGCCGGACGGCGGGTCGACAAGTCCCGGGGCACGACCTACGGACGACGGGGAGTCCGGGTCGCTCACCCGTCTGAGGGAGGCAGATCGTGCGGGCGGCCGACGCCACCGCCCGGCGGTCGGTGCGACGTTTCAGAGCATGACGACTGCTCAACGGACGACGAAGGCGCTGCGGCGCGCCCGGTGGCAGCGATGGCCGCATTGGGTGGCCCGGGCAACGGTGTTGTGGGCCGTGTCGTACGCCGGCTTCGGCCTGGTGTGCGCACTGAACGGAACCTCCTTGCTCCACCACGGCGGCGGCTCGGCGACCTCCGGACCGGGTTGGGCGGTCGTGGGAGTGGGTGCGCTGGGGGCGTCGGTCAGCGGAGCGGTGGTGCTGCGCGGGCTGCGGCCAGCGCTACGGGTGCTGCTCTGGGTGGTCTGCGGGCTGGCCGGGATGACCGCGTTCAGCCTGCTGATGGATGTGATCACGCTGGTGCTCGGTCAGGGAGTGGACAGCTGGGCCTCCACCGCGAACAAGGTCCTCGCAGCGGTAGGGGCGGTCCTGCTCGCCGCCACCGCCCGGTCCGGCCGCCGCCGGCCCGCCGGTAGCGCCGTACGAGCGCCCTCCGCCGCCCCGCGGCTCATCCAGCTCGGTGCCTGGGCGGGGACGCTGGCCTTCGTCCCGTACGCGGCGATGAAGCTGGTCTGGGCGTCCGGGGGGACGTTCGCGGGGATCACCGGCGAGGAGGTGCTCGTGGTCTCGGAGCGCAACGGCGCCTCGGAGGTCTTCCTCACCCTGGAGTCGTGGGGGCTGGACCCCACCGCACTGCTGGCCGTGCTCGGCGTCTTCCTGCTGTGGGGCCTGGTCCGCCCGTGGGGGCAGGTCTTCCCCCGCTGGACGCCGTTCCTGCGCGGCCGACGGGTACCGCGCTGGCTCCCGCTCGCCCCGGCTCTGCTCGGCGCCGCCACGCTCGCCCCGTACGGCGTCGCGGGGGTCGGATACCTGGCCCTGGCCACGGCCGGCGCAGTGACGATGCGGCGCGGTGACTTCCACTCCGCGGGCGACGCGCTGCTGGTCGGCTGGATCGGGATGGTCGCCTTCGCCGTCTACGGGATCGCCCTGACCCTCGCGGCCCGCTCGTACTGGCTCCGAACGCGTCCGACCCACTGACCCTGACGGCCGACGGCCGACAGCCGACAGCCGGCCCCAGGGCAACAAGAAGCCCCCCATCTGCGGAGAACCAGCAGGTGAGGGGCTTCTTCGTGGGGAAGGGTTACTTCTTGCCCTGGTTCTTGACGGCCTCGATGGCGGCCGCCGCGGCGTCCGGGTCGAGGTAGGTGCCGCCCGGGTTCAGGGGCTTGAAGTCGGCGTCCAGTTCGTAGACGAGCGGGATGCCGGTCGGGATGTTCAGGCCCGTGATGTCGGCGTCGGAGATGCCGTCGAGGTGCTTGACCAGACCGCGCAGGGAGTTGCCGTGCGCAGCGACCAGGACCGTGCGGCCGGCCAGCAGGTCCGGGACGATGCCGTCGTACCAGTACGGCAGCATGCGCTCGACGACGTCCTTGAGGCACTCCGTGCGCGGGCGCAGCTCGTTCGGGATCGACGCGTAGCGCGGGTCCGCGGACTGCGAGAACTCCGTGCCGTCCTCGAGGACCGGCGGCGGGGTGTCGTACGAGCGGCGCCACAGCATGAACTGCTCCTCGCCGAACTCGGCGAGGGTCTGCGCCTTGTCCTTGCCCTGGAGCGCACCGTAGTGGCGCTCGTTCAGGCGCCAGGAACGGTGCACCGGAATCCAGTGGCGGTCGGCGGCCTCCAGCGCGAGCTGCGCCGTGCGGATGGCGCGCTTCTGGAGGGAGGTGTGCAGCACGTCGGGCAGCAGGCCGGCGTCCTTGAGCAGCTCACCGCCCCGGACCGCCTCCTTCTCGCCCTTCTCGGTGAGGTTGACGTCCACCCAGCCGGTGAACAGGTTCTTCGCGTTCCAGTCGCTCTCGCCGTGGCGGAGGAGGATCAGCTTGTACGGTGCGTCGGCCATGCGTACGAGCCTAGTGGACGCCCGGGGACGCTCGCGCGCGGTGCCGGGTCCCGCCGGATTGACGGTGCGCGTCAATCGAGTGGCGCCCGGACGCCCGCCGCTCGTAATGTGCACGCCGTACAAGTGATACTTACACCGCCGGGGGGATCCGTCATGTCCGCTGCCCGTTTGGCACAGGTTGTCCGGGAGAGCGTGTCCGGGCTTCCCCGGGCGTTCTGGTGGCTCTGGGCGAGCACCCTGGTGAACCGGCTCGGGTCCTTCGTCGTCACCTTCATGGCCCTGTACCTCACCCTGGACCGCGGCTATTCGGCCTCCTTCGCGGGACTCGTGGTCGCCCTCCACGGACTCGGCGGTGTCGTCTCCTCGCTCGTCGCGGGCGTGATGACCGACCGGCTCGGGCGCCGGCCCACGCTGCTGGCGGCCCAGGCCTCGACCGCCTTCTCGGTGGCGCTGCTCGGTTTCATGGAGCACCCGGCGGCGATCGCGGCCGTGGCCCTGCTGGTCGGCATGACCTCGAACGCCTCCCGCCCGGCGGTCGCGGCGATGATGGCGGACATCGTCCGCCCCGAGGACCGCGTACGGGCCTTCGCGCTCAACTACTGGGCCCTCAACCTCGGCTTCGCCGTCAGTGCCACGACCGCCGGGTTGATCGCGGAGTACAGCTACCTCGCCGGCTTCCTCGGCGAGGCCGCCCTGACGCTGGTCTGCGCGGTGCTGGTCTTCGTCAAGCTGCCCGAGTCGCGGCCGGACCGGCCCGCCCGGCCGAAGGACGCGTCGGCCGCCGGCGAGGAGCCCGCGATCAGTCTCGGGACCGTGCTGCGGGACGGGCGGTTCATGGGCGTCGTCGGGCTGTCGTTCCTGATCTCACTGATCTTCACGCAGGGCTCGGTGGGTCTGCCGGTCGCAATGGGTTCCGCGGGCTTCTCGCCCAGGGACTTCGGGCTGGTCCTCGCCGTGAACGGGCTGCTGATCGTGCTACTGCAGATCCCGGTCACGGCGTTCATCGAGCGGCGCGACCCGCAGAAGCTGCTGGTGATCTCGGCGCTGCTGGCCGGGTACGGGTTCGCGCTGACGGCCTTCGCCGGGCCGCTGTGGACGTACGCGCTGACGGTGTGCGTGTGGACGCTGGCCGAGATCGTGAACTCGCCGACCCAGATGGGCCTGGTCGTACGGCTCTCTCCGGTCCACGGGCGCGGCCGCTACCAGGGCGTCTACAACCTGTCCTGGGCGGTGGCCGCGCTGGTCGCGCCGCTGATGGCGGGTTTCCTGATCGACCGGTTCGGGTCCGACTGGCTGTGGGGGGCCACCGCCGTCCTCGGCACGGTCGCCGCGGCCGGCTACTGGCTGCTGATGCGGGGCCTCTCCGAGGGCGACAGGGGGACGACCCCGGCGGCAGCGGCCGACGGCGCCACCGCCCCGACGGACGAAGCGCTCCCCGCGGCCCCCGCGGCCCCCGCGCCGGCCACGGACACCGTCCCGGCAAGCTGACCCGCCCGGCCCGGGCGCGGGGCGGGCGCGGGGCGGGGCGGGCGCGGGGCGGGGCGGGCGCGTCAGGACAGGTGGCCGAAGATCGCGGCCAGCAGGACCCCGGCCGCGAGGAAGAGGACCGTCAGCACCGCCATGGCCGTCTTCTGCTCCGCCGTCACCTCCGCCTCCGGCACGGCCATGCCGGAGGCGTCCGCGTGGGCGGCGGCGGCCGGGAGCGGCTCGCCACCCTCCCCCAGCGCCCGTACCGTCCCCATACCGTGCTTGAGGTGGTTGGCGACCAGCCACACGTTGACCGGGTACGCGAAGGCCAGGCCGGCCAGCACCGCCAGCGAGAACGTCGCCCAGAAGCGCACGTCGCCGGCGTCCCGCGCCCCCGGCACCTGGCTGCGCACGATCACGTTCACCGCAACCATGGCGCCCATCACGCAGTTCATCGAGAGCCACTCCGCGTACACCGTCGAGCGGACGGCCCGCACGTAGCTGCCGCCGAGCATGTCGCGCATGAACAGGGCCTGGAAGACCAGCAGCCCGAAGCCGAAGCCCACCGCGTACTCGAACAGGGCGTCGGCCCACGGCGGGAGGCCGAGCAGCGAGGCGACGACGGCCGCGACCATGATGCCGGTCGCGTCTCCGGCCACGCAGTGGATGGTCGAGCCGAGCGCCTGCTTCCACAGCGGCGCCACGAACCGCTCGTGGGTCCCCGGCCGCGGCTCCTTGCAGGACAGCACGTAGAGCGCGGCGCCGACCGGGCCGATGTAGAGGGTCACCAGCACCCAGCCCCACTTCATCACCGTGAGTTCGGGGTTCTTGGTGAACGCGTCGTGGGCGACGTAGCCGGTGGACAGGAGGGCCAGGGCGAACCAGGCGTACATGAGTGCTTCGGCTGTGGTCCCGCTCATCCCGCCACGGTGCGGGCGTCCGGGCCCGGCCTTCGGGGCCGACACGCCTTCGCGCACCGTTCGGTGCCGCGTGTCAGCCGATCGGAGTGCCGGGACCGTCGGCCGGTTCGCCCGGTCGGCCCGGTTCGCCCTGCGGGCGCGTCAGGTGCTTGAACGCGTCGAGGTTGAAGGTCGGCTCGCCGCGCGCGACCCGCCATTCGTACTCGCGCCGGATCGCGCTCGCGAAGCCCAGCTCCAGCAGCGTGTTGAAGGAGCCGTCCGCCGCTTCCAGGACCGTGCCGAGCAGCCGGTCCAGTTCCTCCGGGTCGACGACCGACAGCGGGAGCCGGGCCGTCAGGTAGATGTCGCCGAGCCGGTCCACCGCGTACGCCATGCCGTACAGCTTGAGGTTGCGCTCCAGCAGCCAGCGGTGGACGCCCGCCTTGTTCTCGTCGGGGTGGCGGATCACGAAGGCGTTGACCGACAGGGAGTGCCGGCCGACCTTGAGCGAGCAGGTGGTGCTCAGCTTGCGGGTGCCGGGGAGCTGGACGACGTAGGACCCCGGCTCGGGGCTCTCCCAGCTCAGCTCCGCGCCGGTGAGCGCGCTCTCGATGATCTCGGCGGTGTCAGCCATGGTGGGAGCGTACGCGACGGCGATGATCATGCATGGCCGCGGTGTAGACGTCGGCCGTGCCGCTCGCCGCCGTGTCCCAGCCGAAGAACTGCGCGTGGCGCGCCGCCTGCGCGCCCATCCGGTCCGCGAGCGCCGGCTCGTCCACGAAGCGCCGCAGCTCCCGCGCGTAGTCCACCGGGTCGTGCCCGGGTACGAGGATCCCCGTGACCCCGTCGTTGACGGCGACGGGCAGCCCGCCGACCTCGGCGGCGAGCACCGGCGTACCGGCGGCCTGGGCCTCTATCGCGACGAGCCCGAAGGACTCGCTGTAGGAGGGCATGACCAGCACGGACGCCGCCCGGAACCAGTCCGCGAGGCCGTCCTGGGCGACCGGCGGGTGGAAGTGCACGAGGTCGGCGATGCCGAGCTTCGCGGCGAGCTTGTGCAGGCCTTCCGGCTTGGCGAGGCCGCTGCCGCTGGGCCCGCCGACGACGGGGACGAAGAGGCGGCGGCGCAGCGAGGGGTCCTGGTCGACCATGACGGCGACGGCGCGCAGCAGGATGTCGGGGGCCTTCAGCGGCTGGATCCGGCCGGCGAAGAGGGGGATGACGGCGTCCCGCGGGAGGCCGAGGCGGGCGCGGGCGGCGGACCGGCCGTCGCCGACGGTGAACCGGTCGAGGTTGACTCCGGGGTGGACGACGGCCACCTTGGCGGGGTCGGCCTCGTAGTGCCGGACGAGCTCGTCGGCCTCCTCCGCGGTGTTCGCGATGAGCCGGTCGGCGGCGGCCACGATCTGCGTCTCCCCTATGACGCGGGCGGCGGGCTCGGGCGCGTCCCCCTCGGCCAGTGCCGCGTTCTTGACCTTCGCCATGGTGTGCATGGCGTGCACGAGCGGGACGCCCCAGCGCTGCGCGGCGAGCCAGCCCACGTGGCCGGAGAGCCAGTAGTGGGAGTGGACGAGGTCGTAGTAGCCGGGTCGGTGACCGGCCCAGGCCTGCATGACGCCGTGGGTGAAGGCGCACAGCTGGGCCGGGAGCTCTTCCTTGGCGAGGCCTTCGTAGGGGCCCGCGTCCACGTGCCGTACGAGGACGCCGGGCGCCAGCTCGACCGCCGGGGGCAGCCCGCCGGTGGTGGCCCGGGTGAAGATCTCCACCTCGATGTTGATCGCGGCGAGCCGCTTGGCCAGCTCGACGATGTAGACGTTCATGCCGCCGGCGTCGCCGGTACCGGGCTGGTGCAGCGGTGAGGTGTGCACGCTGAGCATGGCCACGCGGCGCGGCTTGCGGTGGTGGCCGACGGCGGGAAGGCGCAGGCGGGGCGGCTCGTGGCGGGTGGCACGGGCGGCGGCGAGGCGGCCACTGAGGCGGGACACGTACTGGCTCAAGGGACCAGTCCTCTCGGCTCGGACGGGGCACGCACGACGCTCGGACGGCATGACGGACCGCATGCCGGACGGCATGACGGCGAGGGCGCGGAAGACGCCCTGCAAGGAGTGCAACCCGGATGGCCGTCCCGCGCATTCCGGGGTGTCCGGTTTTCCTGCAGGTTTCCTCTTCTTCAGTGGTGCGTACCGGGATTTTCCTGGTGCGCGGGCCCTCCGCTTACCCTCGGCTCATGGCCTCCCGCAGTACCCCGCCCTCCAGCCGCGCGCCCGGCCGCCCCGTGGGCTCGGTGACGCGCGGCACGACCAATCCGAACCGGTTGCGCCGGATGGACCGCTGGATCGCGGCCACCCACGGGGCGGCGCTGCGGCGTGCGGAGGCCCCGGTCGCGGTGGACCTGGGCTACGGGGCCGCGCCCTGGACGGCGGTCGAGCTGCTGGCGCGGCTGCGGGACGCGGCGCCGCGGGTGCGGGTGGTCGGCATCGAGATCGAGCCGGCGCGGGTGGCGGGTGCGAAGCCGTACGAGCGGGAGGGGCTGAGCTTCCGGCACGGTGGTTTCGAGGTGCCGCTGGACGGCGGGGCCCGCCCGGCGCTGATCCGCGCGGCGAACGTATTGCGCCAGTACGACGAGGAGCAGGTCGCCGAGGTCTGGGCGCGGCTGTGCGGGCGGCTGGCCCCGGACGGGCTGCTGGTTGAGGGGACCTGCGACGAGATCGGGCGGCGGCACGTGTGGGTGGCGCTGGGGCCGGAGGGGGCGCGCACGGTGACGTTCGCGACCCGGCTGGGCTCCCTGGAGCGCCCCTCCGACCTGGCGGAACGGCTGCCCAAGGCGCTGATCCACCGGAACGTGCCGGGCGAGCCGGTGCACGCGTTCCTGCGCGACTTCGACCGGGCGTGGGCGGCGGCGGCCCCGTACGCCGCGTACGGGGCGCGGCAGCGCTGGATCCGGACGGCGCGGGCGCTGGCCGGCGACTGGCCGCTGGTGGACGGTCCCCGGCGGTGGCGGCAGGGGGAACTGACCCTGCCCTGGGAGGCGTTGCGCCCGGTGGGGTGAATGCGACGTGCGGGGGAACCGGGGGCGGGGGCGTGCCGTTGAACCGTGTGGGGCCGGGAAGGTCGTCCGTTGGGGCGGACAAGATCAGATCGCCATCCACAAGGGTGTTGGAATTCATCGACTCGTGGCACCATCCCGATGGCAGCGATAAGTTACTGATGAATAGTCAGATCTGATGCGAGGTCTGGCTCGGGTGCCTGGGGGGACCATGGGAGCCGTAAGGCGACGGCGAGGCGCAAGCTCTCTCGTGCTGCTGTGCACGATGGCGATACTGACGGCGCCGGGCCTCGCCACGGGGATGGCGCACGCGGCACCGGTGGCCCCGGCGGCTCCGGCAGCCCCGGCCGCGCCCCTCCCCGAACCGGGCGGCAAGTCCCTGGAACAGGTCCGCAAGGAGATCGAGGAGCTGTACCGGCAGGCGGGTACCGCCACGGACGCCTACAACCTCGCCGAGGCCGAGACCAAGGCCCAGTCGAACAAGATCGTCGAGATCGCCAACGCCGTCGTCGCTGGCAAGGAGAAGATCGCCACCCTGAAGAACCGGGCGGGCGCCGCCGCACGCGCCCAGTACCGCGCGGGTGGAATGCCGCCGGGCGCGCAGCTGGCGCTGAGCGACGACCCGAACCACTACCTCGACGGGGCGGGTCGGCTGCGCCAGGGCGAGAAGGCCACCTCGGGCATGCTCTCCGAACTGGACCGGACCCAGGCCGACTTGCAGCGCTACGCCGAGGAGGCGAGCGAGCGCTGGGCCACCCTGGAGGCCAACCGGGTCAAGTCGGAGGACTCCAAGAAGCAGATCGAGGAGAAGATCAAGGCTGCGGAGGAGCTGGAGAGCAAGCTGGAGGCCGAGGAGAAGGCCCGGCTGATCCAGCTGGAGCAGGAAGCCCAGTACAAGGCCCAGACGGCGTGGTTGTCGACGGGCGCGATGAAGGACGTCAAGGGCACGGCCACGGATGCGGGCAAGCGGGCCGTGCAGTTCGCCACCGCCCAGATCGGCAAGCCGTACAAGTGGGGCGCCGTGGGTCCGGCGTCCTTCGACTGCTCCGGGCTGACCTCCCAGGCCTGGCTGGCGGCGGGCCGCGGCATCCCGCGCACCTCGCAGGAGCAGCTGCGGCTGCTGCCGAAGGTCGCGCTGAAGGACATGCGCCCGGGCGACCTGATCATCTACTTCGACGACGCGACCCACGTCGGCATGTACGTCGGCGACGGCGCGATGGTCCACGCCCCGCGCCCCGGCCGGAACGTGACGCTGGCGGGCGCGGGCTCGATGCCGATCAAGGCAGTGGTCCGCCCCGACGCGTAGCCCCTGCGGGGTCGCTCGGCAACGGATCCGGGGCTCGGCGGTGCCGGTGCCGGACCCGCTGCCGGTTCCCGGTCGGGTTCGGGGTCGGGGTCGGAACGGCAGTGCCGGCTCGGCGGCGAAGCACGGCAGCACGGACCCGGCGGTGCCGGACCCGGTGCCGGTACCCGGTCGGGGTCGGAACGGGCCGGACCGGGGCGAAACGGGCCGGACCGGACCGGGGCGGCCGATCGTGTGACGCAGGCAACCCGGCGGGGCCCGGACACGTCTCGCTGAACGGGACGGAACGCGGCCCCGCCGTGACCTTTGTCATCCAGTGAGGCCGATTTTCCCCCGCGATAGGCGCATTTGACGGAGGCCCTCACCAAGAGCGGCATTCCGTTCGCCGGGCCGGGACCGCTAGGGTCTGCCGGACGAGCGCACCCTCGGGGGGAGGGAAGGAACCGGAGACGATGCCCGTACCCGTACCGCGGCAGAGGGACACCTCGGCCACGGAGAGCGGTCTGGCCGTTCTGCACACCGCCGCCCCGGCCGTAGCCGCCACGGGCGTCGCTCAGGCGACCCCTCTCGCGACCCCTCACACCACCCCGCTGACCCTCCTGGTCATCGAGGACGACCCGGCCGGCAGCCTCACCGTCCCCGAGATCCTCGACGCGGACGGCCACCGCATCCGGCTCCGCACCGCCCGCAACCTCACCGAGGCCGAGCGGCTGCTCACGCCCGACGTGCACTGCATCCTCCTCGACCTGTCCCTCCCGGACGCCAGTGCCCGTACGCCGGGAGCTGCGGCGGGCGGATCGGCCACCGGCACCGCCAACGGGACCGCCAACGGGACCGCCAACGGCACCGCCACCGGAACTGCCGCCGGCACCGCCATCGCCGTCGACGAGCTGATCGCCCTCCGTCAGGTGCTGCGCATCGCCCCGCGCCACGCCGTCCTCGTCCTCACCGACGAGGACGATGCCGAGCGCGCCGCAGAGGCCGTCCGGGTCGGCGCACAGGACTTCCTCTTCCGGGACGAGCTGGACGGCCGGCTGCTGAGCCGCGCCATCCGCTACGCCGTGGAGAGAAAGCGGGCGGACATCGCCCAGTACAAGCTCGCAGAATCGAAACTGCGCGCCCAGGAGAACGCCCGCCTGGAACGCGGCCTGCTGCCCACGCCCCTCCTGGAGGGCTCCGACCTCCGCTTCGCCGCCCGGTACCGCCCCGGCCGCAGCCGGGCCCTACTCGGCGGTGACTTCTACGACACCGTCCGCACCCCCGACGGCACCGTCCACGCCATGATCGGCGACGTCTGCGGCCACGGCCCCGACGAGGCCGCGCTCGGCGTCGAGCTCCGCATCGCCTGGCGCGCCCTGACCCTGGCCGGTCTCTGCGGCGACGACCTGTTGGCCACCCTCCAGGAGGTCCTGGAGGTGGAGCGGCCGTGCGAGGAGATATTCGCGACGCTGTGCACGGTCGACATCGCCCCGGACGGACGCCGCGCCGGTCTGTGCCTGGCCGGCCATCCGGCCCCGCTGATCTCCCGGCCGGGCCGCCGCGCGCGGCTGCTCCCGTACGAGAACAGCGGCCCCGCCCTCGGGCTGCTGCCCCGGGCCCGCTGGCCGCGCCGCCAGGTGGAGCTCGGCGGCACATGGAGCCTGATGCTCTACACCGACGGCCTGATCGAGGGCCACATCGGCAAGGGCAAGGAGCGTCTGGGCCAGGACGGCATGGTCGACATGATCAACCGCCACCTGGACCGCGGTCTGAGCGGCGAGGGCCTGCTGGAAGCCTCCGTCACCGAGGCCCGCCGGCTCAACGGCGGCGAGCTGACCGACGACGTGGCCGTGGTCCTGCTCTCCCGCGCCGAGGGCTGAGCCCGCCGCGCTCCGGCGCCACGGCTCGGGGTCCCCGGCCGCCGCCGGGCGCAGCAGCGGCTACCGTCCGCCGTTGTAGGGCCCGTACGGCCCGTCGCTGCTGCTGCCGCCGCGCCGGCCGCCGCCACCGCCCGAGACCTGCTTGAGGGCCGGCCGCACGTCGACGAAGAACACGATGGTCGCGACGAGACCGGCGATCTGCAGGAACAGCATCCCCAGGAAGAAGTCCACGGCCACGGTGACGCCGAGGATGACCAGCCAGAAGGTCTTGCTCTGCTTGTCGGCCGCCCGGTACGCGTCCTCCCGCGCCACCAGGGCGAGCACGAAGGCCACGACGGCGAGCACCAGCATGACGAGCCCCAGGAACGGGATCACGCCTCGATCGAACCCTTCCATCAACATCGCTTCGACCGCCTTCTCAGCTTCTGCTTCGCACTTCCGATGCCGCCCGACTCCACGCTACCGGCACGGGCCCCGTCATCAACCACAACGGGCCGGGCACCTGAAGGGTGCCCGGCCCGCCGTCGCTCATGCGGCTGCGCTTCAGCTCGCGTCGCCCGCCGTGACCGCGGCCTTCTTGGCCGTGCTCTTGCGCGCGGTGGTCTTCTTCGCGGCGGTCTTCTCCTCGCCGGCTGCCTCGGCGACCGGCTCCGACACCGGCTCGGCCGCCGGCTCCGCCTCGGGCTCTACGGCCACGGCGATGTCGACGATCTCGGCGGAGACCTCGCCCCGCCAGGTCCGCACGGCCTGCTCGCCGTGCACGGCGACCTTGTCGTACGTCTCCTTGGCGCGCACCGCGTACTCGGCGGCCACGCCGACACCGCGCAGCGCCAGGTCCTGGGCGGTCTCCCCGAGCTTCTTCGGGTCGATCGCGCCGAGCACCTCGGCGAACTTGGCGGTGACCGCATCCTGGACGGCCTTCGGGTCCGTGTTCTTCACGGCCTCGATGCGCGCGGGAGCTTCGGCGCGCAGCTGCTCGATCAGGTCGGGCACCTTCTTGGCCTGCTGCACGGCCAGATCGGCGGTGCCTGCGGCGAAGTAGAGGGGAGTGGGGTCGGTGAGGGTCTTCTTCAGGTCATCGGCGATGGCCATGTGCTGGTCCTCCCGGATCAACTTCAGTTCGTCTTCGACGGCATCTCGTCGGTGGGCACGTCGAGCGCGTTCTCCTTGCGGAACGACTCGTAGATCTGGAGCAGCACCTGCTTCTGCCGCTCGTTGATGGAGGGGTCGGCGAGTATGACGGCTCGCGTCTCCACCTCGTCCGGGTCCCGCTCGTCCAGGATCCCGGCCTGCACGTACAGCGTCTCCGCGGAGATCCGCAGCGCCTTGGCCAGCTGCTGCAGGATGTCCGCGCTCGGCTTGCGCAGCCCGCGCTCGATCTGGCTCAGGTACGGATTCGACACCCCCGCCTGCTCGGCCAGCTGCCGCAGCGAAAGCTGGGCCTGCCGACGCTGCTCACGGAGGTATTCGCCGAGGTTTCCGACGTTGAGCGATGCCATGCTCAGATCCTGCCCGACCTTGCTAACTATTGCAAGCGACTCGCTTGCAGCATCTCCCACCCGGTCACCCGGGCCGCGGATCACGGCCGGGCCGGGTGCAGCGGTACGACTCCGGGAGAAATCCGGTCGCGCCCCGGCTGCGGAGACAACAGGATGCGGCCATGGCTGACGATCTCTTGCTCAACCGTGCCCGCGCACTCTGGGCGGAGCTGGCGGGCGCACCGGTCGAGTTCCGGCCTTCAGGACGGGCGAAGGTCGTGATCGCGCCCGGGTCGCTGTGGTGTCCACCGTCGTGGACCGGGATCGTGCGGATCGGTGACGCCGCCCTCGTCACTGCGCCGAGCCCGCGGGCCGCCGGGATGGTGGACGCCGCCACGCGGAAGATGACCCACCAAGAGGTCGTTGACATCGCTCGGCTGCGTACGGTGCTGCCCGTTCTCGATGTCCTCGGGCCGGCTTCGCTCTTCTATCTCGGCCGGGACGGCTTTCTTCCTGCGCACGGAGGGACCGAGGTGGAGCAGTTACCGATCGGTGATGGCGACCTGGCCGCGCTACTGAGCCTGGCCGGGGAGGAGGAGGCCGGCGAGAGCGGTCTGGAGGACATCTCTTCTCCCGCGTTCTGTCTTCGCCGGGGCGATGAAGTGGTGGCCGCAGCCGGCTACCGGGTCTGGCCGCAGTCGGTTGCCCACCTGAGCGTGCTGGTGAGCCCGCACTGGCGGGGCCGGCGCCTGGCCCGGGCCGTGGCGTCCGCAGCAGTGGCCCGTGCCCTCGATGCCGGGTTGCTGCCGCAGTGGAGGGCGCGGCCCCGTCCATCACAGCGTGTGGCTGTCGCTCTGGGCTTCCACGAACTGGGCACCCAACTCAGCGTTCGACTCGACGACGTCCCCCTCGACCAGGGCCGGTGAGGACGGACTCCCTGTGCGCCTGCAGTCTCGCCGCCCCGCACGTTCCGTGCTCGGGCCCGGTCGGCGGCCGGCCGCTGGTCACCGGCCGGGTCACGCTCGCGGGACGGCGTACCAGCGGCGGTGCATGAGCGGTTCGACGGACAGCACCGCGGCGCCCGCGACCGCTCCCACCACGAGCTCGGGAACGCCTCCGCCCCGAACGAGGACGCCGGTGCAGGCGGCGGCCACGGCCAGCGGCCGCAGCAGGGTCAGCGGGCCCAGGCCCGCCACCATGGCCAAGGTGCTGGCGCGGAACGGCAGCACGAGGTACGCGGCGAGCGACAGCAGCACGGCTGAGGCGTAGCAGGCGAGGGGGACCAGGAAGCCGATGCCGCCCTCGGCGAGGGCTTCGTACGCCCGGTGGCGGTCGGCGGCGGCCAGCAGGACGGCGCCGGCCGTGCACACGGGGGCGAGCAGCAGCCCGCCGCCGACGGCCAGGCCGCGCAGGGACGCCCGTACGACGGCGCGGCCCTTGCGGATCCTCGCGTCCCGCCCGGCGTACGCGCGAAAGCCGCTGAACGCCGAGTCCACCAGGCCCAGCGCGAGGAGCGTCCCGGCAAGGGCCGGCGCCGCGTCCAGCGGGGTCACCGCGCCGCTCCGACGAGCTGCTCGGGGCCCACGAGGCGGCGCGCGGCACGGCCCATCGCCCTGCGCAGCGGTGCCTCCAGCTCGGGCCGGACCCCGATGATCGGGCGCAGGGTGGTGCAGAACGGGTTCGCCAGCCCCCGGGGTTCGTACAGCAGCGGCCGCATCCCCGGCGTGGCGGCCGCGTGCAGCAGCGCCTCGTCGGTGTGCGCCCGGCGGGCCGAGGCGACACCGTCGTGACGGCCGAGCGGGTGGCGCATCCGCGTCCGGTGGAACACCCAGGCCCCGACGGGCGCGAGCCGGGTGGCGGCGATGTCGAAGTGGCAGAAGGCGAGCGCGGGCGAGGCGGCCTGGGCCCGGAAGAACTCCGCGAGGTCGGGGCCCCGGAAATGGTGCAGCACCCCGGTGGACACGTACACGGTGGCCGCCTCCGGCAGGTCGAAGGCGTTCCCGTGGACGAAGCGGCAGTCCAACCCCTCCGCCCGGGCGAGCCGTTCGGCCTCGCCGACGAGCGCGGCGTCCAGGTCCACGCCGACGAGCTCGACCTCCGGGCCGAGCCGGCCGTGGGCGGCGAGCCAGCGCACGGCGTAACCGAGCCCGGAACCGACGTCGACCAGTCGCAGCGGGCCGGTGGCCGTCGCGCGGACGGCCTCGAAGAGCGGGCCGAGCACGTGGACGAGCCGCTCCCCGAGGCGCAGTTCCTCGCTGAGCCGCTGCAGTTCGGTGTGCACGCCGATCATGAGCCGGTCCACGGCGCGCGGGTCGAGCACGTCGTACGGGTCGGCGGGAAGCGCGGCGACGATGCGTGCGGCGCGCCGGTCCCCGGCCTCACGGAGCCTGCGCACGACGTCGCCCCGGTGCACGGGCAGGCGCGCTCCACTGCGCGGGTCCGTGACGGTGATCAGGTCGGATATTTCGAGGTGGAGCACGGTCGAGACCCTAGCCGCTGGCGCCCGGCCCCCACCGGTCCGCAACCACCGGCCACAGCCGCGGCGATACTCGGTGGATCCGGTCGGGCGGACGCCACAGGATGGGGCGCATGAATCCGTCGAACGTCCCGACCGGCCCGAACGTCCCGACCGCCCCGCACCGGGTGGAGTTCCTGCACCACCCCCACCCCGGTTACCCGCACCTCACCGCCTGGGGCATCCGCATCGACGACACCGACCTGCGCGTCCTCGTCGCGGAGGCGACGCGCGAGCTCTGGGACCAGGAGCTCGACGAGGACGACGACACCCCGCAGGAGCGCGAGGAGTTCCTGCTGGGCCACTTCGCCCCGCTGTACCTGGACGACGACGCCGACGCCGACGGCGCCCGGGCCCGGGCCCACTTCCTGGGCGAGGCGCCACCGGAGCTCCGCGACCGCTTCACCGGCGCCCTGTGCCTCCTGAGCTGCCCCTGCGGGATCGACGCCTGCAATCCCCTGCTCGCCACGGTCCGCGTCACGCAGAGCGAGGTCACCTGGTCCGGCTTCTACAAGATGAACCGGCCGCAGTGGGGCGAACTGCCCCTGGGCCCGTACGTCTTCGCGCGCCCGGCCTACGACGAGGCCCTCGCCGCGCCGGTCCCGCTCGCCGAGGACCCGCTCGCCCCGCTGCTCGGGAAGGACTAGCCCTACGGGGCCGAGGGCCGTACCTCCGGCAAGCAGCCGGAACGGGTCGACGCCGTGGAGGACCGCCGGAAGCCGGCGGGCCGCGTCAGGCCGTGCCGATGACCACCGTCGCGTACAGCTCCTCCGAGGTCACCGCGCGGACCGCGAGGCCCGCCGAGGTCAGGGCCGAGGCCGTCGACGGGGACTGGCGGGCGCTCGTCTCGATCAGCAGGCGGCCGCCCGGGGCCAGCCAGGGCAGGGCCCCCGCCGCCACCCGGCGGTGGATGTCCAGGCCGTCGGCCCCGCCGTCCAAGGAGACCAGCGGCTCGTGGTCCCGTGCCTCCGACGGCATGAGGACGATCTCCTCCGTCGGCACGTACGGGGCGTTGACCACCAGCACGTCCACCCGGCCGCGCAGCGAGGACGGGAGGGCCTCGTACAGGTCGCCCTCCCACACCCGGCCGCCGTACGGGGCCACGTTGCGCCGCGCGTACACCAGCGCCGCCGGGTCGATGTCCGCCGCGTGCAGCTCCACGCCGCCCGGCAGGTGCGCGGCCACCGCCGCGCCCAGGGCGCCGACCCCGCAGCACAGGTCCAGGACCACCGCGCCGGGCCGGGCCAGGGCCACCGCCTCCCGCACCAGGAACTCGGTGCGCCGGCGCGGTACGAAGGCTCCCGCGCCGACCTCCAGGCGCAGCCCGCAGAACTCCGCCCAGCCGACGACGTGTTCCAGCGGTTCACCGCCCACCCGGCGGGCCAGCAGCTCCGCCAGGTGGTCCGGGTCGGCGGCGGCCCCGGTCAGGAGCTCCGCCTCCTCCTCCGCGAAGACGCAGCCCGCCGCGCGCAGGGATTCCACAAGTGATGTCACAGGGTTCAGTGTCCTCGGTACTCGGTACTCGGTACTCGACTAGGGGCCCGCAGTCGTCCGGGGCGCTCAGAAGACGTCCGGGCACCACGGGCGGCGCGCCGTACGGAACACCGCGTCCGCCAGCACGGCCGCCCCCGGGCGTTCCTCCGTGACCCGTCCCAGCGCGGCCAGCCGCACCGCGGACGCGTCCCCCAGGTACAAGGAGCCCAGCTCGGCCACGTCCAGCCGCAGGTCAGGCGCCTCCTCGGTCCGCTCGCACGCACCGGTGCCCGCGTCCAGCCGGTAGCGGCCGGCCGCCGGCCCCCTCTCGTCCGCGACCTCCAGGACGAGCACCCCGGGCACCTCGTACGTCCGCGCGCCCAGCGCCCGTACGACGTCCAGCACCCGTACCCACATGAAGTCCGAGGCGGTGACGATCCGGGCCGAGCGCGGGTCGGGCAGCAGCTGCGGGGCGAGGTCGTCGGGGGCCCGGTAGCCGGTGCGGACCTTCAGCACCCAGTCGATCGAGCACAGGAACTGCCACAGCGCCCGCTCCGCCTGCGGAGTGACCGCCAGCAGGTCGCTGACCTGCACGGTGCTCTGCGGAACCTTCGCATCCGTCCAGTGGTCGTCGGCGCTGTAGACGGCGAGGCCGGCCACCTCCCCCTCCGCCGTCCGGTACACGGCGTGGAACTTCTCCTGATAAGTGCGGTACGACCACTGCTCCAGTCCGGTCTGCAGGCTCCACCAGCGCTCGTCCCGGTTCACGGCCCCGGGCGTGCGCGCCCGCAGCCGCTCGTGCAGCTCGGGCCCCACGCGCCGCAGCTCCTCCACGTCCACCAGCTCGATCCGGCCGCCGTCCACGGGCGCCGACAGCCGCCGGTCGAGCCCGGTGCGCGCGACGTCGATCTCCCACTCCACGAGGGAGGTGGCGGGCCCGAACCCGTACCGCCCGTAGATCGGGTACTCGGCGGCGATCAGCGTCGCGAGCGCGTCGCCGCGCGCCTTCGCCGCGGCGAACTCGGCGGCCATCATCCGGGTCAGCAGGCCCTGGCGGCGGTGGGTGGGCAGCACGCCCACGTTGGAGATCGCGGTGGCGCGGACGGCCGCCCCGCCCGGCACGGTCAGCTCCTGCGGGAAGGAACGCAGGGCGGCCACGCAGCGACCGCTGTCGGCGTCGAACGCCCCCTGCATCCGGGAGAAGTCGCAGTACTTGGCGCGCTGGGCTATGTCGGCCTCGGTCACCCGGTGGGTGGTCAGGAAACCGGTGTGCACGGCGCGCACCCAGTCGGGGAGTTCGGATTCGGCGATCGGCCGGACGTCAGCACTCATAACTGCCCACGCTAATCTCCCGGCCGCCGCCGGTCGCCCGAATTTTCCGCGCCCGTCCGCTACGCCAGCAGGTCGTCCACCTGCGCCTCTCCCTCCCGGTACCGCCGGGTGATCTCCGTACTGCAGTCGTCCACCGTGCGCTGGAGCTGCTGGCGGCGCCGCGAGACCTGCTGCTCGTAGCGCACCAACCGCCCCAGCCCGTCGTGCAGTTCGCCGTCCGTGCGGGCGCCCAGGTCAGAGAGCTCCACGTCGGCCAGCATCTCCGCGGCCAGCAGCCGGTACTCCTCGCTGTGCGGGGTGCCGAGCGTGACGTGCCGGGCGGAGGCGCTGCGGCTGGAGGGGGCGTCGGCGAGGATCACCGAGAGCCGGTCCACCACCGGCGCCTCGGGGTCCGTCCGCCGGGCCAGCTCCGCCCGCAGGATGTCGATGCGGCCCTGGAGCAGTCTGCGCACGTAGCTCAGATCGGCCTCGTCGCGCTGCGCGTCACGGCGCAGCGCGCGCAGTTCCGGTAGCCCGAGCGCGGTGGTCGGGCTCGGCGGCCCCTGCGTCTCGGCCGTGCGCTGCGCGGGCGGTCGTACCGCGGCAGCTGCGACGGAAGCGGGTGATGCAGGTACGGAGGTACCAGATGTATTCATACGAACGGGTCCGTCCCCTCGACCGGTGCGGCCACCCGCACCGCCTGCTTGCATCGTGCCACTCCCCGTAGCCCCCACGCAGTCCCACTCCACCCGATCGGCCCCGGACGGGTGCAAGCCTGATACACAGGTGGTATGCGAGCAGTGGTGCAGAGGGTGGACGGCGCGAGCGTCGTCGTGGGCGGCGAGACCGTGGGCGAGATCGTCGGCGAGGGGTTGTGCGTGCTGGTGGGGGTGACCCACGACGACACCCCGGAGAAGGCAGAACTGCTGGCCCGCAAACTGTGGTCCGTACGGATCCTGGAGGGCGAGAAGTCCTGCAGCGACAACGGCGCACCGCTGCTGGTGATCTCCCAGTTCACGCTCTACGGCGACGCCCGCAAGGGCCGCCGCCCCACCTGGAACGCGGCGGCCCCCGGCCCGGTGGCCGAGCCGCTGGTCGACGAGGTCGTGGCGCAGTTGCGCGCGCTGGGTGCGACGGTGGAGACGGGCCGGTTCGGAGCGGACATGCGGGTCTCGCTGACCAACCACGGCCCGTTCACCATCGTCATCGACATCTGACGGCGGCGGCGGTCAGGGGGCTACGACGACCTCCTGCGCGGCGGCCGTCTTCCCGGCCAGCAGCGGCGCGTCGACCGGCACGTTCCGCTTGACCAGCGCGAGCGCGATCGGACCCAGCTCGTGGTGACGGACGGCCGTGGTCACGAAGCCCAGCTGACGGCCCTCCTCCCCGTCCGCGGCGAGCCGCACCGGCGTGCCGTGCGCCGGGAGCAGCACCTCCGAGCCGTCCAGGTGCAAGAAGACCAGGCGGCGCGGGGGCTTCCCCAGGTTGTGGACGCGGGCGACCGTCTCCTGGCCGCGGTAGCAGCCCTTCTGCAGGTGCACGGCGGTACCGATCCAGCCCAGCTCGTGCGGGATGGTGCGGTGGTCGGTCTCCTGGCCGAGCCGCGGCCGGTGCGCCTCGACGCGCAGGGCCTCGTACGCGAGCAGGCCCGCGGCCGGGCCGTGCGCGGCGGCGAACGGCTCCAGCTCGCCGCGGGGCAGGAAGACGTCCCGGCCGTACGCGGTCTCCCGGACGATGTGCTCCTTGTCCGGGGTGACCTCGGCGATGGATCCGGCCGGCAGGTGCACGACCGCGAACTCCTCGGTGCGGTCGGCGACTTCGACGCGGTAGAAGAACTTCATGGACTCCAGGTAGGCGATCAGCTCGCCCTGGGTACCCGGCTCCACGTGCGCCCACGTGGTCTCGCCGTCGTCGACGAGGTAGAGCGCGTGCTCGATGTGCCCGTTGGCGGAGAGGATCAGCGCCTCGGTGGCCTGCCCGGCCGGCAGCTCGGTGAGGTGCTGGGTGAGCAGCAGGTGCAGCCAGCTCAGGCGCTCCGGCCCGCTGACGGTGACGACTCCGCGGTGCGAGAGGTCGACGAAGCCGCGCCCCTCCGCGAGGGCGCGCTGTTCGCCGTACAGCTCGCCGTAGTGGGCGGCGACGCCCTCGTCACGGCCTTCGGCCGGTACGGCGCCGGGGAGATGGAGCAAGGGGCTGCTGGTCATGGGACCAAGCGTACGACCCTGCTACGACTGCGCGGCACGCTGTTTGGCAGCGCACTTGCGGCACAGACCGAAGATCGCGAAGTGCTTCATGTCGGTCTCGAAGCCGAAGGTGCTGCGGAGCTTCGCCGTGAACTCGGCGGCGATGTCCACGTCCGCCTCGATGACCTCGGCGCAGTCCCGGCAGACCAGGTGGATGTGGTGGTGCCGGTCGGCGAGGTGGTAGGTGGGGGCCCCGTGCCCGAGGTGGGCGTGCGAGACCAGCTTGAGCTCTTCCAGGAGCTCCAGGGTGCGGTAGACGGTGGAGATGTTGACCCCGGAGGCGGTCTTGCGCACCTCGACGAGGATCTCGTCCGGGGTGGCGTGCTCCAGGGCGTCGACCGCTTCGAGCACGAGCTGGCGCTGCGGTGTCAGCCGGTATCCGCGCTGCCGCAGGTCGCTCTTCCAGTCAGAGCCTTCGGTGTCCACGCTGCTCCCCACCCGGCCAGTGTATGCGCGCGAAGGGGACCGCGGGCGATCCCGCGGTCCCCTTTCGCACAGCCTTGCGCACTGCTCGGCGCATTGCTTCGCGTACTGCCTCGTGTACAGCCGGTGGGCTCAGCGGAAGAAGGCGATGCCGTCGTCCGGCATGTCCGGGAGGTTGCGCGCCATCTCGGCGACCTCCTCGGGCGTGACGACCTTCTTCAGCTGGGCCGACATGTACGGGCGCAGCTCGACGTCCGGGGTGGCCTTCTCGCCGACCCACATGAGGTCGCTCTTCACGTAGCCGTAGAGCCGCTTGCCGCCGCTGTACGGGCCGGAGGCCGCGGTGCGGGCGACCGCGTCGGTGACCAGGTCGATCTGGGGCTTCTGGTCGGCGAGCTCGCCGTACCAGACCTCGACGACGCCCTGGTCGCGGACCATGACGATCTCGACCTTGCGGTCCTTGTCGATGCGCCAGTAGCCCGACTCGGACTCCAGCGGGCGCACCTTGTTGCCCTCGGCGTCGAGCACCCAGGTGTGGGAGGTGTACTCCAGGAAGTCCCGGCCGTCGTGGCTGAAGACGACCTCCTGGCCGAAGTTGCACTTCTCCTCACCGGGGAAGTCGAAGACTCCCGCACCCTCCCAGTTACCGAGGAGGAAGGCGAGGGGGACGAGGCCCGGGTTCAGGTCGGACGGGATCTGGATCATGAATGGCTGCTCAGGCGATCTGTCGGAGGGGTTCCGGGGCGGTCTGCTGGGCGGATGCTCAGCGCTGACCCTGGTACAGCTTCTTGACGGCCAGGCCGGTGAAGGCCATGACGCCGACGCAGACCAGGACCAGCAGGGAGGTGAAGACTGCCTCAAGCACGGGGTGCTCCTCGGAATTCGTTCGGGGGGTACGGGCCGGTTCCCAAGCCTACTGTCCCGGGGCCGGGCGCACCGTGTGAGGTGGCCCGTAGCCCCGGTCCGGCCCGGGACCGGCCCGGGACCGGCCCGGCGGTCAGCTCAGCAGCTGGCTCTGCAGGATCACCGACTGGTGGAAGGGGACGGGGGCCACCTCGCCCTTGCGGGTCTGGATGACCATGCCCAGGACATCACCTGTCCGGAGGCACCCGATCTTGGTCTGCTCGTCCCCGAGGACGGGCTTCACTTCCTGGTAGATGCTGAGTTCGGTGCCGTCGAAGTTGGCCGCCCCCGGGAAGTCCAGCGTGGTGCTGTTCATCTGGGTGTTCTTGGCCTTGCTCCAGACGTCGTCCAGGTCCAGGGCCGAGACGCCGTTCAGCTGCGCGTTGCTGTCGCAGCCCTTGAACGCGTCCACGAAGCCCGAGGAGTGGAAGCGCAGCAGGTACACGTGGGTCCGCGTGCCGTCCGCCGTCGTCCAGCCCCGGCCGGTGATCTGCCGCAGCCCGTCCCATTCGAGGGACTGCTTCAGCTTCTCGCGGGCCTCGGACGTGTACTCCTCCAGGAAGGCGTCGACCGACACCGCCCCGTCCTTGTCCGCCTTGACCGTGTCGTCGGCCTTGGCACCCACGGGGGCGGGCAGCAGCAGGCCGTTGAGCTTCGCGTAGTGCGTCCCGTCCCTGTTGTCCGGGCCCTGGGGCACCGGGGCGCCGGCGGGCAGCGCGGGCCGGGACAGCTCCGGGAACGTCCAACGGCCGTCGCTCTCGGTGGCCAGGCCGGGGATGTCGGTGCGCTCGGGCACCGTGATCCCGAGCGCGACCCCCGTGCCGACGGCGGCGAAGACGACGACGGCGGCGGTCCAGCGCAGGGCGGCGAACAGACGCCGCCGGTCCTTGGGCGGGGCGGGCGGGGCCGGCCAGGGGCTGGCTCCGCCCTCGGCCGCGGCCGCGGGCGCGGTCCAGGGGTTGGCGCCGGGCTCGGGCGTGGCCCCGGGGGCCTGAACGGCGGGCGCGGGCTCCGGGGCACCGGCGGCCTCCGCTACCGCGGCGACTGCCTCGGTGGCCTCCGGCTCGGGCGCGGGCTCGGGCTCGGGCGCGGGCACGTGCTCGGCCCCGGCCCCGGCCTCGGAGGTCTGCGCGGCGGGCGCGGGCACGGCCGCCCCCTCGCCGCCGGTGGTGGTCTGCTCGCTCACGCGGACTCTCCGGGGGACTTGAGGTGGTCGAGTTGCTGCTTGAACAGGCCCGCGGCGTCCTTCACCGCGAATCCCTTGCTCCCGTACATGCGGAAGGTCACGAGGACGTCCCCTTCGACCGCCACGCAGTCGAGGGCGTCGATCTTCTCCTTGCCGTCCTTCCCGCCCTTGAGCGAGTCGTCCAGCCCGCACTTGGCCTGCGGATAGCCCTCGACCTGGGGCGCCTTGCCGTCGGCGCCGGTGAACTCGATGAGCTTCTTGGCGAACTCGCCGAACTTGGCGAGCTGCTGCGGATCGGCCTGGACGAGCCGGATCTCGGCGACCGCACCGCCGTAGCCTTCGCCGCGGGCATAGCTGCGCCCGGCCATGCCCTTGAGCTTCATGTCCGCCAGCGCCTTGTCCCGCTCGGTGCGTTCGCTGCTGGAGAGACCCGTACGGGCGTCCTTGAAGCTCTGCAGCGCCTTGTCGCTCGGGAGGTAGTAGAAGTTCCCCTCGGGGTCGACGTCGGGGCCGGGCCAGTAGTCGACGGGCATGGGCAGCAGCTTGCCCGTCAGCTCGTTGGGGGGCACCGACGGCACCGGGGCCGCCGAGCCGCCGGTCGTGTGGTTCTCGGGCACCCAGTACCGCGTCGGTGCGGTCCGGTCGGCGTTCGCGAACGCGGCCGTGGCGGCGACGCCGGCGCCCGCCAGGACGACGACGGCCACGGACGCCGCGACCAGGGCGAGCGTCCTGCGGTTCCGCTTGCGCGCGGGCGCGGCTGCGGGCGTCGGCGCGGCTGCGGGCTCGACCGTCTCGGCCGCCGCGATCACGGGCTGGGCCTCGGGCACGGGCTGGGCCTCGGCCGCGGGCGCGGAGTCGGGATCGGTGTGCTGCGCGGGCTCCGGCACGGCGTCGGTTGCGTTCTGCTGCTCGCTCACAGCCGCTCCATCTGTCGCTTGGCCAGCTCGACCACGGTCTTCTCGTCGATCTCGCCGCGGTTGTTCGTGTACTCGATGACCGCCACGATGTCGCCGCGGCGGATCAGCGCGCGGCCCTGGCGGATCGGGTGGTAACCGGGCTCCTCATGCGCTTCGGAGTCGATCCACAGGTGCCCGAAGTCCCCCGGTACGCCCGGGAGTTCCTTGCCCGTGTTGCCCGCGAAATCCTTGCCGGGCATGTACTTCACCATGCCCGCGTAGAAGTCCTCGGCGCCGCCGCGCTCACGGAACTGGAGCAGGTTGATGTCGACGAAGTTCCGGTCGTTCTCGGCCCAGTGGGCGGAGGCGAGGCGCTTGACGTGCCTGGCGAGCGAGCCGACGCCCTCGGAGGGGTCGAGGAAGTAGCCCGCGGAGAAGTTGTCCGGGGATTCGGGCCCCGAGACGCTGTCCTGCGCGCCGCCGGGAACGTCCAGCAGCTTCTTGGCCAGGTCCTCGTCCGCCTTGTGCCAGCGATTGGCGTTGATCGAGCGCCGGCTCGACGCGTCGTTCATGGCGGCCGGCGACGGCGCGGCCATCTTCTGCCGGGCCAGCGGCGGCAGCGGGGTGGGCTCGCGGTGGTACTGGACCGCGTAGCCGGTGATCGTCCCGGCGAGGACGCCGAGCGCTACCGCGCCCGCGATCAGAAGAGCCGTGCGCCCCGCCCGGCGGCGCGGGACCGAAGTGTCCGGCTCCGGTGCGCTCTCCCCCTCTTTCTGCGGCTCCGGGATGGTCTGTTCGTGTTCCAAAGGGGTCCCCCACAGGCCTGCGAGCGCGAGCTGGTTACCCGCGCGTACCCCTTGACCCACACCGCGACGGAGCAGTTGTACGAGGGAAGATCACATTCTCGTCTCGTGAGGTTTCAGTCGTCGTGGCGCCGTTTTCCATCCAGTTCGTCCCACCACTCGTCGGACTTCGGGTCGCCCGAGGGGTCGTCCCACCAGCGGTCGTCCGGGCCGCGCCGGTTGGCGATCATCGCGGCGACCGGCGGGATGACCATGGCGACCACGCACATGGCCACGGCAGCCTCCACCGACAGCAGGCGCACGAAGGTCCAGGCGGACACGAAGAGGACCAGGCATCCGCCCATGAGCAGGAAGTAGACGCGCCGGCGCCGGGCGTACATGCCTCCAGCGTAGATCCGGCGCCCCCGCCCGCAAGGGACGCGGACGGCACGAAGGGCCGCACCCCGTTCCAGTGGCGTCCAACCCCCGGGGGTGCGGCCCTTCGGCCGTTCGATCAGGCGATCACACGTGCGGTGCTCAGACCGCGATCGCCACGTCCGTCACGCCGCCGGCCTCGGCGACGACCACGGCACGGTCCGCCTGGGCACCCGGGACGAGCGCCCGCAGCGTCCAGGAGCCGGTGGCGGCGTAGAAGCGGAACTGGCCGGTCGCCGAGGTCGGGACCTCCGCGGTGAACTCGCCGGTCGAGTCCAGCAGGCGGACGTAGCCGGACACCGGCTCGCCGTCCTTGGTGATCTGGCCCTGGATGGCGGTCTCACCGGGCTTCAGCGTCGCGAGGTCGGGCCCGCCGATCTGTGCTCCACACATGTTCTCTGTCCTGTCCTAGAGAGGTCGTACTACGAGGGCCGTCGCGTGCCCGGTGGTCTGCTTACTTGTTGGCGCCGAGCTCGATCGGCACGCCGACGAGCGAGCCGTACTCGGTCCACGAACCGTCGTAGTTCTTGACGTTCTCCTGGCCCAGGAGCTCGTGCAGCACGAACCACGTGAGCGCGGAGCGCTCACCGATGCGGCAGTAGGCGATGGTGTCCTTCGCCAGATCGACCTGCTCCGCCTGGTAGAGGGCGGTCAGCTCGTCGTCCGACTTGAAGGTGCCGTCGTCGTTGGCGTTCTTCGACCACGGGATGTTGCGGGCGCTCGGCACGTGACCGGGGCGCTGCGACTGCTCCTGCGGGAGGTGCGCCGGGGCGAGCAGCTTGCCGGAGAACTCGTCGGGCGAACGGACGTCGACCAGGTTCAGGGAGCCGATCGCGGCCACGACGTCGTCGCGGAAGGCGCGGATGGAGGTGTCCTGGGGCTTGGCCTTGTACGCGGTGGCCGGGCGGTTCGGGACGTCCGTGCCGTCGACCAGGTCGCGGGAGTCGAGCTCCCACTTCTTGCGGCCGCCGTCGAGGAGCTTCACGTCCTGGTGGCCGTAGAGCTTGAAGTACCAGTAGGCGTAGGACGCGAACCAGTTGTTGTTGCCGCCGTAGAGGACGACGGTGTCGTCGTTGGAGATGCCCTTGGCGGAGAGGAGCTTCTCGAAGCCCTCCTGGTCCACGAAGTCGCGGCGGACCGGGTCCTGGAGGTCGCTCTTCCAGTCGATCCGGACGGCGTTGGTGATGTGGTTCTTGTCGTACGCGGACGTGTCCTCGTCCACCTCGACGATGACGACGTTGGCGTCGTTCAGGTGGGCCTCGACCCAGTCGGCGTCTACGAGGACGTCGCTGCGGCTCATGGTGTTCTCCTCCGGGGCAGTGTGCGGCGGGGCTGTGCTGGTAACGCGTGCTGCGTGCCTACGGGTGCGCTCGAGGTCCTGCGCGGGGAGGCGTCAGGGAATCAGGAGGCTGGTGCGGTCACGCGGGAAGGGCCGTGGGGCCGTCGTCCGGTCGATGGAGCGGATGCGCTCACAGTTCACATGGATCGACAGAGCATGGCGGCGACGCGACACAGGTCTACTGCCCGTCGCTTCGTGAGGTCCGCCTGCTGATGCTTCATAGCCATGGATCGTAGGGACGAATCAGCCGCCCTGTCACCGGCGTGTCATATATCGAGACAGGATCGTCCGAATGTTGGGATGCGAGAGCCCGGGGCGGCCGCTGCGGCGCCCCCGGGACCTGCCGTGCGGCCCGTCCTTCTGCGGATCGGACCGCGCCGTCTCACGATCCGGCCACCACCACGTTCGTGCCGCCCAGCGCGAGGTGCACGCCGGCCTCGTCCGAGGTCAGGGACGAGAGCTGGAGTCCGGCCGGCATGCCGCTGCCGAGATCGCGGTCGAAGTCGGTCTTCTTGCGGATCATCCCCTCGACCCCGGGCAGGCTCGCGCCCGGCACCTCGTCGGCGCGCACCCGGACGATCTTGCCCTTTCCGCCGGTCGCGTCCTCCAGGGTGACGGTCGACACCACGCTGTGCGACAGCTTCTTGCCGGCGAGGTCCACTGTCGCGGTGACCTTCACCTTGCCCGGCGCCCCGCCGTAGGAGAGGGTCGCGCCGGTCTGCGAGGCCGCCGTCAGGTCGGCGTACGTGATGAGCGCGGTGCCCTCGGCCCGGTCGGCGGTGCCGCCGCTGTAGTCACCGTTCAGCTTCACCCCGTGGAAGCTCGCGTCCAGCTCCGACAGCCGCGTCTTGCGGCCCTCGGCGGTGACCTCCACGCCCCGCAGCTTCAGGTCGACCTGGTCGAGGTCGCGGCTGAGCACCTGGGTGAGGAAGGGGAAGCCGTGGACCTCCACCTCCGAGGAACCGGCCAGGCCCTGCCGCGCCTGTATTCGCTCGGCCAGCCGGTTCTCGACGTAACCCGCGGCCCAGCGGTCCACCCCCACGAACAGGGCCCCCAGAACCACTCCGACGATCACAACGACACGTAGGAAACGCACGTTCCCTCCCCCTACTAATCGGTACGTGCGTTCTAGTTGACCATGACCGTCGTCAGGCAGGGATCAGCCCACCACCCGGCCGATCAAGTACACGGCGGGGGCGGCCGCCGCGAGCGGCAGGGCCACACCGGCCGTCATGTGCACAAACTTCGACGGGTAGTCGTACGCCGCCACGCGCAGCCCGACCAGCGCGCACACCCCGGCCACGAGACCGATCAGCGCCCCGCCCGCACCGACCGAGGTCAGCCCGCCGACCGCGATGCCGGCACCGGCGGCCGCGGCCAGCGAGACGCCGACCGAGGGGGCGGTGGGCAGCGGCAGCGCACGGGCGAAGACGGCGACCGCGACGGCGACCGCACCGACCGTGGCGGCGGCGGAATCGGCCGCGAGATAGCCCGCACAGATGATGGCGAGGGCGGCCGAGGCCACCGAGGCCATCAACCCGTACATCCGCTCGTCGGGATCGGCGTGGCTGCGCAGCTGCAGGACGAGCGTGAGCAGCACCCAGGCACCGAGGGTGCCGACGATCGCACCGGCTCCGTAGAGGGGATCGACGGCGAGCACGGCCGCATCGGCGACGACGGCTCCGGCGAAGGCGAGGGCGATGCCCTGACGGGCGGGCCACATGCCGTTGAGGCGGAACCAGCCGGCTGCCGTGAGGCCCTGCAGGGCGATCAGCGGCAGGAGCAGGGCGTACTGCCCGAAGGCGGCGGCCACGGCGAGCAGCAGCCCGAGGGCAGCGGTGAGTATGGCGGACTGCGGACCGGGGTCGATGATCGGCGACCGGCCCTCGGCGCGCGCCTGGGCGGGGTCGACGGCGCGCAGGGTGTTGCCGGCGAGGGTGGGCGGGGACCAGGAGGTGATCTCCTGCGGCTCGGCGGCGGACACGTCGGCCACCGGCGGCATGTACGCCGTCTCCTCGACCGGCAGCGGCTGCCGGTGCTGCTGGTGCTGGTTCGGGGGCTGGTGCTGCTGGTCGGGCCCGGGGCCCGGGTAGGGCGGCAGGTAGGCCGTCTCCGCACCCTGCGGCCACTCCTGGACCGGAGCAGCGGCGGGCGCCGGAGCCTGGGCCCCGTCCCGGTACCAGCCCTCGGGAACCACCGGCTGCGGGTACGCATCCGGGGCCGGGGCGTAGCCGCCGACGGCTCCGGAGCCGTCCGGCCAGGAGCCCGGGGCCGCCGGGGCCGCCGGGGCCTCGTCGCGGAACCAGCCCTCGGGCGCCGCCGGCTGCCCGGGCACCGCGCCCAGCGGCGGGTGCACCGGCTGGTAGCTGGTGTCCCAGGTGTCGGACTGCCAGGTCTGGGTCCCGTACGGGTCCTCCTGGTGCTGCTGGTGCTGCTGCGCGTACTGCTGGTGCTGCTGCTGCGCGTACTGCTGGCGCTGCTGTTCTTCAGGCGTACTCATCGGCTCCCGCTCACCCGCCCGCGAACGGCGGGAGCACCTCGACGGTGCCCCCTTCGGTCAGCGGGACGGAATCATGCGGGCGCTTGCCCACAGGCTCGTCGTTCACGAGGAAGGAGCAGCGCAGCAGGACCCGGGTCAGCTCCCCGGGGTGGCGCTCCCGCACGGCGTCGAGCGCCTCGGCCAGTGTGCGCGCCGAGTACGGCTCCTCCGCCGTCTTGGCCGCGGCCTTGGCCGCCGCCCAGTAGCGGATGGTTCCGGTTGCCACTGCTGCTCCTATCGTCGGCTCTCTACCGTCGGCCTCCATGATGGCCCCTCCCGCCGCCGACCCCCGCGTGCCCCGACGCGCCGGGTGTGCGCCCGTCGGCCCCGAGTTACCGCTCGGCGGGCCCCCGATCCGGTGAAACCCGGGCTTACGCAGGGCGGGGGCGTGGCATGAACCACAGAAGTGGAAGCGGAAGAAGCCTCGGCCACGCATCGACGGGTGGGCTATTCTGCTTGGCGAGAGGATCCGGGCAACGTTGCCCCCGGGTCCTTTTGTGCTTTCAGCGCGTTGAACGAACCGAGAACAGTGGTATCCATGCGGACCCCAGGGCGCGGGGATCGCGGGGACGCCGGGCAAGACGTACGAAGCAGTACCACGCATGTCCTCGACGGGACCGAGGAGGAACCGACGTGATGGACCAGCGAACCGTGCACCACCGTCCGACCCGGGCAGGTGGTCGGTCGTGAGCTCACTCCTGCTGCTCACCAACGCCCTGCAGCCGTCGACCGAGGTGCTGCCCGCCCTCGGCCTGCTGCTGCACAACGTCCGGGTCGCCCCGGCCGAGGGCCCCGCCCTGGTGGACACCCCGGGAGCCGATGTCATCCTCGTAGACGGCCGCCGCGACCTGCCGCAGGTGCGGTCGCTGTGCCAGCTGCTCCGCTCCACCGGACCGGGCTGTCCGCTGATCCTGGTCGTCACCGAGGGCGGCCTGGCGGCCGTCACCGCCGACTGGGGCATCGACGATGTCCTCCTGGACACCGCGGGTCCGGCGGAGGTCGAGGCACGGCTGCGCCTGGCCACCGGCCGTCAGCAGCTGGGCTCGGACGACTCCCCGATGGAGATCCGCAACGGTGACCTGTCGGTGGACGAGGCCACGTACTCCGCCAAGCTCAAGGGGCGGGTGCTCGACCTCACCTTCAAGGAGTTCGAGCTGCTCAAGTACCTCGCCCAGCACCCGGGCCGGGTCTTCACGCGCGCCCAGCTGCTCCAGGAGGTCTGGGGCTACGACTACTTCGGCGGCACCCGGACCGTCGACGTGCACGTACGGCGGCTGCGCGCCAAGCTCGGCCCCGAGCACGAGTCCCTGATCGGCACGGTCCGCAACGTCGGCTACCGCTTCGTCACGCCGGAGAAGGTCGAGCGGGCGGCGGCGGAAGCCGCGGCCCAGGCGGCGGCCAAGGCCGCGGCCAGGACCGCCGGTCAGCCGGCTGCGCAGCCGGCGCAGACGGCCGCGCAGCCGGCTTCACAGACCGCCTCGTAGTCGGCTCCGGCCGTCACCCGATCGGCCGAAGACGGTGTGAGCATCCACTTGGCAGTACGCCCTGCCCAGAGGTAGGTCACCCCGCGTAGACTGCCGCGCGTGGCCAAGGTGACGCGGGATGACGTTGCACGACTTGCGGGTACGTCGACCGCCGTCGTGAGCTACGTCATCAACAACGGACCCCGGCCGGTCGCCCCGGCCACGCGCGAGCGTGTCCTCGCCGCGATCAAGGAGCTGGGCTACCGCCCGGACCGGGTCGCCCAGGCGATGGCCTCGCGGCGCACCGACCTCATAGGCATGATCGTCCCGGACGCCCGGCAGCCGTTCTTCGCCGAGATGGCGCACGCGGTCGAACAGGCCGCCGCCGAGCGCGGAAAGATGGTCCTGGTCGGCAACTCCGACTACCGCACCGAGCGCGAGGTCCACTACCTGCGGGCCTTCCTCGGAATGCGGGTCTCGGGCCTGATCCTGGTCAGCCAGGGCATGAGCGAGCAGGCGGCCAGCGAGATCGAGGCGTGGGACGCCCGGGTCGTGCTGCTGCACGAACGCCCGGAGGCGATCGACGACGTCGCCGTCGTCACGGACGACATCGGCGGCGCCCAGCTCGCCACCCGCCACCTGCTGGAGCACGGGCACGAGTACGTCGCCTGCATCGGCGGCATCGAGAACACCCCCTCGGTCGGCGACCCGGTCGCCGACCACGTCGAGGGCTGGCGCCGGGCCATGCTGGAGGCCGGCCGCTCCGTCGAGGGCCGGCTCATCGAGGCCCCGTACAACCGCTACGACGCGTACACGGTCGCCCTGGAGGTCCTGGCGCGGCCCGACCGGCCGACGGCCATCTTCTGCGCCACGGACGACCAGGCGATCGGTGTGCTGCGCGCCGCGCGCGAGCTGCGCATCGACGTGCCCGGGGAACTGGCCGTCGCGGGCTTCGACGACGTCAAGGAAGCCGCCCTCACCGACCCGCCGCTGACCACGATGGCCTCGGACCGCACGGCGATGGCCCGCGCGGCCGTGGACCTGGTCCTGGACGACGGCCTGCGGGTGGCCGGCTCCCGACGGGAACGGCTCAAGCAGTTCCCGTCGGCGCTGGTGATCCGCCGCTCCTGCGGCTGCCGCTGAGCGCAGGTCACGCGTCCAGCGTGCACGGCATCAGCAGGGAGAAGGCGTCCTCGGTGTCGGGGCGCAGGAGCACCAGCGGGGCCTTGGGGCCGACGTACTCCAGCAGCGCGTCGTCGCCCACGGCGAGCGCGTCGAGGAGGAAGGCGGGGTTGACCCCCACCCGGTCCCCGTCGGAGGCGGCGCCGCTCTCGTAGGCGTCGTCGGCGACGGTCACGGTGTCCGTCAGGACCAGGGCGCACCGTTCGCCGTCCTGCCCGGCCAGGACCTTCCGCAGGGCCTTCCGCAGGGCCGGCACGTCCAGCGGGATGCGGCGGCCCTCGGGGAGCTGCATCAGGCGGCGGTGGTCGGGGAACTCCTCGCCCAGTCCCCGCCCGGCGACCCGGCGGCCCTGCGTCTCCAGCTCGACCGCGTCGCCGTCCACGGTGAGCCGGGCCGGGGAGCCGTCGGTCAGCAGGGCCCGCATGGCGTCCGCGAGCGGGGCGGGCACGGTCAGCTGGACCCGCCCGCCGCCGTGGCCGGTGGTGGACGCGCGGGCCACGGCCATCCGGTAGCGGTCGGTGGCCACGACGTGCAGGTCCGAGCCCTCCGCGTCGAAGAGGATCCCGCCGAGCACCGGCAGCTCGGGGTCGGTCCCGACGGCGAAGCGTACGGAGTCCAGCGCGGCCGCGAACTCCGGGGCGGGCAGGGTCAGCCGGGCGGTGCGGGTGGTGGTGGTCATGGTGCTCTCCTTGTGTCCGAGTCGTGCGCGTACCGCGGAGAGCGCGCCGCGCGCATCGGCGAGCTCGCGTTCGAGCCGGCGCAGGTGCCCGTCCAGCAGCCGGGGCACCAGGCCGGTGTCCCCGCCGGACCAGGCCGCCAGGACCAGCCGGACGTCCGCGAGCGGCATCCCCGCCTGCCGGAGCCGGGCCAGCAGCCGGGCCTCGTCGAGCTGTTCGGGCGCGTACCAGCGGTATCCGGTCGCCGGATCCACCCGGGCGGGCGGCAGGACGCCCGCCCGGTCGTAGAAGCGCAGCGCGCTCACGCCCAGCCCGCTGTCGCGGCCCATCTCACCAATGCTGTGCATCTCGCTCTCCACACCCGTGACTCTGGGACCTCCACCAGGTCGAGGGTCAAGGCCGGTTCTCAGGTCGGTCGTAGCAGGTTCTGTCGGGCTTCTCAGGCCTGACTCAGGAAGCTCTCATGATCTGCGGCCAGAGTCGGTGCCATGACCGACAGCTTCCGCCGCGAAGGCGAGTACCCGCAGGAGAACAGCCCGGCCCAGCACGCGCCGTTCGGCGAGGACTGGCAGCGCGGGCACGACAGGCTGACGCAGGAGGCCGGAGCCGGGACCGGGACCGCAGCGGGGGCCGGAGCCGGGGCGGCGGCCCCCGCGGCCTACCCGCCGCCGCCCTCGTACCCGCCGGCCGCGCCCGGCTGGCACGAGGCGCACCTGCCGCCGGTCATCCGGGGCGAGACGGTCCCGGCGGCCGCGGGCGGCGTCGGCGGGGGCGAGGGCGGCGGCCCCCGCCAGCCCGCCCACGCCGCGCCCCCCGCACCGCGGGCCAAGCGGCCCGTCGCCCTGCTGGCCGCCGTCGCGCTCGCCGCGGCCCTGGTCGGCGGCGGCACCGCGGCCGCCGTCCAGCAGCTGATGGAGCGGCAGGCCGGCAGCACCGGGGGCGGGGTCAACGGCACCAACGTCTCGCAGTCGAACTCCGGCACCGTCACGGGAGTCGCCGAGCAGGTCAGCCCTTCGGTCGTCCGCATCGACGTCCGCACCGGCTCCGGCCAGGGCACCGGCTCCGGCATCGTCCTCACCGCCGACGGCGAGGTCGTCACCAACAACCACGTGGTGAGCGGCGCCTCCCAGATCCAGGTGACGATGAGCGACGGCAAGAAGTACCCGGCCAAGATCGTGGGCACCGACCCCGACAAGGACCTGGCCCTGATCAAGCTCCAGGGCGCCTCCGGGCTGAAGCCCGCCGCGCTCGGCGACTCCGGCGGCGTCAAGGTCGGTGACCAGGTCGTCGCCATCGGCTCGCCCGACGGCCTCACCGGCACCGTCACCAGCGGCATCGTCTCCGCGCTGAACCGCGAGGTGAAGGTGCCGAAGTCGGAGCAGCAGTCCCCGCAGGGCCGGCAGCAGGGCGAGGACAGCTGGCCGTTCTCCTTCGGCGGCCGCCAGTTCAACGGGGACACCGGCTCCGACACCACCTCGTACAAGGCCCTCCAGACGGACGCCTCCCTCAACCCCGGCAACTCCGGCGGCGCCCTCGTCGACATGAACGGCCGGATCGTGGGCATGCCGTCGGCGATCTACTCGCCCGCCTCCGGCAACTCCGCCGCCGGCAGCGTCGGCCTCGGCTTCGCCATCCCGGTCGACACGATCAAGGCCGACCTGGACTCCCTGCGCAAGGGCGGCCCCGGCGGCGCGGGCTCCTCCGGTACGGGCTCCGGCTCCGGCGCCGGCTCCGGCTCCGGCTCCGGCGCCGGCTCCGCCGCAAACGGCTTCGGCACCAGCTTCTGACCCACCCGTGCGAGGCTGGAGGCGGCCCACCGGGCCGCCTCCACGGCCGACCACCATCCCTGGGAGACCCATCCATGAACGCCGCCGAAGGCGAAGCGCGGATCCTCGTCGTCGACGACGAACCGGCCGTTCGCGAGGCCCTGCGCCGCAGTCTCGCCTTCGAGGGGTACGCCGTGCAGACCGCGGTCGACGGGCTCGACGCCCTCGACAAGGCGGCCTCGTACGCCCCCGACCTGATCGTCCTGGACATCCAGATGCCCCGGATGGACGGGCTCACGGCCGCCCGCCGGCTGCGCGCCTCCGGCAGCGTCACCCCGATCCTGATGCTCACCGCCCGCGACACCGTCGGCGACCGCGTCACCGGCCTCGACGCGGGAGCCGACGACTACCTCGTCAAGCCGTTCGAACTCGACGAGCTCTTCGCCCGGGTCCGCGCCCTGCTGCGCCGCAGCTCCTACGCCGCCGCACGGGCCGCCGGCGAGAGCCACGAGGACGCCCTGACCTTCGGCGACCTGCGCATGGACCTCGCGACCCGCGAGGTCACCCGGGCCGGGCGGCCGGTGGAGCTGACCCGGACCGAGTTCACGCTGCTGGAGATGTTCCTCGCGCACCCGCGCCAGGTCCTGACCCGCGAGCAGATCCTCAAGACCGTCTGGGGCTTCGACTTCGAGCCCAGCTCCAATTCCCTGGACGTGTACGTGATGTACCTGCGCCGCAAGACGGAGGCCGGCGGCGAGCCGCGCCTGGTGCACACCGTGCGCGGGGTCGGCTACGCCCTGCGCGCCGGCGAGAGCGGGCCCGAGTGAGCCCGACGGCCAGATTCCGCGCGCTGCCGCTGCGCTCCCGCCTCGCACTGCTGGTCACGGTGGCGGTGGCGCTCGCGGTCGCGGCCGTGGCGGCGGTCTCCTGGGTGATGGTCCGCACCCAGCTGCGCGAGCAGCTCGACCGCTCCCTGATGGCGACGAACGTCGGCGCCGAGGTGAGCCGGACCCTGGTGCAGAACGACTGCCTCCCGCCGCCGCAGCAGCCCCTGCAGCAGATCGCCGGGAACCTGGGCGCGACCGTCCAGATCGTCCGGCCCGACGGCAGGCACTGCTGGGTCGCCGGGCCCACCGCCCTGCCGGTGACCGGGGCCGACAAGGAGATCGCGGCGGGCACGCGGGGCAAGACCCTGCAGACCGTGACGACTTCCGACGGCGTCGAGATGCGCGTCTACACGATCCCGGTGGTGGTCCCCAACACCGGCCAGGTCTGTTGCGGCGTCTCCATCGCCAAACCGCTCGCCGACATCGACAAACCCCTGTCCACCCTGGCCTGGGTGCTGCTCCTGGTCTCCGGGATCGGCATCGTCGGCGCCGGGGTCGCCGGCCTGTGGGTGGCCCGTACCGGACTCCAGCCCGTCGACGAGCTGACCGACGCCGTCGAGCACATCGCCCGCACCGAGGACCTGACGGTTCGGATCCCCGACGCCGGGGACGACGAGATCGCCCGCCTGTCGCGGTCCTTCAACTCGATGACGGCGGCCCTCGCCTCCTCCCAGGAACGCCAGGCCCAGCTGATCGCGGACGCCGGACACGAGCTGCGCACCCCGCTGACCTCGCTGCGCACCAACATCGAGCTGCTCGCCCGCAGTGAGGAGACCGGCCGGGCCATCCCGCCCGACGACCGGCGGGAGCTGCTGGCCTCGGTCAAGGCGCAGATGACGGAGCTGGCCTCGCTGATCGGCGACCTGCAGGAGCTGTCGCGGCCGGACGCCGGAGCGGGGGGCCCGCTCCAGGTGGTCGCCCTGCACGAGATCGCCGGGGCCGCGCTGTCCCGGGCCCGCCTGCGCGGTCCGGAGCTCCGCTTCGACTCGGACCTGCGGCCCTGGTACGTACGGGGCGAGGCGGCGGCGCTGGAGCGGGCGGTGGTCAACGTCCTGGACAACGCGGTGAAGTTCAGCCCGCCGGGCAGCACGGTCGCGGTGACGCTGCGGGCGGGCGAGCTGACCGTACGGGACCACGGTCCGGGCATCCCGGCCGAGGACCTGCCGCACGTCTTCGAGCGGTTCTGGCGGTCCGAGTCGGCCCGCGCCCTGCCCGGCAGCGGATTGGGCCTGTCGATCGTGGCCCGTACGGTGGCGCGCGCGGGCGGCAGCGCCGAGCTCCGGGCGGCGGCCGACGGCGGCCCGGGCACGGAGGCGGTGCTCCGCATCCCTGGGGCGCCGACCCCGCCGCCCTCCGATCCGTCAGTTGTGCCCGATCAGTGAGGCGACCAGGCCGGAGCGGGTGTTCGGGAAGTCCATCGGGACGACGCCCAGCCCGGTCCGGCCGGCCAGCTCCCCGCCGTCGACGAACGAGTGCACCTGCGGGTTCAGCCGGTCGGAGTTCCAGCGCGGCGGCATGTACGCCGCGGTGCTGACGTAGTTCACGAAGAGCTTGCCCGGCTGCTGGACGGCCTTGCGGAAGTGGTTCTCGATCCGGCCGCGCTTGGCGAAGGGCTCAGTGTTGTAGTCGTCCTGGATGTCGAAGACGTTGCCGTCGCCGTAGCGCAGGCCCGGCAGGCCGCCGTTGTCGGCGAGCAGGACCACCTTGCCGCGGGCCTGTCCGAGGGTGGGCAGGGTGTCGGAGATCCGGAACAGGGGTCGCCAGCCGCGGTTGTCCAGGTAATCGTCGAAGACGGCGCGGAAGGTGGTGTCGCTCTCCCCGGAGTACTCCTGCTTGACGCGCATCAGGACGGTCTCACCGGGGTGCGCGGCGAGGAAGTTCCAGCAGGCGACGAGGACGTCCCCGAACATCAGGTCCTGGAAGAAGGCCGCGTGGTGGATGGCGAAGGAGCCGCCCGTAACCCGGCAGCGGACGTCGAGGAAGCGGATGCCGGAGTCGAGCTGCTGGGCGATCGAGGTGTTCTGACAGGCGACGTAGAGGCCGCCCTTGGTGGCGCCGGAGTCGTGGGTGCCGGGGATGGTCATGCGCTGGAGGACGGTGGAGTCGCCGAGGCCGGCCATCCAGTCCTGGGTGCCGAGCGTCGCGGCCGAGGCGGGTGCGGTCCCCAGTCCCAGGGTCGTGCCGGCGGCCAGTGCTCCGGCCAGGAACGCCCGCCGGCCCAAGCCCGTGCGCCGGCCCGAGCCCGTGTCCGTGTGCAGGCCCGTGTCCGCGTCCCTGTCCGTGTCCGTGCGCGTGCCGATGCCCATGGCCATGCCCGCCCCTTCGCCGACCCGATGATGGCCGGATTATGGCGTGCACACGTCAGCTATACTACCTGTCGGTAGCGGTCAGCTCTCGAGCAGCTCGACCATGGACCGCAGCCCCTGGAGGAGCTCGCGGCCGTCGGGGGCCTGCTCCGGATCGGTCAGGGTCTGCACCATCACCCCGCTGAGCAGCGCGATGTGCATCGAGCCGAGGGCCCGTACGTCCGCCTCGGAGACCTCCTCCTGCGGCACCCCGCGCAGGGCCGCGGCCACCATCCGCCGGTTGCGGCGCTGCCCCTCGGCGAGGATCGCGAGCAGTTCGGGCGAGGACTGCGCATGGACGAAGGCCTCGACGGAGGCCAGCCAGAGCCAGCGCATCTCGCCGAAGTCGCGGATCTTGCGGTCCCAGGTGTCGGCGTAGCGCTCCCCCGCGGTCTCGCCCTCACCGGTGAGCCGACCGGACCCCGCGGCCCACTCTTCCATGGCGGCGAACAGGGCCTGGTTGAGGAGGGCCTCCCGGGATCCGAAGTGGTAGCCGATCGCGGCCATGCTCACCCCCGCGGCCGTGGCGACGTCCCGCACGGTCGTGCGCAGGTAGCCCTTCTCCTCCAGGCAGCGCCGCGCTCCGGCCAGCAGGTCCTCGCGATTTCCCATGCGGGGATCGTAG
The DNA here is from genome assembly GCF_044756625.1 of Streptomyces sp. NPDC091682. NCBI lineage: Bacteria > Bacillati > Actinomycetota > Actinomycetes > Kitasatosporales > Streptomycetaceae > Streptomyces > Streptomyces sp. NPDC091682. Next base: position 32,069 of record NZ_JBIVTH010000001.1, on the reverse strand, counting down.
CCGCGGCAGATCTTGCGCAAGCGCCCAATACATCTGTATTGCGCGCTTGCCTAAATCCTGGCAGGCTTCAGGCACCGTCAGATCAGAAGACCGACGAAACGGGGAGGAACACCATGCAGCGCCACGAGATGAAGATCGACGACCGCACCCTGTCCTACGTGGACTCCGGCGGCACCGGCCGCCCACTGCTGGCCCTGCACGGTGGCCTGTCCGAGGGCCTCGCCTTCGCCGGACTCGCCGCGCACCTCGGCGACGCCTGGCGGGTCATCGCCCCCGACCAGCGCGGCCACGGCGGCTCGGACCGGGCCCCGCACTACCGCCGCGAGGGCTACGTGTCCGACGCCGTCGCCCTCCTCGACCACCTCGGCCTGGACGCCCCCGTGGCCCTCCTCGGCTACTCCCTCGGCGGCCTCAACGCCTACCACCTCGCCGCCGCCCACCCCGATCGGATCTCCGCACTCATCGACGTCGACGCCACCGTCGAGATCCACCCCACCACCGAGGGCCCCCTCTTCGACTTCCTGCACGGCATGCGGTACACCGCCCCCACCCGCGAGGAACTCCTCGAAGCCGCCGGGCCGGTGGGCGCCCAGTTCGTCGAGCAGGCCCTGCGCCCGCTCCCCTCCGGCGAGGGCTGGCGGCTACCGTTCCACCCGCAGGACATGCTCGACTCCATCGAGGCCTGCCGGGGCGACCACTGGGACGCCTGGCTCGCGAGCACCTGCCCGGCCGTACTGATCCACGGGGTCCACAGCCAGGCCCTGCGCCGGGACACCGCCGACGCGATGGTCGCGCGCCGCCCCAAGACCTCGTACACCCCCCTGAACGGCGACCACTTCGTGCCCTTCACGGACCCGGACGCCTTCCACACCGCGGTCGGGACGTTCCTGGCCGCCCTCTGATCCGTCCGGTCCCCGCGCCACGGGGGTGCACGGGGAAACGCCGAAGGGGCGGCGGGCCGACCGGCCCACCGCCCCTTCGGGCGCGCTGTGTGCGGGGGTTACTTGATGACGGTGATGCGGTTCGCCGCCGGCGGGGCGATCGGGGCGGCCGCCGAGGAGTTCTTCGTCAGGTAGGCGTTGAAGCAGTCCAGGTCGGACGCGCCCACGAGCTTGTTCTTGTGCTCCTTCAGGACGGTGAAGCCGTCACCGCCGCCCGCGAGGAACTCGTTCATCGCGACTCGGTAGGTCTTGGCGGGGTCGAGCGGCACGCCGTTCAGCTTCACCGAGTCCACGACGATGCGGTCCGCGCCCGCCTTGGTCGAGTCCAGGGTGTACGTGAAGCCCTTCGACACCTGCAGGATCTTCGGGTTCGGTCCGTTGACCGGACCGCTGACCTGCTGCTGGAGCGCGGTGATCAGCTGTGCGCCGGTCAGGTCCACGATGTTCATCATGTTGGTGAACGGCTGGACCGTGAAGGACTCGCCGTACGTCACCACACCGTCGCCCTCGTCGCCCGAGGCCTTGTAGGCGAGGTCCGAGCGGATGCCACCCGGGTTCATGAGGGCCAGCTGCGCACCGCCCTTGTCCGCCGGGGCGAGCGCTTCGAGCTGCGCGTCGGCGATCAGGTCGCCGAGCGGCTTCTCGGGGGCCTCGGAACCGCGGCCGGGGATGTCGGCCGAGATGAAGCCCTGCGGACGGTTGGCGATCGGGGCCGCCAGCGCCTTCCAGCGGTCGATCAGCTCGGTCATGTCCGGGGCCTTCGGCTGGTCCCGGCCCACGATCTTGTTGATCGGCTTCGGCGAGGTGACCGGCGTACGGACGATGTCCTTGGTCTGCCGGTCGTAGGTGAGGGTGGTGTCGGTGAACAGGCGGCCGATGGAGGCGGCCGAGGTCACCGTGCGCGGGTTGCCCGCCGGGTCCGGGATGTTGCAGGCGTACGCCTGGTGCGTGTGGCCGGTGACCAGCGCGTCGACCTTGGAGTCCACGTTCTTGGCGATGTCCACGATCGCGCCCGAGATGCCGGCGCCGGCGCCCGGGACGTTGCAGTCGTAGTTGTAAGCGCCACTGGCGGGCAGGCCGCCCTCGTGGATCAGCGCGACGATCGACTTCACGCCCTGCTTGTTCAGCTCGGCGGCGTACTTGTTGATCGTCTCGATCTCGTCGCCGAACTTGAGGCCCTTGACGCCCTCGGCGGTCACGACGTCCGGAGTGCCCTCCAGGGTGACGCCGATGAAGCCGATCTTCACGTCCCCCTTCTTCCAGACGTAGGTGGGCGACATCAGCGGACGCTTGGTCTTCACGTCCGTGACGTTGGCCGCGAGGTACTGGAACTGGGCGCCGGTGAACTCCTTGCCGAATTCGAAGCAGCCCTCGACCGGGTGGCAGCCGCCGTAACCCATGCGGCGCAGCTCGGTCTTGCCCTCGTCGAACTCGTGGTTGCCGACGCTGGAGACGTCCAGACCGATCTTGTTCAGCGCCTCGATGCTCGGCTCGTCGTGGAAGAGCCCGGACAGCATCGGGCTGCCGCCGATCATGTCACCGGCCGCGGCCGTGACGGAGTACTCGTGACCCTTGCGGGCCTCGCGCAGGCTGGTCGCCAGGTACTCGACACCGCCCGCGGGTATGGCCTTGGTGGTGCCGTCGGCCTGACGCTCGGTCACGGTGCCGGACGAGCCCTGCGGGGGCTCCAGAGTGCCGTGGAAGTCGTTGAACGACAGCATCTGCACGTCGACGGTCCGGCTCTTGGCCGCACCGCCACCACTCGCGGCACCGGCCGGCAGTGCGGCGGCGACCATGGCCCCGGCGCCGGCGGTGACGGCGAGGGCGGTGAGGGTCAACCGGCGGGTTCGGCGGTGCCGTTGTGGCGTCACTGACATTTAATCCCCTTATGTGGCAGCGGGAGAATGTGGGAGGTCCGCCGAAGCCTATGGTCAACGCGCGTAGCTCTACCAGTGGGTAGGAGTATCGCGTTGGTTACGTGCAGAAGAACGACCGACCCCCCAACCCGCACTCCGCCCGTCACCCGCGGCGGTCGTAGGCTCGTGCCATGACTGACGCAGCAGCGGCCCTCGAGCCGGGACGGCAGATTCAGACCCTCGACGAGCTGACGGAGGAACAGGCGATCGCCGTGCTCGACCTGATCGAGGACGCGGCACGCACCGACGGCACCACCGCCGTGTCCGAACAGGGCCGGCTCCAGCTGCGCGGCGGACCGCGCGAGGGGATCCGGCACTTCCTGCTCACCGAAGGCGGCCGGCTCTCCGCCTACGGGCAACTGGAGGACACCGACCCGGTGGAGGCCCCCGCCGCCGAACTCGTCGTGCACCCGGCCCTGCGCGGCCGCGGACACGGGCGCGCCATGGGCACGGCCCTGCTGGCCGCCTCCGGCAAGCGGCTGCGGGTATGGGCGCACGGCGGCAAGTCGGCCGCACGGCACCTCGCGCAGGTACTCGGCCTGACCCTCTTCCGCGAGCTGCGCCAGCTGCGCCGGCCACTGGCCGGCGGGGACCCGCTGCCGGAGCCGGTGCTCCCGCCGGGGGTGACCGTACGGACCTTCGTGCCCGGCACCGACGACAAGGCCTGGCTCACGGCGAACGCGGCCGCCTTCGCCCATCACCCCGAGCAGGGCTCGCTGACCCAGCGCGACCTGGACGACCGGATCGCGCAGCCCTGGTTCGACCCCAAGGGCTTCTTCCTCGCGGAGCGCGACGGCGAGCTCGTCGGATTCCACTGGACGAAGGTCCACGCGGCGGAGCAGCTGGGCGAGGTCTACGTGGTCGGCGTACGCCCGGGCGCCCAGGGCGGCGGCCTCGGCAAGGCCCTCACCGCGATCGGCCTGCGCCACCTGGCGACCCAGGGCCTGCCGACGGCCATGCTCTACGTGGACGCCGACAACCCGGCGGCCCTGGCCGTATACGAGGGCCTCGGCTTCACCACCCACGAGGTCGACCTGATGTACCGCACGGAAAGCTGATCCGCCTGCGGCGCCGCTCCGGGTCCACGCCCAGCCCCGCCGGCGATTGAGGCGCGACAAAACCAGCCTCGCCGGCGTTTGAGGCGCGGGTCCGGGCAGCGCCCGGCGGGGGCCCGGGGGCGGAGCCCCCGCAACGGCGCCGCACCCGCGCACGCCGGGGCGCACCGCACCGCCACCCCCGCCGGGAGGCAAACCGCACCGGCCCCCGCCACCCCCGCCGGGAGGCGACTCGTGCGCCATCCGGACCCGGGAAGCCACACGCCATTAACCAGGCATTCAGAAGCGCTTGCGACTCTCCCCCAATGCAGCCCCGACTCCGACTGACGGCGAACCCTTCCGACGCGCCTGTCCTGCCGCTTGCGCGGAACAATGGAGTCATGAGCCACCAGCCCAGCGCAGGCCCCACCGAGGTCCCCGCCCAGCACCCGTCTCACACCCCCGCCGCCACCCCCGGCCGGTCCGCCACCGGAGCCCACGCCCGCATAGGCTCCATCTCGGCGCACCGCCCGCACGTCGACCTGGAGCCCGATCTCGACGCGGATCTGGACGCCTACGACGACAAGGACGGCGACGAGCTCCCGCCGGGACGCTTCCTCGACCGGGAGCGCAGCTGGCTCGCCTTCAACGAACGGGTGCTGGAGCTCGCCGAGGACCCCACCACGCCCCTGCTGGAGCGCGCCAACTTCCTGGCGATCTTCGCGAGCAACCTCGACGAGTTCTTCATGGTGCGCGTGGCCGGCCTCAAGCGGCGCATCGCCACGGGCGTCGCCACCCGCTCGGCCTCGGGCCTCCAGCCCCGCGAGGTGCTGGACCTCATCTGGACGCGCTCGCGCGAGCTCATGGCCCGGCACGCCGCCTGCTTCCAGCAGGACATCTCCCCGGCCCTCGCCGAGGAGGGCGTGCACCTGATCCGCTGGCCCGATCTCACCGAGAAGGAGCAGGCCCGCCTCTTCACCCTGTTCCGCAACCAGATCTTCCCGGTGCTGACCCCACTGGCCGTGGACCCCGCGCACCCCTTCCCGTACATCTCCGGCCTCTCCCTGAACCTGGCCGTGGTCGTGCGCAACCCCGTCAGCGGCCACCGCCACTTCGCCCGGGTCAAGGTCCCGCCGATCCTCTCCCGCTTCCTGGAGGCCTCCCCGCAGCGCTACGTCCCGCTCGAGGACGTCATCGCCGCGCACCTGGAGGAGCTGTTCCCCGGCATGGAGGTGCTCGCGCACCACATGTTCCGGGTCACCCGCAACGAGGACCTGGAGGTCGAGGAGGACGACGCCGAGAACCTGCTCCAGGCCCTGGAGAAGGAGCTCATGCGGCGCCGCTTCGGCCCGCCCGTGCGCCTGGAGGTCGAGGAGTCCATCGACCCGGGCGTCCTGGACCTGCTGGTGCAGGAACTGAAGGTCAACGCCTCCGAGGTCTACCCGCTGCCCGGCCCGCTGGACCTGACCGCCCTCTTCGGGATCGCCTCGCTGGACATCCCCGAGCTCAAGTACCCGAAGTTCGTCGCCGGCACCCACCGCGACCTCGCCGAGGTCGAGTCCGCGTCCGCGCCCGACATCTTCGCCGCGCTGCGCGAGCGGGACGTCCTGCTGCACCACCCGTACGACTCCTTCTCCACCTCGGTGCAGGCCTTCCTGGAACAGGCCGCCGCCGACCCGGACGTCCTCGCCATCAAGCAGACGCTCTACCGCACCTCCGGCGACTCCCCGATCGTGGACGCCCTGATCGACGCCGCCGACTCCGGCAAGCAGGTCCTCGTACTCGTCGAGATCAAGGCCCGCTTCGACGAGCAGGCCAACATCAAGTGGGCGCGCAAGCTGGAGGAGTCCGGCTGCCACGTCGTCTACGGGCTCGTCGGCCTCAAGACCCACTGCAAGCTGTCGCTCGTCGTCCGCCAGGAGGGCGAGACGCTGCGCCGCTACTCGCACGTAGGCACCGGCAACTACCACCCCAAGACGGCCCGGCTCTACGAGGACCTCGGCCTGCTCACCGCCGACCCGCAGGTCGGCGCGGACCTCTCCGACCTCTTCAACCGGCTGTCCGGCTACTCGCGCCGCGAGACCTACCGCCGGCTGATGGTGGCGCCCCGCTCGCTGCGGGACGGACTGATCGCGCGGATCGACAAGGAGGCCGCCCACCACAAGGCCGGCCGCCCCGCCTACGTCCGGCTCAAGATGAACTCGATCGTCGACGAGGCCCTCATCGACTCGCTCTACCGGGCCTCCCAGGCGGGAGTGCCCGTCGACATCTGGGTGCGCGGCATCTGCGCGGTGCGCCCCGGGGTCCCCGGGCTCTCGGACAACATCCGGGTCCGCTCGATCCTCGGCCGCTTCCTGGAACACTCCCGGGTCTTCGCCTTCGGCAACGGCGGCGAACCCGAGGTGTGGATCGGCAGCGCCGACATGATGCACCGCAACCTCGACCGCCGCATCGAGGCCCTGGTCAGGGTCGCCGACCCGGCCCACCGCGCGGCACTGGACCGGATGCTGGAAACCGGGATGTCCGACGCCACCTCCTCCTGGCACCTGGGCCCGGACGGCGAGTGGACCCGGCACAGCACGGATGCGGACGGCCAGCCGCTGCGGCACGTACAGGAGACGCTCATAGACGCCCGGAGGCGCCGGCGTGGCTCAGCCAAACCATGACCCGATTACGGCGACGGCGGACGCAGGTGCCGTGCTCGGCGCGTACCTGCGCGCCCAAGCAACCGCTTTCCTCCGCGCGCTGCGCCTCCACGGTGAAGGCACGGCGGGCGGGGCCGATGCCGCCGAAGGAAGCGATGCGGCGCGCAGCCTGCGGGGGGCTGCGCGCCGCATCAGCGGATCCCTGGCCACCTTCCGGGTGGTGACCGAGTCCTCCTGGGCCGACGGGTTGCGCACCGAGCTGGTGTGGCTGTCCTCGACCCTGGCCGACGAGCACGCGTACGCGGCCCGGCTGACCCGGCTGATGGAGGCCCTGCACCGGCTGTCGGGGTCCCCGGAACTGCCGGCGCCGCGCGGCTCGGCCGGCGCGCTGACGGTGGGCTCGGCACGGGCGGGCGCGCTTTTGGAACGGCAGCTGACCCTGGCCCGTACGCGCGCCCACTCGGCCACCCTCCAGGCGCTCGGCTCCTCCCGCTTCCACGCGGTGGCGGACGCCGTGGCGGTGCTGGCCTCGGAGGTCCCGCTGGACGCGGTCGCGGCCCGGGGCCGGGTGACGGAGGTACTCGTCCCGCTGGCCGCCGTGGCCGAAACCCGACTGTCGGCGGCGGTCGCGGCGCTGCCCCCGGTCGACGGGGCCCATCCGTACAACGCGGACCACGACGGGCCCTGGCACGAGGTGCGCCGCCTGCTGCGGGTCCACCGGTACGCGCGGGAGGCGCTCGGCGAGGACGTGAGTCGGCCGGCGGCCGCGGGCGAGGCCCTGGACCGCCACCGTGACGCGGCCGAGGCGGCGACCGCCTCGGCGACGGCGGCCCGCACCCCGCGCATCGCCCCGGCGACGGCCTACGCCCTGGGCGTCCTGCACGCCGACCAGCGCCACGAGGTCGAGGCCGCCCGTCTCGAGTTCCAGCACATCTGGCTCCCCGAACCCGCGGTCACGCCGCGATAACGTGCGGGTAACGGATGATGACGGCCATGGGTGACCGGACCGGGATGCACCGGGTCGTCCGCCACGGTTCACCATCCGTTCACTCGGGCCGGTCGGCTGCTTCACCTGTTCTGCCTAATTTCGGTGATGCACGGAGCGAGTCGCCCGGAGGTCGAGCAGCTCAGCCGCGCACAACCGACGTAGTCCTCTTCGCACGCCGCCCCGATACAGAAAGCGGCCGGCGGCTTCTGGAAGGAACACCCGAAAAGTGAAGCTTCAGCGCAAGAACATGCTTCGTGCCTCCGCCCTCGGGGCGCTTGTCGTGTCCGGCGCCCTGGTCCTCACGGCGTGCGGCTCGGACGACAACACCAAGACCGCCGACGGCTCGGCGAAGCCCTCCACGGCCGCCGCGGGCGACATCAAGTGCGACGACGCCAAGGGCAAGCTCCTGGCCTCCGGCTCCTCCGCGCAGAAGAACGCCATCGAGCTGTGGATCAAGAACTACATGGCCGCCTGCTCCGGCGTCGAGGTGAACTACAAGTCCTCCTCCTCCGGTGAGGGCATCGTCGCCTTCAACCAGGGCACGGTCGGTTTCGCCGGCTCCGACTCGGCGCTGAAGCCGGAGCAGGTCGAGGAGTCGAAGAAGATCTGCACCGGCGGTCAGGGCATCGACCTCCCGATGGTCGGCGGCCCCATCGCCCTCGGCTTCAACGTCGCCGGCGTGGACAAGCTGAACCTCGACGCCGCCACGGTCGCCAACATCTTCAACGACAAGATCAAGAAGTGGGACGACGAGGCGATCAAGAAGCTGAACCCCGGCGTCACGCTTCCCTCCACCGCCATCCAGGCCTTCCACCGCTCCGACGACTCGGGCACCACCGAGAACCTCACCAAGTACCTCAAGGCCACCGCGGGCGACGCCTGGCCGTACGAGGCCGCGAAGAAGTGGGCCGCCCCGGGCGGCCAGTCGGCCTCCGGCTCCTCCAGCGTCGCCGCCCAGGTCAAGCAGGTCGACGGTGCGATCGGCTACTTCGAGCTCTCCTTCGCCAGCTCGCAGAACATCAAGACCGTCGACCTGAACACGGGCGCCTCCGCCCCGGTCAAGGCCAGCGGTGAGAACGCCTCCAAGGCCATCGCCGCCGCCAAGGTCGCCGGCACCGGCTCCGACCTGGCCCTCAAGCTCGACTACACCACCAAGGCCGAGGGCGCCTACCCGCTCGTCCTGGTGACCTACGAGGTCGTCTGCGACAAGGGCAACAAGCCCGAGACGCTCCCGACCGTGAAGTCCTTCCTGAACTACGCCGCCTCGGACGCGGGCCAGAAGGTCCTCCTCGAGAACGGCTACGCCCCGATCCCGGCCGAGATCAACACCAAGGTCCGCGAAGCCATCAACGGCCTCGGCTAAATCCTGACCCCGGGTCCGGTCCGCTCCCCCGTCCGGGAGCGGACCGGACCGGGACCCTTCCCCTTCACCCGGGGGAATCCGGTGCACCGCCGCCAGGGGGCCTGCCCCCCACACAGACCGGAAAGACCATGGCTTCCACCACACCCACCCAGATAGACACGGCTCCGCCTGTCACCCGTAGCGGAGGATCCACCGGCCGCGCCGGTGACAAGATCTTCGCCGGGCTCTCCAAGGGCTCCGGCATCCTGCTCCTGGTGATCATGGCGTCGATCGCCGCCTTCCTCACCTACCGCGCCTCGATCGCCCTGTCGAAGAACGAGGGGAACTTCCTCACCACCTTCGACTGGAACGCGTCGGCCAACCCGCCCGTCTTCGGCATCGCCGTCCTGCTCTTCGGCACCGTCGTCAGCTCGATCGTCGCGATGGCCATCGCCGTCCCGATCGCCGTCGGCATCGCCCTGTTCATCTCGCACTACGCGCCGCGCAAGCTGGCCGCGCCCCTCGCCTACGTGGTCGACCTGCTGGCCGCCGTGCCGTCGATCATCTACGGCATCTGGGGCGCCCTCTTCCTCGTCCCGCAACTCAACGGCCTGAACCTCTGGCTGGACGAGTACCTCGGCTGGACGTACGTGTTCGAGAAGACCCAGGTCGGCGTGGCCCGCTCGCTCTTCACCGTCGGCATCCTGCTCGCGATCATGATCCTGCCGATCGTGACCAGCGTCAGCCGCGAGGTCTTCCTCCAGGTCCCGCGCATGAACGAGGAGGCCGCCCTGGCCCTCGGCGCGACCCGCTGGGAGGTCATCCGCATGTCGGTGCTGCCCTTCGGCCGCTCCGGCGTCATCTCCGCCTCGATGCTCGGCCTCGGCCGCGCACTCGGCGAGACCATGGCCGTCGCGACCGTCCTCTCCCCGAGCTTCCTGATCTCCGGCCACATCCTGAACCCGGGCGGCGGCACGTTCGCGCAGAACATCGCCGCGAAGTTCGACGAGGCCAACGAGTTCGGCCGCGACGCGCTGATCGCCTCCGGTCTCGTCCTCTTCCTGCTCACCCTGCTGGTCAACGGTGCAGCTCGCCTGATCATCGCTCGCCGCAAGGACTTCTCGGGGGCGAACGCCTGATGAGCCACGCAATCCAGGACCAGCGGCCCACCCGGGCCCGCAAGTCCGCCGCCCCCGCCGGCCTCACCCGCGGCGGCCTGCCCCGCTGGGCCCCGGCGGCCATCGCAGCCCTCTCGATCGCCCTCGGCTGCGGCATCGGCCTCGCCTTCGGCCTCCAGAGCAAGATCCAGTGGGGTCTGCTCGCGGCACTGCTCTTCATCGCCGTCACGTACACCGCCAGCGCGGTGATCGAGAACGGCCGCCAGGCCAAGGACCGCGTCGCGACCTCCCTCGTGTGGGTCTGCTTCGTCCTCGCGGTCATCCCGCTGCTCTCGCTGATGTGGACCACGATCAGCCGCGGCCTGAAGCTCCTGAGCGGCAACTTCCTCAGCCACTCGATGAACGGCGTGACCAGCTTCGACGAGGGCGGCGGCGTCTACCACGCCCTGCTCGGAACCATCGAACAGGTCGCCCTCGCCACGCTGATCGCGGCCCCCATCGGCCTGCTGACCGCCGTCTACCTGGTCGAGTACGGCAAGGGCAGCCTCGCCAAGTCCGTCACCTTCTTCGTCGACGTCATGACCGGCATCCCCTCCATCGTCGCGGGCCTGTTCATCCTGACGACCTGGAACCTGATGCTCGGCTTCGGCCCGTCCGGCTTCGCCGGCGCCATGGCCCTGTCGATCCTGATGATGCCGGTCGTGGTCCGCTCCACCGAGGAGATGCTCAAGCTCGTCCCGAACGAGCTGCGCGAGGCCGCCCTCGCCCTCGGTGTGCCGAAGTGGCGCGTGATCCTCAAGGTCGTGCTCCCGACCGCGATCGGCGGCATCTCCACCGGCCTGATGCTGGCCGTCGCCCGCATCGCCGGCGAGACCGCGCCGATCATGCTGCTGGTCTTCGGCTCCCAGCTCATCAACGGCAACCCCTTCGAAGGCGCCCAGTCCTCGCTCCCGCTCTACATTTGGGAGCAGTACAAGGTCGGCAGTGAAGCCTCCTACGACCGGGCATGGGCCGCAGCGCTCGTCCTGATCGCCTTCGTCATGATCCTCAATCTGGTGGCCCGCGGCATCGCCCGCTGGAAGGCCCCGAAGACCGGTCGCTGACGCGACTCATGAAAGCGAAGTGACCCCCATGGCGAAGCGAATCGACGTCTCCGGACTGTCCGCCTTCTACGGCACCCACAAGGCCATCGACGACATCTCGATGACCGTGGAGCCCCGCTCCGTAACGGCCTTCATCGGCCCCTCCGGCTGCGGCAAGTCCACCTTCCTGCGCACCCTCAACCGCATGCACGAGGTCACCCCCGGCGGCCGCGTCGAGGGCAAGGTCCTGCTGGACGACGAGAACCTGTACGGCACCGGCGTGGACCCCGTCGCGGTCCGCCGCACGGTCGGCATGGTCTTCCAGCGCCCGAACCCCTTCCCCACCATGTCGATCTTCGACAACGTGGCGGCGGGCCTGCGGCTGAACGGCAAGTTCAAGAAGTCCGAGCTCACGGACATCGTCGAGAAGTCGCTCCAGGGCGCCAACCTCTGGAACGAGGTCAAGGACCGCCTGAACAAGCCCGGCTCCGGCCTCTCCGGCGGCCAGCAGCAGCGTCTGTGCATCGCCCGCGCCATCGCGGTCGAGCCCGCGGTCCTGCTGATGGACGAGCCCTGCTCCGCCCTGGACCCGATCTCCACCCTGGCGATCGAGGACCTGATCGGCGAGCTCAAGGAGCGCTTCACGATCGTCATCGTGACGCACAACATGCAGCAGGCGGCCCGCGTCTCGGACCGCACCGCCTTCTTCAACCTCTCGGCCGTCGGCCAGCCCGGCAAGCTCATCGAGCTCGACGACACGGACCGGATCTTCTCGAACCCGTCCGTCCAGGCGACCGAGGACTACATCTCGGGTCGCTTCGGCTAAACCGGGACAGGCGTCCTGCGGTGCTGCATGGCGGTGCCACCGCAAGGCGAAAGAAAGAAAGAAAGAGGGCCGGCTCCCCCTGGGTGGGGGGAGCCGGCCCGCTTTTCGTTCCGGGAACTACGCGAACGCCAGGTCCACGACCCAGAAGCACAGCGCAGCGACCACGGCCGCGGCCGGCATCGTGATGAACCAGCCCAGGATGATGTTCTTGGCGACGCCCCAGCGGACCGCGTTCACGCGCTTGGTCGCGCCCACACCCATGATCGCCGAGGTGATCACGTGGGTGGTGGAGATCGGCGCGTGGAAGAGGTACGCCGAGCCGAACATGATCGAGGCGCCGGTGGTCTCGGCCGCGAACCCCTGCGGGGGGTCCAGCTCGATGATCTTGCGGCCGAGCGTACGCATGATGCGCCAGCCACCCGCGTACGTACCCAGCGACAGCATCACGGCGCACACGACCTTGACCCAGACCGGGATCGGCGCATCCGCGCTCTGCACGTCGGCGATGACCAGGGCCATCACGACGATGCCCATCGTCTTCTGCGCGTCCTGCAGACCGTGGCCGAGCGCCATCGCGGCCGCCGAGACCGTCTGCGCGATACGGAATCCGTGCTTCGCCTTGTGCGGGTTGGACCGGCGGAACATCCACAGGATGGCCACCATCACCAGGTAGCCGACGACCAGACCGACGACCGGCGAGACGAACATCGGGATGACGACCTTGTCGAGGACCCCCGACCAGATCACCTCCGTGCCGCCGGCCAGGGCCGCGCCCACCATGCCGCCGAACAACGCGTGCGAGGAAGACGAGGGCAGCCCGAAGTACCAGGTGATCAGGTTCCAGACGATCGCACCGACCAGCGCCGCGAAGAGGATCCACATGCCCGTGGATCCGGTGGGCGTCTCGATCAGGCCCTGGCTGACCGTCTTGGCCACGCCGCTGCCCAGGAAGGCGCCGGCGAGGTTCATCACGGCCGCCATCGCCAGCGCCGCCCGCGGGGTCAGCGCCCTCGTCGAAACGGACGTCGCGATCGCGTTCGCCGAGTCGTGGAAACCGTTCGTATATGTGAAGCCGAGCGCGACACCGATGGTCACGACCAGAGCAAAGGTGTCCACGAGGTTCAGGACTCCTTGACCGCGATGGTCTCCACCGTGTTCGCAACGTGCTCGAACGCGTCGGCCGCCTCTTCGAGCACGTCGACGATCTGCTTGAGCTTCAGCACCTCGATGGCGTCGTACTTGCCGTTGAAGAGCTGGGCGAGCAGCTTGCGGTGGATCTGGTCGGCCTGGTTCTCAAGGCGGTTGACCTCGATCCAGTACTCGGTGAGGTTGTCCATCGTCCGCAGGTGCGGCATGGCCTCCGCGGTCAGCTCGGCCGCCCGCGCCAGCACCTCGATCTGCTGCTCGACACCCTTGGGGAGCTCCTCCACGTTGTAGAGGACGACGAGGTCGACGGCCTCCTCCATGAAGTCCATGATGTCGTCGAGCGACGAGGCCAGGTTGTAGATGTCCTCGCGGTCGAACGGCGTGATGAAGGAGGAGTTCAGCTGGTGGAAGATCGCGTGAGTGGCGTCGTCCCCCGCGTGCTCTGCTGCCCGCATCCGCTCCGCGATCTCGGCCCGGGCGGAGGCATCCGCTCCGAGCAGTTCCATCAGGAGCTTGGAGCCCGTGACGATGTTGTCCGCGGATGCGGCGAACATGTCGTAGAAGCTCGTCTCCCTGGGGGTCAGACGAAATCGCACGTGAGGTCCTCGGGGTGCATCGGATTCGGTCAGGCTGATGCTAGGCGCATCCCCCGGCCACGGCTAACCGGCCGTTCCCCAGTGTGCTCCATCGGGCAGAGTGAGGACCACGGGCCCCTGCCCCGCAGGGCAGAGCCCAGTATCCTATACCCATGAGGGGTATGCGTTCGGCATGCACCCCTCATTCCGGACCACGGGAGGACGTATGACGACCATCGAGGCGGAGGGCTCCGGAGCCGTCCACGGCTACCACCACCAAAAGGACGAGCACCTCAAGCGACTGCGCCGGATCGAGGGCCAGATCCGCGGCCTCCAGCGGCTCGTCGACGAGGACGTCTACTGCATCGACATACTCACCCAGGTCTCGGCGAGCACGAAGGCACTGCAGTCCTTCGCGCTCCAGCTGCTGGAGGAACACCTGCGGCACTGCGTCGCCGACGCCGCGGTCAAGGGCGGCGCCGAGATCGACGCCAAGGTCGAGGAAGCCACCAAGGCAATCGCCCGCCTCCTGCGCACCTGAGCGGCAGCCGACGGACAGGGCACACCCGCGAGCCCACGAGCCCCGCCGGGAGGTGAACGGCCGACTAGTGCCCGAGCAGGACCTCGTCGATCCGGTCCAGGCTGAGCCGCTCCTCCGCGGCCGCCGAGGCGGCGATGATCAGCTCACCGCACAACTCGATCTCGGCGAGAGCAACGTGGTCCTGCACCGTCGTACCGCCTGCGGGAGTCACGCGCGTGTCACCTCAATCTGCCACCGGCCACCGGCCGTCATCGGTCATACCGCACCGCACCACGCGCCGGCGCCCGGCTTCTCAGCGTAGGGAGGCCGGGCCGTCCCCCGCATGACACGGATGGACCATTTCCGGATACCGGGCCGTGGCCCGATCGCGCCGCCCACTCCCCGCCCGCCCCACTAGTCCGAGATCTTTCCGGCGTAAATGTCCCCGCTTGCGGGCAATACGACGGTCACCGGAGTCCCGAACCCGTACAGCAGCGTGGTGGAGGACACATCGATCACGCCATTGTTGACGTACGTGAACCGGTGTCTGACCTTCCGCAAGCGCCCCTCCTCGTCGAGGTAGGCGTCGAACGGCACCGTGTCCGTGCTGAACCCTTTCGCCGCCGCCTCCAGTACCCCCTTCACCTCCGGCGACGCGCTCCCCGCGGCCCGCCCGATGTCGGTGGTCCCCCGGTAGTGCCGCACCTTCGTGCCCGCCACCTCGGTCTCCCCCACGTACGTCACCTCCTGCGCGCCCTTCAGCAGCTCGGCCGCGACCAGCGGATCGGTGGCCCCGCCCGTGACCAGGTTCCCGTCGTTCAAGGTCGTCGTGTCGACCCTGACCCACTTGTCGTCCGGGACGCCCGCGCCGCGGTTCTTCATGTAGAGCGCGCCCGGCACGAGCAGCTCCGTGATGGGCCGGTGCTCGGCCTTGCCCTTCACATCGGCCGGGAGCATCACAAGGAGCTGGCCCATCCGCTTCTTGAAGTCGACCCCGCCCTCACCGCGGATCGTGACCCGGGTGCCGCCCGTGGCCATCTCCATGGCCGTACGGGCCCGGGCGCTGCCGGTTCTCGCCAGTGCGTCGGCGGCCCCGCGGACCACCGCCGCCGCGTCCACCGGAGGTCGGCCGTCGCCCGCGTCGCCCGCACACCCGGTCATCGTCGTGACCGCCAGGGTGACGCCGGCGGCGAGCACCGCCTCACCCGCACGCCCGCGCGGCCGCCTGAGCTGGTGATCCACCATCGCCTGCCAACCCCCAACGCATGACCGCTGCTTGCCCGAGGCCCCCACCCGCTCCGCTTAACGAGGTCAGGGGTTTCCCGTCACGGGGACGCACCCTCCCCGCGCGCCGCCCGCCCCGGTACCGTGGACCCGTGGAACCGCACACCGAAGCGAGGCCGGCCCCTCCGCTTGACTCCCTGCCGCTCCCGCGGCCGCACGCACAGCCGGAAGCACCGGCCGGCCACATCACATCCACCGCGGACCGCGGGTCGTTCTGTCTGGCCGTCTGCACCTGCGGCTGGAGGGGGCCGGCCCGCCGCTCCCGCGACCTGGCCCGCAGGGACGCGACCCGCCACACGGAGTCGTAGCTAGACCGTTCGGACCGCCCGGCTGGCCGGGGCGCGCCACAGCGGATGCCCTTGACCCATGCCAGGTTCCGCAGACCGCCTCGCGACCCTCCTCTGGGCCCTGCTCATCGTGTCCGCCCCGGCTTCCGCTGCCTGGGCCGGGCCCGTGGGCTCGGCGGACAGCCCTGCCGACGTGACCCTGGCCATCGGGCTCACCTCGGCCGCAGCCGCGGCGACCGGTTGGTGGCTGCGTTCCCGGTACCGCCGCGACACCGACGGCGGTGATCCCTGATGCCCCGCACCCGCACCCGCTCCGGCTCCCGGACGCGCTCGCGGCCGAAGGCGGTGCGGGTGTTCTTCGGGGCGGCGCTGCTGTGCCTGCTGGCCGCCGCGCTGCTCGCCGTGTGGAACGCGTACGCGCAGAGCTGATCCCGGCCGCACCGGGTGCGCCGTCAGGCGGCGAGGTCGCTCTCGTGCGTACGCTGCCCCGCGGGCGGGGTCGGTGCCTGCGGGAGGCCGACCGGCCGGGGCAGCGCCGGGTTCTCGGCCCGTACGAGCCAGCCACCGCGCCGGGAGCGGGCCACCGCCCGCACCACCGGGGTCAGCGCCGCCATCGCGAGCGGCGCGAGCAGGAGCACCACGGCGGTGCCGAGCGCGAGGCCGCCGATGACGTCGGTCGGGTAGTGGATGCCCATGTAGACCCGGCACAGGCCCTCGACGAAGGCCAACCCGATCCCTAGGAGGCCGAACTTCCGGTTCGCCACGAACAGGCCCACGCCCAGGGCCATCGCGAGCGTGGTGTGACCGCTGACGAAGGAGAACTCGGTGCGCCCGAGCCCCCACCCCCAGCCGGGATCGATCACTTGCAGGCCCTCGTGTTGGCGGAACGGCCGCTGCCGCCCCACGAATTCGCGCAGCGGCACGTTCACGAGCAGCGCCAGTACGGCGGCCAGCGGGGCCCAGACGAGTGCGGCGAAGGTCTCGACGGTGGTGGCCCCGTCCTGCCGGCGGGTCCCGTGCCAGCACCACAGGACCAGGAGCACCAGGGCCAGCAGGATCCCGTACTCCCCGGCCAGGCTCACGACCCGGTCCAGCCACGCCGGGGCGTGCCGGGCGGCTCCGTTGATCTCGTACAGCAGGCTGACATCCACGTTCGGCCCACCTGTTGTGAGTCCAGCCATGGTGATGCGGCCCCTTGCCCTTGCCGTGGTTCTCCTGCGGAACGCACCCCTGTGTGCGCCCCTCCGCCCCCCACTTGATCAACCCCCGCGTTCATGGAACGCCCGTTCTGGCTCCTGCGTTCCATTCTCCACGCAATGATCACTCCAACGTTATCGAAGAGTGACCCATCGTCGCAGCTCAGGGCCTTTGCATTACGGAGAGTTGCTAAGGCGCCGGAGTGGCGGCGGGGCGCGTCGGAAGGGCCTCCGCACCGTCCTTGGTCACGCGCGTCGCGCCGAAGTAGTCAGGGGTGTCGATCTTGTCGAACCGGATGACGGCGCCGGTGTACGGGGCGTTGATCATGTACCCGCCGCCCACGTAGAGCCCGACGTGCCGGATCTCCCGAGAGTTCGTCAGATCGTCGGAGAAGAAGACGAGGTCACCGGGCAGGAGTTGATCGCGGGTGGGGTGCGCCCCGGCGTTGTACTGGTCGTTCGCCACTCGCGGCAACTCGATCCCCACGGTCTCGTACGCAGCCTTGGTCAAGCCGGAACAGTCGAACCGCCCGTCCTGATCGGGCGTCCCGTTCCCACCCCACAGATACGGCGTCCCGAGCTGCTTCTGCGCGAAGTAGATCGCCCCGGCGGCCTGTTGCGAGGGCGCCACCCGCCCGACGGGCCGCGCGAAGCTCTTCTCCAGGGACCTGATGGACTTCACGTAGCCCTGCGTCTCGCTGATCGGAGGCACGCCCCCGGCCTTGATCACGCGATAGGGGCCGGCGTTGTAGGCGGCGAGCATATTGTCAGAACGATCCCCCGGTACTTGGGCGACGTCCTTGGCGAGTTGGCAGTCGTACGAAGCGGCCGAGGGAATGGCGTCCTTGGGATCCCAGATGTCACGATCGCCGTCACCGTCACCGTCGACACCGTAAGTGGCCCAGGTTCCGGGGATGAACTGGGCGATGCCGCGCGCGTCGGCGTGACTCACCACGTTCGGCTTCCAGCCGCTCTCCGTGTAGAGCTGCGCTGCCAGCAGCGCCGGGTTGAGAGCGGGGCAAAGGTTTCCCCACTTCTCCACCAGCGGCTGGTAGACCGCCGGAACCGACCCCTTGACCAGTCCAACGGCACCTTGCCTGCCGCCGTTCGCGATCCCTGCCGCCGCCGAATACGTGCCGACGACCAGCAGGGCCACGAAGGTCAGGCACGCACCGATCCCGAGCCCGCTTGCCATCCAGAACTTGCGCACTCGTCAACAGTGCCTCATCGAACGTCACCTGACAGTGGATTCGTCAGCCAGACCCGGCACTATTTCACCGGAAAGCCGGTGCAATAGACACTGCTGTACTCCTTGATCCCCCGGACCCGGTAGACGAGCACAGTCCAGTCGCCGGGGTCGTTGGCGAGCGGGATGGCCGGAAACTTCTTCTTCGTTCCCTCGTTGTCCACCAACTGCGTGGCGAAGTCGTCCGGATACGTGAGCTCCACCTCGCCCCCGGTGGCCGGGTCCTTCAGGTCGACCGGCTTGCTGGTGTAACCGATGCTGTGGTTGTAGTCCTTGACGAACTCGTAGGGGCGCTGGGTGGTCACGTCGATCTCGTGCGGGGCCTTGACCCCGACGGAGACCGCGTAGGCGCCCTTCTCCGTGTTGTACGGCTTCAGATACACACGGATCTTGACCTTGCCCGTGACCGTCTGCGCGGTCGGGTCGTCGGCGTCGACGACGGAACCCACGAGGAACTCCGCCCGCTCCTCCGCGGGCAGACTGCAGCCCCCACCACCCGGACCGCCTCCGGTCCACAGGTCCCGCGACACCTTGTTCGGCTCGATGTGGTCGGGCACGGCCTCCGAACCACCTGCTCCGCCCCCGGAGGAGGCGGAGGGGCTCGAAGCCGGCTGGCCGGCACCGGACGGTCCGGACGGTCCGCCCGGCGTGGCCGGGCTGCTCGGAGCACCCCCCGCCCGCGACCCTCCCCCGGCCTCCTCGCCGTCCCCGTCCTTGAGGAACAGGTACCCGCCGGTGACGAGGCCGCCCACCGCCAGACCGCTGACGGCCGCCAGCGCCCACCGCGGCGGACGCCGCCAACCGGCACCCTGGACCTGCCCCTGACCCTGGTCCTGGGTCTGGCCGGCGGGAACGTACGTCGGCACGTAGCCCGAGCCGACCGGCAGCCCCGGGCCGATCGTGGACGGCAGCCCCGGCACCTGCGCGGCCCCGCCCGCGGCCCTGGTCAACGCCGCGTACACCGGGTCGTCGACCAGGGCCGAGTCCACCGCACAGCGCCGGATGATCTCGGCGAGAACGGGCCGGGCCCCCGGCTCCGTCGCCACGCAGGCCTTGACCAGCGCGGCCAGGTCCGGCTCCACGCCCTCGACGTCGATCTCGCCGTGGACCGCACGGAAGTTGACGGTGGTCGGGTCCCCCACCCCGTACGGTGCCCGGCCCGTCGCCGCATAGGCGATCGTGGCGCCCAGCGCGAAGACGTCCGCGGCATCCGCCGCCTCGCCCCGCAACAACACCTCGGGAGCCGTGTAACCGGGAGTGCCCGGAGCAGTGCCGTCCTGCGTGAGAGCCGTCTCGGCCACGCCCTTGGCGATGCCGAAGTCGATCAGCTGCGGCCCCTGCGAGCCCAGGATGACGTTCTGCGGCTTGAGGTCCCGGTGCGTCACCCCGTACGCGTGCACACTGGCCAGGCCCTCCGCCAGCGCGGCGAACAGCCTGCGGCACGCGGCGGCGGGCAGAGCACCGTACGCACGCACCGCGTCGCTCAGGGTCGGCCCGGCCACGTACTCGGTGGCGAGCCAGTAGGGAGGCGCCGCCAGCGAGGCGTCGATCAGGTTCGCGGTGTACGCGGAGCGCACCGCGCGGACCGTCTCGACCTCCCGGCGGAACCGCGCGAGGGCCTCCGGATGCCCGGTGATCTCTTCCTTGATCACCTTGATGGCGACCAGCCGGCCACCCGGTGACCGCCCGAGGTACACCTGCCCCATGCCACCGGCGCCGAGCCGGGCCAGCAGTGCCTGCGCCCCGATGTGCGCGGGATCCGTATCTCTGAGGGCCTCCATCCGCACGAGCCTGCCACACCCACGCCCCCGCCCTGACAAGGGGGTTGGATTGTCCGGGCCGTCGTTACCGGGGTGCCACGAACAAACTCTGCGCGCTCCGCCCGATGGGCCCCTTCTCATCGTGCAGCAGCGCGTCCGCCAGCCCGATCCCGGCCGCGTCCACACTCGTACGGGCCTCCACGCACGCCCACTCGCCCACCGGATGGCGGTGCAGGTGGACGGTCAGGTCACCGTTGATGAAGACGTACCGCCCGAAGTCCATCACCGAACTGATCCCGTTCCCCGAATCGGCGGCGATCAGCACCCGGTCCAGCGGCCTGGTCTCCTCACCGGCGATGAGCGGCACCTTCATCCGCATCCAGCAGGTACCGGGACCCAGCTCGACGAAGGCGCCCTCGGTGAACCGGGTCTCCATGGCCGAGTGGTAGCCCGTCTCCCACGGCACCGGGAAGAACGGCGTCACCTCCACCTCCCCGGGCGGCGGCAACTGCGGCCCCGGGACCACGGCCGGAACGGCCTCCTCCGCGACCCGGATCCGCAGGGCCCGCGCCAGCATCACGGGCGCGCCGCCCGCCGGCGCGAGGGCCGCCTCGACCACCTCGGTCCCGCGCCCGGCCCGCAGCACACTGGTGGTGACCTCCAGCTCGCCAATCGGCACCGGGCGCAGGATCTCGTACGTGATCCGGGCGGTCCGCATGTCCGTCCGCGCACCCGGCCGCTCCTCGACGGCCCGCCCGAGCAGCGCGGCCGGCGGCCCGGCATGCTGCGAGCCCGGGTCCCACGGCCCCCGCGTGTACTCGGTGGCCAGGAACCGCCCGGCATCGACCCTCTCGAAGAACCCCTCGACAGCACCCATACCGGCCACGCTACCGACAGGTAACTCCGTGCACCAGACCCGGCGGTCCACTCAACGGGCGAACCCCAACCCCACCCCCAGCCCCACCAGCACCGACCCGATGGCCCGGTTCAGCGCCTTCTGCGCCTTCAGCATCCGGTCGCGCAGCCGTGAGACGGAGAAGAACAGCGCCACCGCCCCGAACCAGCCCAGGTGCGCCGCCGACATGAACAGCCCGTAGCCCACCTGCTGCCACACCGGCGTCTGCGGGTTCACCACCTGCGTGAAGGTCGACACCACGAACAGCGTCGTCTTCGGATTGAGCACATTGGTCAAGAACCCCGACCGCATCGCCCCCAGCCGGGTCAGCTGCGGCTTCGACTCCAGGTCGACGGTCACCTCGGCCCGCGCCCGGAAGGTGCGTATCCCGATCCACACCAGATAGGCCGCACCCGCCAGCTTGATCACGGTGAACAGCGCGGTGGAGGAGGCGATCAACAGACCGACCCCGAGCATCGTGTAGGAGACGTGGACCAGCACCCCGGCCGCGACCCCGGCGGCGGCGAACAGCCCGGTGGGGCGCCCGTAGAGATAGCTGTTGCGGACCACCATGGCGAAGTCGGCACCGGGACTGATCACGGCGAGGAGGGTAATAACAGCGACTGCAATCACTTCTGTCATACGGGGATGCTCACCGCCGCCGCCCCGTGGATCAAGACCCCGAGCACCCGACGCGACGGGGGACAATGGACAACGTGCCGAATACCCCCGCCGCCGACCTCCCCACCCCCCTGCCCGTCCTGCAGGCCGACTGCGCGAACTGCTTCGCGCTGTGCTGCGTCGCACTGCCCTTTGCCAAGTCCAACGACTTCGCCGTGAACAAGCCCGCCGGAACTCCCTGCAAGAACCTCCAGCAGGACTTCCGCTGCGGCATCCACACCCGGCTGCGCGACAAGGGCTTCCAGGGCTGCACGGTCTTCGACTGCTTCGGTGCGGGCCAGCAGACCTCCCAGGTCACCTTCGGAGGCCGCGACTGGCGCACCCACCCGGGCACGGCCCGCCAGATGTTCGAGGTCTTCCCCGTGCTGCGGCAGCTGCACGAGCTGCTGTTCTACGTCAGCGAATCCCTGACCCTCCCGGCCGCCGGCCCGGTCCACGCGGAGCTGCGCCGGACCCTGGCGGAGACGGAGGAATGGACCCGCGCCGACGCCCGGGCCCTGACCGACCTGGACGTCGGCCCCCTCCGCCAAAAGATCAACACGCTGCTCCTGAAGACCAGTGAACTCGTACGGGCGAAGGTGCCGGGCCGCAAGAAGAACCACCGCGGCGCCGACCTGATGGGCGCGCGCCTGGCGGGAGCCGACCTCCGCGGCGCGAACCTCCGCGGCGCCTACCTGATCGCCGCCGACCTCTCCCGCGCCGACCTCCGCACGGCCGACCTGATCGGCGCGGACCTCCGCGACACCAACCTGCGCGGAGCGGACCTCCGCGACGCCATCTTCCTGACCCAATCCCAACTCAACGCAGCCCAGGGCGACCCCACCACCCAAATCCCCCCCACCCTCACCCGCCCCACCCACTGGACCTAAGCCCCCAGCCCGGCAACCCCAGCCCCGCCGGCACTCGCGGCCCGGGGCCGGGGGGGCGGAGCCCCACTCCCTCCAGCCCCGCCGGCGTTTGAGGCCCGAGACCCGGAGGCGAAGCCCCGGCAACGGCGCCGCACCTGTCCGCCCTCACCGCGGCGACGGCGACGACGGCGGCCCTCACACCCGCTCCAAAAACCCCCGCACGGCAGCGCAGAACCCCTCCTGGTCCCCGACCCGCACCGCATGCCCCGCCGGCAGCTCCACCAACCGCACCCCCGCCCTCCGCACCGTCATCTCCCGCGCAAGCTCCGCCGACAACACCCCGCTCCGATCCCCCCGCACCAGCAGCGTCGGCTTCCGCACCTCCAGCCAGTCCCCCCAGTGGTCCCCGTT
Organism: Streptomyces sp. NPDC091682; assembly: GCF_044756625.1. NCBI lineage: Bacteria > Bacillati > Actinomycetota > Actinomycetes > Kitasatosporales > Streptomycetaceae > Streptomyces > Streptomyces sp. NPDC091682. The sequence goes on along the minus strand of NZ_JBIVTH010000001.1, from coordinate 9,328 downwards.
CAGCGCCCGCTGGGACTCCACCATGTCCTCCACCTCGAACGCGGTCCCCCACCCGTCCGGATACTCCTGCAGGGACCCCTCCAGATGCGGCGCCGCACTCCCCACCCCCGCCAGGAACCCGGCCCGGGTCGCGGCCCGTCTCGGCCACTCCCGCACGAACGACAGGTCGTCGTCGACCACCGCCCCGATGTCCTCGACCACCACCGCCCGCACCAGATCCGGCCGCCTCGCCGCGAGCTGGTACGCATTGACCCCGCCCAGCGAATGCCCCAGCACCACCGCCGGCCCCAGCCCCAGCTGCTCCAGCAGGGCCGCCGCATCCGCCACGTACCCCTCCCGCGTGTACTCCGCCGCCCGATCGGACCTCCCGTGCCCCCGCTGGTCCAGGGCGATCACCCGCCACGCCGGACCGAGCTCCCGGGCCAGGCGCTCGAAGGCCCCGGTTCCCTCCTGGAAGTGCCCGTGCAACGCCAGCAGCGGCGCCCCCGGCCCCCCGAAATCCGTATAGGCGAGCCGCCGCCCGTCCTGCATCACCAGCGTCCCCGGCAACGGCCCCAGCTTGTCGATGACCCGCTGCCGCAACAGCTGGTACTCCTCCCAACGCCTGCGCAACCGCCCGCCCGGCCGCTTCACGATCCGCCCCGGCGTAACCGTCTCCCCCCGCCGGAACTGCTCCCGCGTCAGATCGATCCGGATCCCCCCGGGCAACAGGTTCCACCAGTGGTAGCCCTCCTGCCGACCCTCGTGGAACACCTCGCCCAGCATCAGGTCCCCGCCCACGAGGTCCTGCACCACGAGGGCCGTGATGTCACAGTGCCCCCAAGCCGGATTCTCCGGAGTCCAGGGGATCTTGGTGATGTCGGAGGGCTCACAGGTCCCGGCCGACCATCCCGCCCGGATGGCCGCCTCGAGGTCCGCGAGAGTCCATGGAGTCGTCATGCTCCCCAGCCTGCCGCACCCCACTGACAACCCCACCGCCACGCCCTCGCGCACCGATGGAACGACTGGAAGAGGATCGGACGCATGTCGGCGGGCCGGCCCAACGACACGCCGTACCACTGCTCCGAACGGCGGCCCCTCACCCCACCCCCCGTACGTCGAGACGACAATCATTGCCCGGCGTCACCCTCCGTGATACACAGAGTGACCGCACGTTCTCGCGCATGCACGCCGCCCTCGCCCAGGTCAGAGCGCGGAAGCGGAGCACGGGCCGCGAGATCGAGTAAAGAGAGCCGTCAAGTCGACGACGGCGGCGGTTTCATCAGCGAAGATAGTGCGTGACCCCTGCCGTCGGGCGAGGGGCTTCCGGAACTACCCATACAGGGGCGGTGAGTTACATGATCCTGGCAGCCGAAAAGGGCGACATCACCACCATCATCGGCGGAATCGCCCCGAACTGGGGGCCTTTCGGCAGTCTCGGCAACGAAGCGAAGGTCATGATCGAGGTGGTCATGGCCGTCGCGATCCTGCTCTGCCTGGGCATCGCCATCTGGGGGGCGGCCAAACAGCGCATCGGAGCGACCGCCCTGCGCGACACGTTCAGCGCGGAACAGGGCAAGGGCCTGATCGTGGCCGGACTCACCGGAGTCTTCATCATCGGCTCCCTCGGGACGCTGTTCACGATCGTCTACGGGATGGCCGTCTAGCCGGGCCACGCGCCGGGCCCCGTAGCTGATGACGCATCACCACACCACATCCACGCGGGAACCAGCGCTACCGTCGTACGACGCGGAGGGGGCGGACAGGCAATGAGCAACGACGACGACCAGTACGGCGGCGCCGGCGGCTACGGCGAGGTCGGCGGCACCGGCCAGACCCGCACCCGCCTCCCGGACCCCCCGGCCGACCCCTACGGCCCCGTCCGCCGCACCCCCCGCACCTCCCGCAGCCTGATCACGGTGGTCGGCGTGGTGGTCCTCCTGATCGCCGCCATCGCCTTCGCCAACTCGACCCCGGACACCCCCTCGGACCCCGCCTCGGACAAACCCCCGACGGACTCCTCCACGGCGGCCTCGGGCACGAACCCGGTGACGGGCAAATCGGCGGGCATCCCCAAGGGCTTCGCCCAGGACGAACAGGGAGCCCAGTCAGCCGCCGCCAACTTCGCGGTCGCACTGGGTTCTGACGGCATGTTCAAGAAGAACTCCCGGCACGCCCTGGTGGACGGAATCTACACACCTGACGTGGCAGCCCGCATCAAGGGCCCGCAGGACGAGGCGTACTCGGCCGACTTCCTCGCGAAGCTGGGACTCGACGCCAACGGCAACGCCCCGCAGGGCAGCACCTTCGTCACCCGTACCGTTCCGATCGGCACCCGCGTCGAGAGCTACACGCCGACCACGGCCAAGATCGCCGTCTGGTACACCGGTCTGATCGGCATGTCCGGCCCCCAGTCCACCGACCCGGTGCGGACGCTCTGGAAGACCTGGACCTTCGAACTGAGCTGGATCGGCGAGGGTTGGAGAGTCCTCGACGACACCCAGCAGGACGGGCCCGCCCCGGTTCCCGGCGACGTCCCTGTTTCGACGTCGGACGACATGAGCAAGGCCATCAAGGAATTCGGGGGATTCACCTATGCCCGCTAGCCTCCGGCTCCCCGCCCGGCTGGGCCTGATCGCCTCCGCCCACCTCGCCGTCGTCGCCATGGCGTCCGCCGCACACGCCGCTCCCACGCCGACCCCGACAGCGACGCCGACACCGTCCCCCTCGGCACCGGCCGCGAACAAGAACTGCGATCTCCTGTTCGGCTCGGCCAAGGACTACTGCCTCAAGGGCGACGGCGCAGAATCCGGCGGAGCCTCCGGCAGAGGCCTCGACTCCACCGGCGGAGAGGCCCTCAACCCCCTAGCCTCCCTGGCCCGCGGCTGCGCCGACGCCGCCGCCTGGATCGTCACCAAACTCAGCGAAGCGGTCAAGGGCTCGGCCGAGGTCGACTTCACCAACCCCGCCTTCCTCAAGCAGTACTCCGTCGTCTTCGCCGCCTCCACCATCCTCACCCTCGTCCTGTGGCTCTTCGCCGTCGCCAAGCGAGCCGTCCGCGGCGTCCCCCTCACCACCGCCATGTCCGAAGCCATCGGCTTCCTCTGGCTCACCGTCCTCGCCTCCGCCTTCACCCCCCTCATCCTCTACACCGTCGTCTCCGCCACCGACGGCGTCACCGCCGTCATCGCCTCCACCACCGGCGGCCAGACCGACGTCTTCTTCGGCTCCTTCACCGAAGCCCTCAAGAAGGGCGACGACATCGGCGGCGGCCCGATCATGCTGATCGTCGTCGCGCTCGTCACCGTCCTCGCCGCCGGCGTGCTCTACCTGGAGCTGTTCATCCGGGCCGCCCTCCTCTACGTCGGCGCCCTCCTCGGCGTCGTCGTCTACTCCGGGCTCGTCGACCGCAACCTCTGGGGCCACGTCCGCCGCTGGGCCGGCATCATGATCGCCGTCATCCTCGTCAAGCCGGTCATCGTCATCGTCCTCGGCCTCGCCGGCGCCCTGACCGGCGAAAAGGGCCCCAACGCCTTCTCCGCCGTCGTCACCGGCCTCGCCATCATCCTCCTGGCGATCTTCGCCTCCGCGATGATCTACCGCTTCGTGCCCGGCTTCGGCGACGAAATCGCCTCCGCCCACTCCAACCGCAGCAAGGCCACCGACGGCGCCCAGGCGGCCGCCGTCATCAGCTCCCCGGCCTCCCTCGTCTCGCAGGGCATCAAGACCCACAGCAGCCGCGGCGCCCACCGCGGCGGCGACGGCAGCAGCAGCGGCAACCACGCGCCCCGCCCCGCCAACCCCCTCTCCGGAGGCGTGGCCGCCCACAGCAGCCGACCCACCTCCGGCGGCGGAGCCGGCGGCGGATCTGTCCCCTCCGCCGCACCCCCGCCCCGCACGAGCTCGAGCACGAGGAACACAGGAGGTGACGGGCGTTGACGACCCAGTCCCACCAGCTGCACCCGGTCGCGCCCCGCCGCACGTATCTCATCGGCCGCGCCCGGCCGAACGCGATCGTCGGCAAGAACCGCGAGACCGGCGAAATCGCCCTGATCATCGCCGGGGCGTTCCTCGGCATGATGAGCGGACTGCTCGTCCCCGACCTCACCCTGCGCATCGTCAGCCTCGCCGGCTTCCCCATGGTCGCGCTCGCCGCCGTGTACGTCCCGTACAAGGGCCGCACCTTCTACCGCTGGTTCGAGATCAACCGCAGCTACAAGCGGACCCTGCGCCGCGGTACGACCTACCGCTCGGGCGCCATGGAAGCCGGCATCCGCGGCTCCGACGGCCGCGAGGTCGAGGTCGGCCCGCCCCCCGGCATCGGCCGCATCAACTGGCTCGCCGCCCCCTTCGGCCCCGACGAGATCGCCGTCCTCCTCCACGCGGACCGCCGCACCGTCACCGCCGCCATCGAGATCGAGGGCCCCGGCGTCGGCCTGCGCGACAGCGAGGACCAAGAAGCCCTCGTCGACCGCTTCGGCACCCTCCTCAAGCACGTGGCCAACGGCGACGGCTTCGTCACCCGCCTCCAGATGCTCGCCCGCACCCTCCCCGCCGACCCCGACGCGCACGCCAAGGACGTCGCCCAGCGCGGCGACACCCAGGCCCCCGGCTGGCTCCGAGACTCCTACGACCAGCTCCAGTCGATGGTGTCCACCTCCTCCGAGCAGCACCGCGCGTACCTCGTCGCCTGCATGCACTACACGCGCGAACTCGCCGCCGAGGCCAACGCCATCGCCCGCGCCGGCACCCCCCACAAGGGCCGCAAGATCGACCGCGACACCGGCCTCGCCATCGTCATGGCCCGCGAACTCACCGACATCTGCGCCCGCCTCGCCGAGGCCGACATCCGCGTCCGCCAGCCCCTCGGCCAGGGCCGCCTCTCCTCCCTCGTGCACTCCATGTACGACCCGGACCACCCCATCGACCACATCCAGGCCATGACCAAGCGCAACGCCTGGCCCGCCGAGCTCGACGCCGTCGAGCCCACCTTCCTCCAGGCCAAGACCCGCGAATCCTCCACCCGCGCCCCCTGGTGCCACGCCACCGCCTGGGTCAAGGAATGGCCGATGACGCCCGTCGGCGTCAACTTCCTCGCCCCACTGCTCGTCCACACCCCGGACGTGATCCGTACGGTCGCCGTCACCATGGACCTGGAGCCCACCGAGGTCGCCATCGAGCGCATGCTCACCGAGAAGACCAACGACGAGGCCGACGCCTCCCGAGCCGCCAAAATGAACCGGACCGTCGACCCCCGCGACATCGCCGCGCACGGCCGGCTCGACCAAAGAGGTGAAGATCTCGCCAGCGGTGCGGCGGGAGTCAACCTCGTCGGGTACATCACGGTGTCCTCGCGTTCGCCGGAGGCCCTCGCCCGCGACAAGCGGACGATCCGCGCCTCCGCCGGCAAGTCCTACCTGAAGTTGGAATGGTGCGACCGCGAGCACCACCGCGCCTTCGTCAACACCTTGCCGTTCGCCACCGGCATCCGACGCTAGCTGGAGGGAAGTGCCGCCCATGCGAGATCCCATGTCCGCCCTGACGGACGCCTTCACCAGCTTCCTCTTCGGCAAAGTCGAAACCACGCGCCTGCCCGTACGCACCTCCACCGGGCAGGCGCAAGCCGTCTACCTGCCCACCGCGGCCCCCGGCCTCGGCGACTCCGGTGTCATCATCGGCCGCGAGGTCTACAGCGGCAAGGGCTACATCTACGACCCCTTCCAGCTGTACGGCCAGCAGCTCCCGGCCCCCCACTGGCTGGTCCTCGGCGAATCCGGAAACGGAAAGTCAGCCCTCGAAAAGACCTACGTCCTGCGCCAGCTCCGCTTCAAGGACCGCCAGGTCGTCGTCCTCGACGCCCAGGGCGAGGACGGCGTCGGCGAATGGAACCTGATCGCCCAGCAGCTGGGGATAACCCCCATCCGCCTGGACCCCATCGCCGCCAACGACGACGGGATCCGCCTCAACCCCCTCGACCCGGCCATCACCGCGACCGGCCAGCTCGCGCTGCTCCGGACCATCATCGAGGTGGCCATGGGCCACGGCCTCGACGAGCGCGCCGGCTTCGCCCTCAAGGTCGCGCACGCCTACGTCGTCGACACCATCCGCGACCGCCAGCCCGTCCTCACCGACATCGTCGAGCAACTGCGCCACCCCGAGGCCGAATCCGCCCTCGCCATGAACGTCGACATAGACGATGTCCGGGCCTGGGGCCTCGACGTCGCGCTCGTCATCGACCGACTCGTCGACGGCGACCTGCGCGGCATGTTCGACGGCCCCACCACCGTCGGCATCGACCTCGACTCGCCCCTCATCGTCTTCGACCTCTCCCACATCGACCGCAACTCCATCGCGATGCCGATCCTCATGGCGATCGTCGGCGTCTGGCTCGAGCACACCTGGATCCGCCCCGACCGGAAGAAGCGCATCTTCCTCGTCGAGGAGGCCTGGCACATCATCAACAGTCCCTTCGTCGCCCAGCTGTTCCAGCGCCTGCTGAAGTTCGGCCGCCGCCTCGGCCTGTCCTTCGTCGCCGTCGTCCACCACCTCTCCGACGTCGTCGACGGCGCCGCCGCACGCGAAGCCGCGGCCATCCTCAAGATGGCCTCGACCAGAACGATCTACGCCCAGAAGGCGGACGAGGCCCGCTCCACCGGCCGCGTACTGGGCCTCCCGCGCTGGGCGGTGGAAATCATCCCGACCCTCACCCCCGGCATCGCGGTCTGGGACGTCAACGGCAACGTCCAGGTGGTCAAACACCTGATCACCGAAGCCGAACGCCCCCTCGTCTTCACCGACCGCGCCATGACCGAGTCCTCCACCCCCAGCCACCTCCCCGCCGACCTGCTCGCCGCCGAACTGGAGGCGGAGGAACGGGCCCTGTCCATCGAACGCCGCCGCGGCGGCGGTCCCGGATCCGCGACCACGGTGGCCTGACCATGCACGAGGCACGACGTACGGAGCCCCCCGCACGCGGCGGCGGCATCCCGGACGGCCTCCTGGTCGGCCTCCTGGCCTTCCTCCTGGGCCTCGCCGTCCTCGTCTGGTCGGCCACCGGCCTCGCGGCCCTCTTCGCGAACGGCACCTGGCCCGACACCGTCACCTTCACCCGGACCCCGGGAGCCGTCCGCGCCCTGATAGCGCAACCGCACGACATCCCCGCCGCCTGGCCGGACACCGACCCGGCAGCCCTGTCGGGCTGGGGCCTGTTCTGGGGCCTGTTCGTCAGCCAACTCCTGGTGATGTTCGTACTCACCGTCTTCGCCATCGGCGTGATCGCCCGCACCAAATCCCGCCGCGCCCTGGCCAAGCAGGCGGCACAGGTCCCCGCACCGGCACCAGCACATCCAGCCCCGCCGGCATTTGAGGCGCGGGGGCCCGGGGGCAGCACCCCCGGCGGCTCGCCCGCACCAGCGGCCACCGCACCAGCCGCCACCGCCCCGGCGGACGAGGCCTACCGCTACGGCTTCGGCTACGCCCCCCGGCCGGCCGCCACCGCCACCACCCTCACGCCCACCGATACGGCAGCGAACGGGATCGCGTACGGCGGCCCGAACGACCGCCTGCGCGCCGCGGCCCACCGCATCGGCGAAGTCGAGGGGGCGGCGCTCGTCGTCACCTCCTCCCCCACCCTCTGGGCCGAAACCAAGGACGCCCGCGCCAAACTCGGCCCGGTCCTCCTCTACGACCCCTCCCACCTGTGCGACACCCCGGCCCGCATGCACTGGAACCCGGCCGAGGGCTGCACCGACCGCGACACCGCCGCCGCCCGCGCAATCGCCCTGCTGGCCCCCGTACGCCCCCAGGCCCGCATGGACGCAGCGGTCGCCGACACCGCGGAGACCCTCCTGCGCAGCTGGCTCCAGGCCGCCGCCCTCGAGGGCCGCCCGTTCAAACTGCTCCACCGCTGGGCCCAGGGCAACAGCGCCCAGGAACCGGTCCGCGTCCTGCGCACCCACCCCCAGGCCGCCCCCGGCACGGCCGGCGAACTGGAGAGCGCCCTCACCGCCCACCCCGAACGCCGCGAGCTCGCACTGAACCTGACGGCCCGTGCCCTCTCCTGCCTGACCTCGATCCACATCCGCGAGGCCTGCAACTCGAACCGTGCCGATGCCCTCGCCCTGGCATCATTCGTCGCCGAAGGGGGCACCCTCTACCTGGTGGGTGAAGCTCTGGAGGATCCCCGCACCCACCCGGGTGCGATGCCCCTGCTCACCGCACTCGCCTCTCACGTGGTCGAGCACGGCCGCCGCATGGCCGCACGGTCATCCCACGGTCGGCTCGACCCACCACTGACCCTGGTGCTGGACGACGTGGCCGCCGTGGCCCCGATCCCCCAGTTCCCGGAACTCCTGACCGAGGGAACGCTCCCCCTGCTCGCCCTCTGCCGCAGCCGCGAACAGGCCCGCTCCCGCTGGCCGGAAGCCGCCCTCACCTAGAGGACCCACTCCCCGGCGACGAGCGTTCCCCACGTGTCCGTGTCGAAGCAGCACGCGCGCCGCCTTCCCACCGGAGCGTGCTCTTCCTTCCTCACGCGCCTGACGCGCCTGACGCGCCTGCGCCGGGCCCGGCCGGCCGCACGTAGACGTACTCCCGTTCCTTGGCGCCCGTCTCCAGTGGTATCAGCAGGCCGCTCGCCTCGAAGCCGTACCGCCGGTAGAAGCTCTCCGCCCTCGGGTTGTCCTCGTGCACGAACAGCCGCACCCGCTCGGTCGCCGGCTCCTCCAGCGACCAGGCCCATTCGAGCCCGGCGTCGAACAGCCTCTCCACGAGCCCGCTCCCCCGCTGCTCGGGTCGTACGAACACCCCGACCACGTGGCCCTGCTGCTGCTCGATGGGCTCGCCGAAGTAGTCGGCGCCACCCTGCGCCTCGATGAGCACGGTCACGGACCCGACCCACCGTCCGTCCGCGGCCTCGGCGATGAACTGCCGGGCGCCCCGCCCCTCGGCGGCCCCCGCGGCACGCTGCTGCCAGTACGCGTCGCCCTGGGCGAGGGCCCCCTCCTCGGTCTCCAGGAATGCCACGGCCGCAGCCGGATCCCGGAGCGCCACCAGACGCAGCTCCTTGACCTTTTCCCACTCGTCGCCCCGCACGGCCCTGATCACATAGTCATCGCTCATGCCCGGGATCTTAACGACGTACCATCACCGGCTCACCTGCGTTTCCCGGCTCCGACATCCGATCCGGCCGGTGAACGCAGAAAAGCCCCGCACCGAACCCATAAAGGGCTGGTGCGGGGCTTCCGCAATAATTGTTCGGCGGCGTCCTACTCTCCCACAGGGTCCCCCCTGCAGTACCATCGGCGCTGAAAGGCTTAGCTTCCGGGTTCGGAATGTAACCGGGCGTTTC